>CAUWHJ010000010.1:0-97503 GCA_963558655.1 uncultured Peptococcaceae bacterium
CACGATGGCGAAAATAGCTGTGCAGCGCAGCAAGCATGGCGTTGATGCTCACGGGCGCATAACCTTGCGCTAAAAGATGGGTGCGCCACTCACAAACGGTGTTCTTATCTATGGGGCGTCCGGAAAGCCATTGGGCAAAGGCACGCACATGGCGCAGATAGGCTGCGATGGTGCCAGGGCTGCGTTCTTCTTGTTGCAGGTGCGCTCTATAAGCTTGCAGTGATTCGGTTTCTGTAAGGGTAATGGTCATGAGGAGAGCCTCCTTTTCGTTATTGTCTAAACTATTTTTCCTATTTTATCATTTTTATGAGCGCACACAAAAAAGCCCCATCCGTTTTGACGGATGGGGCTTTTTTAACGAACGCTTATTCTGCGTCTTGTTTTTTCTCTTTGTCTTTCACATCCACTTTGATGTGCAGTTCACGCAGCTGCTTGCGGTCAACCGGAGATGGCGCATCGGCCATGAGGTCAGCAGCGTTTTGCGTTTTAGGGAAGGCGATGACGTCGCGAATGGTGTCGCGTTTCGCCATGAGCATGAGCATACGGTCGATACCAATGGCCAAACCGCCATGTGGTGGCGCACCGTATTCGAAGGCATCAAGAAGCATGCTGAAACGTTCGCGGTACACTTCTTCGGAAAGACCGAGAAGGTCGAACATTTTTTCCTGCAACTTGCGGTCATGAATACGAATACTGCCGCCGCCAAGTTCAACACCGTTCAGAACGATATCGTAAGCGCGGGAACGGATTTTATCAAGCTGGTCTGGATATTTTTCCAGGTCTTCTTCGATTGGCGCGGTGAATGGATGGTGCATAGCGGTGTAGCGTTTTTCTTCGTCGCTCCATTCAAAGAGTGGGAATTCAGTCACCCAAAGCAGGTTAAATTTGTTTTCATCAATGAGGTTACGTTTGCGCGCCAGTTCCAAACGCAAATGCCCAAGACTGTCGTTGACAATCTTGAAGCTGTCGGCGCCAAAGAAGATGACGTCGCCCACTTCGGCGTTGGTGGCTTCGCAGATGCGTTTCACCATGTCATCGGTGAGGAATTTGGTGATTGGCGATTTAATGCTGCCATCTGGCTGCATGACAAAATAAGCCAAACCTTTGGCACCATAGATGGCAACATATTTGCCAAGGGCATCTAGCTCACGACGGCTAAGGTCGGCCATGCCTTTAGCGTTGAGTGCTTTCACGGTGCCGCCGTTTTCCAGTGCCTGGTCGAACACTTTGAATCCGCAGCCACCGCGTACAACATCGGAAAGTTCGATGAGTTCAAGGCCGAAACGCGTATCCGGCTTGTCGGAACCATAGCGGCTCATAGCTTCTGCCCAGGTCATGCGTGGCAGTGGCAGCGGAATGTCCACACCGAGCACTTCTTTGAAGGCATGAGCTACCATTTGTTCGGTGAGTTCCATGACTTCTTCTTCATCGACAAAGCTCATTTCCAAGTCGAGCTGGGTAAATTCTGGCTGGCGGTCGGCACGCAGGTCTTCATCGCGGAAGCAGCGGGCAACCTGGAAATATTTTTCCATGCCGCTGACCATAAGCAGCTGCTTATATTGCTGTGGAGACTGTGGCAGAGCATAGAAATCGCCGGCGTTGAGACGGCTAGGCACGAGGAAGTCGCGTGCGCCTTCTGGGGTGCTACGCATGAGGATTGGGGTTTCGATTTCCCAGAAGCCGCGTTCGTCCAGATAATCACGCACACTCTTTAACACCTGATGGCGCATTTGCAGATTCTTCTGCATGATTGGGCGGCGCAGGTCGAGATAACGGTATTTCAGGCGAATGTTTTCGTCCACATCGGTATCGTCAACCAGTGCATATGGTGGTGTTTTGGCTGCATTGTAGATGATGAGTTCGGTGGCAATAACATCAATCTGGCCGGTAGCGAGCTTGTCGTTTTCCATGCCTTCCGGACGAGGGCGCACGGTGCCGCGCACACCAAGAACGTATTCGCTGCGAACGTGTTCAGCGCGGGCGAAAACATCGGCGTCGCACAGTTCTGGGTTGACAGTCACCTGCACAATGCCGCTGCGATCACGCAAGTCGATGAAGATGACGCCACCATGGTCGCGGCGCTTCTGGACCCAACCGGTGACAATAACTTCTTGGTCAACATTGTCAAGCGAGAGCTGGGTGCAATAATGGGTTCTCTTTAACGGTAACATATTCTGGCCTCACTTTATAAAATCTAAAACGTTATCTAGTGCTACATTTTCCTGCGTGCTTTGTGCCATGTCGCGCACCACACAAACGCCCTGGGCGAGTTCGTCGTCACCAACAATGATGGTATAGCGGGCGTGGTTTTTGTCGGCTGCTTTCATTTGCGCTTTCATGCTTTTAGAAAGGTAGTCGGTTTCCACCTTAAGCCCTTTCTGGCGCAGTGCATGGGTGAGCTTGAAGCACACTTCTTTGGCGGCATCGCCAAGCGGCGCTACATACACGTCGATGGCGGTATCCACAGGCAGTTCAATGCCTTCTTCGGCAACGGTTAAGAACACACGCTCCATGCCGGCAGCAAAGCCCACGCCCGGAACGTCGTCGCCGCCAATCTGGCTGACAAGCTTGTTATAACGGCCGCCGCCGCAAATGGCATTCTGCTGGCTGCCCACTTTGTTCATAATGACTTCAAAGGCTGTCTGGGTGTAGTAATCCAGCCCACGCACGAGGGTGGTGTCCACCTCATACTGAATGCCAACGCTTTCAAGATAAGCGCACACTTTTTCAAAATGGCTCTTGCAGTCATCGCAAGCATAGTCGAGGGTGGTTGGCGCACCAGCAGCAACCGCCTTGCAGCCTTCTTCTTTGCAGTCTAAAAGGCGCAGTGGATTTTTTCCCAAGCGCTCCAGACAAGTTGGGCAAAGCTGGTCTTTGTACTGGCTGAAATAATCTTTCAGCGCCTGCTGATAGCGTGGGCGGCAGTGATCGCAGCCAACGGTGTTAATGAGCACGCTCAGGCTTTGCAAGCCCAGTTTGCTGAAAAGATCCACAGCAAAGGTGATGACTTCGGCATCAACGATGGGTTCGGCGCTGCCGAGCACTTCGCAGCCCAGCTGATGGAACTGGCGGTAACGCCCTGCCTGTGGCTGGTCGTAGCGAAACATTGGCCCAATGTAGTAGAGCTTTGCCGGCAGCGACTGGGCAAACAGCTTGTTCTCTACAAAAGCACGCACCACACCAGCGGTGCCTTCTGGGCGCAGAGTGACATGGCGCAAGCCTTTATCCTCAAAGGAGTACATTTCTTTGGAAACAATGTCCGATGTTTCACCAACACTGCGTAGAAACAGTTCGGTGTGTTCAAAAATCGGGGTGCGAATTTCTTTATAGTGGTAATTCGCAAATTGCTCGCGAATCAGCTTCTCGAGATACTGCCACTTTTCTACCTCACCTGGCAGAAAATCGTTGGTGCCTCTCGGTTTGGTTGTTAACATATTCTGGCCTCCGTTTATACAGTGAAAAGTTCGTTGCCAGGCAACGAACCTCTTACTCACTTAGAACTATAAAAAATTGTAGCGAAGGGCACGGGCTTTGTCAACACTAGGCTTGGTAACGCATATAGGGATTATGCGCCCGCTCCCATGCCATGGTGCTCTTTGGGCCGTGACCAGGAAAAACGACACACGCATCATCAAGCGGCGCCAGTTTTTGCTGCACGCTGGCGAGAATCTCATCGTAACTGCCGCTCGGAAAATCGGTGCGGCCAACGGTGCCCTTAAAGAGGGTGTCACCGGTAAATGCCACGTTCATTTCTGCCAGCCAGAGCACGCAGCCGCCTTTGGTGTGCCCCGGTGTGTGCAACACCTGCACACGCTGACCGGCGAGCGTGAGCACATCGCCATCAGAAAGAGCGTAGTCTGCGGTAAGCCCTGCCGTTTCGCTCTTGCCAAAAAGGTCGCAGAGCGGTGGCTTAAGCCATTCATCATCTGCGGCATGAAGATAGAAAGGAATATTGTAGCGTGCTTTTAACGCTGGCACGGCGCCAATGTGGTCCCAATGACCATGGGTGTTCACAATGGCTTTTGGCGTTAAGCCTTCTTTATCCAGAAAGTCGATGATGCGCTCTGCTTCCGCACCCGGGTCAACCAAAAACGCTTCACGGCTTGTTTCGTTATAGACAATATAGCAATTTTCTTCCAAAGGCCCTACGGCCATAATTTTCATTTTCACCTGCGTCAACACCTCGTTTCTCAGAATTGTTTTGTTGAATCTAAGAGCATGGTCACCGGCCCATCGTTGACCAGCGCCACTTCCATGTGCGCCTGAAACTGGCCGGTTGCCACGTTCAAGCCAAGATGCCGCAGGGCTTCGTTAAAGGCATCGTATAGTGCCTGCCCCTGCTCTGGACGAGCCGCTTCGGTAAAGGACGGACGGCGCCCACGGCGGCAATCGCCATAGAGGGTAAACTGGGATACGCTCAAGATGCTGCCGCCAATGTCCTGCACCGACAAGTTCATCTTATCGTCTGCATCTTCAAAAATGCGTAAGCCAGCCACTTTTTCTGCCAGATATTTGGCATCGTTTTCTGTATCGGCGTGGGTAACGCCAAGAAATACGAGCAAGCCATGGCCACATTCGCCAATGAGGTTGCCCTCCACGGTAACGCTGGCTTTTTGCACCCGTTGTACAACTGCTCTCATGTTCTTCCTCCTCCGCCTAATCGCGACGCACGGTAAAGACGTCTGGAATGGCGTTGATTTTTTCCATCACAATGTTCAGCTCCTGCAAATCGCTGACTTCCGCTGTAATTTCCATCAGCACCATGTGCTCTTTCACGCGGGAGGTGATGGAAGCGATGTGCACCTGCGAGTCGTTGATGAGCGCCATCACATCTGGCGTAATTTTTGGGCGGTCGAGGGCTTCCACGAAAATCTGTACTTCGTAAACGGAGTTTTCGTAGCCCTCCCAGTTGACATCAATGAGTCGCGCATGGTCTTTTTCGCTGAGGCTCTGGATATTTCGACACTCGCGATGATGCACGGTGATGCCGCTGCCGCGTGTGATGTAGCCAACAATCGGATCGCCCGGCACCGGTTTGCAGCAGTTGGCAAACTTCACATCCACATCGCCCATGCCCTGAATGGAGATGCCGCCGATGTTCTTTTTCCCAGGCGCACGGCGGTTGCTCTTTGCATTGAGCTGGTTTTCGATGCTCTTATCGTCATCATGCACTTCCAACTCAGCCAGAGCGCTCTTAAATTCTTCACGCATACGGTTGACCACTTGCATGGTGCTGACGCCGCCGACGCCAATGCCAACGTACAGGTCGTCCGATGTTTTATAGCCGAGCTTGTTGCAAATGCGATTGATGTTATCTACATTGAGGAAAACAGATTCCGCACCAGCATGATGGATTTTCACATAATGTTCAAAAGCGTCCTTGCCGTTTTTGAGATTTTCCTCACGTTTGTTTTTCTTCAGCCAGGCACGAATCTTGTTCTTGGCTTGCGGCGTTTTCACCAGCTTGAGCCAGTTGCTGCTTGGGCCGCGGCTGTTTTTGGAGCGCAAAATTTCAACAGTATCGCCAGTTTGCAGCTCGTAGTCAAAAGGAACGATTTTGCCGTTGACTTTGGCGCCTACGCATTGATTGCCGATTTCGGTATGCACACGATAGGCAAAGTCGAGCGGGCTGGAGCCGGTTGGCAATTCGTACACTTCGCTGGCTGGCGAAAACACAAAGACGGTGTCGCTGAACAGTTCGAGCTTGATGTTATCGAGAAATTCCTTGCTGTCAACAGCATCCTGCTGTAATTCTTTGAGCTTTTGCAGCCAATCAAGCTGGTTCGCGTCTTTGGTTTTATCGCTGCCACCGTTTTGCTTGTACAGCCAGTGGGCAGCAACCCCGTATTCGGCGATTTGGTGCATCTCAAAGGTGCGAATCTGAATTTCAAAACGTTCGCCGCGTGGGCCAATAACCGTGGTATGCAGCGATTGATACAGGTTTGGTTTTGGCATCGCAATGTAATCTTTGATGCGCCCCGGCACCGGTTTCCACAGCGAGTGCACCAAACCGAGCACAATGTAGCAATCCTGCACGGTGTTGACAAGCACGCGAATGGCGATGAGGTCATAAATTTCATCGAGGTCTTTGTGTTTGGTGACCATCTTGCGATAAATGCTGTAAAAATGCTTTGGTCTGCCGGCAATTTCGTATTCCAGATGCACGGCGTCCATTTCCAGCTTGAGGTCACGAATGACTTCATCGATGTATTCCAGGCGTTCCTGCCGTTTCATTGAGATGCGCTCTACCAAGTCGTAATAAATTTCTGGTTCGAGATAGCGCAGAGACAGGTCTTCCAGTTCCCATTTCAGCTTGATGATACCAAGACGGTCGGCCAGTGGGGAATAGATTTCCAGCGTTTCCTGAGCGATGCGCTTTTGTTTTTCCGGCGATTGGAAACTCATGGTACGCATATTATGCAGTCGGTCGGCCAGCTTGATGATGATAACGCGAATATCCTGAGCCATCGCAATGAACATTTTGCGATAACTTTCAAGCTGCCGCTCTTCTTTGGAATGACACTGGATTTTATCCAGTTTGGTGACGCCTTCGACAAGAAACGCCACTTCTTTATTGAACTTTCTTTCCAAATCCAGGCTGCTGCAATCGGTGTCCTCCACCACATCATGCAGCAAACCGGCAGCAATCGCATTATCGTCCATGCCAAGGTCTGCAAGAATAATCGCCACATTCACCGGATGAATGATATAGGGTTCGCCTGATTTGCGGTACTGACCTTCGTGCATCTCACGGGCAAACTCATAGGCCTCTTCGATCATGACGGTATCTGCCTGAGGATTATTTTCTAATACAACTTTAATCAAATCATCGTAATCAACTTGATGGCTCATGGTTTCACCTCCCTACCATGCCAATCCGCAGGTCTGAGCGCGCTGCGAATGATGGTTTCCAGCTGGTTGATGTCGCGCACAAAAGCAATTTTTTCAAACTGTGCCAGTGCACGTTCTTCGCAAGTGCCTTCCAAATAGGTTGGTGATTCGGAAAGATTGCGCCGAGCTGGATTTTTTTCAACTGTGATGGTCATGTCGGTGTCTGTTTGCCGCACGCACAAGAACGAAAGCTCTTCAAAAATAGCCAGTGCCTGCCGCCAGCTGCGTCTGGTGGTGCCTTCTAAAAGGCGCACAAGCTCTTCTTCCAGCGCTTCTCTCCCCCCGCTCAGAACGTAGTCTCGGCTGCGTGCCAAGGCCTTGAGCAACTGATACATTTTCCCCAACAAATCGCGTGATGGCACACGATCAGCGATAATCATTTCATTAAGCGCCAGATCTTTTTCGCTGTACAGCAGATGCACCCTGCCTTCTTCGCCGTCACGCGCGCAGCGGCCGGACAACTGGTTAAAGGCTTCCACCGAAAAACATGGATGATACAGCACCACATTGCGAATATCGGCGATATGTACGCCTTCGCCAAAGGCGGTGGTGGCAAAAAGAAGGCGAATCTCACCTTCTTTGAAGGCTGTTTCGATGGCGTAGCGTGCTTGTTTTGGCAGGCCGCCATGGTAATAGCCCACCAGCGGACGCAGGGTGTAAGGCAAAATTTCACGCAAACGCTGCGAAAGCCCAAAGGCCTGCTTGCGGCTGTTCACATAGCAGATGGTTTTCTCCGGATGCATGAACAAACGATAAAGATAGACAAGTTTTTTATCTGTGCGTCTAGCATCGACAATATGTAAATTATAGCGGATATAGTCGTCAATATAAAGCCCTGCGCCGGAAATAATTTCGGCAAACGCCTTTTGTTCTGTGGGTGGCACGGTTGCTGTAAGGTAGGTCCAAACAGCATTTGGATAAGCCGGCTTGAGTGCGCTAATGGCTTTATAGGCAGGGCGTTGGTCGAGCAGATGATGGGCTTCGTCCAGAACAAACTGGCCAATGCGTGCCGCCTGTGCACGAAAACGCGCTTCCTGGCGCACAAAAAATTCCGGTGTCACAAAGAGCACATCCACGCTGCCTTCCTCAAGCGCCGCATACAGCTGCGCCCGCTCTTCCTGCGAAAGGTCACCATTGCCTTTATAGATGCGGTAGCCCAGCGGCACCAAATGGTCGCACAGCGCCAGATATTGGTCGGCAATGAGCGCTTTCAGCGGTGAAATAACCACCGTCATGCGTTTTTCACGCCGTGCCAGCACAGCAGCCGCCAGCTGATAAATCAACGATTTGCCGCGGCCTGTTGGCATGATGACCGCTGTATCTTCATGGCGTTCAAGAATGTTGGCAATGGCGGCTTCCTGAATAGGCAAAAGTGCGCCGTCCTCAATGAAGGCATCGGTCAGAAAAGCAAGTAAATCTTCCTGCGCCAGAGCGTCCCACTCAACCACGGTCTCTGCCGCCTGCGTTCGCTCCGCTTCCGCCTGTGCGCTCTGCACAAGAATGTTGACGCCCCGCATGGTGTCATCGTCACCGGTGATTTGTTCCAAATGCGCGCTGTAAATGGCGCCGAGATCCATCAATGGTGCCAGCTGAGCGGCAATCTCCCGTGACAAATAGCCAATTTTTTCGCCGCCCTGTGTGAGACAGGCTATGGCGTTTGCATCGGCAGGATTTTGGTGCTCACGCAAGAGCGCCAGCTCTTCCCCCACTGAAAGGTGTGCAATGATGCTCTGGCGGTCGTCAAAACTGACGCCCTTGAGCTTCGTATAAAAGCGGGGCTGGTCGGCAATGCCCGTGGCAGCCCCCAGATAATTGCCGCCCTGCGCCATAAAGGTACGCAAAAGCGGCGCTTCCTCGGCCTGCCAGGAAGGCATGATGTCTGTCACTTGCAGCTGAATACCGCAAATGCCGCGGAAACAATGCTCTTCCAAATGAAAGGCAAAATCGTAACGGTGCTTCTCGGAAAATTCATAGTGCCCCCAGCGAAAGGCAATCGCCGGAATGGTTTCGCCTTGGCTGTCCTTAAAGCGCAAGCGCAGGTGGTCGCCTTCGCTTCCCACCGGTTGATGCTCAAAACGCCACTGATGTTCCAGCGCAAAAAGCGGTTCTGCATTTTCACAACCGCAAGGCTCTAAGAGCCGCAAGGCTTCTTCAAGGGCAGCATCGGCTTCGTCTAAGGTGATGACATCGTCAATCCAAAGAATGTTTTCTTCTGCCATCTCAGTTTCATAACGTGCTGCCACCGCACGAAACGCCGTCTTAAACGCTTCAAGGTTTTCTTTTTTCAAAGAAAGCCCCGCTGCCATTTCGTGCCCCCCAAATTGTAGCAGGTGCTCCGATACAGCATCCAGCCCTTCATAAAGATGAAAGCCTTTCACGCTGCGTGCGGAGCCGGTGTAAACGTCCGGCTTTTCCTTGCTGGTAGTGAGCACAATAGCAGGGCACTGAAAGTGTTCCACCAGGCGCGAAGCCACAATGCCAATAACCCCCGGATGCCAGTTTTCGCCCACAGCAATGGCGCAATGAAGCCGCCCTGTGAAATCCTCAAACTGGGCAATGGCTTCTTTGGTGATGGTGCGCTCCATTGTTTTGCGCGTCTCGTTGTAGTCACGCACTTTTTCTGCCAGTGCCGTGATGTCCCCCTCCGGCTTTGGCGCAAACAATGCCAGCGCATCAGATGTTTCATCAAGACGGCCGCAAGCGTTGATACATGGCGCAATGCGAAAAGCAATGTCCGACGCTTTCACGCCAGCCTCGCCACACATCAGCTGCACCAATGCCGCCAGCCCCGGACGTGGCTTCTCGCCAATGCGGCGCAGCCCTTCGCGCACCAAAATGCGGTTGTCATCCACCAGTGGCACCAAATCTGCCACTGTTGCCACCGCCACGAGGTCTAAAAGGGCGCGCCGATGCTCTTCATCATAAAGCGCAGGTGCTAAGCGCTGCAAAAGCCCCATCGCCAGAAAATACGCTACGCCGCAGCCGCACAAACGGCGATACGGTGCTAACACACTGGGAGCAAGCAGCGGATTAACCACTACACATTCGGGCAGTTGTTCCGGCAGTTGATGATGGTCGGTGACAACAAAGCGCAGGCCTTTGGCTTTGTAGGTGTTCACCAGTTCTCGTGACGCAATGCCATTGTCCACCGTAATAACCAACGCAATGCCTTCGCTTTGTAATTTGTCCAATGCTCCGGCGTTCATGCCATAGCCTTCTTTTAAGCGGCTTGGAACGTAAACGCGCACATCAACACCCAACCATGAGAAAACCTCGCGCATCAGCGTGGAGGCGCAAATGCCGTCTACGTCATAGTCGCCATAGATGGCAATGCTGCCCCCCTCCGCCAGCGTCTCCGCAATCACGTCCACCGCTGCGCCCAGATTTGGCAGCGCAAAAGGACGGCTCACATCCTCCAGCGTTGCATACAAAAAAGCCGACGCTTGCTCAGGTGTCGCATAGCCACGACTGGCGAGAATCCTCGCCAACGCCGGCGGCAGCTTGAGTGCGTCAGCCAATTTACGGGCGGCGGCATGATTGGAGGAACGAATTTTCCAGGTTTTCATAGCATCATGACGCTCCTTTTTTCTTATAATCTAACTTCTATTATACATTAACAACAATCAATATCAAACCCAGTACCAGATAAATCCCAATAAGCACCACGGCATAACGAATCAACCCTGTGCGCTTACCATATTGCTCGACATAATGCTGAATTTTAGGATGCAGCGTGCCACTGCGATAGCTGACGTTCAAAATAATCAGGTTCCGTACACCCATTAACACCGAGAGCACACCCACATAAATCAGGAGAACGTTCACCGGCAAAAGCTGGAACCCAGCCAGCACCATCCACACAATGGCAGCCGCCAAAATAAGCGGTTTGAAAACTTTTTCTAAAAGATTCATAATGATACCCCAAAAACAAGCAATGGGAACAGTCTCCATCACGGCGACTGTTCCCACTGACTCATGCGATTATACTTCCAGCTCGACGATCAATTCGCCAGCTTCAACCTGAGCGCCATCTTCTGCAAGGATGCGTGCAACCTTACCTTTGCGAGGGCTCAATACGTTGGTTTCCATCTTCATGGCTTCAAGAATGATGAGTGGCTGGTTTTCTTCAACCTCTTCGCCTTCTTTTACCAGAATCTTGATGACTGTGCCTGGAATGTTCGCGCCGACATGAGCAGGGTTATCCTGGTCTGCCATTGGCTTGCGAACAATGCTCAGAGATTTCGCAGCAGCTTCGTTGGCCACTTTCACGGTGCGATAGCTGCCGTTGACTTCAAAGGTAACAACGGAGTTGCCTTCTTCGTCCGGCTCTTTGATGTCAAGGAGACGAACGCTCATGATCTTCCCTTCGTCAACAGCAATGTCGCCGCTTTCGCCCTTGTTGAGGCCATAGAAGAACTGGTCGCTGTCCATATTGCAAAGCGTTGGCTGCTTCTTCAGACCCTTGAGGTATTCTTCATACATACGAGGATAGAGTGCATAGCTCAGGGCTTCACGTCTTCCTGCGTCGATGCCAAATTCCTTCTTGAGGTATTCTGCGTCTGCTTCGAGGTCTTCCTCAGGAAGCAGTTCGCCAGGACGGCAGGTGATTGGTTCTTTATCTTTAAGAACAATCTTTTGCAGGTCTTTAGGGAAACCGCCTTCAGGCTGACCCATCATCCCTTCAAAGTAGGAAACGATGGAATCTGGGAAGTCGATGTTCTTCCCTTTTTCAATGATGTTGTCTGGAGTCAGGTTGTTCTGAACCATGAAGATTGCCATATCCCCAACAGCCTTAGAAGATGGGGTTACTTTAACGATGTCGCCGAGCATATCGTTGACAACGCCGTACATTTCTTTGACTTCTTCAAATTTATGGCCAAGGCCGAAACTTTCAACCTGTGGTTTTAAGTTGGAATACTGACCGCCAGGGATTTCGTATTTGTAAATTTCTGCGGAACCGGACCGCATACCAGATTCAAACTGGCTGTAATACTTACGCACTTCGCCCCAGTAATCGGAAATCTTCTGCATCTTATCCAAATCAAGACCGGTATCACGTTTGGTCAGGGTCAGTGCAGCAGCCAGGGAGTTCAAACCAGGCTGGCTGGTAAGCCCTGCAACGCCGTTGAAAGCAACGTCAACGATGTCTACGCCAGCCTGTGCAGCCATCAAGAGGGTGGCTACGCCGTTGCCGGTAGAATCGTGGGTGTGCAGATGGATTGGAATGTGGAGTTCGCTCTTCAGCGCACTAATCAGTTCGGTCGCAGCCAGTGGTTTTAAGAGACCACTCATATCCTTGATACCGAGGATGTGGCAGCCAAGGCTTTCGAGTTCTTTGGACTTGCGGATGTAGTATTCCAAATCGTACTTGGTACGAGATTTATCCATGATGTCGCCGGTGTAGCAGATGCAGCCTTCAACGAGCTTGTCGGTTTTCAGTGCTTCGTCGATGGAGACCTTCATTGCTTCCACCCAGTTCAGGGAGTCAAAAATACGGAAAACATCAATACCGCTCTTTGCAGATTCCTGAACAAACGCACGAATCACGTTGTCTGGATAGTTCTTATAACCAACAGCATTAGCACCACGCAGAAGCATCTGGAAGAGAACGTTAGGAATTTGTTCACGCAATTCATCAAGGCGTGCCCATGGAGATTCCTTGAGGAAACGATAAGAGGTGTCGAACGTTGCGCCGCCCCACATTTCCAGAGAGAAGAAATCTTTGCAAGCCGTTGCATAAGCAGGTGCAATGCGGGTCATATCGACAGTACGCATACGGGTTGCAAGCAGCGACTGCTGTGCATCACGCATGGAGGTATCGGTAATCAGGAGACGGTCCTGATTCAATACCCAATCAGCAACCGCTTTTGGCCCTTCTTCATCAAGCATTTGCTTGGTGCCACGCAGAAGCAGTGGTTTGTCAAATACAGGCACTTCGAGTTCGTTGAACTCTGGCTTTTCGCCTTTGACTTCGTTGACAGCTTTGTTGGCCAAGAAGGTGAGCATCTTCTTTTCCATATTGTCGCCGCCGTGAATTTCGAAAAGTTCCGGAGTCTGTGCAATAAAGCTGGTATTGCACTGACCGTTGCGGAAACGTTCATGGTTGAGCACGTTAATCAGGAAGCCAATGTTGGTCTTAACGCCTTTGATTTTGGTTTCATGCAGGCAGCGAATAGCGGTGTCGATGGTGCCTTCAAAGGTGCGGTTATAAGCAATAATCTTTACCAGCAGACTGTCATAGAATGGAGAGATGGTAGCGCCAGCATAAGCGTTGCCGCTGTCCAAACGAATGCCATGACCGGAGCTGGAACGGTACACTTCGATGGTACCGGTGTCTGGTGCAAAGTTGTTGGCAGGGTCTTCAGTGGTAACACGGCACTGAATAGCATAGCCACGATAGGTGATAGATTCCTGGTTTGGAATACCAATTTCAGGGTCGGAAAGTTTATACCCCTGAGCCATACGAATCTGTGCCTGTACAATGTCGATACCGGTAATCTGTTCGGTAACGCAGTGTTCAACCTGAATACGAGGGTTCATTTCGATAAAATAATGGTTGCCGTTGGCATCAACGAGGAATTCAACCGTACCAGCACTGCGGTAGTTGACGTGGCGTGCAATCTTCAGTGCATCTGCACAAATTGCCTGACGCTGTTCTTCGGTCAGAACCAATGATGGTGCAAATTCGATGACTTTTTGGTGACGGCGCTGAATGGAGCAGTCACGTTCAAACATATGTACGATGTTGCCGTACTTATCACCGAGCACCTGTACTTCGATGTGCTTAGGACGTTCAATATATTTTTCAACGAACACATCAGCAATACCGAAGGCTTTCTTTGCTTCGCTGGTAGCGCTGGTGTATTCTCTTTCCATGTCTTCTTCGGTGCGAACAACACGCATCCCGCGGCCACCGCCACCGGCGCTGGCTTTAAGGATAACTGGGTATCCGGCAACTTTGGCGAATTCTTTTGCTTCTTCAACGTTGAGCGCGGCGCGTTCTACGCCAGGGATGGTTGGCACGCCTACTTCAATGGCTACTTTCTTTGACTGAATCTTGTCGCCCAGGGCGTTCAGCATGGTGTGGTCCGGACCAATAAATTCAATACCGGCTTCTTCGCAGGCTTTAGCAAATTCAGCGTTTTCAGATAAGAAGCCATAGCCAGGATGGATGGCGTCAACGCCCTTGGCTTTTGCCAGCGTAATGATACCGGAAATATCCAAATAAGCGTCAACAGGGGCTTTGCCCTTACCTACGCGATAGGATTCGTCGGCAATCGTACGATACAGGGAGTTTTTGTCTTCTTCAGAATAAATGGCGATACTCTTGATCCCCAATTCCTTGCAGGCGCGGAAAATACGAATCGCAATTTCACCGCGGTTCGCTACTAAAATCGTTTTAATTTCTTTCACTGTCCCTACCTCCTCATTCATAAGCGCTCACGGCGCCAAAATCATCCACACAATTCTCTATCTTGCTCACTTCACGCAATTATAGAATATATGTAAGTTTTATTATATCTTTTTTCCACCATTTATGCATCATTTTTCTGAAAAATGACTATAAAAATAATTTTTCTTTCGGTTTTTCATAGTGGTCGCCTAGATATTCCGCCACAAAAAAACATCCTTTCCCATGTGTTGAGAAAGGATGTGCTTTGTCAGGCAGCGTCAGCAGCGACTGTGGAATCTGTCGCCGCTTGTTGGCTTGCGTCGGCAGTGGCGGTGGTTGCTTTCGGCAGCAAAATCACCTGACCGGTGGTTGGGTCCCAATCAATGCCGCAGCCAATAGCATCGCAGAGATCACGAATTTTCATGTAGTTAAGGTCGCCAATCAGATAAGCATCTATTGCATAGTCCTGTCCATCGACACGCACCACCGGCTGTCTGAGCTGGCTCATCACAGGACCGCCTTCCAGGCTGCCGCCAGAATTGGTGCCGTCATACGGCGCACCATTGTTGATGACAACGGTTCCGGTGGCTGCATCATAAGAAAGACCAAATTGGCTGCCTGTGCCATTCAACACAGCAGCAAAATCACGCAGGCGCACATAATTGTTGCCATCTGCCATATACGCCTGCATACTCAGCTGGCCGCCGTTCATATTGACGGCTGCAATATTCGGTGTGGCATAGGCGTAGCCTTCCTGCAAACGTTCTTCAAGCAGCGAAAAGCCATAACGCAAGAGCTTTTCGCTGTCGCTGTAACGGGCATTAACGGCACTGGCGTTCATCGTTACGGTAATCAAGCGCATACCGTTTTTACTGGAAGTAGCCGCCATGCAGCTGCCTGCCATGGGTGTCCACCCCGTTTTCAAGCCATCCACTGTGCCAATGCTCGCATCATTTTCATCTAAAAGCGCATTACTTGACGGATAAACCTTGCCGCCAAATTCAAACTCTTTCAAAGCAGTAATTTCCAGCATTTCCGGCTGTTCATCAAGCACATGTTTTGCAATAGCCGCCATGGCTTGTGCGCTCATATAGCCTTCATCGTAGCTTTGGTCAAAGCGAGCCGCCAAGCCCCATTCCTGTGCTTTGGCGTTCATGGCGGCAACAAAGCTTTCTTCTGAGCCATAGAGCAGTTCGCCCAGAGCAGGCCCTGCGGCACAGGCCGAATAGCAGAGAAAGGCTTCCAGCATATCGCGCACTGTGTACACCTTATCCCATTGGAAAGGAATGTTGGAGTACACGTTGTCACGCGAAAAATAATAGGTATAGGTGCTGATTGGCACAGGGGTCTCCATGGTGATGCGTCCTTCCTGAATGGCTTCGTATACAAGATAAGCCGCCATCACTTTGGTCATACTCGCCACAGGGCGCACCGTGCCCGCATCTTTTTGCCAAAGCGTTTCGCCTGTTTTGGCATCAACAATGACAGCACTGGTGCCTTCAATGTCCGGCGCCGGCTGAGCAGCCACAGCTTGCTGCGCCGGATTCATTGAAAACAGCATGGCTGCCAATAATACAATACTTAAAATACGTTTCTTCATCTTTTCCTCGCTTCCCTTTTGTTATTGCGGCGACAAATGCCACCGTCACAAAGGGTAACAAAAAATCCCCGTCCCTTACAACAACAAAGCATCAACAACTTTGCAGCAAGAGATGAGGATTTATTTACAATATCAGTCGAGGTAGCCGGCATCCTTAAAACTGAGATAGGTGTCGTCTTTAAGGTCGCCAAAAATGAGATGGTCAAAAAAGTCAATGCCCAATAAGGCTGCTGCCTCACGCACACGCCGTGTCACCAAAAGGTCGTCACGGCTTGGTGTCAGGTCGCCGCTTGGATGATTGTGGCCAATAATAAAAGAGACGGCGTTCAAACGCACCGCTTCTCGAAAAATATCACGCAGGTGCACATTCGCCCCATTCACCGTACCAACAAACAATTCTTTGATGGCAATGATGGTATTGCGTGCGTCCATGTACAGCACATGAAACGTCTCCTGTTCGTTGTTTCGGAAATTGCCGCGCAAAGCCATTGCTGCGCTAAATGAATCACAAATGCCCGCTTCACGGCTGTGTTTCACCCGAACAAGCCGCCGCCCAATTTCAATCGTTGCCATCAGCGTGCAGGCTTTTGTTTTGCCAATACCTTTCACCGCACATAAGGTTTCAAAATCCTGACAAAGCATACCTTCTAAACCACCGGAAGCATCGAGCAAAGCCTGCGCCAACGCCAACACATCACGGTCGGGCGTACCGGTACGCAGCAAGATGGCAAAAAGCTCTGCATCGCTCAGCGCCTGTGCGCCCTGTTCCATCAGCTTTTCCCGTGGCTGCATCTCTGGCGGACGATCCTTAAATTTGAGCCGTGGCCCCTGTTCATCGGTCACAGGTTTTCCTCCTCCCAACGTGCTAACATTGCCTTCACGTGTTCTGTCGGCAAACCAACCACATTATCAAAATCGCCTGTCAGTGCAGCGACAAAACGTCCCGCCTCACCTTGAATACCATAGCCCCCCGCTTTATCAAACGGTTCACCTGTGGCGATATAATTCGCAATGTCTTCGTCGCTCAACGGGCGAAACTGCACTTGCGTCACCATGTGTGAGGTCATCGCCCGCTGCTCAGCCTGGCAGTAAAGCGCCACCGCTGTTATGACCTCATGGGTGGCACCCGACAATAGCGCTAACATTTCTTTTGCATCCTGCTCATTTGCCGGTTTTCCCAACACCTTGCCATCTTTGCAGACAATGGTATCCGCACCCAGAACCACGGCGTCCGGCATCATTGCCGCCACCGAACGTGCCTTTGCCAACGCCAGTTCTTCTAACGCTTGCGCCAGCGGCAAGGTGGGCGCCAACACTTCTTCCTGCAAAGTCGGCGCACACACGGTGAAGGGCACGCCCATTTTTTCTAAAAGCAAGCGTCGGCGTGGTGAGGTTGAAGCTAATACAAGGGAACGATTCATGGCTTTCACCCTTTCAAATTATTTTTATAGGCATTTCACTATAAAACAAAATCAATACCATCTTTGTAAAAAGAAAAGCCTTTGATGATGCAAAGGCCCTTTCTCGTTTATTTCTCTTCTACTTCTCTTCATCATTGTTTTTGATGCGATAGCTCAAGGCTTCCAGACTGACCGCCAAATCAATTTGCCGAATTTCAATGGACGCACACGTTACCAATGTCGCCGGCGAAAAATTCATAATCCCCTTGATATTCGTTTCACAAAGCAAATCCGCAACCTGTTGCGCCGATGTTTCCGGCACCGCCAACACCGCAATCTCCACACCATTGGCATCAATATATTCAACGAGCTTTGTAATTGGCAGAATCGGCAGGCCGTTGAGCGTCATGCCAATCTTATTGACATCATTGTCAAACACCGCCGAAATTTTGAATCCCCTTTTTTCAAATCCGGCATAATGGGTCAATGCACTGCCAAGGTTCCCGGCACCTATGAGAATCATTTTCCACGGATGATCCAAGCCTAAAATTTCTTTAATGATATTGTTGAGACTTGTCACATTATAGCCCACACCACGCATACCAAAATCGCCGAAATACGCCAAATCTTTGCGTACTTGTGCCGGCGTTCCCTGCACGCCCTGGGCAATATCTACGGAGGACACTTTTTGAATGTTCAGCTCTTCCATCTTGCTCAGATAACGAGAATACAGCGACAGGCGCGTAATGGTGGCTTCCGGAATCTTTTCCGCTTTCATCGTCTTGCTCCACCTCCCAGCTTTCCTTAATAATCTGTTAATGCCTGTTAATACAATGATACAAAATGGTTTTTTTCTGTGCAACAATCTTTGCTAAAAAAAGCACAAACTTAATTTATGGACTGCTATTGAAAAGCCATTCAAATAATACCTACTTTTGTCACACATATATGATTTTAATTACAATCCTTGCTTATACGGTTGAAATAACGCGCATTTGTGTTACAATAAGTTTTAGCAAAATAAGTATTGATGAACCAAATTAAAGGAGAGATTATTTCATGAAAATCGCTGACAACGTCTACTACGTCGGTGTGTCCAACCCTACGCTGCGTGTCTTTGACATCATCATGGCTACTGAATATGGCACCACTTATAACGCTTACCTTGTTAAGGGCAGCGGAAAAATCGCCCTTATCGACGGCGCTCACAAAGGCTTTGAAGACCTTTATGCTGAAAACGTTGAAGCCATTACCGATTTCAAGAGCGTTGATTATTTGATTGTCAACCACACCGAACCAGACCACTCCGGCGCTATCCGTTTGGTTATTGAACAAAATCCGGATATTGTTGTTTATGGCACGGCTGCTTGCCTGAAAAATCTCGACAACATCGTGCGTTTGCCATTCAACCGTGTCGCTGTTAAAGATGGCGATACTCTCGACCTTGGTGGTAAGACGTTGACCTTCTGTGTCAGCCCTAACATCCACTGGCCAGACACCATGATGACCTATCTCGCAGAAGACAAAATTCTCTTTAGCTGCGATTTCCTTGGCGCTCACTACGCTGAACCAACCATGTATGTACATAAGGCTTACAAGAAAGCCCTCTATGAAAAAGAATTCAAGGTGTACTACGATGCCATCATGGGGCCATTTGCTAAGTTTGTTCTGCGTGCTCTTGACCGCATTAAAGACCTTGACATCGCCCTCGTTTGCCCAAGCCATGGTCCAATGATTGCTGGCGACGATGTGAAAGTGGCTATGGACACCTATCGCAAGTGGGCAACACCAGAAGAAAAAACCAACAAGACTGTTGCCATCTATTACGTTTCCGCTTACGGTTACACCAGAACGATGTGCCAATATCTGGCTGATAAGCTCACAGCTAAGGGCGTTGTTGTCTCTGCATTCGACGTAATTAAAACCGATGCAGCAGACATTGCTGCTCATCTCGAAGATGACTGTCTTGTTTTCGGTTCCCCAACATTGAACCGTGCAGCACTCAAACCTGTTCTTGATGTCATCAGCTCCATTGATGCCGTTTCTTCTGCTGGTCGCCCATACGCCACCCTCGGCTGCTTCGGCTGGAGCGGTGAAGCATGTGCACAGCTTAACGACCGCTGCAACAGCATCAAGATGAAACAAGTCGGCGAAAGTGTACGCAGCCAGTTCACCCCAACCGATGAAGTTTATGCACAGCTTGATACGCTCGCTGACCAGATTGTTGAAGCCATCAGCAAGTAATTCATCAATTCTCACACCTCGGGGCTTCTCCGAGGTGTTTTTTATTTGCTTTATGCGCGCTTTTTCGTTATAGTGATAAGGAACACTTTGAAAAACTGGAGGTATTCAACCCAATGGAACAAAACGTTTACGACGTGCTGACAGAACGCGGCTACATTGAACAAGCCACCCACCCAGATGAAATTCGTGAGCTTCTCGGCAAAGAGAAGGTCACCTTCTATATTGGTTTTGACCCAACGGCAGACAGTCTGCACGTTGGTCATTATATTCAGTTCATGGTTATGCAGCATATGCAGCAGCACGGCCATCGCCCAATCTTTCTTGCCGGCGGCGGCACAGGCATGATTGGCGATCCATCTGGCCGCAGCGATATGCGCCGTGTCATGACCATTGATATGATTGACGATAACGTCAACCATTTCAAAAAGCAAGCCGAACGCTTCATTGACTTTTCTGACGGCAAGGCGCTGCTTCTCAATAATGCCGACTGGCTGCGCGAACTCAACTACATCGAATTTCTGCGCGACTACGGCGCATACTTTTCCATTAACCGTATGATTAACGCCGAATGTTATAAATCCCGCATGGAGCAGGGGCTGACCTTCCTTGAATTCAACTACATGGTCATGCAATCCTACGATTTTCTGCACCTGTATCGCAACTATAATTGCAAACTCCAATTTGGCGGCAACGACCAATGGAGCAACATCATCGGTGGTGTAGAACTCATTCGCAAGGCAGATCAGGGTGAGGCTTACGGTCTCACGTTCAAACTTCTTACCAACAGCGAAGGCAAAAAGATGGGCAAAACAGCCAACGGTGCTGTATGGCTCGATGCCAACAAAATGAAACCATACGATTTCTACCAGTACTGGCGCAATGTCGATGACAAAGACGTTCGCAACTGCCTGGCGCTTCTCACCTTCCTGCCAATGGAAGAGGTGGAACGTCTGTCGGCTCTCGAAGGTGCTGAAATCAACCACGCCAAAGAAGTGCTCGCTTACGAAGTAACCAAAAATGTTCACGGCACCGAAGCCGCTGAAGAAGCGCAAAAAGCAGCTCGTGCTCTCTTTGCCGGTGGCGGTCAGGAAGGCTCCATTCCTACCACCGAAATGGCTGCCGCCGAATTTGACGGCGATGGCATTGGCCTGTTGAACCTGCTTAAAACCGTCGGCCTCACACAAACCACCAGCGAAGGCCGCCGACTCGTTGAACAGGGCGGTATCACCTTGAACGAAGTGGCAGTAAACGATGTGCGTTACAATGTCACCAGCAAAGACTTCACTGATGGACAACTAAAAATCCGCAAGGGCAAAAAGAAATTCCACATCGTAAAACTTGTATAAAAACAAGCAGGCAGAGGTTCATTAGCCTCTGCCTGCTTACTTTTTCTATATACATTATCAACTCACAAAGTAATACAAAAGCAATACAGCTGCAATAAGCAAGATTAGATAACTTAAAAAGCCAACTTTTTCACCTAATTCTTTCTCTTTTTTTGAACTAATTGGTGCTATAACATACCGAAATAAATATCCCATACCACTTACAAGAAATACAATAAGCAAAATATCGTCATTTTCAGGTTTCGCTGCTCCAATAATAAAAATCTGTTCTAACGGAAAACATATTTGTGACATTTCAAAATTCAACAAACATATCATAAAGCAACACCCCCAAAATTAGTCCAATAAGAAATATTTATATATTATCATTTTTCAGACTATTATGCAACATTTTTATAAACTATAGTGTATAAAAATGTTTATGGTTAAAAGCTATGAATTCTCCTTCTCCATCATAGTCATAAAAAAACCAACCAGTTCAATAAGTCAGAGATATGCTCTATCTCTACAGCATTACTAAAAATTCTTTTAATATTTCTTATCAACACCCTATCGCGCATACAAAAACACCGTGCTGCTACACGTTTGTTCCCACAGATGAAGACGCGCAGCGGCATAAAAGCAAAACCGCTCGGACAATAAAAATGCCGAGCGGTTTATTTTTGTCTCTCAATTTTATGCACCTATGCGGTCACCAATACAAGCAAACACATTGTTCAGATATCAAAAAAGCAGAAACGCTTCTTCGTTTCTGCTTGTCATCCACAAACCATTATTTGCCTATTTTTTCACCATAGGTACGCAATTTGTCAATATATGCGCGTCCCAATTCGGATAGCTCCTGTTTTTCACTGAGAATATAGCCGATGCTCATTTCTTCATCTTCCGCTAATGGCACACCAACAATCTTATCGCCTTTCAGATAACGTGGAAAAAAGCCGTTGGAGATGGTATAGGCATCTGTGCCGAGCATCAAGTTGATGAGCGTGCCGGTGTCGCTGACTTCAATGTTTTTATTCGTTGAAACATCGTTGTATAACTCTTCCGTAAAATGAAACGGGTCGCCATGCCCATGAATGAAACTGAGCCGTGGGAACGGTTCAATATCAGAAAGCCTCACACGTCCCTTATACGCCAAAGGATGGTCGGCACGCATAAATACCTGCGGTTTGACGGTAAACAGCTCATAAAAAATCAGCTTGTTTTCTTCCAAGGTTTTGTGGATAATAGATGCGTTGCCTTTGCTAATTTGAATAATGCCCAAATCGCTGTAACGATTCTTGACATCATCAATAATCTGATTGGCGGTTGTTTCATGCAAGATAAAGTCGAAACGTTCTTTGCCGTACTGTGCAACAATTTCCACAAAAGCGTTGGTTGTAAACACATAATGCGGCGCCGATACTGAAAAACGAATCTTCCCCGGTGTATGAGAAATATATTTATCTTCGAGAAGCTGCATCTGTTGCAGAACCTGACGTGCATAGCCGACAAATTCCATACCTTCCGGCGTTACCACGATGCCAGCACGACTGCGGATGAAGATGGTAATGCCAATTTCTTCTTCAATGTCTTTAATGGCATTGGAAAGGCTCGGTTGAGAAATGTACAATTTTTTTGCGGCTTCAGTGATGGTGCCATTTTCTACAACGGAAACAATATATTTTAGTTGCTGAATCGTCACAAAATCACCACCATTTATATACATAATCTACAATCAGTATAACATAGAACGGATAAAGGTTCTATGAGCGACGCCCCATGCATTGTTGTTATTTTTTGAAAGTTTGCGTGTTTTTCAGACATTCATGGAAAACAACAACCATAAGTTCATTTTTCCCTGCCAATAAGTACGGCTCATCTTCCGTGTGCAGCGCAAAAGTGTTATACTGAGAGCAGTCACTCATCGTCGGTTGTATCAGCGGTGGCTTCAGCTTCTTCAGCCAGGGCAAATAATGAAAACAGGCCTTGCATCAAGTCGTCTTTACAAGAGGTTTCCTCACAGGCTGTCTGCTGTTGTTCTTCGCTCATGGTACATCCCCTTTCTGTGACAATCATCGTTTTTATTATCCCACGCCTGAGCCTGTCAAACAAGAGGCTCAGCCTTTATTTTTCATAATCAATGATCTTAGTCCCTGCGCGTTCCAATTTGGATAAGTGCGAGCAGACGAGGGAGTGCTGCCCGACGAAAGACGCCTGTCTGCGGTGCACCGGACGCTCCCATGATCACCACACACTTCCTCGCGCGAAGTGTGTTTTTTATTTGGAGGAAAAGCATGACCTACGAAGAAGCAAAATCAGCGCTCGACCGTTACAATGTGCTGGGCTCTGTGTATGGCCTTGATGGCATTACCCGGCTCATGAATGCCCTGGGTCGCCCGGAACGACAGTTCAGCGTTATCCATGTTGCCGGCACCAATGGCAAAGGCTCCACCGTAACCACGCTGGCAACCATTTTATCCCGCTGCGGTTACCGCACCATCAGCTACACCTCGCCGGAAGTGAGCACCTATCTCGACCGTTTTCGTGTTGATGGAGAACCCGCCAAAGAAGAGGTCTTTGTACAAGCCTTCACCAACGTGGAAGCTGCTTGTCAGGACATCACAAAAGCTGGCTACCCGCATCCAACGATTTTTGAAATGGAGCTGGCTATCAGCTACCTGATTGGTTTGGCAGAGGGCTGCGAAGTCATGGTGCAGGAAACCGGCCTCGGCGGCCGCCTTGATGCCACCAATGTCGTTGAGCATCCCAAATTGGTGGTGTTTACCGCCATCGGCATGGACCATATGCAATTTTTAGGCGACACACTGGAAGCCATCGCCATGGAAAAAGCCGGCATTATCAAGCAAGGTGTGCCTGTTGTCGCTTACGATAATGGCCTGGCCGTCAATGCCATTATTAAAGAAGCCGCTCTTGCACAAGCAGCGCCATGCCGCTTTGCTTCTGCCGAAAAATGCCAGGTTATTTCGCGTGACTTGGAGGGGCAAACCATCGTTTTTGCTGATAAGCGTTACCATTATCCGCTTATTGGCACCCATCAAGTGCGTAATTTTTCTCTCATCATGACCGCCATAGAAGCCTTGCGTGAAAGTGGTTTCACGCTTCCTTTCGAACACGTTAAAGAAGCACTGGACAGTGTGCGCTGGCCGGGCCGTTTTGAGGTGGTCTGTAAACGCCCTGTCATCATTTTGGACGGTGCTCACAATCCACAAGCAGCCCACGCCCTGGCAGACACGGTACGCACCTGGTTTCCCGATAAAAAAGCCCACTTTCTCATGCATCTTTTCAAAGACAAAGATGCTTTGGGCATTCTCGAAGGCATCGCTCCGGTTTGCAGCCGACTAACGCTGACAACCATCGACACCACCCGCTCTGCCGATCCTGCTGTTTTACGCAAAACGGCGCAACTTTTTATTCCAAACGCCAACATCAACATTGAAAACGATTTCACCAAAGCCCTCATCGCCTGCGTAGAGCAGCTTGCGCCGGAGGACATTCTCATCATCTGCGGTTCTCTTTCCCATTTGGAAACATCGCGCCGTGTGCTCTCACAATTAGAAAGGATAAACATACAATGGTAGATATTCAAAAAGCTGAGCAAGCCATTCGCGATTTGCTCATCGCCATCGGCGAAGATCCGGATCGTCCCGGACTTGTCGAAACCCCAAAACGCTGCGCTCATATGTATCAGGAACTTTTGGCAGGCATGGAGGACACCGCCACCAACCATCTTTCCAAGCAGTTTGACGTCCCCCATTCAGAATTTCTCTTAGAGAAAGACATCACCTTCTATTCCCTCTGCGAACATCATCTGCTGCCTTTTTACGGCAAGGTGCACATCGCCTATCTGCCCAACCAGCGTGTTGTTGGGCTTTCCAAACTGGCGCGCACGGTGGAAGTGTTCGCGCGCCGTTTGCAACTGCAAGAGCAGATGACTAACCAAATTGCCGATGCCATCATGCAAGACCTTGATGCGCTCGGTGCCATGGTGGTCATCGAAGCAGAACATATGTGCATGACCATGCGCGGTGTGAAAAAGCCCGGCACGCAAACGCTGACCATCTCCGTGCGTGGTGCTTTTGCTGAACGCCCTGAGCTGCAACAAACGGTTCTGGCGATGATTCGCCAATGAACAACGTGCAAGCGCTGCTCCACCATGCGGGATTTCGCGCCGCTTTTGCGGCAATCGACGCCAAAGAAACAACACGCCGTTTCTGCCGCCACGGGCTTGACCATGCCCTCGATGTTGCCCGCATCACCTGGATTCTTGTTCTCGAAAACGCCCGCACCTTTGATAAAGAAACTGTTTATCTCGCCGCATTGTTACACGACATCGGCCGTGCCGAAAACGATGCCGACCACGACCAAGCCAGCGTGCGTCTTGCCCACACCTTGCTCGCCGACTGCGGCTTGAGCGAGGCAGCGATAGCGCCTATCACCACCGCCATTGGCAACCATCGTCAAAAAAATACAGCTATTGATCCGGCCACGGCCAGCCTTGGCGACCTGCTCGCCCTCGCTGATAAAAAAAGCCGTCCCTGCTACCGTTGTGTAGCAGCAAACGACTGTTATTGGCCGGAGCATTTGAAAAATCATAGTATCACTTATTAAGGAGGCCTTTCATGCAAATCGGCAACAAATACTTCGACTTTTCCGGTGCCACACCCTTCATCATGGGCATTCTCAATGTGACACCCGACTCTTTCTCTGATGGCGGTCGTTACAACACCGTTGACGCTGCTGTACAACACGCCCTCGATATGATAAAAGACGGCTGCGACATTATCGACATCGGTGCTGAATCCACACGTCCCGGCCACACACAAATCAGCGTAGACGAAGAATGCTCCCGTCTACTGCCTGTGCTTAAAGCGCTCAAAAACGCCACCGATATCCCACTCTCTGTCGACACCTATCGCGGCACCACCGCTCGTGAGGCACTTGCCCACGGGGCCGATATGATTAACGACATCTGGGGGCTTCTTGATCCCGATGCCATCGCCCCTGTGGTTGCCGAAGCAGGATGCCCCATCTGTATCATGCACAACCGCCACGACACCGATTATAGCGACTTTGTGCGTGAATGGCTGCTAGATATGCAAAACCGTGTTGACCGCGCCCACATCGCCGGCATCACAGACAAGCAAATCATCCTTGACCCAGGCATCGGCTTTGCCAAAAGTTTCGACTGGGACATTGACTGCATGCAGCATCTGGACGACCTCTGTGCCCTTGGCTATCCGGTGCTCCTTGGCCTTTCCCGCAAACGCATGATTGGCACCCTCTCCGGTCTGCCTCTGGAAGAACGTGACGAACCAACCGCTGCTGCTAACATCCATGGCTACCTCCATGGCGCACGCCTCTTCCGCGTACACAATGTGCGTTTGGCACGCCGCACCCTCGATACCTTTGCTCAGCTGGAGGTGCTCAACCATGGATAAGATTCGCCTCGTTGATCTCGAAGTTTTCGCTCACCATGGTGTTTTCGACTTTGAAAAAGAAAATGGTCAAACGTTCATTCTAAGCTGCGACTGTCACCTTGACACACGCACAGCCGGTGAAACCGATGATCTCTCCGCCTCCCTCGACTATGGCGCACTGGCCAAACGTCTCACCGAGCTGTTTCAAGGCACCACCTTTGACCTCATCGAAGCTGCCGCCGAACACTGCGCTCACGCTTTGCTTAGCGAATTTTCTCTCATTCGCGCACTTGATCTCATCATAAAAAAACCTTCCGCGCCGATTGGCCTGCCTGTGGCTTATCCTGCTGTCAGCATCCATCGCGGCTGGACACCGGCCATTCTCGCCTTAGGCAGCAACATCTCGCCACGGCAGGAGCATCTTGAAGCTGCGCTGGAGGCGCTCACAGCACATCCAGATATTCGCATCGTCCGCACATCAGAGTGGTTTGAAACCGAACCATGGGGCTATACCGAACAAGACGTTTTCTTAAACGGCGCTGTGCAAATCGACACCCTGCTCTCGCCGCACGCCCTCTTAGATGTTATTCACGATATCGAAGCCGCCCGCGGCCGCGAACGTCTCATACACTGGGGTCCACGTACTCTGGATATCGACATCATCTACTATAGCGATCTCCTTATGAACACCCCAGACCTCACCATTCCCCATCCCCTCTCCATGGAGCGTGCTTTCGTCATGGAACCTGTATGCAGCATCGCTCCTTATTGGATTGACCCTCGCTATGGTCAGACTGTAAGCGTAGTTTGGAAAAACGCTCAACAATAAGCAAACACCCACCTTTTCACTGAAAAGGTGGGTGTTCTATTTATAGGTGCTGACGATAAGCCATCAATGAAACACGATAGGAGATGACCACGATAAGTATGCAAAGCAGCAAGCACACGCCTAAAAATAGCCACGTTCCCATTCCTACATGGCCACTGATTGTCAACTGATCATAAAACCATTCGCCCAAAACAGAAGTTGGCACGCCCACAACGCCAAAACCTAATGCAGCAGCTACACGCCCTTGGCTATGCCCATGCTTAAAGAAAATCGGCATCTGCACACCCACAATGCCGCTAAACACAACGAGTGCGCCACCTGCACCAATAAGAAGGTGTTGCATAATCGCCTGAGCACCGCTTGCCGCCATACACACACCGGTTACACAATATGCAAAAATACACACCCAAAAATAGTGTTCAAAAAGATACACATAACGTCCGGCGACCACCTCACTATCCTTTAACGGCAACGATGCGTAAAGCCGCTCTAACCGCTCTTTCTCTTGAATAAGAAAACTGTTAAAGCCAAACGCCATCGACACGCCCCACGATGGGATATAAAACGCAGAAAAATCAATATCGTCCAATAGGACACACAGCCCCAAACCAGCCATCAATACGGCATACATACCTGCAATCATTTTTATGCCACAGCTTCGGTGATCAAGCCGCGCCATTTTGAATGCACCACGCATCGTTCTCTCCCCTTCCTGTCATACGCAAATCTTTTACATAAAATCCCGATAATTTTTCAACGAGAAACGATAGGAAAAACCGAGCATCAACGCACTTGCCATAAAACTTACAAAAAGCAAGACTACTGGATGTTGGGCCAAATTCTGCAACATACTCAGCGTACTGTCGCTAAAAAAGGTGCTGATGGCAAGAAGGAGCACTGCAACATACGCAACAAGGCCTGCAATCATGCCCTTACTGTAACCCACTGTGAAATAAATCGGTGTCTGAATGCCAACGAGGAGTGTAAACAGAAATACCGATGCCCCCACACCGGCGCAAACCTGAGCACCATCAACAGCCACGCCCTGCACCAAAGACACGAAAAGCGCCAATAACATAGCCAGTCCAAGTGCCAGTGCGTAATGGACAAACATAAACAGATAACGCCCTGCGACCACCTCTCTGTCAGAAAGCGCCAGCGTAGCATAGAGCCGCTCCAATCCGTTCTTTTCCTGCACAGCGAAAATGCCCATTAACATAAGCGCCATCAGCCAAGCCGCCGTCACACCGCTAACAAACAACGACAATCCGGCAAACGACAGCATAAAGAGAACAAGAAGTAACGTGCCGTACACACTCAGCGTCTGCCTGAACGAACGCTGGTCGAGCCACGCCATTTTTATCACACCATTCATATCCGTTTCCTCCAGCCCGATAAAGCCAAGCGATAAGAAACCACACCAATCACCACACTGGCCAAGACACTAAACAACGCGATCAGCAACGGATGCGCGAGAATCTCCTGCCAAAAGTCATATAGTTTATCCATAAACACCGTATTCAAAAACCCTAACACCAAAATACAAAACTGTAACCAGGAAACAAGCGCACCTTTTCTTGTGCCCCATGTAAAATAAACAGCCAACTGCACACCGGCAATGAGCGTAAAAAGCAGCACCGCTACCGCCACACTTGCTAACACATAAACACCTTGAGCCGCGTTACTGATTGCTACGCCAAAAATCAACGTCAACGCCAACATGACAAAAAAATTCAAGTAATAAAAAAGATACCGTCCGCAAACCACATCATGCGCCGACAACGGCAAGGACCCGTACAACCGCTCCAAGCCATTCTTTTCCTGCGCGACAAAAACCGCTGGTAAATAGACCACCATCCCCCAAGCGGCTGAAGTATTGGCAATGATGCCAGCAGGGTCCCAAAAACGCAATACCGAACTTACAATAATCAGGAGCACACCAAGAACAAGGCGGCCACCGTATCCAAGGGTGCGATTGTCCAGCATTGCCATTTTGCACATACCATTCATCGCGGCCCCTTCTTCCCAATATGAATCATAATGTCCTCAATCGTCACGGCATCTTGCAAATACCCCGGATAACGCACGGCGTCCTCCGCCAAGATAAGCCCTTCAAAACCCAGCGCCGTTTCGCGCAAGCCAATGAGATGGCCAGCCAATTCCGGCGTGAGTTCACCCGGCGCCCCCTTCAACAAACGATACGATGCAAGCAACCCTTCCTTACTGCCGCTGTACACAAGGCGCCCCTGTTCCAGATAAGTAATAAAATCAGCAGCGCGCTCCAGATCGGAGGTAATGTGTGTTGAAAAAAGCACGCTGCGTGTGCCATCGGCAATAAATTCCTGCAAAATCATCATCAATTCGTCGCGCGTCGCCGGGTCCAGCCCGCTCGTCGGCTCATCTAAAATAAGCAGCCGTGCATCATGAGAAAGCGCGCATGAAAGCATGAGTTTCATCTGCATACCGCGCGAAAATTCACGAATCTTTTTATCCATCGGCAGATGAAACTGTGCAATCAATGCCTCAAACCGCGCATGATCCCACGCATCATAAAAACCGCACAACGCCCGCTCTGTCTGTGGCACCGTCCAGCTATCGACAAAAAAATTGCTATCAAAAACCACACCGAGTTGCTGCTTGATTTGTTTTTCGTCACGCACACTATCCAGGCCGAAAATTTGAATCTCTCCATCATCCAGTGTTAGCATATTAAGCAACGTCCGCACCAACGTTGTTTTACCGGCACCATTAGAGCCAATCAGGCCCATGATATAGCCTTCTGGCAAAGAAAAAGACAAAGGTCCGAGAGAAAACTTTTGGAAATCTTTCCGCACACCGCGGCATTCTAACATCATCTTATTCATCATCCACCTCCATCAATAACCGTAACAACGCCACCAATTCATCCTTGCTCATTGCCGCTTTTTCAGCAGAAGCAATGGCACTCTGCAAATGACGCTCCACATCCTTCACAAGTTGCTCATGCAAAAGCGCCGAACTGCTGCTCATAACAAAGAATCCCTTCCCTTGTTGGCTGGTAATGTAACCCTCAGCTTCCAGCTCGTTATAAGCACGCGTTGTCGTCAGCACACTAATCTTAAGATCCGCTGCCAACCGTCGCAATGACGGTAGTTTTTCACCTTCAGCAAGCTCACCAGAAAAAATCTGAGCCTTCACCTGCTCCTTAATCTGTTCATAGATCGGCAGCGTTGAGCTGTTTGACAAAACAATGTGCACATAGCCACCTCCAACTGTTATGTTTTTTACAAGCACAGTATATACAGATTAAACAGTCCTTGTCAATATTTTATCCACACAAAAACGCTGGCTCTTTTCGATTTTTGTTCGAAAAGAGCCAGCGTCTCTTGATTAACGAGCACGTGCAACAAGCCAACCAACGTAAACAGCCACCAAACCCAACACCACACTGAGCACCATATAAGCTATGGCCACGCCATGGCGGCCACCAACCAAAAGCTTCAATGCCTCGTTAGAAAATGTCGAAAATGTAGTAAAACCACCGCAAATACCAATCTGTAGAAACAGCACCAAATTGCGTGAAAAAGTCGGATCACGCAGCGCCGTTTCGCTGACAATGCCAATCACAAACGACCCAAGAATATTGATGGCAAACGTTTTTATCGGAAATCCACTGGCCGTTTCTACCGCCAGCAAACCAATGAGATACCGAACGACACTACCAATAAAACCGCCCAACCCGACAAACAAACATTCAAGCATGAATCTTCTCCTTTCTACACTGGATTTTCATTGTTTTCATAAACCAACCTTCATTGTAGTCACTCACCACAAAACACGCAAGCAAAGAAGGCCACGCAATTTTTTCTTGCCTGTGCTGCCCTTGTCCGTTATGCTAGAGGTAACTTATCGCGAAAGGAGAATCGCTCATGCGTCCTCTGCGAATACTGCTCACTCTTCTGCTCTGTGTGGTGCTGCCACTATCGGCACTCAGCGGTTGCGGCCATACAAAATTGGGCGAAGCACCTGTGATTGCGCTAATGCCACTAGACAGCCGCCCTTGCAACACACAATACCCCGCACTTTTAGCTGAGAGCACTGCTGCCACGCTGCTCTTGCCGCCTGAAGAAGCGATGGACCAATTTTTAGAAAAAGCTGATACCGAAGCGCTGTGGCAATGGCTGGAACATGAAACGGAAGCTGCCGATGAGATTGTGATTTTTACCAACAGTTTATTCTGCGGCGGTCTGATTGCCAGCCGCTCCAGCGGTGCTTATGATGATGCTGCAGAAAATCTGGCGCGTTTGGAGACTCTGTGCACCCGCCTGCAAGAAGAGGATACACGGCAAATTACTGTTGTGCAGGTGCTGCCTCGCCTTTCACCAAATCAGTTCGACGACGCCCTCTTTCCTTACTACGATGCACTCACCGCTTACGGCGAAGCATGGGACGCTTCTGATGCAGCCGGTCAAGCCGCACCAGAAAGTGCTGACGGCGTGCCTGAAAAAGCCCTCAGCGAATACCGCACCCTGCACGAAGAAAGCACCGCTTTGGCCCAGGCACTCGACGAGATGGCTTCGCGTGGACTTATCGACCGTCTCATCATCAGCCAAGACGATGGTGCTGAATATTGTCCGGCGAATATCACCTTCCGTCATCTTTCTGACCATGCTGAAAACACGCAACTTCTCCACGGCGCCGATGAACTTGCCATGCTTCTTGTCGTCAACAGCGCTGCCGCTGGTTTAGAGGCGACACCAATACACCTTGTCTATGCTAACGAAACATATAAAATACAGCATTATCCTTACGAAGCCACAAGCCTTGAAGAGATGATCGCACAAAAACTACAGCTTGCAGGGTTAAGTGCCGAAAACAACGCCAATACCACGCTCTACCTACACACCGACACTGCCGATACCGCGACAACCAAAGCAGCCGCAAGCAACCACGATGGCCTGTTCGGTCTTGCCGATGTGGCAGTAACCAACCAAGCCGATCCGGCTCTGACTGAAACGCTGCTTTCCAGCGAAGGCTTTTCACAAATCGACGCCTACGCCGGCTGGAACACTGCCGGCAACAGTGTTGGCACGGTCTGTGCCGAATTGCGTGCCCTCGCTGTGCTTGATGCACGCTGGGATACGCTTTCCGAAGAAGTGCAAACTAACGCCGTGCAAGCTCTCTACACTTTCCGCGCAGTGCGCCTGGGTGAAGATGTGGGTTACATGGCAGGTATTCGCAGCGACTTGCAGCAAGACCTTGCTGCAGACAACCTGCAAGATCACACCAGCGCCTTTGCAGACAAAGCCGCCTGGGACGGCGCCAATGTTCGTCTGGCAGATCGCTACACCACCTACAACGACCAGCTCGCCGCACTGTTCAACGGCTCCCGCACGCTCACACTTGGCGAACATAAAATCCCTGTCACAATCACAAACTTCACAAGCACAGCCACCTTCCCATGGCCACGCAGTTTTGAAGTTAAAATTGATGCCACCATGACCGTAACGATTGACACATAAAAAGTCCTTGTCGGCGCCCTACTCAAGAGCGTCCGGCAAGGACTTTTTCTATTTAACCCTGGTGTTTTCTTCTGCGGCGAATTTCATACAGGAGCACGCCGGTTGCGACACCAACATTCAGGCTCTCCACGCCGTTTTCCAGCGGGATACGCACCATCTGGTCGTATTCTTCAATCTGGCTGGCGCCGTTGCCTTCATTGCCAACAACAAGCGCAATTTTTTCCGGCACAGTCTCAAAGGCTTCATCGTAGTCAACGCCGTCCGCATCAGCGACGATAAATTTGAAGCCATATTTTTTGAGCACGTGCACAATTTCATCAACGTCTTCAATCATATACACAGGCAGCTTAAAAATGGTGCCCATGGTTGAGCGCAGCACTTTTTTATTGGAGAAATCCACAGTGCCTTTCAAACAGAACACGGCTTTTGCGCCACTGGCCAAGGTAGTACGAATGATGGAGCCAAGATTACCAGGGTCTTGCACACCATCAACAACAACCACGGTATCCATCACTGGCCAGCTTTCTTCGCTCCAATCTGGGAAAGAAACGATGGCAGCAATGTCCTGTGGATTCACGGTACTCATGGAATCTTCAAGAATCTCTGGGTCTACCAAAAATGCCGGACCATCATAACGTGCCAACAGTTCTTCATATTTGTTTTCCGAGCCTTCGGCAATGAGAATCACGTGTACCATGGCGCCGCTTTCGATGGCTTCCTCAACAAAACGGCGGCCTTCTGCAACAAATTGTTCAAAAGCCAGACGGTATTTGCGTTTTTCGAGCGCGCGCATACGTTTAATCCATTGATTTTTATCTGATTCGATGACTTTCATACGATTCCTCTTTTCTTGCTTGATGCGTGGTCTTTTCACTCAGTATAGCATATCTGGCTCATGTGCGGGGAAATTTTTTTCTGCCATCTCTTGACACCCCCATGGGGTGGGGCGTATGCTATAAACACAGGGCACGCATCAACCATGCAGCGCCCCAACCATTCAACCATTCATCAGGAGGACGATTCTTATGAGCGAACATATCTACCATGCAACTGTCAATATTGAGGGTATGGCTTGCCCTCACTGCAAAATGAGCGTTGAAAAGGGGCTTGGCAATCTCGCCGGTGTTGTCAGTGCCGAGGTTTCCCTCGATGACAAAAACTGCACACTCACCAGCACCGTTGACCCAGCCACACTGCCTATCGAAAAGACCCTCAGCGATCTTGGGTTCACCTTCAAAGGCATTGCCGAGTAAAATGTTTCTCCGGGAGTGAACACTTATGCAAGCCAACAAAACAGAAATTTGCCGCCTGCTTAAAACAGCGCGCGGGCAGATTGATGGTCTCATTCGTATGGTGGAGGAGGACCGCTACTGCATTGATATTTCCAATCAGCTTTTGAGCACACAGGCGCTTTTAGGAACCATCAATGCCGAGGTTCTCACTGCCCACGTTGACCACTGTGTGCGCCGTGCTTTTGAAAGCGGCGATAAAGTAGAGGAAGAACAAAAAATCAAAGAATTGCAAGCCGTTCTCAAACGCCTAAGCAAGTAAAGCAAAAATCCGAGCCGCATTGCACGGCTCGGATTTTTTATGGGGCAGCTTTTAAGCACGCTTCCCAGTTTTCATATAATATTCAACACCGTCACGCACCACCACTTCGAGCGCGCCGCAATCAACAAGATAATCCACATAGATGTGAATGTTGCGTTCGTAAAAAGCGGCTTTACGTGGCTTCGAAGAAAGCATTTTCATCATGGTGCAGGCAGCAATGACAATTTCGCTGCGTGTCAAGCCGCAGTCTGCTGTGTCTAAAATGCGGTTGGCACATTTTTTAACGGCTGCTATGCAGTTTTCTGCCAATGGCTTCACATCGTCATAAAGGCCACGATGCGCCGCTAAATAGTATGGATAGTCGGTAGCAGCAAGGGCTTCCATGGCGTCCAACGATGGCTGCACGCTGAAGAAATATGGCAACTTAGCATCGCTGATGAATTTATCTGTAAGAATGGCATCGCCCATGTAACACACACCATCTGGCGTTACAATAGAGAGATGGTCTGGCGTGTGGCCGGCGGTGTGCAAAATCTCAAAGGTGGCGCCGCAAAAATCCACATGGGTTTCCGATGGCATGATGATGCGGTCGGCGGCAACCAGCAAATCCGATTCCATGGCATCGGTCATGGGCTGCTGTGGATGCAGCATATAGAAATAATAGGCTTTGAGGTTAAGCGGCGTCACGGCAATCCCTGCCTCGCCGGCAGAAAGTGCCACAGGCAGGTGATATTTTTCTTGAAAGTAACGGTGGTTGGCACTGTGGTCCCCATGCACATGGGAGCCAAGAATGCCCACCGGCGTAAGTCCTGCGCGCTCCAGCGTACGTTCAATCATATCACGCTGACTACGCAAGCCACTGTCAAGGAGCACGCAGGTGTGCTCAGACGTTTTATAGAGAGGGATAATTTGCCAATCCTCCAGGTACCAGGTGTTACCGGCGGCTTGTTTGAGTTGCATGAAGGTCTTCCTTTCTAAGCATAGAATCATAAACATGGCGATGCAGGCTGCGAATGTACGCAAAAGTAGCCTCCTCGCCTTCTTCGGCAAGCATCACCAGCCACTGTTCCAGCACTTGTGCTGTTTCAGGGTGCATAAAGTTCTTCGCATGGCCATCACGAAAATACGCCAATGGTTTGTCCTGGCTGTAATTGGCGCCCTGATACACTTTGCTGGCTGCCACACGATCGCAAAACATCTCAATGAGATAGCGTGCCGGCATACGCACCGCTTCCGCACGGCGTGTCTTGATGCAGTAATCATACCAATACTCAAAATGATGTTTGTTGCGCCCTTTATGATGCATCCAGGCGTAAGAAGCACCTTTTTTCTCACGCTCGCCCACATTTGGGCTTTTATTGCCCAAATAATAGCGCGCACCAGGGATAAATTCTGTCGGGCTGTATTTTGAAAGATCGTGCATCAACCCTTGCAGTGGAATGCCCGCCTTGATGCAATGAGCACACACCAACTGTCGATGGTAGGTAATGGTTTTGAAGTGTTTGATTGGATGAAACATCGGTATCCTCCATTCATGCGGCATGACCGCAGTTGCTCACCTCTTTAAGTTTACTCATCTTCCCTGCATTTTGCAAGGGCACAACGCAAGAGAAAAGCCGCACAACCTTCACTGTGCGGCAAAAGCATCAAGCGCCCTGCGCCACTTTGGCGAGAAACTCAAACGCCCAATCCTGGTCAATCACCACTTCTCCAACATCAAGGCGTTCCACTGCTTTTTCATAGCTGTTTTGTATGCTCTCATACGCTTCTCTGGCAAATGGCACCTCGCCCACCGCCTGACCATCTGCCATAAAGACGATGTTCAGCGCACCTTGCAAGTCCTCGTCAAGATAAAGCACATCAACTGCATCACCGCCCGGCATGGCTTCCAGCTGTGGCTGCATCTGCCCATAAAGCATCACCTTATACACTTCCATCAGGCGGTCATCTAAACCAGCATCAATCATGCGAATCTTTTCCACCAGATCGTCAACGCCCACAACAATACGCCGCTGATACGCTGCGGTATCAATGGTCTGCTTCACGCCATGGCTGTCGGTGACGGTAGAAAAGTCGTCTTTGTCAAAAAGCGTCCGCACCTCAGCCACCTCCTCAGCTTCCTGACAGCAAAAAATCATCCACCGATCCTCCATCTGATGATAGAGAAAACTATACCCCACAAACTGTTCACTGCCGCAATGCGGACAAATGAACTTGAACAGGTCAAAATTTTTCACCCGTTGTTTCAATTTTGGGTCTTGCAGCATATTGATGCTCGTATAAAAATCAAAAGGGCTTTCTTTTCCACATTTCAGACAAGCCACCGCCTGTGTATGTTTCACTGTCATCGCATTCCCTCCTTACAGCTTGTAATCGCCTTGTTTTTCCTGATACGCCTTGTAATTGGCGTGAACCTCTGGATACTGCTTTTTAAGGCTCACCGGCTTGCCCTTGCTGTCGAGAATACAGTGGCTGCTTTCGCCGGTGCACACCACCTCACCACGACAGGTCATCACATACGCCACACGGATTTTCAGATGGTCGCAATCCTCGATATAAATGGCAATATCTATCACATCGCTGTACGTTGTCGGCTTTTTATAGTTACAGTTGACCGAAAGCATAGGCGAGCTTAACCCCAATTTTTCAAAGGTATCGTAGCTCATCCCCATGGATTCCATCCATTCGGTGCGTGCTTCTTCCATGAAACGAATGTAGTTGGAATGATGGGTGATGCCCATACGATCGGTTTCATAATATTGTACCTTGTGCTGATAAATCATACTGTCACACCTTTCTTTCACTGCCCTTTATTGTAGCGCGCCTTAACGGCTGCCGTCAACGCTGTCTGTGACACACCGGCCACTCCCTTTTCACAAAAATCCCACGGCGGCGATTATTTTTAAGGTTAATTTAACCTTCTTCCCCTATAATAATGGTGTAAATTCCTTTTCATATAGGTCATCGTTCGATGACCAGAATCTCCTTCTTTATAACACTATCCCCTCGGTGTTATAGTGACCGGTACTCAGACGTGAATACCGGTTTTTTGTTTCCACGCAAGCAATATCTCCGCCATCAAAAATGACCTCGGCAGCACACGCTCGCAATGCGAGAATGTGTCACCGAGGTCATTTTCTATGCGCTTACGTCAACGGCTTACCATCGAGCGTAAAGAGCGACCAATCACGGTTTTTGTAATCCAATAAATTGTTATAAGCTACACACTGATAGCCTTCAATATCGCTTTCATACGGCTGCCCTTCAAGCCGAATCGCTGAGCGGCCTTCGGCATCACGGAAACCAACGCTTGACACCACCGGCACATCAGAATACAGGCTCGCCAGATAGCGATTGTACTGCGGCAGCTCCAAGCCTGCTGTCTCAAGAACCAGCGTTGACAGATAGTTGGCAGATACCGTGCCCATCTCTTTTTCAGGAATGTCATAATTAGCCCAAATCACAAACGGTGTTTGATAATAGGATTGCAGTTCTTCCGTCGTCAGCTCATCTAAAGGCTTACCATAAAGTTCTTCATAGAATTCTTCTTCCACCCCTGGAATATGGTCACCAAACATGACAATAATGGTTGGCTCTTTCACTTTTTTGAAGTAATTGACAAGCTCTTCAAAAGCTTTGTCACTTGCATTCACCAAAGAAAGATAACGCTCTGCCTGCGGATAGTCGCCCTTCATGTCGGTAATATGAATGGTTTCCTTAAAGTTGTCCGCCGCCTTTGTGTAACCACCATGGTTTTGAATCGTCACGTTAAACATGAAGAATGGCTTGTCTTTATCACGTTCTTCATAAAGGTCTTCAACCACTTTATAATTATAGTGGTCGCTCATATAATCACGGTTATACACATCGCCATCTTCTTCATCAAAGGCTTCCACAGCCTTCAAACGTTCATCGGCGTCCATGCTGATAATATCCCATGGAAGCACATTTTCCAGGAAGGTCTTAGATTCAAAGCCCAAATAGTTGTACGCTTCTTCACGGTTCCAGCCATTGTCATACAAAGGGTGGAAAGCCGCCGTGCTGTACCCTTGCTCACGCAACGTCCAAGCCAGCGATGGCGTGTTGTCACGAAGGTTCGCCGAATAAGCAACAGCGCCGCTCGGCAGGAAACGCTGGGCATTGCCAGTAAGCACCTCATATTCCGTGCAAGCAGTACCGCCACCGGTGACCGATACCTGCAAATTGCCGCGAATGGTGTTTTCCTTGAGGCTGTTAAAGAACGGCAGCACGTCTTTGTTGGTAGAAAAGCCTTCTCCTTTCGCCTGCAAATCGGTAAAGGATTCGTTCATCACCATAATTATATTCGGTGTTTGATCCGTCTTCGTATAATCATTGGCACCGCTTATCATATTATAGGCATTTTCACCGTCTGGCGAAATGCCATGCTCATCAAGAACATCATCAACCACTGCGGACACCGTTTCGGCGTTGTAGTTTTCCGGTCGCTCCGGATAGACATTACGCAAATTGATGCAAAAAGAAAGCCAATCGCCGTACTTTTCATAGCTTTCCGCCTGATTCCAATAGCTGATGACATACCCTTTCTCCGTCAAATAGGATTGGCTGAAGAAAATCCCCACCGTTCCCACAAGAAGGAAAGCTGCCAACGCACGCATCGTGATACGCCAACGCACACGCCTGAGATTGGCACGCCCCAACTGAAAACCTACGCCCAAAATCAAGCCTGTTTGCACCGATGCCGCCGTCCATGGCACCGACAATGTAAACACATAATTTTCCGCTACATTGACTGCAGTTCCAGATGAAAGAATGTCCAACGGCACAAAAGGTGAACCTCGAAAGAGCATCACAAAATAGCAAGCCGCTGCAAAAATGTAAATCAACACTGTTCCGAAAATCACAGCCCAGCGATAATTGCCAAACAGCACCAAAAACAGCAGATATATCAGCGCGTAGGCTAAAAGATTCATCAAGAGGACTTCCGGTTCATGTGCAAAAGCATTGCGCCCGTTGAAGAAATCCTCCATATAAAACGCTGCCAAGGGCATCAAAGCAAACAGCAGCGTACTCACAAAAACGCCGCTCTTTCCGCTTAGCTTTAAGCGAAACGTAAAAAGAAGCCCCACCACAACGGCCATACATTTTAAGAAAAGCGATGAGCCCCATAGGCCAAGACCAGCTGTTTCTTCTGCATTAAAATGCGGAGCGCTCCACCACACCATGAGAAACAGCACCAGCGCTAACAACCACCCAAACAGCATATGCAGAAGCGGTGCGCGCACCAGATAAAATGGCCCCATCTGCACCAAAAAACGCTCGCCCAAAAGCGTTCGGCGCAGACGGCCTTTTTTCTTTGAAAACTGTTCTTCTGTCATTGTTCTCATTCCTCTTACAAGAATAGCAAATAAAAAGAGGGACGGATTATAGCGTCCGTCCCCCCTTATATTTCAATAATGCTTTATGAGGCAGTGCCTTGCTCCGGCACCGCACTCACACCTGAACCGGTTTCCTCGTCCTCTGGCGGATCGGCCATTGGCTGTCCGTCAATGGTAAAGAGCTGCCAATCTCGGTTCGAAGTATCCAAAAGGTTATTATAGGTAATGCAGTCATAACCATAAACCATATCTGCGTATGGACTGGTTTCATCGTCCTTTTCATACACCACACCATCACTGCCACGATAACCCACCGTGTCGATGACTGGCATTTGCTGATAAAGGGCTGCCAGATATTCATTGTATGGCGTCAATTCCAGCCCAGCCACCTGTAACAACAAGGTTGACAAATAGTTGGCAGAAATATTATCCACCGTTGCTTCATCAATGTCGTAGTTGGCCCAAATCAGGAATGGCGTATGGTAACGTGTCTGCTGTTCTTCGGCTGTCAGGTCATCTAAAGATTTTCCATACAACTCTTCATAGAACGCATTTTCCACAGAAGCCTGGTGGTCACCAAACATCACAATGACCGTTGGCTCGCTGACATTGCTGAAATAGGTAATCAGCTGCTGCAAGGCTTCGTCAGATTTCTTGAGCAAAGACAGATAACGTTCAGCCTTAGGATAATACCCTTCCATGTTAGTAATTTGAATTTCCTGGTTGAAATTCAAATACATACGGTCGTAACCGCCATGGTTTTGCATGGTAACGTTAAACGCAAAGAACGGTTTATTTGGATCACGTTGTTCATAGAACTCAATGAGCTTTTCATAGTCGTAGGAATCGCTGATAAAGCGGCGCAAAAGCATATTATCCTCATCAGGATACATTGCCTCGACCTTTTCGATGAAAGCATCTTCGTCATTGGTTTCCTGATATTCCTGCACCACAGCCGGATCAATCAAATCATCCATGGCAATGAAATCATCGAAGCCCATATCGCGGTACACATTTGGACGGTTCCAACCATCAGCAAAATATGGATGGAAGGCAAGAGAGGAATATCCCTGACTCTCCAGAGTCGATACCAATGATGGTTGTGCACCATCAATGTACGATTCATACACGCTGCTGCCGCTTGGCAGAGTGCTAATGGAATTACCCGTTAAAAATTCATACTCAGAGTTGCTCGTGCCAGCCCCAAACACAGGCACAGAGAGCGTACCCTTGATGGTGTTTTCTGTCAGGCTATGGTAAAACGGCAGATAATCCATATTGGTTTGCAAGTCGCCAAGCGTTGCCGGGTCGGAGAAAGTCTCGTTCATAATAGCAATCACGTTTGGCTTTTCGCCGCTTGGGGTGTAGGTATCCTCACCCGTCAGCAGATTGATGGACGTGTCATTCTTAGGATCGGGATCAACCGATGCCACCACGTCAGCCGCTTGTTCGCCAACGTTTCCACTATCGTAGCCTTCCGGCTCAGAAACGTGCAGATACTTTGTATTCAAGCAGAAATTATACCAAATGCCGCTGCTATGATAGCCACGGCTTTGGTTCCAAAAATCTGGCTTAAAGCCATGGTCGGCAAGCACGTCTGTACCATACACTGTGCTTGCGATGATAAGCACATACGCCAGCGCCGTTGCGCGCACAATGATTTTGCTGCGGCGCACCTGTGGGCGAATGTTCACCATCTGACGTTCCAGTGCAAAAATGAGAATCAGCATCAACGCTGCCATCACAATTTGCCAGGAGAGTTTATAATCATAGCCTGCTGCCACATTCAAGCCAGTGCCAACCGCAAGAATATCCATCGGCACCAGCGGTGTTCCACGGAAAAGATCCACATAGTAGTTTGCCATACCAAAAACAAAAAGCACCACATTGACTATGCTAATCGTCATACGGAAACGGCTTGTAATGAAAAACACAATCACATAGAACAACAGATAAGCCATGTAGTTCATGAAGAAAGTAGGTGGCGAGAACACATAAAGGAAGTTCCCATTATAGCACTCCACCATCTGCATGGATACCACCGGCATCAGGAAAAAGAGCACGGTATAAAATTTTGTGCGATACTGTTCACCGACATTCACTCGGAAAACAAGTACCAAACCAATGAGCGCAGCGAAAACATACGCTACCGCCATCACCTGCCAGCCCCAAAAATCGGTAGCCGGATTCAGGAAAAGATTCCATTCTGCTGTAATGAACGCTGCCAATGCCAGCGACAAAACAATCGCTGCCTTTTGTGTGCGCTTTGGCGCACGAGTGAATGAAACCGTATCTAAGAAACGGCCCACTGCATTAACATAGGCAACGAGGAATCGCTTGATGTTTTCTTTAACCATCGCTTTCGCCTCGCTTTCATCTCAAAATCAAAAAATCGCATATCACAAAAATAAGCCTGGTTTTCCAGAATCTTTTACTTACATAGTGTACCCTTTTGTAAAGCAGTACGCAAGCACTTTGCTTACTTTTTAACCGAAAATCCAAAAATGAATGTTGCGCCATGCGCTGCCTTTTTGCGTTCCACCATTGTGTCTAGCGCTCAGCGCCTGCATCTGGCGAGCGCCGACAGTGCACACCGTACGCGCAATGCCAACGTCCGAAAAGCAGCACTTTACATTCTCTTAACCCCGCACTTTGCAAAGCACAGAATAAAAGGAACCCGGTCGCCTTCTGAGAAACGACCGGGACCTTTGTAACACCGAGGGGTGATGTTACCACTTAGAAGAAATGTGGCACGATAGCCAGCATCTAAAATGATGATAGCGAATGTTCTTGAAATCCAGCTTAAAGAATTGTTAAGGAAACGTATCAAAACACAGATGTTTATTCTACCTGCGCTTCAACGCTTATAAACAGCGCACAACGCAAGTCACGCTCGTGCAAATAAACAGGTTGCGCCAACCAACCATCGGCAGCGCAAAAGCCTTGCCAGTCGCTGGCATAAACAAGCAAATGGTGGTTGTGATATTTCTTGTGACCGTGCAGCTCCAGATAGCAAATATGCCCCTTGGCAAGTGCCGCGCGCAAACGTGCGGCTGTGGCAGGGCCACCCATGTGCACACGCACCGCCTGTAAAGCAAACTGGTCGAGCACACGGCGCAAATAATAGGCGGCCAGCACGTCATTCGTGCCACCAATGTGCTTGGTCACTGGAAGGTTCCAATAAAGACCGCTGCGCCGCCCAATCCGAGCCACTTCATCAAACACCTGCGCCGGCGCACTGGCAAGTTCTGGCCGCAAGGTGCAAATCAGATTTGTCATCGCCGTGGGTCCACAATGCTTGCGATAGATGCGATCTCTGTGAGCAAATTGGCGCGTGGTAAAATAGCAAGGTTTCATGTTGCTGCCTTATTTGCCAAAAACAGCTTCGTAATCTGCACGGAATTTCTCAATGCCGGCAGCCGTCAGCGGATGATTGACCATCTGTTCAATCACCTTGTAAGGCACGGTGGCAATATGAGCGCCGGCAAGTGCACATTCTGTCACGTGCATTGGGTGGCGAATGCTGGCAGCAATAATCTGCGTATCAATATCGCCAGCTGCATCAAAGATGGCAGCAATGTCTGCAATAAGGTCTGTTCCACGGGTGGAAATGTCATCAAGGCGACCCAGGAATGGAGAAACATAGGTAGCGCCTGCACGAGCTGCCAATAGTGCCTGATTGGCGGTAAAGACAAGCGTGACATTGGTTTTAATCCCAAGCGCAGTGAGCTCCTTCACCGCTTTCAGCCCTTCTGCCGTCATTGGAATTTTCACCACCATGTTTGGGTGAATGGCTGCAATGGCTTTGCCCTCTTCAACCATGCCTTCGGCATCGGTGGTGGTAGCTTTCACTTCGCCGCTAATCGGTCCATCAACAATGGAGGCAATTTCAGCGATGACTTCTTCAAACACTCGCCCTTCCTTGGCAATCAGCGATGGATTGGTGGTTACACCACAGATAACGCCCATATCGTTGGCTTTTTTAATGTCTTCAATTTTTGCGGTATCAATAAAAAATTTCATGATTCAACGCTCCTTATTGGTTGTTTCTTTCTTTATATAATGCAGATGCTGCAAGCCCATCAGGCTATCAAAAAAGACTGCGCGCAGGCACAGTCTCTTTTATCATCGCAATGCTCACACTTTAGCCACAAGGTCAGCCACGCTCTTGGCATCGCCCATACCAAGACTGTTCAGCGTAAGACCATCTTCATAGAAATTGCGGCGCAAAATGGTGTTGCCAATGGTGATAACGGCATCAATGTTCGGGGTTGGCACACCGCAGATTTTGCCCAAGTTGGACCACAGCACCAGGCCATCGGAAATATCTTCCGTGAAATAGCGGCTGTTGACATGGGCAGGGCCTTTGATTTTAGAGAACACTTCGCTGTGATTGAAGAGGTGCTGTAACGATTCGTCTTTGTTGTCGAAATAGCCACGATTATAGCGGCTCGTTACGGCGTCTTCCAAGTCAAAGCCAAAAGCACGGCCGATGGCGAGACGTTCCCCTTCAATGGCACGCATAAGGCGCACCGTATGTTCGGTCACACCTTCTACATAATAGTAGAAATCACCACCGGAGTAATCAATGCGACCGGCATTGAGCATACATGGGCCAGGGTGCACTTCCGGATTACCATTTTCAAGAGTGGTTTCCCAAATATTATCGGCAATGACCATGCCATCATAAAGTTGGCTGCAAATATCATAGAGTTCCTGCGTGTCTTCTTTCGGATAAGCCGCAAAGTAGGTTTTCTTCACACGCAGATACAACTCAACAATACCTTCTCGCGCCATACCACGGGTGCCATAAGTAAGCGTGTTCAGTTCGCAAAGTTTGAAACGCTTATTGATGCCCATGGCTTTGGCTTTATTGGCAAAACGCACGCAGCTCATGGCCGCAGCAGCATTGAAGAAAATCACCTGATCCTCGCCAACGATCGGCGCCAGTTGTTCGGCGTAATCGTCTACCGCATAGCCAGGCACTGTGAGCATAATCACCTGTGCATCTTTGATGGCTTCTTGCATATCAATGGTGTAGTTTTTGATAGGCACAAAAACTTCCTTTGGCGGTTCGGCGTTTGGTTCCTGCAAAAGCAGGCCGCCATTACCGGCACCAAGAATAGCGACTTTCGTTACTTTCATTCAGTTTCCTCCTTATAAATAGCTACATAACAAGGTCTAAACAGCACGCATTATTCCTTTCTACTTATCCAGGAACAGCTCACTGCGAGAAAAATGCCTATCGCAATCCAGGGAAAAGCTGCACTAAAAAATTCTCCAATCATCACGAATGTCTCCCCTTTCGTCATTGGCTTATTTCAAACCAACGGCATATTCAACGACAGCGATGGACCATCATATTCACTTATGCATCAATTATAGCAAAAATGATTGTGCGATTGGTTCAGAATAAATGAAAAATTTTCTAAATAACACCGCGCATACAAAAACCGCCAGCATATACTGCCGACGGTTGCACAAATTTAACGCACATAAAACACGCGGCCTTCTTTGCGCGCTGGTGGCGCTGGCAGCTCTGTATCTGCATAGCCCAGAATGCAGTGGCCCACACCAATGACGTCACCCTCCACACCAACGGACGCTAAAAAGGCTTTGCCTTCTTCGGACTGATACATTTCTGCAGCACGGTGAATCCAACAACTTCCAAGACCAAGGCTCTGCGCTGCAAGCATCATATTTTCCAGCATCACACAGCCATCGCAAAACTGTGCCTGGCGCTCGGTGCGTGCGAGTACAATAAGCACCACCGGTGCGCCATAAAAAGGATCACTGTCTGGTTTGTCGGTGAAACGGGCATTGAGCTTAGACAGTTTGTCACGTGTAGCTTTGTCGCTCACAGCCACAATCATACCCGACTGCTGCCCCAAACTTGACGGCGCATACAGGCCTGCTTCAATCACTTGCTCGATAAGTTCCTGCGGCACGCTGTCCGATTTATATTTGCGGCAGCTGCGGCGTTCTTGAATATTTTTTAACACCTCATTCATCGTTACTCGTCCTTTCCAATGTGTTTTCTTTCATTATAGAGCTTTCTTCGTCCACAGACAAGACAGGCTGCCAAACACGCACACACGCACCACCCTCTGCATTGTTAGAGAGCGCTACACCACCGCCCAATTGCTCCGCCAACGTGCGTACAATGAAAAGCCCCAAGCCAGCATGACCGCCACGCGTTGAGCGCGCTTCATCGCCACGATAAAATTCTTCTGTGGCGTGCTTGAAGTCTTTCGCCGTAAAGCCCGTTCCATCGTCACGCACTTCAAGCATGAGACGGTCGTTTTCTTCCCATGCCGCAAGCATCACATGACCGCCCGCTGCCGTCACAGCGAGACTGTTGCCCACCAAATTATCCAGAATACGACGGATTTTTTCCGTATCCAACGCATAGCACGCTGCCAACGAATCACCTATGTCCAGCATCACACTTACGTTTTGCTGCCCTGCCTGCACACGATATTCCTGCACACGCATTTGCAAAAATGCACGCAAATCACAAGGTGTGCGCGCTACGCGGGTTTCTTCGCTTTCCAAAAGCGACACGTCCTGAAGGCGTCTAATCAGAGAAGCACTGCGGTCAACGTTGTCGCCAATGACACGCAAATACGCCCGCTGTTCATCGTTCACAGGCGTATCATCTTCCAACGATTCGCTATAAGCCTTGATGACCGAAAGCGGGGTTTTCAGGTCGTGCGCCAACGCCGCCACCATGTTGCGCCGCTGCTCTGCCAGCCGCCACTGTTGGGCAAGGGAAGCACCCAGATTGCGCCGCATATCTTCAAAAGCCGTCAAAAGGTCGCCCAATTCGTTATCGGCATAATAATCAATGGTAAAATCCAAATCACGTTCGGAAATTTTCTGAGCAGCCTGGCGCAACAATGCCAAAGGCGTGCGAATCTGCGCCGCAAAACGTCGGGAAAACAGCCAGCTAAAGAGCAGCAGCCAAAGCACCGGAGAAATCAGCGCCAATACGAAAAACACGGTGGTTAAGCGTGCGATGGCTTCAGTGCGCTCAAAACGCACCTGAAAATCATAGGCACAGCGAATAGCACCCACCAAGGTGCCCGTTTCATCAAAAATCGGCACCGTATGCACATAACCATCACCTTCGCTGTGTGCAGTGTTGATGGCATTTAAGAGCACTTGCCGATTCAGTACCACACCTTCCGGCTGATACGTGCCATAAAGCGTTTGCCCCTCTGCGTTCACCACCTGATAAGTCAGCATACTGTCGCCCATCGCCGCATCAAGCAGAGGAGCAGCGCTCGCATTTAAGAGCACTGTTCCTTTCTCTTCAACAAGGTTCTGCACATTTTCCACTTGCAGCTCGCTGTAATTTGCTGGCTGTATGTAGCGGTCCTGCAAAACAAGAAACGCCACCACCGCAATCAAGTAGGTGACAAGCGTGGCAGCCACTGTCGTCACCAAGATTTTTAAGAGCGTGCGGCGCATACCGCTTTCAAGAGAGTGCCAACTCATTGTTCGCCCTCCTTTGCCACCCAGCGATAGCCAATGCCCCAAACCGTGGCAATAGGGTCCTCGATGCCCTGCGCCTTCAATTTCGTGCGTGCCTTACGCAAATGCTCGGCAACCACATCGGCGCTGCCTTCGGCATCATAGCCCCAAACTGCTTCATAAATCTGATCTTTTGAGAAAATTTGCCCGGGATGCAAGGCAAGAAATTCCACCACCGCATATTCATGCTTGGTCAGCGCCACTGGCACCTCCTGCACCTGCACGCTATGTGCGCGCAAGTCCAGCGCCAACGCGCCAAAATAAAGCCTTGGCCGCTTGTGTTCGCTGCTGGCACTTTGCGCCCTGCGTTCTCGCCGCAAATTGGCCTCAATGCGTGCCATCAGCTCTCGAATGCCGAATGGTTTTGTAATATAATCGTCCCCACCAAGACTAAGTCCGCGGATTTTATCTGTCTCCGCCTGGCGTGCGCTCAAAAAGAGAATCGGACACACCACCTCGTCACGAATCGCCTGACACACCTCAAAGCCATCCATTTCCGGCATCATAATGTCTAACAAAATCAAATCCGGCTGTTCGGCACGTGCCAGAGCAACACCGCTGCGCCCATCGGTTGCTGTAAACACCTCATGCCCTTGGCTGACAAGTTTTTTCGCAAGCAAATCCACCAGGGCCTGTTCATCATCAACAATGAGGATTTTGCTCATAACGAGCACCTCCATACGTCATCACTCGCTGGTATGGCGGCCATTCCAACGTGAAAACCACCACAAGCCACCAGCTATCAACAAGATACCACTGAACACAACAACAGCGCAAGCCAAATGCACACGTTCCATAAAAAATGCCAGTGCCGCTGCATCAATCCCCGGTGTTCGCACAATCGCCGCCGCACTCGCCATGCGTACCGGCCACGCCCATGGCACAAACGGCCAAATCTTGTCGCCAAGCAGCGTACCGCCGATAAGTGCCGCAACCAGAAGACCGCCCATACCAACGCCCACAGATACCCCTAAGCCTGCGGCGAAAGCCAGCCATAAATGAAACGCAGCCAACGGCACTGCCGCCAAAATGCAAGCCACAGCCGCCTGGGCATACACATCAAACCCACCATGTTGAAAACCGCCCAGCCAAAGCACAAGGCAAAACATACCCACAGCCAGTGCCGTCGCCACCACTACCGCCAGCACCAACATCACAAACTTGCTCATATACAGCTGCCAACGTGGTTTGGCGCAAAGGAGCAGCCCGCCAAAGCTGCCAGCCTGCTCCTCCTCATGCACAAGCTGCCCTGCCACCATAGCAATCGCCACCGGCATCACCAAGGCGCCCCAGCCCGAGAAAAAACCACTAAAGGCACCACTCGGCGAAATCAGCCACGACCGTGCTGCAATATAGCCGCCTAACACCGCCCCAATGAGAAGCGGCAGCACAAACACCAGAAATCGCAGCACCGTGCGCCTTGTTTTTAACCACTCTGCACGCAAAAGCCCCATCATTTCACGTCCCTTCTTGCAAACCACATCGCAGTAAGTGCCGAAAACACCACCAACGCCAAAAGCGACACCACAAGCCCCAGAGGAATCACGCTTGCATCAAAAAGCCGCGACCCTTCCGGCAAAATCGTTCCATTTGGATGCACACCAATCGTTGGGCACATAAGGCGTATTGCCCAGCTCCATGGACAAAAGAGCCACAACTTTGTTGGCGCCAAAAGCACGCCCCCCAAAGAGCCTGCAACCCCCAAAGCAATGCTTGGCAACATCCCTGCCCACGTAGCCACCCACAACTGCAGCGGAATCAACGCTAATGTAGCCAGCCAGCACAGCACCGCTGCCACCACAACCACACGAAACGGCGGCACATCACCCTCAATCAACCCGCAAACCATATCCCCGGCAATAAGCACCAATGAAGAGCAAGCGCTAATCACTGCCATACCGCCAATCTTCGCCAACCACACATACTGAGATGCCAGAAGCTCAGCCTTGAGCACACGATAACGCCCAGCCTTCTTCTCCTGGCTTGCCACCATGGCGGCGAAAAGACCAAAACCCATGGGCAGAAACGCCACCGGCCACCAGTTGAAGCTTAACACTAAAATGCCATTCCAATCATAAGCACCAGGTATCAAATAATCCGTTGCCAACGAATACGCCGCAAAAAAAAGCGGAATAAAAATCACCAATTTTGCCATAAATGTACGTTTGTACTTCAAAAGCTCTGCACCAAGCAACCGCATTATCGGCAGCCCCCTTTCACTGTCTCTGTAAAGAACGCTTCCAAATCCACACCCTGCGGTGGCTGCCCTTGATAAAGCAATCGCCCGCCAGCGATGATCCCAATATCGTCCACCACCTGTGCCACCTCCGACAAAATGTGGCTCGAAAGAATCACCGTCATCCCTTGCGCGGGAAAAGACGCAATCAACGCCCGCAACTCCTGAATACCAAACGGATCCAGCCCATTTGTCGGCTCATCCAACACCAACAGCGACGGTTCATTTAAGAGCGCAATGGCAATCCCCAGCCGCTGCTTCATACCCATAGAAAATTGACCGGCACGCTTGCGCCCCGTATTGGTCAAATCTACCACCTCCAACACCTCATCAATGCGCGAAGTTGGCAAGCCCAACGCCATCGTATGCACACGCAGATTCTCCCTTGCTGTCAAATTCGGATAGAGCGCAGGACCCTCAATCAGTGCCCCCATGGCCTTCAAACTCTGCCGTGACCATGGCTTCCCTTCAAAAAACACCGTGCCATCAGAAGGCCGCAAAAGCCCCATCAACAACTTCAACGTTGTTGACTTTCCCGCCCCATTCGGCCCCAAAAGCCCATATACCGTTCCACGCCGCACCGACAGCGCCACATCCTCCACCGCCATCTGCGAACGAAAATGCTTTGTTAGATTTTTAGTTTCCAAAATAATATCTGTCATGTACACTCAGTCCTTTCAAAACAACTTGTTTTCCTCTATGAACCAAGCATACCAAGCAAAATCCAAGAAACACCCAAGAAAAGAAAAAAGCTGCTCGATTTCTCGAACAGCTTTGCGCCTATAACTATTATGCCTCTTCGGCGTTCTTATCATGAATAGCCTTGATGGCAGCTTCTGCATCAGCCACATCGTAGAGAAGCCTGTAACCACCAATATCCTCACTAAATCCCTCAACCGTGCAAGTATGTTTGCCATCGGCTTCCCAAATTTCGACAGAATACGCAAACGGACGCCCCGCATGACTACCTTTGGCTCGCCAACCAGTCACAAACGTATCAAACTGCGAACTATGCCCCCACTTGCCATTGCTGCAATACGTTTCAACGAAAGATTTCATCCATGTGTTATCAATATCCACAGATGGCCAGGTTGCTTTGTCTTTGTTGTCGAAAATTTTCTCGCCATCGAGACGAACCTCAGACACACGCCCATCGGTTTCATAATACATATCCACATTGACACCAATCGTCTGCAAAAATTGCTCCACCGCTTTCAACTCTCTGGAGGCGGTCAACTCTTCAAAAGTATTCTGCGCGTTTGCAATGCTCCAGTTCTTCAGACGTGCCAAACGTTTCAAAGCATCGACCATCGTGTTCTGTTCTATCATTTTGAATTCCTCCCATCATATTGTAGTGCGATAAATAGTTATACATTTAGTATATCGCACTATGGGATAAAGTACAATCTTTCAGTCGAAAAAGTTGCACTTTTTAGAAAAAACAGTTTTTCGTTGCGCGACCACGATGAAAAATTTTACACCAAATATAAATCACGTAAAGCTTGCCAGGATTCCTGAGAAAAGCCAATGCCATCTATAATATAACTTTCAAACGAACCAAATTTTTCTTCTGCTGTCTGATAGCAAATCTCCATATAGGCTGGATCTACGCAAAGCGCTGCCTCAACAGCTTCCAACATCTCATCGTCCATCCCCTGCGCTTTCAACTGATTGAGAATTTCCTCGTTTGCCTGTTTGCGAGACTGATTGGTCGCTTCATAATCTGCCATTACATCATCTTTTGACACACCAAGAATGGTCAAAATAACAGCTGCAGTAATACCTGCACGATCTTTTCCTGCAAAGCAATGCCACAACGTTGCCCCCTCTGGGGTATCTAGCAAAAGTTGCAGGATTTCCTTTATTTTCTCCCGCACGCCTTGGTCTGTAATAAATGATGCATACAACCCACGCATCATCTGTTGTGTCTCCTCTTTACGCCGCATTGCCTGTAATTGATCTGCACTCCCTGTCGCTTTGTTGGCCTCATTTACAGGAAAAAAGTCCAGAGAGCAGTAATCTGCACCAGGTACTGGCACATCAGGCTCAGTTTCAATCTCGCTCTTTGTCCTCAAATCAACAACGTGTCGCAGCTGATACACATTCGCCAACAACTGAACATCATTTTCTGTCAAATGCGCCAAATTACCGGAGCGCAACAACCGATGCGCCCTCACCTTACGCCCATCAGCACCTATCAACCCACCCAGATCACGGAAATTATGTAGTTTCTCAAATTCATTGTTCATAATCGCCATCTCCTTCTGTATTGTATCCCTATTATACATCCACTATCACCCCTTGTACAAAGCAATACATACACCATATTTTTGTTGCCCACACTATACTTGCCACAACGTTTTATAGTAATGTACGAAATTTTCCAATCCCCTTTGCCCTCCTATGCCTTCGCTCCAATCGGAAAACGTTTTCTCGGAAATCACAGCCGGTAGATCACAGATGCGCTCAATCATAGACCAATATTCCGCATCCATCCACTGCTCAAGCTGGGCTAAAAAATTCTTTCTCTCTTCTGCCATATTAGGCATTTGCTCATAATAACAATTTTCACTAATGATCGGTGTACAAAACTGCCCCTTACACATCAACTCATTACGTCTCTTATAGGCTTCACTTTCAAAAGCATTACAGTAATATTTATGTCTGCCGTCAGGCATCTTATAAGCAAACCCAAAAAACGTGCGCTTGACTTCTTTTTTTACAACCACGTCATCAGCCATTTGCAAATAGCGATCATCAATCCATGCCTTAAATGCCTCATATTTCTCTAAAGTCAACTTCTTCTGCTGCAAAGCCACCAAGGCAATGCCTTCAGCCAATTCCAAAACTTTATGATCAAAACAAGCAATCAACGCATGCTGAAGCCAAGTGAGAATTGGTAATGCAGCATCCGTATGCGGTGTCTCAGCCAAGCGATTAAACTCTTCCAAAAATAACTTTGGATACAACTCCTGCATGCGCTGCGCCAACTGTACTTTACTTATATTGGCATATTCTTCCTGCAACCCGGAAGGCACCAGCACACGATTCAGCCATTCAACAATCGGGCTAGTGTAGATCCCTTCCAACAAACGCATCTGAGCAAAGCGACTAACCTCAACGATTTGATTGCTAATATGATAATAGCGTTGACCATTATGTAAATAACAACAACCATACACAATAAATTCTTGTTCAAACTTCCCCAGTTCTGCCCATTGTGCAATATCTTGACTAACCTTCAGATCCCTAAAAGCAACCATACTTTCACCTCCTCATAGCACTCGCAAATCCATACGTCCATCGGCCAGTTGCCCAATATGAAGCGAAGCTTCCAGAGATCGGCTCAACCGTTCTGTAGACATAATTTCTGCCACTGAACCTCGATCAACAATTTTACCGTGTGAAAGGATAATCCCTTTATCAAAAACAGGTAAAATTTCCTCAGGATAATGCGTTACATAAATAATTGTCTTGTTTGACCCTTCAGCCAGCTCAGAAATCTTTCGCAACAACATCTCACGTGCAACCACATCCAAGCCAGTTCCAGGTTCATCCAATACCAAAATATCTGGGTCTGTCATCATAGCACGTGCAATTAACACATTCTGGCGTTCACCTTTTGACAACATAGAAAATGGAAAATCATGTTTGCGCTCAAGATGCCACTCCTTTAACAACGCTTTCGCATGAATCACATCTTCAGCTCCTACTGAAGCATTTATGCCAAAGCCTCCTGTCAACCCTGATAATACAATCGTTAAAATAGATTCATTCGTATAATACTTATCAAAGTATGAACTACTAATCCAGCCCATACGCTTGCGAATTGAGAGAATGTTTTCTTCGGTATATGACTCGCCAAAAACCTCCAATTTGCCTGATGTAGGCATCTTAAATCCCGAAACAATTGAAAGCAGAGTGGTTTTTCCACTGCCATTCAAACCAAAAACAATCCATTTTTCTCCTTCTTGTACTTTCCAATCAACATCTTTTAATAAAAAACGATTTCCTGCTTGACAACAAAGTTTTTCTGTGCAAATAACAGTCTTCATGACTCCACCGCCTCGTTCGACAAAGTTTCCACTTCACTATCTGATAAAGTCACACTTTCGCTTAACTGTTCCTGGTCAATATGCACAGGTACTGTAAAACCATCCTGATTCATAAACCCAAGAAATTTATTCTGCCATGCCAGAATGTCACAAATCTTAGCAATGGTCATTTGCCTTGTCTGTGCATTTTCATCAAGATATGTATACCAGTTAAAATCGTAATGTTCTACAAAATATTTCGCACTCTGATAAATTTCTGGCTCCGTGCCATACTCAATTCTCTCACAATGCGTACAAAAAATCTCAATACGCGCATCTTCAAAATTATTAAACGTGATACGCTTAATTTCTAGTGGACTACCACAATATCGGCAGACACATCGTTCCACACGTCCCGTCAGTTCTTTTACGCGCTGACTGCCATTAAATTGTTCTAACATATCTTTCTCCTCCTATGAAAAAGGAGCAATAACTCCCTGAGAGTATTGCCCCTATTTTATTCTGCAACCATTCAATCAAAAGAAAATGTTACTGAGCGGAATACCAATAACTAAAAATACCGCTACCATTGCAATACAAGTAATGACGCCATATTTATAAATGTCATTTGACTTAACCCAACCACTGTTCCCGAATAACAGTGACGCAAATGGTGATGCCGCAGGTGTTACATAGGCAATATGAATACTAATCAAAAGCATCGCCATAATTGGCATTGGATTAAAGCCCATTTCCATAGCAAAGCTATAAATAACAGGTGTAAACATCAGCCCTACAGTAGTGTTTGCCATAAAGTTTGTTAAAAACACAGATACAACACAAATAATTACACACATAAAGGTTGTTCCTCTGCCGGCAAACAAAGGATTCAATAAAGCCAATACCGATTCAGCAATACCTGTATCCGCTTGCATCATAATAGTAGAAAGAGATAAAAGAACCCCGGAAAGAATAACAGTATCCCATACAACGCCCTGGGTTGCAGCTTTTGGAAAATCCAAAATTGGTGCACCATCAACAATAGTAATTGACATGAGTACTAAAATCATAACAATCGGGATTGTGCTCCCTAAAGTTGCAAAGAATTGTCCCGCTGCACTTGAGGCCGGTGTAAAACCAATTCCGCAATAAACGACAAGTACAACAAGAACATAGAAAAAGGTAACTTTTTGTCGCTTATTTAATTTTAAATTATCTTTATTGACAATTGAATCATCAATCGTAGACATCATAGATAAATCAATTCTAAAAACATATTTACACAGCAAAATGTAACCTGCAATAACAATCATCCACATGATGAAGCTAAATGCTGCATAAAGGCCAAAATTAAAACTATAAGTGCCACCAGATATTTGCATCAAAGACGCATTGACAAATAATGGATTGCCTCTGAAAAGCCATGTCGAAGAACTTGCTAAACCACCTATGCAGATACCCATCATCATCACAGATGGATATTTTGAAAAAGGTTTAATGTTATACATTTTGCATACAGAAATTAATATTCCCCAGAAAACAATCATTGCAGGGAAACTAGAACCTATTGCACCAGCAAACATGGTCCCAACGATCATAATATAAGAAAATAGCCATGGACGACCTTTTACAATCTTCCTTGTTATCATCCATGTTGCTAAAAATTCCGTAATCTTATTTTGATCTAACACTGCAACAAACACAAAGAAGAAAATCATTAACATGACAGAATCGCTGCCAATACCAGTAGACAAAATGGTTCCAACTGGAGCAATACCCTGAATGGCCAATGCACCCATCGCCAGCATACAAGGCCACGCAGGAGCACATACGGCCACCCCATAAATACTGCCAATCAAAATGCCAAGAATTCTCATTCCAGTTACGGTTAACTCAGAAACCGGCGGTAAAAAACCTATGCCAAACATTAATGCAATAATAATAATGATATGTACCCATTGTGGAATACGTTTCTTTGCTTCACTCATGGTAAGTCACCCCTTACAGCCTACCTCTAAACTAATCATGGATGTACAAAGATATGTTCTCTCTAAGTACATCCATGGTTCAGTCATATAAACAATAACTTGTTATTCAATAATCTGATAAACAGGCGCACCTTCACACTGCGCTGGCATTCTCACATCTAATAACGTTGCAATAGTAGGCGTTACATCAACCTGTCTAATTACACGTTCAGTCTTATACCCTTTTTTAATACCAGATCCCGCAATAACAAAAATAGGTGTAACAGAAGTATGGTGTCCACCATGGTCTTTTTTGGTTGTCCAAGAATCCCCATGTACACGATGGAAACCGTCTTCAAGGAAGTAGATAATATCACCAAAACCTTCCTGTCCGCACCCAAATACAAGAGCATCGCAGTTACGTACAGCAAGAGAAATAATACGGCGACCCGTACTTGGATCTCGATAGTTATACAGTGCATCAATGATTTCTTCTTCAAGCTGATACTGATCTTCCGGATCAACAATACCATGTGGGTCTCTACCCTTGATGTTCAGGAAGATGTGGTTAGTACCAGTCGCCACTGCTCTGGTCTTTTCCCAATCAATCTCTTTGAGAACATTACCATTCTCGTCACGTTTAAGAACAGTGTAACCGAGATCGTCCATAATCTTTGCATTAACACCAAAAGCATCACCCATCAATGCTGGGCCTTCTTCATTGGTATCACAAATCAAACCATGGTCGGAGGTAACAATGATGGTCCACCCTTCATCAAGATAAGGTAGGAACTGAGCAATATACCGGTCCGTCTGGCGATAGGTTTCAGCCATATATTCATGGTTTGTTTCAATATCAGCAGAATTCGTATGATTATTTTCATTACCATGAGGCCAAATACTATGCCCAATACCATCAACATTATGCAGATGAGAGAAAATAACATCAAAACGATCATTATCCATAAAGTACTTTAAGCAAGCAGCCTGCCAATTGTTATAGATTTCCCATGTTGGAAGCATAAGTTGTTTTGAGAAGAAAGTATTTTTGCCGCCGAGACCACTGGTGAAACTCCAATAACCAACATTTTCAATAATTTCTTTATGCAGTGATTTTGGATGCCAAGCAGCATCATCTGTAATATCATTTGCACGGTTCAACCAAAGATTGATATTCGAAAAATCATCATTATGATAAATATATCTAATGGAACGAACGCATGTTAATCTGGTACCATCTTCTTGTACTACTTCATCAAGGAAAAATGGGGAATCTTCTTGATATTTAGCTACAGCTAAAGGCGCTTCTGCCTTCTTATTGCGATACATTTCAACCGTATCGTATTCACCGGCTTCGTTCTTAAGTAACAAACATGGACGACGAACACGACCATCACAACAGAGAACCACAAATTCTTTTGCACCTTCAGGAGCATTTGCCCAACCTTCGGCATCTTTAAGTGGAGATTGCGCCGTATTAAATGGCATATTTTCAACGGAAAATTCACCATCTTCCAGCGTCAACATGATATTTTCAACACTAGCTCCTGCATTCTGGCAAGCATCAGCTGCTGCATCAGCACCTGCTGAACCTGCGCTCTCATCTTTAATCGCTACATCCTCAATAATGCAACCTGCACCAGTATTTACATGCCCAGCTTTTGGCAAAAATGCTGGAGCTTCAACCTGCGTAGCCGCTGTTACAAGAACTTCGTCATCACGCATACCAGTACCAAAACCAATAAAACCAGGTTGTACACCATCAACAACCGCTAAATTTGGGCTATCGGAGGTTGGAGGCCAAGAACTACCAGGCCAATGCCATACCAGCGTTCTCAAACCAGCTTCTGCTGTGCAATTCCAAACAGATTCTGCTTTGCAGGTTGTAGAATCAAGTGCGTAGACCAATTTTGTATGATCAACTGGATCAATGTTCCAAAAACCAGTAATACCATGAGTTGACGCATAAGCACCTGTAGAAAGCGTTGTCCACATTGGAGGTGTAATAGTTGGCATGCCGCCTAACATTACTAAATCCTCGCGGCAACCACCACGATCCACCAGTGTTTTAAGCGCAGGCATTTCACCCTTATCCATTAAATACTTCGCATAGCGAGAATCCATCCCATCAATACCAACGACAATCAGTTTTTCGGTTTTTCTTGCCATTCTATCTTCACTCCTTCAAAGTCTTAGTTTACAGTCGGCTTATTTAGTCGCTGTTTTCTTTATTCAAAGTATAAGCCATTACGCTTATACTTTGAATAAGTTCATTTTTTTATCAGCTGTAAAATATCTATACAACTTAAAATTTTAGGAGGCATATAGTAAACATGAATACTGATCAGCTTAGATATCTCATTGAAATAAGCAGAAATAGCTCAATGTCATCAGCAAGTGAAAAACTCCATATGACATCACAAGCTCTCAATACAGCGATAAAGCGTCTCGAAGAAGAATTAGGGTTTGTTTTACTAAACCGTTCGTTTAAGGGCACATCTCTTACTACTGATGGCGAATGGCTTGTCAATAAAGCTACAATTTTCCTTAATGAAATATCTGAACGACAACTAAATCACCAAATACTTAATACATCACAAACTCATACCGGCGAACTCAATATTTTCATTAATTACTCGGGTATAAATAGCAATATTCTTGGAAAACTAATCTGCAGCTTAGCAATCAAAGAACCAGATTTAATCATTAATCTACAAGAAACTGCAAAAAGCACAGTTATAGATAAGGTATTATCTAGCGAAGTCTCTTTCGGTTTTATCTTTCAAACCACTTTCAATGATAAATTCACATACGAATTACCTACTGAAATTTTATTTGAACCCCTATTCGACGGCGAACTCATACTGTCTACATCAAATAAATCTGCCCTTGCTAAACACAAAACCATTTCCCTAGCAAAAGCTTCACACCAACCAATAATTAGTTATTACACATATCCAGAACCACAAACGTTAATTGATCATTTTTTTGCAGATACTCTTCATTCTTCTATTCAATTCTCAAACGAAACAAATTTCTCCGTTTATCGTGAAAAAATCTTGCAAGGCATCCTTATTTCTTAGCGCTAATGTCACTAAGCGACGCCCAGTCGTTTCATCCCTTAAAGCATAAAGTTTGTCTATAATATCCTGTTCTACCTTGTATTGATCCTCTGGATCTACAATACCATGAGGATCTCTACCTTTAATATTTAGATAAATGTGACATGTTCTTGGCGCATACGCAACGGTTTTATCCCAATCAATTTCTTTAAGGAGATTGCCATTTTCATCTTTTTTCAAGACAGTGAGCCCCATATCATTGAAAAGTTTTGCGTTTACACCATATGGATCACCCAATAACGCAGGTTCCTTTTCACCATCAACTATCAAGCCATGGTCAGAAACAATAAAAATCGTCCATCCTTCGTCCAAATATTTCAAAAATCTACCAAGATAACGATCCGTCTGCCGATAAGTTTCCACCATGAACGATCTATTCTTTTCAACATCATCTGGATTAGTATGACCATTTGGATATGCATGTGCCCAAATTGAATGTCCAATACCGTCTACATTGTGCAAATGCGACATAATCAAATCATATTTATTATTTTGAATGAAATATTCCAAGCAATCTGCTTGCCAATTATTATATGCATCCCATGTTGGTAACATCAGTCTTTCAGTATAAAAAGGAATACGTGCACTACGAGGTGACGCGGTTGTATAATAGCCAACGTTGTCTATGATTTCTTTATAAAGCGATTTTGGATGCCATACTTCGTCATTATCACATTCTAGAGCACGCCCCACCCAAATGCTAAACTCATTTTTATCCGATTCTTTCCTAAAGTATTTATATGCTCTGAAACATTTTGTTCTTTTACCATCTTCATCAACAACATCATCAACAATCGCTGGCGATAGCTCACCAAAATTCAATGTAATCAGTGGTTCCGAATCTTTTTTACTTCGAAATACCTGAACAATGTTATAGTCTCCAGCCTCATCTTTCACAACCAAGCAAGGACGACGTAGATATCCTTTTGATAGTAATAAAGAAAATTCCTGGGCACCTTCTGGAACAGAAAAAGCCCAGCCTTCGGGTTGTCCAATCGGTGCATTTACAACATCATAAGGCATATTCTCTAATGAAAATTCGCCATCTTCCAAGGTAAGCATGACATTTTCAACAGCCATTTCTGCATCTTCACAAGATTGTTTTGCAATTTGACTTCCGCTGGATTCTGGTTTAATATCCACATCAGAAAGCAAACATCCAGCACCAGTATTTGCATGGGCTCCGCCTTCAATAAATTGCAAACTTTCGGCTTTTGGGCTAACATTAATGATAACTTCGTCTTCTTTCAGAGCCGTACCAAAACCAATAAATCCCGGTTGCGTACCATCTACAACATGCAGATTTGGGTTTGTGGAAGTTGGTGGCCAACTAGACCCCGGCCAATGCCACACCATCGTTCGATACCCAGCTTCTGCCGCAACATTCCAAATTGGTTCTGCTTTACATTTTGTTGAATCCAAAGCATATACCAATCTACTTTTGTCCTTAGGATCGCTATTCCAAAAACAGGTAATACCATGTGTTGAAGGATAAGCCCCCGTTGCCAATGTTGTCCACATCGGAGGCGTAATTGTTGGCTGTGCACCAAGCATCACCAAATCTTCTCTACAAGCACCTCTCTTTACATATTCCGAAATGGCCGGAAGTTCACCTTTATCCATAAGATATTTTGTAAAACGTGGATCCATCCCATCAATACCCAATACTAAAATTTTTTTCTTTTCCATGATTCATACCTCCTCTAGCAAACCTTTTATATCAACTTTAATGCACTACAAATGTATCATTTATCAAAGCTTCTCAGAAGCACAGAAAATGCTCTACAATTTTTTCTATCAAAACTTATTGTTTGCACACCAACTTTATAACAAGTTATTTTCACAGGAGATTCAATGAATACAGATCACTTAAAATATTTAATCGAAATTGGTAAAACTACATCCTTGCAACAAGCCAGCGAACAACTGTTCATTTCGCCTCAAGCTCTGGAAAAAGCAATGGCAAACTTAGAACGCGAATTAGGTATGCCGCTTCTAATTCGTTCAAACAGTGGGGTTAGTCTAACTATTAACGGACAATGGCTAATCAATCTCGCTAATCAATTTTTATCTGAAATAGAAAATCGCAAAACAAGTTATAAAAAATATATGAATTGTGATGTTAAAACACCTGAAGGAGATTTTTATCTTGCGTTTAGCAATATCGGTTTAGATAATAATGTCATTTATGATTTTTTGACCAATATGTCTAACAGATTACCCAACCTCACTCTTCACATTTCTGAAACATCACATAATGATCTCATAGACCAAATCAGAAAAAATACTGTTAACTTAGGATTTTCATACCGTGTAAAATACAATGATAACTATCTTGACTTTATGGATGACGATATACTATGGATTCCTTTGCAGTCAGGCAAATTATACTTAATGACTAATGAAAACCTAATAAAACATCCTGCACAAAGCATCTCATTAAAAAAAGCGGTTCAATTTCCACTTTGTTGTTACGCTCTCAGTGAACACGCTATCCAGTCATTTATCTATCAGATTCTACATATCAAAATTTCTTGCAAAGAAATCTCTCAATGGGGCTATTTCTACTCACAAGTTCAAAATGGGAATTACGCCACCTTGACAGCACTTCTAGATGGTGCTTCTGCTCCAATCAATACCATGAATAATGTTCAACTAATAAAAATCAGAGATGATCTTCAGATAGAATTTGGTTATTTACGTCCCGAGAATGAGAGTGTTCTTACTGAAAACACCATATACATCATTCGACAATTAGAAGATTATCCCCACTCATTCAATAAAAAATAGTAACTAAAAAAGTCCAAGACTTCTTGTTAAAATAAGAAGTCTTGGACTTTTTCATTATTCTATTCTTCACGCTTCTCCTTCAGGTTTCTCCGGCTTAAGATCGCCTTCTGGTTTGGCGGGTTCGCCGTTATCGTCGAGGTTCCCTTGATGATTATTATCCGGCAGGGCATTCTCTGCGCGCAGGAAGCGTAGGAGGATGGTGGCTGTTTGGGCGCGGGTGGTGCTGCTTTGTGGGGCGAGGGTATTGGTTGTCATGCCGTTAATATAGCCTTTGTCGTTAGCCCAAAGGACAACCTTATCGAAGCCTTCGCTAATGGTATTAGCGTCGGTGTAGGCATCAAGGCTGGCATTGTCTGAAATGGTGGTATCGTAACCTTTATAGGCAGCATAGCGGTAGAGAATGGCGGCGAATTGTTCGCGAGTAAGGGTGTCGTTCGGGCCAAAAAGGGTGTCGCTGTAACCGCTGACGATGCCGTTGTTTTCTGCCCAAGCGACAGCATCGGCATACCAGGCGTCGTCAGGTACGTCACTAAAGCTCGAGCTATTACTTTCAACTTTTTCATCTTCGAGGCGATAGAGAATGGAAACAAGCATGGCTCGACTAACAGCCAACTCTGGCGAGAAGGTGTCTGCTGATGTGCCCGTCATCAGTCCGGCATTGTAAATGTTCTCAATATCATTATATGCCCAGTAATTTTTATCAACATCACTAAATGGCAGCGTGTTGTCACCTTCACCAGGCAAAGCTGGTGGTTTGTCGCCGCCGGTAACGTCATCACCACCGCTTGGTTCCTGAATGGTAATGTTTTCGTTGCGTTCATTGCCGGCGTTGATGCCAAAGGTGGTATTTGTAGTGTAGGTGACATCAAAATCGTCTCGATTGATGACTGTTCCGTTGAGGGTGTTGTTATCATTGGTGGTAACGATGTTGTCATAGGTTCCTGTAACAGTGGCACTCTTGTCGCTGTCTCCTTTTTGTAGAACCTGACCATCGGCATCAAGAATCGTCACATTCTTGCCATCTTGATCGACCAATTTAGCACCATCTTCTACATGCAGGTTGGTGACTGTTGCATCGTCTGTAACGATCCAACTGCTGTCTGCACTGACCGATACGCTAATTGGAGACGTAGTGGTTGTGCCAGCATCTGCATTTGTGGTGATGGTGGTTGTGCCTGTATATGTGCTGCCTTCAAGGAGATAAAAATCAAGACTTGAAATGGTATCTACACTGATGTCACCTTTCAGTGTTTGATCACGGCCTGTAAAGGTAACATCAGCACCGTTTTTGCCAGGTGTCCCCCAGTTGTTGGCGTCGTTGCCACTCACCGTAAGAAGATTGGCAGCATCGCTATCAAAATCCAACACTGTATTTTCCAGCACAATGTTCGCCGCTGTATTTGTCAAATAAAACATGCTGCCTTCTTGAATGGCACTTGTAAGGGTGGAGTCGCTGGCTTCAAATTCAGCCGTTTCCCCGGTGGCTGCTTCGGCGTCACCTGACGTGGATTGATAAATGATGATGCCATTTGCAACCGGATCGCTGGCTGTCTTACCTGTTACCTTGCTGGTAAGATCGGAGTTTTTGATAAGTATGGTATTCAATCCTTCCATACCAGCAATTTGACTGCCTGTAGCAGTGCCAGTAACGTTGTCCACCTGTACGTTGCCGGTGGAATAAAGAAGTGGCGAGCCGCTGCCAGCTGTGTAGAGGGTGGAATTGGTAAGAGATATATTACCACCTCCACGGTCTGTTGCTAATGCAGCAGAATGGTCACCGGCCGTTGAAACAGCCAGGAGATTGCCAATAACAGTACCACCATAAGTAGCATCTAATCCACGCGAATTACTGCGTGAGGTAACTATAGTATTATTGTTCGCATAAACTGTTGCATCATCGGTCGCAAAAATGCCATTAGAACCAGTGCTATCTGCATGAAGATCCGAATCAGATACTTTAATCACAGAATCATCGTTCACACTCAAAAGAATTGAATTGATACCATAAAAGTTACAGTTGTCACCATTGGTGTCGCTGCCGCTTTTATCAAGAGTGGCATTTGTTAATGTAAGACTACCGCCATTTTGCGCCAGCCCTACATTTTCATCCACGGTATTTGTAGAAATGGTTTCGCCATCGCTCTCCACCTCTTGTCCATCAGCAGTAAGTGCACCTGCCAATTCTCCTGTATAATCGTATTCCATGGTATCAGCGCCACCTTCACCAGGTTTGGCAGGTGGCTGTTCGCCATCTGGAGGAGTTGGTTTTTGGTCACCTGGTGGTTTTTCATGCGGCTGGTCACCACCAGGTTCAACAGTAGTCACATTATCATTATTATCTGCCGCAAAAGCTGTACTTGGTACAATAGATGTCGCTGCAAGCGCTGCCATAAGAACAGCGGCCGTCAGTTGTTTTGATGAAGGAAATTTCAAGATATTTGCTCCTTTCTAATATGCTAGATTGCTTTACGCATTCATCTTAACGCCCTGCTCTTAACGCAACCTTAAACGATAACTGCTGTCACTAATTCGAGAAATACCTCGTCAATCGGCATCAAAAATATCTACAAAATATTCATGGCATCCATCAGCGTGTAAAAGCGTATAACGTATACGCACAGAAATACGCGCATTTGGGGCTGCTATTTCACCAAGGTAAGCAAGCAAAGCGGCATCATCTCCCCAGAAAGAATGATACTGTGTACCTCGCGGAATTCGCTGCACGTACGCCACCCCCATTTCAACAAGCTGTTGAAAACCTTTCTCCAACACTGTCATCTCAGCACTTGACGCAAAGGAAATGCCTGTCCAGGCTTCATCTTCAACAGCCCCCAATGTTGTCATATCAAAAAGTCGCCAAGTGGAAAGCAATGCCATCCCCTCCGTATCTGGCGCATCGCTTTCCAGAGAGAAAAGTGTTGCTACATCAATAAGATACAGCAACATATCATTTTCTGTCACTCTAACCATCGGCTCCCTCTGGTGCTGTGCCAATGCTGCCAATTCATCCAGTTTTGCAGCTGCCACCTGCCGCAACATTTGCAAGCGTGCAATCTCTTCATCTAAATGTTGCACCTGTGCATGAAACATGGTCTCATAATCTTGCACATTCTCATTTGCAATGACTTCTCCAATCTGCGCTAGCGGGACACCGATCGCACGACCAGCAAGAATACAGTCGATAACATCCAGTTGCGCGAAACTATAATAACGATACCCGTTTGTCGGATCTTTTACTGGTTGCAATAAACCTTTCTTTTCATAGTGGCGCAATGTATCTGCCGAGATGCCATAGAGACGACAAACCTGACCAATTTTAAGCAACGATTCCATAACAAATCCTCCAAAAATAATATCTTTTCGCTTGACCCTTGAGCTACTCCATAGTTTACCATGAAAGCACCAAACACACAGGAGGAAAAAATATGCAAATCACTACAACCGATTTTATCCCAGGCTGCAACATTACCAACCACCTGGACACCGTTTTCAGCGAACAGATTCTCTCGATTAACGCCATTAAAGACGTTGTTCATAGCATTAAAGGCATTTTCGGTGCCAAAATGGATGCCTATGTCAAAGAATATCGCTCTATCCGTGAACAAACGCTCGCTGATCTTGAAGCCCAAGCAGCGGCGCTCAATGCCGATGCGTTGATACATCTGCAGCTGCGTTTGGACCAATTTGTCAATGATGGACTTATTTTTGTCGTTTGCACTGCCAGCGCCGTTGCCGTAACAATAACACCTGCCACATAAATAATCGAAAAAGCACCATCAATACACGTACACTGTACACCATCAAACCATGTGCTTCTCTGGAAAACCGCGCAAAAAGAATGCATACAAGCGTTAAACGTGGTATACTAAAGAAAGATTTTTAGGAGGTGTACACCAATGATTATTCGCAACGACGAACAACAACGTGAAAACATCGAAGGCTATGCCGGTGGCCAAGGCGTGCTGGAATTCACCACCCTTGTGCCAACCGAACTGCTCAAGGACGAAGCCAAGATTTTCAAGGTTATCCGTTTCCAGCCAGGTGCCGGCCTCGGTGAACACGCTCATGTGGACAACTACGAAGTTTACTATATCCTCGGTGGTCACGGCATCGCTGTGGACGGCGGCCAGGAGGTGCCTGTCACTACTGGCGATGTCGTCTATACGGCAGATGGTGCCACGCATAGTATTCGCGATGCTGGCGAAGGTGATCTCGTTATGCTGGCTTGCGTCATTTATGAAAACAAAACCAAATAAACGACCACACAAGAATGCCGAAGGACGACGTTTTTATGTCAAAAACGTCGCCCTTCGGCGTTTTCATTCTTCAAGCTCATAATGTTTTTTATAATCCATCCCCCAATCCATCATCGCGTCAAGAATGGGTTTCAGGCTCTGCCCTAACTCTGTGAGGCTATACTCTACCCGTGGCGGCACCTCCGCATACACTTCACGGTGCACAAGGCCATCTGCTTCCATAGCGCGTAACTGCTGTGTCAGCACTTTCTGCGAAACACTGCCAATGGAAGCTTTTAACTCGCCAAAACGTTTGGTGTTATCCATCAAATCACGCAAAATGAGCACCTTCCACTTGTTGCCAATCAGCAAAAGCGTTGTTTCCACAGGACAAGGTGGTAATTTTTCTGTTGGCTGCATGCGGCTTCATCTCCCAATAGTTACTTTTTGGTGCCTACGGCACTTTATTGTGCTTACTTTACAAATTTCCTCTACGCCTTTATAGTATCAGTGTAATGACCATCCGTCAAGACACCCAACAATCAGGAGGACTCAACATGACTTTACAAGACTGCTTACAGATTCTCTTTCATATCAAAAGTGTTTCGATGGCCACCGTTGATAAAAACGGCGCGCCGCAGGTACGCATCATCGACCTGATGCTTTTTGAAAATGACACCCTCTATTTCTGCACTGCCCGTGGTAAAGATTTCTACCGTGAGCTGCGCGCCACAGGCCGTGTCGCCATGACAGGAATGAACGACAAGTGGCAAATGGTGCGCCTTTCTGGCACGGTAAAACGTCTGGACGACCAAAAATACTGGATCGACCGCATTTTCGCTGCGAATGCGTCCATTGCCAATCTCTATAAGGGTGATCGCCGTTACGTTCTCGAAGCTTTTTGTCTGGACAGGGCTGATATTGAATTTTTCGATCTGGGCCAAGAGCCTATCAATCGCCAACAGTTCCATATTGGCACACCAACAGGCACACTAAAAGGATTTCGCATTACCAATTCCTGCATTGGTTGCGGAAAATGCACCACCGTCTGCCCGCAAGACTGCATTGCAACAGGTACACCATACACAATCGTCCAGGCACACTGTTTGCATTGTGGCCTTTGCGCTGAAACCTGCCCTGCTGCTGCCATAGAAAGGCTCGGTGAACAATCATGCTAAATGAGATGCTTCAACTGCTCACGAGTCGTTGGGATTTTTTCGCGAATCTTCTCGTCGAACACATCGCCATTTCAATGACAGCCATTCTTATCGCCATGGTCATCGGTGGTATCACCGGTCTCCTCATCAGCGAATTTGACCGTGCCGCAAAGCCAACCATGGCTGTGATTAACTTTCTTTACACCATTCCATCCATCTCAATGCTCGGTTTTCTCATTCCTTTTTCCGGCGTTGGCAACGCCACAGCCATCATTGCGCTGACCATTTATGCACTGCTGCCAATGGTGCGAAACACCCATACCGGCCTTGCAGGCGTGGAGCCAGCCATTCTTGAGGCTGCCACCGGTATGGGCAGCACGCCGCTGCAAGTGCTCGTAAAAATCAAATTGCCTCTGGCAATGCCTGTCATCTTTGCTGGTATTCGCAGCATGGTCACCATGACCATTGCCCTCGGCGGTATTGCGTCCTTTATCGGTGCCGGTGGTCTTGGTGTCGCCATTTATCGCGGCATCACCACCAACAACGCCGCCATGACCCTTGATGGCAGCTTGCTCATTGCAATTCTTGCACTCATTGTTGACGGTGTGCTTGGATTGATCGAACACCACTTGCAAAAGCGCCACGTTACACACCGTAGAAAACGTTGGCCAGCCGTCCTCGCGCTCTTGCTCATTGCTGCTATCGGCGGCACGACCATCTATCAAAATCAACATACCGATACCATCCATATCGCCAGCAAACCAATGACGGAACAATACATCATCAGCGAAATGCTGGATTTATTGATTGAGCAAGACACCGATCTCAACGTAGAACTCACCCAAGGGGTCGGCGGCGGCACAGCAAATATCATGCCGGGCATGGAAAGTGGTGATTTTGACCTTTATCCGGAATACACTGGCACTGCATGGAATACGGTGCTAAAAGAAACAAGCGTTTACTCAGAGAAACAGTTCGACCAACTGCAACAAGCTTACAACAAAGACTACAATATGCAGTGGGTGGGGATGTATGGATTCAACAATACCTATCGCATTGCGGTGAGCCGCAGCATTGCCGACCAGTATCACCTCACCACCACATCGGATCTCGCAGCAGTCGCCCCAAACCTCACCTTCGGCGCTCAGTACGATTACTTTGAACGTGAGGACGGCTATAATGCTGTCTGCGAAGCCTATGGTATGCAGTTTGCCAAAACAATGGACATTGATATCGGCCTGAAATATCAGGCACTTGCTCAGAATCAAATTGATGCCACCGTTGTTTTCACCACCGATGGTCAACTTTCTTCGCCAGACGTGGTAGTGCTTGAAGACGATCTTGGCTTCTTCCCTTCGTATCTCTGCGGCAATGTGGTGCGAAATGACGTCATCGAAGAACATCCGGAGCTTGTCACTGAGCTGGAAAAACTTCAGGGAACAATCACTGATCTGGATATGGCCAAAATGAACAACGCCGTGGAAACCGAAGGGCGCGAACCGCGTGACGTTGCAGCAGACTTTTTGCGTGAACGCGGACTTTTGAAATAAGGAGGTTATCATGGATACCATCATTGAATTTGAACATGTACGCAAGGCTTACGACGACAAAGTCGTACTCCACGATTTTTCCTTGACGGTTGAAAAAGGTACTTTCTTAACCATCGTCGGCGCTTCCGGCGGCGGCAAAACAACCGTGCTCAAATTGGTCAACGGCCTGCTCATGCCAGACGGCGGCACCATTCATGTGATGGGGCAAGATACCCAACACACCGACCTAATCGCTCTGCGCCGTCATATTGGTTATGCCATTCAAGGCAGCGTGCTTTTTCCGCATATGACCGTAGAAGAAAACATTGCCTATGTGCCAAATCTTCTCAATAAAAAAGACAAAGCCCGCACAAAAGCCGCTGTTGCTAAATGGATGGATATTGTCGGGCTCGATAGCAGCCTGCTCACACGCTATCCCTCCGAACTTTCAGGCGGTCAGCAACAACGTGTTGGCATCGCCCGTTCGCTGGCAGCTTCGCCAGAGCTGTTGCTGATGGACGAACCATTTGGCGCTGTGGACGAAATCACACGCCGCAGCCTGCAACAGGAAATTGCCCGCATCCATCGTGAAACTGGCATTACGGTGCTTTTCGTTACACACGACATCAGCGAAGCGCTGCGTCTCGGCACACACGTTCTTGTCATGGCCGACGGTCGCCTCCAACAATACGCTACACCGGAAGAGATTTTGCGCGCACCGGCAACCGATTTCGTGCGCCGGCTCGTAACGAATGAACGCCACACCTGCACGCTGCCCGACGACCATCTTGACGATTGCCCTTACAGCGGCGCTGCCACCGCTAAAAAGGAGGGTTGATGATGCCCACACCACAAAACAACGACCTTTATCGTCTGCGCCAGGCCCTGGACGAAGCCGATGCCATACTCATCGGCGCCGGCGCAGGGCTTTCTGCCGCTGCCGGCTTGGTCATGACCGGCCCACGCTTTACAGATAATTTTGCCGATTTCATCACCGTCTATGGCTTCCGCGATTTGTACAGCGCCGGCTTTCACCACTTCGACAGCCTGGAAGAAAAATGGGCATTCTGGAGTCGCCACATCATGCTCGACCGCTATGGCGATATACCAAAAGATACCTACAATGTTTTGCTCGATCTCGTTCAAGACAAAGATTATTTCGTCATCACCACCAATGTAGACCATTGTTTCCAACGCTCAGGCTTTGATAAACAACGACTTTTCTACACCCAGGGTGATTTTGGCCTTTTTCAGTGCAGCGTGCCTTGTGCACCCATCACCTACGACAACGAAGCCATCGTGCGCGAGATGTTCGCCCGTCAAGAAAATAGACGTATTCCAAGTGACCTCGTTCCACGTTGTCCGCGCTGCGGTGCGCCGCTAACACAGAATATGCGCTTTGACGATACATTTGTTGAAGATGCCGGCTGGCACGCTGCTATGAACCGCTACCAAGATTTCATTCGCCGTCACCACGGCATGAGCGTGCTGCTTTTGGAACTCGGCATCGGCGGCAACACACCAAGCATCATCAAATTTCCCTTCTGGCGTCTCACCGCACAGGAACCAAATTTCACCTACGCCTGCATTACCTTCAACGATGCACTCTGCCCACCTGCCATCGCCGACCAAGCCATCTGCATCAGCGCCGACATTGACGAAACACTGCGCGCCCTTGCTGCACGCCACTAATACCAACAGCCGTTCATCTCCGAACGGCTGTTTTTTTGCGGGTCGCAACCCAGCGTAGCGAAAATGCAACCTCTATTTGATTGCCTTTACAGCGGAAAAAAGTTATTCTTATCGTGGTTTCCGTGTTACAATAAGAACGAAACAAAACTGGAGGCGATTCCTTATGACCCTAGGCGAAAACATTCGCACACATCGTAAACAAGCCGGTCTTTCTCAAGAAGCACTGGCTGAGCAACTCGGCGTATCACGCCAGGCCATCAGCAAATGGGAGAATGACAACGGTATGCCGGAAACCGAAAATCTTATCAAAATGGCAACACTTTTTGACACCAGCCTTGATGCACTATTGGGCACGGAAGCGTCCTCTGATACCGACACAACCACCACCAATGCACTTCCGCAGCCAGAAGAAACCACCGCTGCCCCACCACCAGAGAAAGGCCTGAGTTTAGACACTGCTCAAAGTTATCTCGCCTACGAAACCCGCAAATACCAACGTATCGCCCTGGCTGGGCTTCTTTTCATTGGCAGCCTTGGCTTAACCTATTTTTTCAATTCCCTCATCATGATTATCTGGATGTTGATTGATATTCTCGCCATCACACTGCTCATCATGGTTTGCGTGGCTGACGACCCCTATAAAAGCCTGCGCCGCACACCTGTCACCTTAGGCGAAAGCAATTATAACACCCTCAACGACAACTACAACAACGAAAAAAAGAACCTTGACAGAGAACGCTTCTGCGGCATCATCGCCATTGGCGTTGGCCTTCTCCTGCCACCACTCATCACACCGGCGACGATTGGACTTGAAAACCTTTGCCTAGCAGGTGGCATGATCCTCTGTGGCTTTGGGGCTGCACTCTGCATCTTCGCCACCGGCCGCATCCACGCTTACCGCCATCTCCTGTCGATTGGCTCTACATTAAAGGAGTGAACCTCATGAAAAAACGCACCCTTCTTTGCCTTTTTCTGCTCATCCTCGTGGGACTTTGTGCGTGCAGCGCAGAAAACGACAGCGACATCTCTGCCGATGACCTTGAAAAAGCGCAAGCTATTGCTATCGTTGATGCTAGTGGCAACTTGCGGCAAACCCTCACAACAACCACCGACATTGAAGCCTTTGTCACCGCTCTAGATATTGAACACTGGACCCTTGCCGAAATTCCAGCCAACGCTACATGCCACGCAACCTTCGGCTTCTCTCAGGAAAAAACCATTCATTTCGGCGAAAACGCCAGCGACGGTCAGCTTTATGACATAGGAACCCTTACACTGTTTGATGCACCTTATCTTCGCATGAATATGCTGGGTTTCACCTTCGACTTCACCATCCCCGATGCCGCCTACAACACCCTCGCCGCTATGGCAGCCTAAAAACACCCCCTTCTTTATAAAATGCGAATCATCATATAAAAAAGCTGGCCAACGCCAGCTTTTCTTATGCCACCATCAAACCAGTAACCACCTGCCAAAGCAATGTGACAGCAGAAATGAGCAACACGACATTAACCAACTTTTGAAAAATGCCTGTATTCAATTGTGCAGCAATAAACGCACTCAGCTTCAGAGCCACTGCCACCGCTATGAAGCCTACAATAATATAAGGAATGCCAGCTACCGTATACGCCCCAGACCACGCGTACGCAAAACACGGCAACGTCATAACAATGCTACCACAAGCAAACTGCATGACACGAAAATCATCTTTATTGCGATAGCGATTGCGGCAATATACAACCATTAACGGACCACCACAACCAAAGGCACCCGTTAAAAGTCCTGAAAAAAACAACAGCAATTTATGAATTGGCCGTTCTTGAAACGTGGCATTTTTCTTACCGCGCACATCATCTAACAAGCCTTTCACTGCCGTACCTGCAACAAAAACACCAAGCAGGCCCTTCATTAACAATTCCGGCAAATAATTAAGCGCCACAAAACCAATCGGCATTCCTAAAAGTACAAATATGCAAATGTGCCAAACTTCACGCCACTGAATTTTCCGACGCACCTGAAAAGCTTGAATCACAATCTGTACCGCTACGATCAACATCAACACTGCCACCGCCGTTTTGAGCGGCAAAAACATACTGAGCACTGGTAGCGCTAATACATTGGCAGCAAAACCAATGATGCCTGCCAATGTCATGGCAATAAGCATAACTACACCATATACAACAAGTTCCATACTGATTCCCCCTTTTTTCACAAGATAACTTTATACCAAAAGAACCAGGAGGTAAATGCCTTCTGGTTCTTTTGATATACACAAATTTGCCATTATTAGTAGTTATCACGCATTGCTGTAACAGGCTTTCCATCTTCCTGTTTAATCGTCACAATTTTTCCGTTCAGCAATGGGTTGGTGAACGTATAATCAGAACGCTGGTGCATACCGCGGCTTTCTTTGCGTTCAAGGGCTGAAAGAATAACGAGCTTTGAAATTTCGAGCAGATCAAAGGATTCCAAAGCACGCATCAATTCATGGGCATTATTGCACTTCACACTCTTTCTTGCAGCTTCATCGAGCTGTTCGAGATAGGTTAAACCAGCCTTCATCATGCTTTCGGAACGCACATAGGTAATCCCAGCATAATCTTCAAGAATCTGCTGAGAAGCAAGGTTCAATTCTTTCCAGCTGGCACCATCTTCACGTTCCATCAATTCACTGTAAAACGCGATGGCTTCTTTTACAGTAGGATGTTCGCTGATGTCTGTAAAGCTATCAATGCCCTTTACGTATTCAGCCGCATTTTCCCCTGCGATACGTCCTGTTACCGCAGCGCCACCAATACCACCATTGATGTTGCCTGCTTCATCACCAGCACAATAAAGCCCAGGTACATTTGTTGCATGATGAATGTCCACTTCCAGGCCCTTACCTTGAAGATTTGGCTTATACTTCGTAAATTCTACCATATCTTCGTTAAGATCAATCCCTTGCTTATCCATTGCATCTAAAAGAGACGTATCCCCTTCACAGGTAAGGCCCCAACGCATATATTCCATATCTTCCGGTGCAGTTTCGGTACAGTCCATGAATACAGGGCCAGTACCATTGGCACGTTTTTCCACGAATACAGCTTGCCAAATATCGGCAGTAATGTCACCAAGTTCTTTGGTTGGCTTAGTAACAAATGGCCCTACTGGCTTACCTTGACGATCTTTGAGCACGCCAATCCAAGTTGCTTTACCGCAGCGTTCAAAATGCTTTGGACCAGCATGTGTCCAACCCGTTTCAATATTGCAAAGCGTAGCACCAACCTTATAACCAGCTGCACGTCCAGCACCAGTACCGGCTGGGCAGTTGCACTGGTTAAACATCCAACCTGGCGTAATCGATGGATACAAACGCATCCCAATACCAGTCGCCGTAATCACAGCCTTCGCCTGATACAACTTCACCGAAGGCTGTTCTTTAGACACATCAATAGCAATAGCACCAATAATCTTGCCTTCTTCGTCGGTGAGGAATTCTGAAATTGGTGAACGGTTGTCAATTTCTACGCCACGTTTTTTGGCTTCTTTCGTAAGAATTGGTTTCTGCTGAGTGCCATTATATTTGAGCCAAATACGAATATGCCCCGGCAGAGCATGGCCATTGAATTCCCATTCACCATGAGGACGCATTTCAATGCCCCATTTTTCCCAATCCTGCACAACTTCAAAACTTCGCGCTGCTACTTGACGATGCAACGTTGGATCACAACGATCGCCAACAATACTCATGCTTAATTCCTTGCAATAATCGTCCAAACTCCCATGAACCTCTGGAATATAGCAAAGGAAATGATCATTACCAGTTGCTGCGGAACCACTACGACGACTGTCCGCTTTTTCAGCAACAATAACCTTGGCACCCTTGTCCGCAGCAGCAATAGCCGCCATTAAACCGGCAATACCGCCACCTACAATCAAAACATCACATTGTTTAATTTCTTTCTGTACCTCAATCATGACTGTTTCCTCCTTACTCAGCATGAGCCTTTGTATGCAGCAACATCATTGGCAGCGGATAACGTAAATCGATCGCACCCACTGGACAATCAATCGCGCAAGCACGGCAATGCCAGCATTCTTCCGGATAACGTACCTGTGGCTTTTCACCAGGAACCACAGGACCAAACACATCCATCCCGCAGATGGAGGCGCACATATTACAACCAATACATTTCTTTTTGTCAATTACTGGAGGCATGTTCAACACCCTTTCAATCAAATATTGATTAACTATTTTATTATTGCCTATCCAATTATTTCTCACGAATCTTATTTTACCTATAAAAATTATCTTGTCAAGATGATTTTTCAAAATCACACAAAAAAACTTCCAATCCGTTGATAATTTACTTCGGATTGGAAGTTTTAACTTTGTTCATGTTCGTACTTATTTCGTGTTCGCTTGTTGAATATTATTAAAAATTTTCATTGCAGTTGCAACCAACTGATCACTTTCTTCTTGAGAAATACCTGTCATAACACTTTCGTAAAAATCACTCACGATCTTATGTGCAGCCTGCCGTACCTCCACGCCTTTCGATGTCATATACAAATTATACATCCGACGATCATTTCCATTTTGCCGACGCTCTATTAACTCTTTTTTTTCCAAAATATCTACTGTTTTCATCAACGATGATGGGTCTTTCAAGCAATATGAAGCCAGTTCCTGTTGATTTGCACCCTCGTGTTGAAAAAGCTGCTCCAACATAGACCACTGTACCGCTGTAATACCCAGATTTTTCAAACGCTTTGTCAATGCAGAATCATAGGCTTTATCAACCACGTTAAAAATAAATCCAGGCGCTTTTTGTATTTCAAACATAATGTATCACTCCTTCGTCTTCCTTGCGTATCCAATAATAGTCTACGCTAAAAACATTTATTTGTCCATCCGTATTATTCACATCTATGAGTGCTCATTTTCTCCCCACCTTACACTCGCCTAGCAACCATTCATCACTGTCAGACCTTACCATTCATGTATGTGCAAACAAAATCCATTCTCTCATAAATAAAATTGATTGTTGCCATTGACAAACTCAAATCAGCTATGCTATTCTTCATATGATTTGTTATCCAATTATTTCATAACCATTACTATGCTATTCAATTTAATATCTTGAATACGAATCCTCGGTTCTTCATATTTTAAAGCATCCGAGAATTCCAAATGAAGGGACATTTAATTATGAACGATCAAAGCATTCTTACACCTGATGAGGAAATTTGTCTGCAAAAGAAACCTCCGGCATGGCGTAATTGGCTCATTTTAGCTATTGCCGCTGCTATTTACATCATCTTCACACAAATATCCATCCCTGGTTTAGAAACAAATGGTGTGAAATCAATTGGTTTTGTTATTGCTGTCATTATTCTTTTATTATTTGAAGTTTTTCCTATTGCTGTCATTGCAATTCTTGCTGTCATTGGTGCGCCAGCACTCGGTCTTGTTACAGAAGCTGATGCCTTCGCTAATTTTGCCGTTGGGCCAGGTTTCTTTGTTTTTGGCGTGCTCATGATTGCTATTGCTTTCACTTCCACGGGTTTTGGTAAACGCACTTCTTTATATGTCAGCGGTCTACTCGGTGCTAAACCTAAAAATGTCTTGCTCAGCTACATGCTTGGCACAGGTTTAATTTCTTCCGTATTAGCCGATATTCCAACTGCTTTCATTTTCGGCGCTTTGGCTGTCGAATTGCTCAAGAAAAATGGCTGTATGCCTGGGTGTTCCAACTTTGGGAAATCCGTTATGATTGGTATTCCAATCGCTGCTACCGTTGGCGGTCTTGGTACACCAGCCGGTGGCGCACTAAACGTTATGACCATTTCTATGCTGCAAAACATCGCTGGTATTGAAATTTCTTTCTTACAATGGACCGCCATTTGTTATCCATTTGCAATCATCATGCTTTTCGTCTGCTGGTTTATTCTATGCAAAGTATATCCTGCTGAAATCGACTATGTAGATGGCTTAGATGATATTGAAGAACAGAAAAAAGAACTTGGGCCAATGTCTATTGCAGAAAAGAAATACCTGTTTATTTTCGCAATTATGCTGATTTTATGGATGACATCTTCCATTCATGGTTTATCACTATGGTTAATCGCCGTCCTTGGCGCTGCTTTTCTTTTCATGCCAGGCATCGATATTCTAGATTGGCATGAAATGGGCGATCAAGTAAGCTGTGAAGTACCATTTTTGATTTGGGGTACCAATGTTATCGCCTACATTCTCACTGCCAACGGAGCTGCCGAATGGATTGGCAACGCCACATTTGGTTCTCTTAACACAGATTCTATTATTCTCATTCTTGTTATCACCGTTGCTCTTGGTGTCTATGGTCACTATGTCGTTCCTTGCGCCAATGCACTCTTAGCCGTCATCATGCCAATTGTTCTTATGCTGGCACCTCAATTCGGTATCAGCCCAATACTCATGGCAATGTCTGTATCTTTGGCATCTCATGTCACCACTTTATTGCCATTTGCCGATCCTGTTGCTTTAGCTACCTACGATCATCGTTATTGGACGGCTTGGGATATGATTAAGCCATCTCTTGTTTATGGAACTGTCTGGATTCCAATCAGCGTCGCTTATCTCATGTTGTTCCACACCATCGGTCTCGTTGCTTAAACGCAACGTTTCTCTAATAAATTTGTTGTTAAAAGTAACTAATTGTTTTCAAAGGAGTGTTTATTATGCCACCTATCATCGACGAAGAAAAATGTATCGGTTGCAGAACTTGTGCCAATGTATGCACTATGGACGTATTTGGTCCTGGTGAACCTAAACAAGTACCAATGGTTCGTTACCCAGAAGAATGCTGGCATTGCCGTGCTTGTGTCATGGATTGCCCTGTTGGCGCCATTGACATTCGTTACCCATTGCCTTATATGATGTTGAATATCGAAGCGTAAAGGGAGGTTTTTGCAATGATTAAAGTAAATCCTGAAGTCAAAGAATGCGATGTTCTCGTTGTAGGCGGCGGTATCGGTGGTCTTATGGCTGCTATTGCAGCTGCCGACGGCGGTGCCAAAGTTATTGTTTGTGATAAAACAAATACGCTGCGTAGTGGTTCTGGCGCTACCGGTAACGATCATTTTGCTTGCTATCTCTATGACAGCCTGCATAAAGATATGACCATTGACGATTGGGTCAAAGAATTTGACCAGAGCATGGTCGGTGGTCACGCAGATCCTAGCATCCAAAAGGTGTTTGCTTCCCGCACCTTTGAAGTCGTTAAAGATTGGGACAAATGGGGCATTGACATGAAACCACATGGCACTTGGGAATGTCTCGGCCACTCTTTCCCTGGTCGCCCACGTATCTGGCTTAAGTACAATGGCTACAATCAAAAGGCTGTACTTACGGCTGAAGCAAAAAAACGCGGTGTCATCATTGAAAACCATTCTCCAGTTACTGAATATCTCAAAGATGACGAAGATAAAGTTTGCGGCGTTGTTGCCATCGATATTTCTGAATTAGAACCTGTTGTAAAAGTCTATAAGGCAAAAGCTATTGTTTCTGCATCAGGTAACACCAGCCGTCTTTATCCTTCCATCACTGGTGGTTATATGTTCAATACGGCTCATTGCCCATGCAATGCCGGCGGCGGCCGTGCTGCTGCTTATCGCATCGGCGCTGAACTTGTAAACATGGAAATGCCAAATACGCATGCTGGTCCAAAGTATATGGAACGTTGCGGAAAAGCTACTTGGATTGGCGTCCTTACCGATCCAAACAGCGTCCCTGTCGGGCCATTTGTCAACAAACCAAACAAAGAACTTGGTGATATTACCGCCGATGTTTGGCATTCCGTTTTCAAAGACAAACTCAATGATGGTACCGGTCCTGTTTTCATGAATTGCACTGAAACGTCTCAAGAAGATTTAGATTACATGACTTGGGCACTTGAATGTGAAGGTGATACATCCATTCTAGATGCTATGGCAAAACAGAATATCGACCTGCACAAAGATATGGTCGAATTTACCCAATATGAACCAATGCTCATCGGACGTGGCGTGCAAATTGATGAACACGCCGCTACGAACATTCCTGGTCTTTATGCCGCCGGCGATGAAACCGGTAACTTCCGCAGTGATATTGCCGGTGCTGCTGTTATGGGTCGTATTGCTGGTGAAAGTGCTGCTGAATATGTAAAAGGTATTGATAACACAATTGATGTTGCTTCCCTTCCTGCTGTTGAACGTTGCGTAGCCTTTTACTCTAGCCTCATGGAACGCAAGAAAGGTTCTAACTGGAAAGAACTCAACATGACTGTGCAGCAAATTATGGCAGACTATGCCGGCATCGACCGCGTGCGTTCTGAAAATATGCTCTCCACTGGTCTTAAATATTTGACTGACCTCGAAAGCGCTGCTCAAAAATCCCTCATGTGCAAAGATTCCCATGAACTCATGCGCGCTCTTGAATCTTTCGATCTTCTCCTCGTCGGTAAAATTATTTGCTTTACCGCCATGGAACGCAAAGAAACCCGCGGTATGCACAAACGTTCCGACTATACCTTCACCAATCCGCTCCTGAATGGTAAATTTGTTGTCGTTAAAAACGAAGATGGACAACCTGTTTGCACCTGGAGAGACAAATATTAAACATCTTCTTCGTCACTCATATTATTCTTTTTAAGCCCTAAAAAAATATGCAAGTTTTTTGTAGGGCTTATTTTTTACGACCAAAATAAACATTCGAAAAATAATATATAAATAATAACACCCCCGCAGAAATAAACATTTCCTACGGAGGTGTTTCTTGATTTATATAAGAGTTATTCAGCAATTTCAGCGGTGGTAATTGGCAACACAGCACCTTCAAAATGATCGGTGATGAATTGTTTGCATTCATCGGAGGTCAAGATGTCCATGATAACTTTGGTTTTTTCGCTGTTTTCTTCACCTGCACGTACTGCGATAACGTTGGCATAGGTTTGTGCAGCAAGGCTGTCGGAGGCTTCGACAACGAGTGCATCATTGAAGTTAAGGCCTGCGGCAAGGGCCACATTGCCGTTGATGACACCGAGGTCAACGTCTGGCAGGGAACGTGGAATCTGTTCAGCAGCCAGTTCAACAATTTCAACGTTCTTTGGATTTTCAGCAATATCTACTTTGGTTGCAGTAATATCTGCCCCTTCTTTGAGGGTGATGATACCGTTTTCCTGGAGCAAGAGCAGAGCACGCGCTTCGTTAGTAGTATCGTTTGGCACTGCAATCTTAGCGCCATCTGGAATAGAATCTAAGTTGGTCAGGCTATCAGAGAAAATACCCATTGGTTCATAATGAACAGCGCCAGCGCTTACTAAATCGGTGCCATTTTCTTCGTTGAAGTTATCCAGATATGGTTTGTGCTGGAAGTAGTTGGCGTCAAGGTCGCCAGCTTCGAGGGCGTTGTTTGGCTGAACATAATCGGTAAATTCAACAACTTCCAATTTGTAGCCTTTTTCTTCAAATTTATCTGCAAACTGATTAAGGATTTCTGCGTGTGGTGATGGGGAAGCGCCGATGGTAATGGTTTTATCATCACTACCGGAGCTTTCTGCCTGAGCACTGCTTTCAGCTGCGGCAGAACCGGTAGAAGCAGCATCATTACCACCACCGCAACCTGCCAAGAGACCAACAGCGAGGGTAGCAACGAGTGCAGATGCGAGCCATTTTCTTTTTTTCATAATCATTCTCCTTTGCAAATTAACATGATATTTTAGTCATTGATACGTTTATCCGAGCGTTTGGCAACACGTGCACCAACCGATTGGATAATTTGCACCATGATAACTAACAAAACAACGGTGATGAGCATGGTCACAGAGTCGTAACGGTTGTAACCATAGCGAATAGCAATATCACCAAGGCCGCCGCCGCCAATGAAGCCTGCCATGGCCGAATAACCAAGAATGGTTGTAGCACTGACGAGGGCACCATTTAAGAGCGATGGCTTCGATTCCGGCAAGAGCACTTTGGTAACAATTTGTAAATTAGAAGCCCCCATGGACTGGGCCGCTTCAACAACACCATGGTCCACTTCGAGAAGCGATTGTTCCACCATACGAGCCACGAATGGCGCCGCTGAAACCACAAGAGCCACAATCGCTGCTTTTGTACCAATGGTGGTGCCTACCACCAAACGAGTGAATGGTTGAATGGTAATCATAAGAATGAGGAACGGCACTGAGCGCAAGATATTGACAATACCGCCAACCAGCCAATTCAGCCCGGACATTGGGTGAATGCCGTTTCTATCGGTCATCACGAGAAAGACACCAAGTGGAATCCCAATAATGTAGGAAATCACGGTAATGGCCAAGGTCATGTAGATACTTTGCCATGTGCCTTCAATGAGCATGGAAACCATTGCTGAATCAAGCATCCTGGCTCACCTCCTCTACGGAAATGCTGCGGTCCTGCAAGTAACTCATGACGCGTGCCGATTCCATCACGTCTGACACTTGAATCACCATGTCGCCGTAAGTATCGCCTTCTATGGAGCGCAGATTGGCGTGAATGATGTTCACAGGAATATGCAAATCTAAAATCATTTGTGCAATCACTGGTTCCAGCGCATGATTGCCGTTATACACCACGCGCAGGAAACGCCCTTCGCCAGGACGATAACTGACAGGATCTTCATCTTCACGATAAACGAGCTGACGGGTGGCATCGGTTTTTGGATGGGTAAAGATGTCGTGCACAGACCCCACTTCAACAATGCGGTGATTGGCAATGACAGCCACACGCTGACACACTTCTTCCACCACGCTCATTTCGTGGGTAATGATGACCACGGTGATGCCCATTTCGCTGTTGAGCTTTTTCAAAAGCTGCAAGATGGACGCAGTGGTTTGCGGATCAAGGGCAGAAGTGGCTTCATCGCATAAGAGCACTTTTGGATTGGTTGCCAGCGCACGGGCGATAGCGACACGCTGTTTCTGCCCGCCGGAAAGCTGCACAGGATAAGCGTTGGCGCGTTCTTCCAAGCCAACAATCTGCAAAAGTTCCAGGCCGCGCTTTTCGGCTTCTTCTTTTTTTACGCCAGCAATTTCCAATGGAAAGCACACATTTTCCAGCGCCGTGCGCTGCATAAGCAGATTAAACTGCTGGAAAATCATGCCCATCTGCTGACGCACCTGGCGCAGCTCTTTATCGCTCAGTGCGCCCAAATCACGGCCATCAAAGATGACGCTGCCACTTGATGGTTTTTCAAGGAAGTTGATACAGCGCACCAAGGTACTCTTACCAGCACCGGAAAGCCCGATGATGCCGAAAAATTCGCCTTCCTTAATGCCGAGATCAATGCCCTCCAGGGCAATCACATCTCGGCCTTTGATCTTAAAGACCTTGTGCAGGTCTTTGATTTGAATGAGGTCTTTCGCCTCTTGCATAATGGTCTCCCTCTTTCACTTGAGATGTGGTGTGCGTGGAACAAGATCGGCCAAATCGTATGGCGTTCCCGGATAAACAATATGGTTCATCCAGTTGGAAAACAGCAGGTTTGCATGACCGCGCCAACGCACAATCGGTGCCAGATTTGGATCATCTCCCGGGAAATAATTGTGCGGAAACGGCACATTGTCCATGCCTTTTTTAAGATCACGCTCATATTCTTCTGCCAGGGTGAGCGGATCATATTCTATATGCCCGGAAGAAAAATAGTGACGCTGGTCAATGGTTGTTGTGAGCAGCGGCCCTGCTTCATCGCTCTGTGCCAGCACTTTAAGATCGGCACAAGCCACAATATCAGCGGCGCGGTTTTCTGTGTGCCGTGAATGAGGACAATAGAACACATCGTCAAAACCGCGGGTGATGTCACGATCACGAATCAGGCGATGTTCAAAAACGCCAAAAAGTTTTTCTTCAAGGGTATATTTAGGAATCCCATAGTAGTAGTAAAACGCCGCCTGGCTCGCCCAGCAAATAAAGAAACTGGAATAGACATTGGTGTTGCAAAACTCAAACACCTCACAAAGCTCATTCCAATAGTCCACCTCTTCAAAGTCAAGCATTTCCACCGGTGCGCCGGTAACAATGAAGCCATCATAACGGCGGTTCTTGATCTCCTGAAACGGATGGTAGAACTTGAGCAAATGATCCTGCGGCGTGTTTTTGCTTGTATGGTTGGTCGGCATGATGAGATCAATCTCAATTTGCAGCGGCGTATTCCCAATAAGCCGCAAAAACTGAGTCTCTGTAACTATCTTCTTGGGCATGAGATTAAAAAGCCCAATACGCAGCGGACGAATATCCTGACGTGCCGCACGTTCTTCATGCATCACATGAATAAATTCGCGCTGCAACGTCTCTGTCGCCGGAAGATCTTTTGGTATGATGACAGGCATGGTGTTCCTCCTTCTTTACATGATAACTTAGAAGACGACAGCGCCGCCTTCTAAGACGCTGCACGTTTTATCCGTAAAGAAAAAACTTAAAGCTGCGCCAAAGCCTGGTCAAGATCCGCTAAGATGTCGTTAATGTCTTCAATGCCAACGCTAAAACGAATAAGATTTGGACGCACACCTGCTTTTACCAGGGCTTCATCGTCCAACTGGCGATGCGTGGTGCTGGCCGGATGCAGCATATGACTACGCAAATCGCCAACGTGCGTAACAAGCGTTGTCAGCTTGATGCTGTCAATCACCTTCTTAGCCGCAGCACTGCCGCCTTTTGGTCCAAAGGCAACAACACCGGAGCAGCCTTTTGGCAGATATTTCTGCGCCAGTTCATAGTTTGGATCGCTGGCAAGACCAGGGTAGCTTACCCATTCCACCTTGTCATGCTTGGAGAGATACTCAGCCACCGCCAACGCATTTTCACTGTGACGCTGCATACGCACTGCCAGTGTTTCGCAACCAAGATTGATAAGGAACGCATTAAATGGGCTCATCGTTGCGCCAATGTCACGCAAAAGCCCTGCACGCGCTTTGGCAATGTAAGCCGCCTTGCCAAAAGTTTCGGTGTAAACCAAACCATGGTAGTCGGCATCCGGCGTTGTCAGTTCTGGATACTTACCGTTATCCCAGTTGAAATTACCGCCATCAACAACCACACCACCCACACAAGTAGCGTGACCATCGAGATATTTCGTTGCAGAATGTACAACAATGTTGGCACCAAATTCAATCGGACGGCAAAGATATGGCGTAGGGAAGGTGTTGTCCACAATCAGTGGCACATCTGCCCACTTTGCCAACGTTGTCATCTTATCAAGGTCAAGCACGTCCAGTGCCGGATTGCCGAGCATTTCGCTGAAAATGCAGCGTGTTTCCGGACGAATATACGTTTTCATTTCGTCCAACGAAAGCGTTGGTTCAATGAACGTCACCTCAATGCCCATACGTGGCAGCACACTGCCAAGGAGCGTGTGCGTGCCGCCATAAAGGTTCGACAATGCCAACACATGCTGCCCAGCGCGCGTAATGTTGATAATGGAAAAAAGTGTTGCCGCCTGTCCAGAGGACGTGGTCAAAGCACCAACGCCGCCCTCCATCAGCGCAATCTTTTCTTCCAGCCAGGACAACGATGGATTGCCCAAACGGGTGTACATTGGCGTATCTTGTTTCAGGTCAAACACATCTGCCAGCTCATCGGCACTGTCGTATTTGAACGTTGTTGACTGAATCAACGGCATGGTACGACATTCCGCATTGCCAGGAATGTAGCCGCCCTGGATACATTGGGTGGCCACAGACGTATTTTTCAGTTCTTCGTTGTTCATAAAAATTCCTTCTTTCTCTATAATAATGCGGCAAAAAAGTGCCACATAAACAAAAGCACCATTCCTGGCAGGAATGGTGGTCGTTCATTGCTATCACTTATCTGCCAGACATTGTCTGCTGGATTTAGCACATCACCGTCAAGGCTGTTGCCGGGCTTCATTGGGCCAGATCCCTCCGCCACTCTTGATAAATGTTATGTCATTAGAATTAGTATAGATAATATTCCGATGAAAGTAAAGGGAAAAGTCACCCCACTTGGATAAACAGCGCTTATATTTATGCACGCTGCCAGCGCATCATGGCACAGCACTATGCGATCTGTTACAATGAAATGACAATGATAAACAAAAATGAAAGCCGACTTTCCAGCCAAATTTATTGCAATAGGAGTGGTAACCATGAACCGCCAACATCGCCTGAACGACAACGACCTTTTCGCCACTCTCGGCGAACGCTACAAAGAACACATCCATACTATCAGTGTGCCAAAAAATACCGTGCTGCTCACTCAGGGCAGCATTGCCTCCGCACTCTACCTCGTCCGCGAAGGTATGCTGCGCCTATACCACAACACCGATGACGGCAAGGACATCACGCTGCAATTTTTTTCACCGGGACAAAGTGTTGCTTCCATCGAGAGCCTTTATTTGGGTACGCCAAGTAATTTTTCGCTAGAGACGATAAGCGCCTGCACGCTCGCTGTGCTCAGCCGTGAGGATATTTTGCGCTATCTGCATGATGACAATGATGTGCAACGCCTTACCACCGAATACGCCTGCCTGCGTCTGATTGACTACATTACGCTCTTTCTCTCACGCATCAAAGACAGCCCGGAAAAACGCTACGAAACGCTTTTAGCTACACAGCCTGAGCTTTTAACGCAAGTTCCCCATCACTATATTGCCTCCTACCTCGGCATTTCTGCCACCTCTCTTAGCCGTATACGCCGCCGCTTGGCTGAAAAAAACGACAAAAATTGAGTTTCTCTTTACAATAGTCAATGCAACCCCTGAACCCGCTTTTTTATAATGAAGAAAACTTACTATGAAGGAGCGTGTTCATTATGAAAATTCATAACACCACCAACTGTCTCATTATCGAGCGCGACCACTGCCGCGGCTGCTTTCAATGTATTGACGCCTGCCCTCGTGGCGTCCTCGGCAAGATGCATCTCCCTGGACACAGGCACGTCCATGTTGATCACGCCGAACGTTGCATTGGTTGTTTCCAGTGTCTCAAGGTCTGCCCTGAGCATACCATTCATAAAAGGAGTGAGTACTAATGCTCACTTGTATGCGTTTGCTCGGGGTGTTTTGCGCCCTTTTCATGATGCTCATTGTCGCTAAATATCCTGCCCGTCGACTAGGTTTAACAAAAGTCAACGCCCTTCTCATGAAACACCACCGCCGGTTTTTCCGCGCACTTGTCGTCATCAGCCTCGCTCATGGTCTGCTTTCGCTCATGCTGCCAAGTCCTTTCTCGTCGATAACTCTTGTAAGCGGTGTCCTCTGTCTGTTCTTCATTCTGCTTTCCTGGCTTTCACTGCGCTTGCAAAAACAGCGCTGCACGGCTGCACCGACAGCCACAAAATCCTGGTTACACTGTCACCGTCTCTATGCAACATTCGCTTTTATCCTACTCATTGTCCATATCGTTCTACAAGCGCATGACAGTATGCCAAAGCATTGAGCGCATTGCTCACGCAAAAATCGCCTACCCGGACACATTCTGTCCGAGCAGGCGATTTTTTCAAGATGACACTATACGCATTCTGTCCATTTCACGACGCGTGAGCTGAGCGTAATGCTTATACAGCACGCCGAAACGATAACGGTAATCCGCTTTCCACGGTTTGGATTTGCCGCAGAAATGGAGAATGGCGGTGTGACTCATCACCCAATCAATATCTGCGCGGCCACCGCTGGTAAGGTAGTAGCCGTGATAATCGCGTGCATCATAGTTCCAGATCACATCTTTAAGCGGCAGAATCTGCGTGCCAAAGAGGCTGTTGAGCATATCCTGATCCGGCAAAAGAAGGCTGTTGGGATGAGCGGCGGCGTAATCAAAAAGGGCTTGCGGTTTAATCTCGTTGCGAGCACGTTGCAAATTCATGAGCAACACGCCGGAATTATAGTAGTCGTGTGCCACATTGAGCCGCACACGATTAACGCTGTTCACCAGCTCTGTTTTTCCGGTGTGCGCCGCAGCCGCAAAGAGGTGTTTGTCGAGCTTGGTCTCCCAAAGCGGACGCAGCGGATTGATAACGAGGATGTCCGGATCGAGATAAATCATGCGCTCAAATTCCGGCGGCAAAAGCTGTGCAGCCAACAGGCGATAATACATTTCCTGTGGGTATTGCTTGGTCACCGGTGCGTTGGCAAACAAATGCTCGTCCACAGCCACAGCCGTCAGGCACCAGCCATAGACATCTGCATGGCGCGCCACCTCAAGCAGTTCCGGCTGCGAAAGATCGCGGTGCAGGAGAAAAAGGCGAAAAGTTTCCTGCGGATTGTTGATGTGCAGAGAGGTCATCACCACGTGCAGCTGAGGCAGATAGTTCTCATCAAGGGTAAACAGCACATTGATTGGGTCCATCTCTCGTTCCTCCTCTTTAGCTTTAGCGGTTCAAAATGTCCATAAATTCCTTGCCGGTAATGGTTTCCTTCTGATAAAGGTAGTCAGAGAGTTCGCGTAACTTGTCACGATGCTCAAGCAGAATTTTTCCAGCTTTGTCATGCTGTTTCTGCACCAGAGCAACCACGTGTTCATCAATTTTCGTTTGTGTTTCCGCCGAGCACGCAAGAGAAGCGTCACCACCAAGATATTGGTTGGTGACAGTTTCCAAGGCCACCATGCCAAAATCTTTGCTCATGCCATAGCGGCTAATCATGGCACGTGCCAGCTTTGTAGCCTGCTCAATGTCGTTGGCGGCGCCAGTGGAAATGGTGCCAAGCATGACTTCTTCGGCAGCGCGGCCACCGGTAAGCGTGGCAATTTTGTTTTCAAGCTCTTCTGTCATCTGCATGAAGGTACCATAATCAACTTCTTCCACTTTACCTTCTGTCAGACGCGGCGTTACGAACATATTCAGCAATAATAAGGCAATCAATGCAATAGCATAGTAATAATAAACGGGACGTTTCGGATTTTTCACTTCATTCATAACAGTGACGCATCCTCCTGCTGTTCATCATTTTGTACATCAAGCGCCGCCGCTGCTGCCAACAGAGCGTGACGCATCGCCAATGTGACAAAATCAATGGCATACTCCGCATAAAGCGCCATATTGTCGCTTTCACTGTCACCAGCCAAATTGGCCCATGAACGCTTCATCGACTCATTCAAAATATCCTGCGCCTTGCGGCAGTATTCCAACTGCACCGATGACAACTGTTGAGCTGTGAAATAACGCATCGCCTGTGCCCGTGCTTTAAGGTCAACCACTGTATCGGCCCATTCGTTTTCCAAATCCCTATGCGCCTTATGCACTTTCTCCGGATCTGCCGATTCCAGCGCTGCAATGTGCTTCTGTAAATCAACATACGCCGCGCTCAGCTCCTGTAATTTTGCATCAAATAAACCATTGTTTTCTGTCATAATGTTGATGCCTCCTTCTAACACAGTTATACCACGCACGTCAAGTAAACACCACTCGCAATCTCTGTCCTTTGTCTTGACAAAGGGCGAAAAATGTCAAAACACGCACAGAATCACTCTGCGGTTGGCAGAAGCTGGCCGGTAATCAGTCGGGTAAGCTGGTCGGCGAGAACATCACGATCCACCACCGGCTTTCTCGCAGCCTCTAAAAGCACACCGACAATGGCGCAAGCGTAAAACGTCAGTGCCGTATCCAAGTCACTTGTATACTTTAATGCCAACGGTTGCGTGCTATGACGCATCAACGTCTCAAGAAAATCGCGCACCGCTGAAAAAAAGATACGTTCCGCGTCTTCACGCTTGCGTGAGCGCAAAAGCTCCTGCATAAACATTGGCTTTTCATCCAACGTAACATCGACCAATACACGCAATGCTGTTTGAGGCGAATCTGCTGCAAGCACCTTTTTAACCAAGACTTCCATACGACCACTGATGATCCATTCAAGAACATCCAAAAGATCCTGAAAATGATAGTAAAACGTTTGCCGTGTAATACCACAAGTTTCTACCACATCTTTCACCGTTACCTTATCAATCGGCTTTTCTTCGGCGGCTGCCAAATATGCTTCGGCGATCATCTGTTTTGTCACACCAGCCATTGCTGCACCTCCTTGTCGTGCGATTGGCTCTATCTTAGCATAAAGAGAAAGGCGCATACAACAGCCGACATATAAAGATTCAATGACGCAAAAAAAGCCGGAAGAAATCGCTTCCTTCCGGCTTCCTGCTTATTTTACTGTAATAAGCTCATACTGACGGCTGCCAAGCCCGATTTTTTCGGCGTGTTCGAGGCACGTTTTATACTCAGCGTTTGGTGTGACATTTTCAAAATGATCGTGATGATCGCAAAAATCTTCTTTTTCCATCTGCTCGGTAAGCATGGTATTTGGCAGTGGCTCCTGCTTCAGGCAGGCATCTACACACGCCTGATCCACAGCAAGTGGGTCATAAGAAGCAAACATACCAATATCCGGCAGCATTGGTGCATCATTACCACTATGGCAGTCACAGTTTGGCGATACGTCCACAACGATGTTGACATGGAAGTTTGGACGGCCGTCAACCACTGCCTTGGCATATTCTGCCATGCGGCGGTTGAGGTCCTGACTTGCCCCACGGCGGGCAAAATCAATGGCATCGAAATTGCAAGCCCCCAGGCAGCGGCCACAGCCCACGCAGTTGTCAGTAACGGTCATTTTCTTCGTTGCTTCATCAAAATGCAGGCCGTTATTGGCACATTCACGCAGGCAGCTCTTGCAGCCACGGCATTTTTCCGGATCAATCTTTGCTTTGCCGTTGCAATGCTGTTCTTGCTTTCCGGCACGAGAGCCGCAGCCCATGCCAATGTTCTTGATGGCGCCACCAAAGCCCGTAAGCTCATGACCTTTGAAATGCGCCAGCGAAATAAAGATGTCGGCGTCCATAATGGCATGACCAATGCGTGCTTCTTTCACATATTCACCGCCATGCACAGGCACAGCAACATCGTCAGTCCCCTTCAGCCCATCGCCAATAATCACCGGGCAGCCCACAGTGAGTGGCGTAAAGCCATTTTCCCAAGCGCAGTAAAGATGCTCAATGGCATTTTTACGGCTGCCTGGATACATGGTGTTGCAGTCTGTCAGGAATGGTTTGCCGCCATGTGCCTTCACATAATCCACAATCGCTTTGGCATAGTTTGGACGCAGATAACTCATATTGCCAAGTTCACCAAAGTGCATCTTGATGGCAACAAACTTGCCTTCCATATCAATGTCACCAAGGCCGGCTTTGTCGATGAGACGGCTCAATTTGTGGGCTGGGCCTTCATCAACCTTGCAGCGAAAATCAGTAAAATAAACTTTCGATTTTTGGTCACTCATAATCGTCTCTCCAATCTCTGAAAAATCAGTGGTTCTTCTCTAAGAATACGCCCATCAAACACGCTGCGTCAAGAAAAAACCTATTTTGTCAAAAGCACCCAACGTGCTTAATCGCCTGGGTAACGATAATGCTCTGGCAACTTCTCTGCATGGTCTGGACTAAGCCCCAATTCACGCAGGCGTTTTTGCCGCTCTTCGCGCACCCACTTGACCATTTTTTCGGCAAGCGCACGTTCTTCTTCCGGCGTATGACTGCCCTTGTGTTTGCTGATTTCTGCCGCCAGACGGCGCACGGTTTCGTCGTCCACCCCCTGCTGAATAAGCTGACGCAACCGCCAATGGTCGGCAACAATGCTGCGCCAATCGCTCGGTGTTTGAACAAGGTCTTTCGCCAGCTCGACAGGTTTTACATCAGCAACTCGATAGGTCAGGCTGCCCAAAAGCGGCATCACAAAAACCGTAACAGCACCGGCAGCCACTAAGGTTGATGCGGTATCCTGCCCCATCGTGCCAGCTTTTACAGCTACACTGGTCACTGCCACGATAATTGGCAATGCCGTAGTACAATAAAGCGCCACCGTCACGCGGTGATGAGCGCTCATTGGGTGTACTTTGTGGTCCAGCGTCATCGCAATAAATACGGGCACTGCACGAATGAGCAAGAGAAAAATAATAAAACTCAAGAGCAGCCCCGGTTTCGCCGCCACAGCGCCAATATCAATAGCTGCACCGGAAACAATAAAAAAGATAGGCACAAAAAAGCCATAAGCAATGCCGTCCAGCTTGAGTTCCAACGATTTGAAGCCTTCAGGAATAATGTAGCGCAAAATAAAACCTGCAGCAAAAGCCCCCAGCACAGCGTCCAAATCAAAAATTTCGGAAAGTGCCACCAAGGCTACCAAAAGCAACACCGTCACGCGCATCATAGTCTGCGAGGACGTGTTGGCGTTGGCACTTAAAAATTGAAAAATTTTGTGCCCCTGCTTTTTGGCTCTGGCTGGCAGCACCGCTGCCAAAACACAAACAAGCAGGAAAAGTCCAAGGATGACAAAGGTGGCAATATGCGACCGCACCGACAAAAGCACCGCCATCGCCAGCACCGGTCCCAGCTCGCCCCAGGTGCCATAAGCAATCACCGCATCACCCACAGGCGTTCCCTCAAGCTGACGTTCTTTAAGAATCGGCATCAAGGTGCCTAACGCCGTTGTTGTCAAAGCAATGATAGCGGCAGCCCCCGTCATATCATGGTACCGGAAATAAGGCACCAATAGCACAATCACCGCTGCCAGCGCAAGGGTCACAAGCCATGTCGCCAAGCCCACCTTGCCCTGATGCCCTGTCAGTTTCTTTGGGTCAATCTCATAGCCGGCAAGCAAAAACAGAAACGCCAGCCCCAACTCGCTCAAAAGCTCAATCGAGGCGTCCACCTCAATGATTTGTCCAACATGAGGGCCTAACAAAGCACCGGCAACCAATAAAATAACGGTCTGCGGCACCACCTTTCCCGGAATCACCTGAGTAATCATCGGGCTCACCGCTGCCACAAGCATCATCACGGTAAGCGATACCAAATCTACTGTCATGCCTTTCCACTTCCTTTTTCTGTCTTTCAATAAAAGCTATCAAAGGCTGAGCGCAGGCACCATAGGGTGCCCTTATAACAATTTTTCCAAAAAGAGATGCCCGTCATGCGGCACCACACCGCCCACCTTCATCGACGCCGTGGCAACAATACGATAACCATTCTTTTCATAAAGATGCACCGCCGGTTTATTTTGGCTGCCCGTGTCCAACCGCAAAGCACGAACACCCATCGCTCGTGCTCGCTCTTCCACCGCAGCAAGCAGCGCCGTGCCCACGCCATGGCCACTGGCGCTCGGCCGCACCATCAGCAGATGAATGACAAGTACTTCAGCGTCTGTCAGTGTGCGCTGCCAAGGCACGTCGGCATATTCCGGCGGCTGTTTTCTGCCGGTTATCACGCTGGCGAGAAGAGCGCCGTCTTTCTCAAAAATTGTCAGCTCGCCTTCTGCAAGCGCTTTTTCCGCATCATGTCGTGTTGGATAAACACCGCGCTTAAAGACTGTAAACGCCTGTTGAGGGTGAGTTTCTTCAAAAGTGAAATGTTCACTGTACGCAGCCTCAATCGCATCAAGATCTTGTATGGTGGCTGGTCTAATCACAGCGCCCCACCTTCTCTCCTTATAAAATCTTTGGCGCATCCATTGGGTCGCATGATGTACAAGTCCCCGTATGCACCGAAATCACACCGCCACACTTTTCACATGTCCAACGAGCACGTTCCTTTTGTAAGAAAGCATCCATACCTTCCTCGCGAATGGCACGAATATTACCGAATGGAGATTCTTTACGTGGATAATTATTCATATACCGATTTTCTTTTTCCCAACAATCTTCACATGGGAAATCCGGACATTCATCACAAAAACGATAGTTATTTTGCAGGCGTTTCTCACAACGAACAATGCGACATTTTTCCGCACAGTACGGTGATTTTCCCTCTGTCGTCGGCGCTAAACAACCTGGGCATGGCTTCCCCGGCTCATGAGATTTCCAACAAATGCTGCAATCCAATCCACAAGGAGCAATCATTTTCTCCGTAAACATATTATCCATAACGTTTCCTCCAGTCTCTTAAAGGGTTCTTCGAAAAGTATATCATATTCTGAGTATAAAAAACAGCAGGCCCTCTAAAGCCTGCTGTAAGAGGATATTTATTGAGCGCTGCCAAAAAGATTTAAGAGCACACAACCAACAACAATGAGACCAATGGCAATGATGCCGATTGTGCTTAAACGCTGACCAAAAACAAAGGCCGATATCACCGAAGTGGCCACAAGGCCAACCGCGCACCAGGTAGCATAACCAATACCAAGGTCAATATGGTTGAGGGATTTAGAAAACGAAAAAAAGCAGAAAAAGTAAAACACCAAACAGATAATTGTTGGGCCAAGCTTGGTAAAACCAGCGGACAATTTCAAAAACGTAGTCCCGCAAATTTCCAGTGCAATGGCAACAGCGAGTAATACATAAGGCACGATATAACCTCCTTTCCCCTTTTCTTTTAGATATACTCGTACATCTTAACATACCAAAAAACGATGCTCAAGAAAAAATCTGAACGCATTATCAGTATTCTTTGTCCACCATATCAGGCTGCAAAACGGCTCACCGCATCTTGTTGCGATGAGCCGTTTTATTCATACATTCTTAGTTCGGAAATGCCTTGTCAGCGCATAAACAGACGAATCAGGCGGTCTTTCACTTTATTGTATGGTTGGTAGCGCACCGGCAAATCAAACCAGGTGGCTTTATCAACAATGCTTTTTTCATGAGAAAACGTGCGGAACCCAGCTTCGCCGTGATAACTGCCCATACCGCTTTCACCAACACCGCCAAACGGCAGATGATTAGACGCAATGTGAATCACTGTGTCGTTGACACAGCCGCCGCCAAATTGCAGACGCCCCATCACCTGTCGTGCGATGGCTTTATCTTCGGTGAAAATGTAAAGTGCCAGCGGACGTGGCATATCGTTCAACTGGTCGATGGCATCGCCAAACTTTTCATAAGTACGCACCGGCAGAATCGGCCCGAAAATTTCTTCCTGCATAACCGCATCGCCCCACTCTACATCACGCAAAAGGGTTGGCTCAATCTGCAAGGTATCTGGCGACGTGCGGCCGCCATACGCCACCTTGGCTGGGTCAATAAGCCCCACCAAACGTTTGAAGTGTTTTTCGTTGACAATGCGCCCATAGTTCGGATTCGCCAACGGTGTTTCGCCGTACTGCACACGAATCTCCTGCACAATGGCGCGCATAAGATCATCAGCGATGGACGCATCACAGTAAATATAATCCGGCGCCACACACGTTTGACCGCAATTAAGGAATTTGCCAAAAACAATGCGGCGTGCTGCCAACTCAATATTAGCTGTGCGTTCAACAATACAAGGACTCTTTCCACCCAATTCCAGCGTTACCGGTGTAAGATGCGCCGCTGCTTTACGCATCACCTCACGCCCCACCTGCGGACTGCCTGTGAAAAAGATGTGGTCAAACGGCACCTCCAACAACTGTTGGTTTTCTTCACGACCACCCGTCACCACCGCAATAAGGCTTGGGTCAAAATACTGCGTCATCAATTTTTCCAAAAGCGCACTCGTATGCGGCGCATAGGCACTCGGTTTGACAACCACCGTGTTACCAGCTGCAATGGCTTCAATGAGTGGTTCCATGGTCAAAAGAAATGGATAGTTCCACGGACTCATCACCAGCACCACGCCATAGGGCGATGGTTTTCGCAAACTCTTTGCCGGCATTTGCGCCAATGGTGTTGGCACACGTTTGCTTTTTGCGTAAGACATTGTATGGCGCAACATATGGTTCAGCGCACTTTTAACCATGCCGGTTTCTGTCATCACACTTTCTGTAGCGCTCTTGCCCAAATCACGCTCCAAGGCTGCCGCAATCACATCTTCATAGGTAACAATTGCAGCACGCAGGGTACGCAATGCTCTGAGCCGCCCTTCCACATCAAGCGTTGCGCCGCTGTTAAAATAGGCACGCTGATTGGCAACAAGGGCATTGATATCATGTGGTGTCATGGCTTGACCTCCCTCCACAGGTACGACTTACAAGCCGCGCCGTTTCATTTCTTCTGCTACTTTTGTGTACGTTGGCACAGCAACGCCATACTGCGCCCCAAGGCGCACCACTTCATAAATCAGCCCATCAATCTCCGACTGATGTCCTTCGGCAATGTCACGCTGCATAGAGGTGGTTGCCGTTGGCGCAATGCCATCAAGAATAGCAAGATCATCAGGCACCACGTCATGGTCAAACGGACAGCCCATGGCAGTGGCCAACGCAGAAATTTCACGCACCATGCTGATGAAACATTCGCGTGGCTCGCCCTCTTTTTGCATATCGCTGGCAACTGCATTATAATACAGCCCCGTTGCGCCAACAGGCGATACATAGGAGAATTTCTGCAAAGCGTCACGCTGAATGTGTGCTGTCAATTCGCCAACAATGCCGCTTTCATCAAAATCACGCTTGATGGCCTGATAACGCGGCACATCAATGTTGCCATCACGAGGGCCAAAAACAATGCGGCAATATGGGCCACTTTGTAAAATCACGCCAGGTTCTTTAATCTCTGCATAGAGGTAGGTGCAGCCATCAAGCACATCCACCCCCGGCAGCATGGTTTGCAATTTCCCGCCAGTACCATAGATATTCAAAATAGGAATAACCACAGTATCTGGACCGGCTACACGCTTGATAAACGGCACCACACTTTCCAGCGAGTAGCCTTTCACACAAACCAAAATCACATCAGCCATGCCCTGATAGTCAGCTTCTGTACAAGCTTTCACAGGCACTGTCTCGCTGCTGCCATTCCATGTGCGGTCAAAAAACAGCCCGCCACGCTCCTGAATGGCTTGCAAATGAGCGCCACGCGCAATCAGCGTCACCTCTTTGCCACCCTTGGCAAGCTGGCCGCCGAGAATCCCACCGGTACCGCCGGCGCCGAATACAACATAATTCATAAGGTTCAGCCTTCTTTCGTAAAATCTTCTTCTCCCATTATAAAAAATCACTCCGCTGCGCGCAAGCCGCAACTGATAACTGCCGCTGTTCGCTGAGCGCTGAAAAATTTTTCCCACCGCTTGACACGTTCATACATCAGGACTATACTGAAACCATACAGGACACCCCCCTGGGGTGGGTATCTAAAAATGGAGGTTTTTGCCATGAAAGAAAGCTACAACGTCACCGGCATGACCTGCGCCGCCTGCTCGTCACGCGTACAAAAAAGCGTTGCGAATCTGGACGGCGTCAAAGACTGCACGGTGAATTTATTAAAAAACAGCATGGTCGTCACCTACGACGACACCGCCCTCGACAGCAGCACCATCATTGCCGCCGTGGAAAAAGCCGGTTACGGCGCCTCTGCATTGTCGAGCGGTAAAAATGCCCAAAAAAGCGGCGTCTCCCCTGTGGACGCCGCCAAAAAAGACTATGAAACCATGAAACGCCGTGTCATCTGGTCGTTTGTGTTCACCATTCCCCTCTTTTATATCTCCATGGGGCACATGATGGGCTGGCCGCTGCCCGCCTTTTTCCTGGGCACAGAAAATGCGATGGTCTACGCCCTCACCCTCTTCCTTTTGGTGGTACCGGTGGCCATCATCAACAACAAATACTACCGCATGGGATTCAAAACCCTTCTGCACGGTTCGCCGAATATGGATTCTCTGATTGCCCTTGGGTCCGGTGCTTCGCTTGTATATGGTGTCTATGCGCTGTATAAAATTGGCTTCGGTTTGGGGCACGGTGATTTGGCCATGGTGGAACAATTTTCGCACGACCTTTACTTTGAAGGCGCCGGCACCATTCTCACCTTAATCACTCTTGGGAAATTCTTCGAAGCCCGTGCCAAAGGCCACACCTCAGACGCCATCAATAAGTTGTTGAATTTGGCGCCAAAGCAAGCCACCGTGCTGAGAAACGAAAAAGAAATCGTTATCCCTGCAGAAAATGTTATCAAAAACGACATCGTCATCGTCAAAGCCGGCGAGTCCATTCCTGTTGACGGCGTGCTCTTGGAAGGGCACGGCTCGGTTGACGAATCGGCCATCACCGGCGAATCCATTCCTGTTGACAAAGCAAGCGGCGACCATCTCATTGGCGCCACTATCAACCAAAGCGGCTACTTCACCATGCGTGCTGAAAAAGTTGGCAATGAAACCGCACTGGCGCAAATTATTCAGCTGGTTGATGAAGCCACCAGCTCCAAAGCGCCTATTGCCAAGTTGGCTGATAAGATTGCCGGTATCTTTGTGCCGATTGTCATCGCCATTGCCCTCATCAGCGCCATTTGCTGGCTTCTTGTCGGTGCCAGCTTCGAGTTTGCGCTGACCATCGCCGTCTCCGTGCTTGTGGTGTCCTGTCCTTGCGCCCTTGGTCTTGCCACACCAACCGCCATCATGGTGGGCACCGGCCGTGGTGCTGCCAACGGCATTCTCATTAAATCTGCCGAAGCCTTGGAAACCGCTCATGCTGTCGATGTGGTTGTTTTGGATAAAACCGGCACCATCACTCAAGGCAAGCCGGTTGTCACCGACCTTATCAGCCAGCAGCAAAGCGATGACGACCTGCTGCGTCTGGCAGCGTCATTAGAACGCTTGTCAGAACATCCATTGGCGCGCGCCATCACCACCGAAGCAGAACGCCGCCAGTTGGTGCTGGAACCTGTTGAAAACTTTGAGCAAATCCCCGGACAAGGCATCCGAGGCACCATAAACGGCCATGCCTGCCTGGCAGGCAACCGCAAACTCATGCACACCCACGGCCTTGAAAGCGCCACCCTCGATGACTTGCAAAACACCATGGCAGAACAGGGCAAAACACCGCTGTTCTTTGCCAAAGACGGCCATCTTATCGGCATGATTGCTGTGGCTGATGTGGTTAAACCAACCAGCAAAGCAGCAATAGAAGAATTACAGCACATGGGTATCGACGTCATCATGCTCACCGGTGACCATGCGAAAACGGCCGAAGCCATTCGCGCACAAGTTGGCGCTAACCACGTCATCGCCGAAGTGCTGCCTGCCGATAAAGAACGTGAAATTCGCCGTCTCCAGGAAGAAGGCAAAAAAGTCGCCATGGTCGGCGACGGCATCAACGACGCTCCTGCTCTGGCGCGCGCCAATGTGGGCATCGCCATTGGTGCTGGTACCGATGTCGCCATGGAATCAGCCGATATTGTGCTCATGAAAAACGATCTCCTGGATGTAGCTGGTGCTATTGAACTCAGTAAAGCAACCATTCGCAACATTAAACAAAATCTTTTCTGGGCGTTCATCTACAACATCATTGGTATTCCAATCGCAGCCGGCTGTTTCTATGCCGCCTTTGAGCTCAAACTGAATCCGATGGTAGCAGCACTGGCTATGAGTTTCAGCTCCGTCTTTGTCGTCAGCAACGCCCTGCGCTTGCGTTTCTTTAAGCCAAAACACACAGCATCTGCTGCCACCACACAGGTACCAGCTAACACGCAGGAACCAAACGAAGCCACCCCGCTGCCAGAAACAACCATAACGCCAGATAACGCCCTCACCCACAAAACCCTCGCCATCGACGGCATGATGTGCCAACACTGCGTGCGTAACGTCACCCAAACCCTCAAAAACATTCCCGGCACCGCCAACGTACACGTCAGCCTTGAAAGCAACTGTGCCGAATTAGACGTTTCGCCAGATGTGAGCGATGACACCCTCACCACCGCCATCACCGATGCTGGCTACACCGTCACTAGCATCTCAAACGCCGCAACATCAGATAACGCCCTCACCCACAAAACCCTCGCCATCGACGGCATGATGTGCCAACA
>CAUWHJ010000011.1:0-92351 GCA_963558655.1 uncultured Peptococcaceae bacterium
TAAGAAAACCCAGCTTCGGTTCTTAGACCAAAGCTGGGTTTTTCTACAGTCTGAGACGTAGTGCAATATTTGCACTACGTCTTTTTATATTACAGGAGGGCACAAATAATATCAACGAGTTCTTTTGTGACGGGATCTGGCGTGCTTCCTGGATAAAGAGCGGCATGATAAATAGTTTGTTTGGCACCTTCTAAATATTTGGAAATGAAAGCTTTACTGTCAAAAAGGTTGTTGTATACATATCGTGGCATCAAAGAGATGATATCCATTTCTTTAAGGGCGCGACGATGAAATTCGATGTTGTCAGAGGTATAGAGAGCTATGTTGGAATGATCGTTAGTTTCTGCTTTGAGAGGAACAATATCCAGATAGGTGAATGAGCGTTTAATAATATCTTCTACTTCAATGATTTCTTTTGTTGCTAATTGGGAATGTGCTGATACACAGGCAACTAAATGATCGTTGAGTAGAATGTGGTGGTGAAACAAATGTTTATCATATTTTTTTAATTGATCGAGGAAAAAATGGTCGTTAATACTGAGAAAAGCGAGATCACATTTGTGATCGATGATATCTGGAAAAACTTGTTTATAGGAGATTTCTTTTAAGGAGATACGAATATGGTCATGCCGTTTTGAAAAAATAGCAATAGCTTCTGGGAGTAGATTAGTAAGCAGCACAGAAGAACTGTATATTTTCATACGTTTTCGTATTTTTTTGTATTTTGATGTTGAAGTGGCAAAAGTATTTTTTAGGGAATCATATTCTCTTAAGAAAGGATCGCTAATGGTTAAGAGCGTTTCGGCTTCTTTAGTTAACACAACTCCAAATGGTGAACGCTCCAATAAAATGACATTAAGTTCTTTCTCAAGCTGTTGAATATTATTAGATAGAGACTGTTGAGAAATATAGAAACGTTTAGCTGTTTTTGAAATTGAATGCGAGTATTGCAAATCGCTTAAATAACGTAATTGATCAAGTCGCATAAACAAATCCCTCCTAAGTAGTTAGCTTATAGGGAGTATAAAGTAATGTAAATAGATATTTCTAAATCTGCACACAAAATTATTTTGTAACCCATAAGAAGAAAAACAAAATATAACTGTTTGTACATGTTTAAGAATTTGGATTAGAATATAAATAAAGAAAAATGAATCGATTAGTTATATTTATCGATTGCGAGGAGGAAAAATAAATGGCAAAAGCAGAAAAAGTTGCAGTACTTGGTGTAGATGCAATGGATCCACGTTTAACAAGAAAATATGTTGATATGGGTATCATGCCAAACGTAAAAAAATTAATTGATATGGGTGCTTGTAGAGAAGATTTAACATTGCTAGGTGCGCTGCCAACAGTTACACCTCCACAATGGACTACTTTAGCAACAGGAGCTTATCCATCGACTCATGGGATCACAGCTTTTTATCGTCAGGGCGGAGATTTGGATATGGTTAATCTGAACTTCAATTCTGAAAATTGCCATGCAGAACAATTGTGGAATGTAACGGCAGAAGCAGGAAAGAAAACCCTGGTATGGCATTGGCCGGGATCTGCATGGCCACCATCTTCGGACAGTCCAAATCTTCATGTGGTTGATGGGACCTCTCCTGGTGGGGTAAACATGAGTTCGGCTCAGGTAGATGTAGAATTCCTTGTTATTGCTAATGAAGAAAATGAGACGATTGCCTATCGTTCTGGTGCTATGACTTCAGATGCAAAAGTACCTTGCGTTGTTACTGGTCTTGGTGACGAAAAACCAAAAAAGAAAAATACGGGTATGGCTGGTTTGATGCAAAGAAAGATGGATGATGGATTCCGCCTTTATATTATGGATCCTTGGAAAGATGGACAGGGTGGTTCTAACGCTATTCCTGCAGATGTTGCATATTCTTCTTTGAAGCCAGCGGAAAAATGGAGCATTGATCTTCCTGAAGGAGCAAAAGAATTTTATATTTTGCTCTCTGGTGGTTTGATTAGACGTCCGGCTTTACTTCTGAAAAATGAAAATGGTGTCTATGACCATATTGCTATTTATAAGAATAAGAAGAGCACAGAACCAATGGTAACAATGAAAAATCGTGAATACGTTCGCGATATCATTGATGACTGCGTAAAAGGCGATGACATGATTAAAGCATCTCGCGATATGCGCGTATTGGAAATTGCAGAAGATGGTTCAAAAGTTAGAATGTGGGTTTCGGCCTCAATGAATATCAATGCTGACATGATGTGGTCTCCTAAGAGCTTATATAAAGAAGTTGTAGATAATGTGGGTTATCCATCACCATGTTCAACGCTTGGTTTTGGTGATTTTGAACTTATCTATGATTGCATGCATCAATGCTGGCAGCATGTAGCAGATTTTCAAGCTGATGCTTTGAATTATTTAATGGAAAATGATGGTTATGAAGTAGTTTTCTCTCATTTCCATGCTCCAGACTTGCAAAAACATATGTTTATTCGTGACCTTGCAAAAGGCACTGAACATGTAACGCCAGAACAGTATGAATTTATCATGCAAGCTATCTATAAACAGACGGATGATTATCTTGGAAAATTCATGCATTTCTTGGATGAAGGTTGGACGTTGATGGTTGTTTCGGATCACGCGCAAGTCTGCCCTAAATATGGTTTGAGAGGATTGGGCGACACAGGCATGAATGTTCAGATTATGGAAGATCTTGGATATACGGTGCTTCAGGTTAATCCAGAAACAGGTAAGAAGAAAAAACGTGTAGACTGGACAAAAACAACTGCAGTGGCAAACCGTGAAATGATGATTTATTTGAATATTAAAGGCCGCAATCAACATAAAGTAGGTGACGAAATTATCGATGGGTTAGTAGATCCTGCAGATAAGTATGAATTGGAAGAGCAGATTATTACGGATCTCTATAACATCAAAGATAAAGAAACAGGTAAACGAATTATTGCTTGGGCTTTGCGTGCAAAAGATGCTTTACCATTAGGCTTGGGCGGAACTTATCCGGAAGTTGGCGATATTATTTACTGCATGGCAGAAGGTTATGAACATGATCATGATGACAGTATGGCAACTTCTTTAGGGGAATGCGATACTTCTGCTGGCCCAATCTTTATTGCAGCTGGTCCTGGCATTAAAAAAGGCTGCTACACCGATCGTGTGATTCGTCAGGTTGATGTTACGCCAACTATTGCAACAATTATGGATCTTCGTATGCCAGCTCAATGTGAAGGTGCACCAGTTTATCAGATTATTGAAAAGTAGTTGTGTTAAGAATCTAGGTTGTCATTATTTATGGCAACCTAGATTCCTTAAAATAGTAAAGGTTTATCCGATAAAGTTATTTTGCTGGGTATTGACGGGATGGATCCAAAATTTTCAAGAAAAATGGTTGATGAAGGCCATATGCCTAATCTTAAAAAATTGATTGAAAAGGGTTCAGCACGTCACGATTTAAGACTGCTTGGTGGTGTACCAACCATTACTCCTCCAATGTGGACGACACTTTGTACGGGTGCTTATCCAATGACCCATGGTATCGAAGATTTTAATATTAACTTGAAAGGGGAATTGGGTGTTAATTTTGCAGGTATTTATTCAAAATACTGCAAAGCAGAACAATTGTGGAATGTGACTGCGGAGGCTGGTAAAAAAACATTAGTATGGCATTGGCCAGGCTCAGCATGGCCACCAACCACTGATAGTGAAAATCTTTATGTTGTTGACGGAACGACTCCTGGTGCGCTTGGCTTTGGTTATGCAACACGTGACTGGGAAGGCTTCGCCATTGCAAGTACAAAAGCAACAGAAGCGAAATTCTATCCAAGTGCAGCTGGTAACACAGAAGAGTTCTCGGGTGATCCAGAAGAATTGTTGGGCTTGAAACCTGACTATAGTTCTTATACAAAGTGCAAAAATGATCTGTCTTATGTAGATGAAGTTTGGAATGAGTTTAAGGACGGTATTGAAGGGTTTAACGGTTATAAACTCAACAAAGCGATGGATGTGCGTACAAACCTTATCTTTGATAAAGACGAACAAATGTATAATTTGCATCGTTGGCCAGGAAATGTAGGTTTAAGTCCAATCACAGAGCCAAAAGATTGGGAAGTTGATATTCCTGAAGATGCAAAAGAATTTACATGGTTGCAGTTGTTCGGCAGAATGCCACGACCATGCTTGATTCTGAAAAATGAAAACGGTATCTATGATAAGATTGCTATCTACGCAGCTAAGAATGTAGAAAAACCATTGGCTGTCATTGAAAAAGACGTTTATACGCCTAATGTCTATGATGTTGTTCCAACCAAAGCTGGTGGATTTGAAAACGTTGTGCGAAATTTGCGCGTGCTTAATCTTGCTGAAGATGGCAGTTACGTACGCATGTGGTATTCTGGCGGTTTCTCTGCTGATGATAATCGCGTTTGGTACCCAACTTGGATTTTTGATAAGATCAAAGCAAACTTTGGACCTCCTTGCGCTACTGGTCAGCTTGGTGATAGTGATCTGGATGTCATGAATAAATGTAATCTTGAACAATGGAAGCAAGCTGCAAAGTGGCAAGCAGATTCTATTAACTATATGATTGAAAAAGAAGGCGTAGAAGTCGTCTTTAGCCATTTCCATGGCCCAGATATGTCAGGTCATACCTACATGCGAATTTTGAAGGATCGTGAAAGTTCTAGAAAGACTGAAGAAGATATCTATCAGTGTGCAGTAGGCACTTATGAGATGACAGATGCTTATATTGGTGAATTTATGCATCTGATTGATGAAGGCTGGACTATTCTTCTCTTCTCTGACCACTCGTTGATTTGTCCTAAGGGTGATTATAAACCAGGTTTAGGGGATAACTATGGGATTAACACTAAGACGATGGTTGATCTTGGTTACATGGTTTTGGAAAAAGATGAAAACGGAAAGGATATTCCTGCAATAGATTGGAGCAAAACAAGAGCTGTTCAACAACGCTCTAATAGTATTTATATTAATCTGAAAGGCAGAGATCGTTTTGGTATCGTAGATCCTGCAGATAAATATGAACTTGAAGAACAAATTATCACAGATTTGTACAATCTTAAGGATCCAAATACTGGACATCGTATTGTTACGATGGCGCTGCATCAAAAGGATGCAAATCTTCTTGGTTTGGGTGGTAAAGATACTTCTGCTGATATCATTTTCTTCTTGCATGATGATTATGCTAGAGACCATGGTGAATCGTTGTCTACAGCTGAAGGTTATGCTGATACCAGCGTAGGGCCAATCTTTGTTGCAGCAGGTGCTGGTATTAAAGAAGGCTTCGAAATGCAGTTGTTCCCTCGTGAAGTTGATGTGACACCAACCGCTGCGGTGTTGCTTGGAGTAAGAATTCCAGCACAGTGTGAGGGCGCACCCGTTTATAGCATTTTGAATGAAGAACTTTAATTGAAAATATAGAATACCCTGGCATCCAATCAGTAGGATGCCAAGGTATTCGGTTTTTGATAAAGTGGGGGTGTTCTTTTATGAGTATTGCGAAGCCAAAGAAAATTTTATTTGTTCATTATGTTATTGTATTTGCATTATGCTTTTTATTTCGCTTTATTCCGGGTTTTGCCGGGATTACGCCTCTTGGTATGGGCGTTTTGGGGAGCTTTTTAGGCGCTGTCTATGGATGGATTGCTATTGATATGTTGTGGCCAAGTATTATGGCACTGGTTGGCATTGGATTAAGCATTGGCATGAACCAAATGTATGCGGCCAGTATTGGTTCAATGACAATTATTTGTTTGATTTTTTGTATGCCGCTCATAGGGATTTGCAATGAGACTGGTGCGTTTTCGTGGTTGATTAATAAATTATTAACTAATAAATTTATGCAGGGAAAAGCATGGATTACAATATGGGTAATTCTTTTGATTGCATGGATTGCAGGACCATTTAACCCAATTATTATGGCAATTATCTTTTGCGCATTTGCAACACAAATCTTTAAACAAGTTGGTGTAAAAAATAATGAAAAGTTGCCAATATTTATGTATCTTGGTATTTCCTATGCAGCAATGATGGGACAGATTTTGTTTCCTTTTATGGGAACAGGATTAACATTGATTATGGCGTATAACAATATGTTTCCGGATACACCGTTAGATTTTGCTAAATATCTATTATTTATGATTCCATCGGGCATTGTCATGGTAACGGTTTATGTATTATTGATGCGTTTTGTGTTTAGAGTAGATGTATCAAAAGTTGCCGACTTTAAATTAGAAAATAAAGAAGCGAAGAAAATTAAAAAAGATCAGAAAAAAGCGTTGCTGATTTTTGTGGTATTTATGGTATTGTCCGTATGCTCATCTTTGCCTTTAGGTGCGGTACAAACATTTCTGAGTCAATTTAACATTGGTGGTATTACGTTATGTATGTTAGCGGTAATTGCCTTAATGAAAAAAGAAGATGGCAGTCCGTTGTGCGATTTGGAACAAGGCTTAAAAAGTGTTAATTGGGGACAAGTAACAATGGTGGGATATATTATGGTTATTGCAACCTATATGAATACGCCAGATACTGGTATACCAAATGCAATGAGTATGTTATTACAGCCATTTATGGGATTGCCACCACTTGTTTTTATTATTGTAGCCCTTGCTTTTGCAGTATTGTTAACAAACTTTGCCAATAATATGATTGTTGTAGTGTTGATTATGCCATTTATGTTTAATTTTTCGCATATGATTGGCATGGAACCAACAGGGATGATTTGTCTATTATTCCTGCTTTCACAATTTGCTTTGATGACGCCTGCTGCATCGCCAGTTACGGCAGTATGTATGACGCAGGAGATGGCGGAAGCACGGTTAATGACAAAAGCAGCAATTAAAATTGTACCATTGTTATTTATTGTTTCTGTTGCTTTAGGATGGCCATTGGCTCAGATCCTATTTTAAAAATGTGATGAATTTGATTTGAAACAAATATTGTATAAATGATTTGAGCGCAATAATTATGGTATTCATGATTATTGCGCTCCACTCATTGTATGAATTATTGAAAATTAGGAAGGGATGAGAAGTATATGGCAATAGAAAAATCACCACGTGTTGAACGGCTAAAAGAACGTGCTAAACGTTGCTGTTGTCGGTACTGTGGAGGGGATCTACATGTTCGACAAATTATTTTTCATACACAAGCGTCAGCGAGAATTGAGTTATATTGTGATCAGTGCAAAAAAATTGAATATGGCGTTGAAAAAGAAATTTATGAAGGTGCGCGTACTTTTGTACAAACGACTAACTTTAATCATTTTTCAGATTTAGAAGATAATGAGCAACGATTACAGATGAATATAGCTAAGGTAGCAAGTCTGACGAACTGGCAATTGAGGTTTTTAGGTATACTCACAGATGATGGTTTTACAATACCAGTTCATTTAGCACACTATGCAGTAGATCAGTGTACGACGCTTTCGGAAGACGAGTTAGGTGTGTTATTAAAGGAGGCAAGTCAATGGCAGAAGCAATTATTACAGCAGAAGGATTAGGATATCAGCTAGGTTCACGATATTTGCTTAAAGACATTAATTGGAACATTGAAAAAAATAGTCGTTGGCTGGTTATTGGTATGAATGGAAGCGGAAAAACAACGCTTTTGAGTATCTTAGCAGGATATAGAATGTACAATCATGGAAATTTGAAGTATCGGAATATTTCATATGATGCACAAGATGTTTTTGAAATTAGAAAAAAGATGGGATGGGTGAGCAATTCATTTTATGATCAAGTTTATCATAATGAATCTGTTTTAGACATGCTCCTATCCGGTTTGAGTGGCACCTATGGTGCTCGAGAAAAGCTTGCGGAAGATGGACGTTATGTTGCTAAGATAAAGCTTCTTTTAAAATATATGGGGTTAAGTGATTGTTTGGATGTTCCGTTCTCATGGCTATCGAAAGGCGAGCGGCAGGCTGTTTTGATCATACGTGCGCTTTTAGGAGAACCTGAGGTGATGGTTTTTGATGAGCCGATGACAGGACTTGATGTATTGGCAAGAGAACAAATTCGGCGTCTTATAGAATTATTGGTTGAGCGCAGGCAACATACAATGATTTATGTGACGCATCATTTCGATGAAGTTTCAGCGAAGCTCTTTGACAAGTGTATTTTGTTAAAACAAGGGGTAGTTTATCAGCAGGGAAATATCGAAGATATATTTAGAAGTGAGGTCATTAGTAATTTTCTGAATGTGCCTACTCAAGTAAGTCAAGATATGCGAGGATATTATTCGTTATCATTTATGTAATTAAAGAGGTGAGTGGTGATGACAACTTCGTTAAAAGATGTAAGTAGTGCTCAAATGATTCGTGCTTTAGCTGATATGAATTGCTTTGAACAAGAATGCACAATTTATGGCTTTGTTTGGATGGATCCTGATGGCGTAAGACGATATACAACGAGTGAGAAGCTATTGTATATCTATCGCTCCTTTGAAGAAAAGACATTAAAACATTATGCGATGTCTCCCATTGAACAGTGGACAACACGTGTTGTTTTAAAAGAAGAAACCTATGAAGATACAATATTTTTCTTGAAATTACAATTAAGTAATTTGTTGAAAGAAAAATATAATGATCAATATTTTGAAATTATTAGTCGATTGTGTATTATTAAATCGGATTCACAAGCAGAAGAGATCTTAGCACAATGGCAAGAGGAAATCGATGGATACTACGACGCTGATGCAATAGAACTATTTGAAGGGGCTTTGCATTATGCGTGTATGACGAAGCATATCACAAAAGAGCGTTATTCTTTACTCTACCAATGGATTCAATATTATAAGAATCAAATTGGGCGAAAAATACAAATAAAAGATAACTTTGAACGGACATTTTTTGGTATTGCTTATGAGTGCGCGGACCATAGTTATAATTATTTTTGTAATGCTAATCAACAAGTTGTTTTAGAGCGGATGAGAGCTTTAGATAACGAAGGGTGTTTTCATACAGGAATATATTCAAAAACATATTGGTATCATACAAGTCAGGAATTGAAAGAGATTCGGACCAATTTTGAACAGAAGTTGCGAACAGTGATGAATGATTATTATTTAAAAAAAATGGATTTTCTAAGATCATTAAAAATATTTGGCGAACAAGAATTTGTCAATCAGTGTATTAAAGAAGTGCAACAAAATTGTTCTATTGAAGCTGCAAAAGGACTTCAATATTGGGTAAATCGATGGAATTTGTTATAATATTAGAAAATAACGTAATAAATTGGCGGTAAAAGGAGAGTGGCGTCATGAATACTGACCAAGTAATGGTATTAATTGATTTAGCACAAACGCACTCTTTTAATCAAACGGCAGAACGCTTATATACAACGCAACAAAATATTTCATATAAGATGAAACAACTCGAACGGGAGTTGCAGACAAAGATTTTTTTAAGATCTAATAATGGTGTAGAATTTACCGCAGATGGTGAATATGTATTACAATGTGCACATGAAATGGAACGGTCTTATCGATTACTGAAAGAAAAAATAGTATTTGGCTCTAAACAAGATGAGCATAGTGTTAATGTAGTGAGATTATATATTTCGTCAGTCTTGTTATCTTCTAAAATGACGCAAGTTATTAAAGTATTTAACAAAAAATTTCCGGAAGTAAAATTAGTTATTAAAGAAATTGCTCCTGATAAGGTGATTCATTCACTATTTTCTTATAAATGTGATATTGCGTTTTGTTCTATTAATGAAGGTTTCTATGCACCTTTTCATAAAGAATGCCAGAAAAGAGGAATTACAAGTTATCTTGTTCAGAAAGATTCTGCACTTGCAGTTGTATCTGAAATGTCAGGACTTGCTGACAAAGAGAAGCTTTCTTTGTATGATTTAACGCATCAGCCTAAGAGTATTTTTGGCATGCTTCCACTAGATTATTTTGGCAAAAATACAGAGCCGTTTATTTTATATGAAAATAGTAATTTGGGTATTCATAAACAATTAATTAGAGAAGAAGGGGTTATTTGTTTTACTTCACAAATAACATATGATCATTTATTTTTAGAAGATGATTTTTTAGCAAAACCTTTTGATTACCCCACGCTACCTATTGAGCATATTATTATGAGTAGAGAAATAATGAAAAGTGAAGAGATGTTGTATCTAGAACAGCTTTTGATTCAATCCTTTAATGAGTCAGAATGACAACAAGACAATGAATGTTGCGTTGCTTCCTTTGGTGATAATAAAATACACTCCACGATTGTACTTATATTTTACATGTTAGTAGCCGATATCATTGCTGCTATCATGTAGTACTTTCGTGGAGTGTATTTAGATTGAAAGGTTATACCATGAACTTAAGACCAAGAGGAATCATTACTAATGCCATAATAATTGTAAGGAAAACAAACATTATGAATCCAGCGGTATAAGCTGACTTTGTTGTGGTAAATTCGTGCGCATGAATCATTGCACCGTTTACAGAACCAGCGGGAGTGATTAAGCCAATGACGCCGAAAACAGTAATAACCATTAGAGCGACTTGCAGGTTAAAATCTGCTTGTGCTGAAAGTGCCATCGCAATAGTCATCATGGTTATTGTAACAGCAACGTTATTTGCAAAGTTAGTTAACAAGAATGTAATAATCCCAAGAATAAGAACGAACATATAGTCGGATAAACCCAGTAAAGGAGTAATTAATTGGCCGACAACTGCTGTAATTCCTGTAGATTCGTCAGTAATTTGACCAGCAACAACCATTGCAGAGGCAACAACAAGTATTAAATCCCAATAAAAATAGCTTGGTGCAGTCTTTTTATTTAAAACTGGTTCTCCATCAACTTTCCAGATCATTGCAAGTGCTATTAAGAAAATAACCCAACCGTAAACTCCAACTTTACCGAAATATGCACGGATACCTTCAGTACCAGCTGCGAAACTTAGGAAAATGCAACCTATAATATTAGCTAACAGTAGAATGAGTACTACCTTTTGACGTTTGGTTAATGGTTTTACTTCTTTTGTAAAATGAGTGATATCGATATTTTTAAGCTTATCAACTTTACAACCTGGTACGATGAACATAACCAAAATCCAACCAATACAAGTAACAGCAAGTGTTATAACTTCGCTAATAATCCAACCGCCCATATTGATTTGTACTCCAGCTTTTGTTGCCATACCGACCGTCATTAAACACCAACCTCTAAATGGTAGCAGGGAAAAGGCTACAGAGCAGACAACCATAAAACCCATTAAAACCATTGCAGGATATAAATCACCTTTTTTATAGCCTGCTTGTTCAAAGATTGCTTGATAGACAACAAACATAATTAGCGCAACTAGTGTCTGATTTACTAAAATTGTTGCAAGCGCAGGACCGAGGATAATAAGTGCTGTTAGAAGCCAAGGTTTCCCTTGAGTAAATTTGGCACTTAGAAGTTTGCTAGACATCCATTGAGTTAAATTACTATCTTGTAGCATTCCAACAAAAAACATGGATAGAAGCATTAGCATAACAGATTCATTTCCAAAAGCAGCTGCTATTGCTTCACCAGCTGTACCATAATCAGTTAATGCGAGAGCAACTAAACCTAATAATGATGTCCATATTAAGTTATCAGCATCAACTGACCAGCCATAAATCATGCCAATAAAAATACCGATGATTGCCATACCATACGGAGTAATTCCTCCGATAGGTGGAATAAAGCGGAAAAATAACATTATCGCAAGGGTAATTGCAAAATGAATATATTTGTGATCTTTCTTTACTTCTGTAGTCATTTTTAACACCTCCAAAATTTGGAATCCAAGTAAAATTCTAGTTAAGTTTGAAAGACTTTGATTTATTTTTTTCTCGGTCTACTTTAAGGGGGCAATTCAAGTCAGAATGGTTTTGTAATGATTTATTGTTTTAGAAAATGAGATTAATTAATGGCCAACCGATACACAAAGTAACAACAAACATAATTGGTATGATTTTTAAAGCAGCTTTTGTCATAGACTTTGAATCAGCCATTTCTTGGCTCATTGCAACGGCGGTAACAGGTGATGCAGCTGGAGTTGCAAGAGCAAATTGTGTCATTATAAATAACAACACGATCATACCTGTTGGAGCAAGTCCGATCATAGTGGAAAAGTTAACTATGAATGGCATAATAAGAATTACAATGACGGTATTATTTGCGAAATTAGTTAGCAAACATGCAAATAATAAAGCGACAATTATGAATACTAAAGGTGGAAGTTGAGTAAAAGGCGTCAACAACATTGACATTGCGCTAGTAATACCAGTTTCAGGTGTATTCATTGTTGCAGAAATGACCATTATATAAGTCATCATTAATACAAGACCCCAAGGTGTGGTTTTTAGAGCTTGTTCTGCGTCAACAAGTTTACCTCCATTAATAGATGGAAGAAGATCAAGAACAGCAATAATGAGAAAACCAATACATACCATACCGACACGAGCCAATTCCTCTGAGAGTTGTCCTAATGGTAAGGATGAAAGAATAAGGGTCAAAACGAACACCAAAAAACTTCCTAAAGCAAAAATTTGATCACGATTCATTGATTTAACTTCGCCATCAGGAACGAAATTTGTCATTTTTGAAACGTCTACATGAAAAACAAACTTACATAGGAGAATGTAGACTGTAATTAAAAAGACTCCAAAGATGATCATTGCAATTAAATAAGTTACGAAATTTAACGGATAATCTGGGAACATGGTATTATAGGACATAACCAAAGTTAAACCGGTTCCTAGAAAAGGGAAAAGTACTTGACCAAGCATAGAAGAAAATGCAATTCCGAGATATACAAAAATAGGGAATTTTTCGTTTTTTTCATAGCCAGTTTGTTTGCATATCTGGGTTACGAATGAACAAAAAACTAAACACATAATAATTGGATTTGTAAAACCTAGTAAAAAAGCTACCATAAAGAGAATCCACAATGTAAAGAACCCTTTTCCTTGTAAGGCTTTGCTGGTTAAAACTTTATCAATTATCCATTTAAAGGTTCCGGTATGTTGGCATGCTTCGATTATTGGCCCTATAAATACAAGACCAAAAAATACTAATGATCCAAATCCGTAGCTTAATACACTTTGCATATCCAAACTCATAGTTATTGAAGCAAGAGCGATTACGCTAGGCCAAAACATACCGATAACAATCCAACCATATATTGCGCCAATGAAACTACCCAATATACCCATACCTTGTTCTGTTATGCCTGCAAAAGGTGGAATGAAGCGAAACAATAAACATAGCGCGGCACAGATAAAATAAGGATATAATTTTAATTTTTTTTCCATTCTGTATTACCCTCCTTAAAGAGAATTAATTAAAAAAATGGAGATAATGATGGTTTTAAAAATCAAGTATAGAAATGAAAGAGATACAATCATTTCTATACTTGAAAATAAAGATAAAATATTCTTAGTATAAGATGAAGGTTACTATTGTTAAACAAACCTGTTTTATTTAATAGCGCTTACATCTTTTCAGTGAAAATTTGGTAAGCAGGTGCTCCTTCACATTGTTCTGGCATATCAACGCCCAATAAAACTGCTGCGGTAGGAGCTAGATCTACTTCACGTACATAACGATCTGTACGATAGTTTTTCTTAATGCCAGGGCCTGCGGCTAGGAAGATAGGAGACAGGGATGTATCATTATGTCCCCAAGCAGTCGAGAGGCCAGGACCGTGATCTTCAACATAGCTTTCATGAATAACAAAGACAATATCGGATCCCATAGGTCCCCCTAAGCCGAGCAAGATAGCATCTTTGTTGTGCAAAGCAAGTGCTACGATACGTTTCCCAGTTTTAGGATGTTTGTAACTATAGAGATCGGTAATAATTTGTTCTTCAAGCTCATATTTGTCAGCAGGATCAACGATACCATGTGGGTCGCGACCTTTTAAATTGATGTAAATGCTATTAGAACGTGTCATAATAGCTTTTGTCTTTGTCCAATCAATTTCCGCCAATTCTTTTCCGTTTTCATCTGTTTTTAAGACTGTGTAGCCTAACGAATGAAGAGGTTCTAAGCATACGCCGGTATTATCGCCTAACGCTACAGCTTCTTCTTCAGCGCAAACAAGTGCATGATCAGAGAAGATCATAATTGTCCAGCCTTCATCAATTAAATGCATAAAGCTTCCAATATAATCATCTGTGACTTTATAAGTTGCTTCAGCAAATTTGACGACTTCACTTTCATCATAACGGGATGTGTCGCGATTTTTGAGATACTTCATATAATTATGGCTCTGTAGGTCAATGTTATGCATGTGAGAGAAAATAACTTCCACACCTTTTTCTTCGATCATGTAATGCATGACTTTGGATTGCCATTCAGCAGCTTTAGTCCACTGTTCGTTGTTGCATTTTAAGATTAAGTCAGCATCATTACCACTCATTTGGCTGGTTGGCTGTGGTGGTCCGAATTTATCAGTGACTTCTTTGAAAAGAGATTTAGGGAACCAAACGGAATCATCTTCACAGCTCATACCACGAGATGCCCAGATGCGCACATAACTGCCATCTTCGGCTATTTTAAGAAGACGCATGTTACGATATACTTTTTCTTCGCCTTTAGCAGAAGGAACTACATCATAAACGCCGGTAAAAACATCATTTTCCAGAATGGTAATAGGTTCTGAGGTATTTTTATCTTTATAAATTGCGACCTTGTCATAGATGCCTTCTTCATTTTTAAGGATTAAGGCAAAACGTTGCACTTTACCATAGAAAGTTATGATGACAAATTCTTTAGCATCAGCAGGGATATCAAACCCCCAACCATTGGCAGGATAGACAGGAGAAATAGAACAACCAGTTGGGAAGTCTGCTAAATGCCACATAAGACCTTTTAATTCATCAAAAATAATATTGTCAACGACAAAGCTTTTATCAGGAGAGTAACCTTCAACATTAATAAAATCTTTATACCAATGTTGATAATTTTTGAGCCGTTCTTTAGCTTCAGGCGTGGTACCGTGTCCAGAGGTTGGAGGCATGGAGAACTTTAATTGTTCATCCCCTTCCACATCTGAAGTGATGACAGACATTGGCATATAGGAAGGTTTTTCAGCTTTTGTACTTGCAACATAAAGCATATCGACATCACGCACAGAAGACCATGCACAACAAGCACCTGGGCTAGAACCATCAATAGTAATTAAGTTTTCACTATCACTGGTTGGAGGAAAACTTCCGCCTGGCCAATGCATGACAAGTGTTTTTTTACCAGCTTCAGCAGTAACATTAAAAAGTGGTTGAGCTTTTAGGAAGCGGGAAGAGAATGCACCAAGGGTGATGTCCTTATCGTTTTCAGCAGAAAGATTATAATCCATAATTCCGTGAGTCATTGGGTAGCAACCGGTTGCTAAAGTAGCCCACATTGGTGGTGTAATGGTTGGATTTGCGCCAAGCATCATTAAATCATCTCGACAACTCCCTATATCCATTAGCTTTTTGAAGTTTGGCATTTTTCCTTCGTTGACGAGCCTTTTGGTAAAGCGTGGATCCATGCCATCAACGCCAAGTAATAATAACTTGTCTGTCAATCCTTTTGAACGTAACATAAGATAACCTCCTTAAAAATACAAACGATAAATCTTGTTTATAAGATTATTATATAGAGAAAGAAGTACTTTGCCCAATCAGTTTTTGATTGTAGATTTCGAACTTGGGGTACATGGATATTTTGTAGGTAGAAAGGGAAATGATTTGTTTGGCTGGAGCTCTTTTGCATGCATTTTGGAGGGCAATGCTTGATTAAATAGGGGGATGGGTGAGTAGGGTTATTTGTGCTTAAAGTTCATATGATTATGAAAAATAAAAAGCGAATGCTTCATACTTTTGAAGCATTCGCTTTTACTTAATATTATTGATATTTTTAACGGATGACCATGCCTTTTTGGCGTTGGTTCCAGCAGTATTCAAAGCTGGCAGAAGCAATCCAATATTGGTTGGTTTTGCCGGTGTTGTAATAATTGTAGGGATCGCTTACGAGGTAGCCGCGCGCAGGGTCGTAGCCGCAGATGAGGCGTGCGTGATTGTTGGAGACCATGGTGGTGGTATGGCCGTTGATGGAGAAGTCGCTGTAGCTGACGGGTTTCCACCAGAATGTTTGGTAAGCGACGATGAAATTTCCAGCTAATAGTTCGTGGCGTACTTCTTCTATCGTAGCACCGCTAAAGTCTTCGCAGAGCGGAAGGCCACAGCGTTGGTTGCAGTAGGCTGCCAGCGGTGCAGGGTCGATGGAGCTATAACGGCCATCGCTGTAATAGGGCGAGCCAACGAAACCATCGGCTGGATTGGTGTCGGCGTAGGGAAGGTGGTCTAGAAAGTCTGTTGGTGAGATGCTAAGGGCAAAGCCTTTGCCTTGTAAGCCCATGAGGGCGGAGATTGGTTCGCAGCCCATTTCAGCATCAAGGTTGTCTAATTGGCTGATGTATGGAACACTGGCGGCGTATTGAGATGCTGTTTGCATAAGCACGCCATTGGCATTGGCTGTGTAGGCGCCCACGGTTTGGTTGGTCAGCAAATGGCCTTCGCGGTTGATGGCGTAGAGGAGACCGTTTATGTTGTGGATGCCGGGCGTAAAGATGAAGTTTTCGGCGGTGGTGCTGGTCCAGTTTTCGTTTTTCAGAGAAAAACTGGTTGTGTGTGGCACGGTAGCTTCCACGATGGCGGTGGCTGCCCAGTAGTCAGGCGTTACGTCTTTGTAAAGTCCTAGGGTGAGTAAGGCTTCGGCTTGATTTGCGTCACCGCGACGGTTGGTGATGCGGTTTAAGATGGCACAGGCTTCGGCGCGTGTGAGTGTGCTTTCCGGCCGGAAGGTGCCGTCGTCATAGCCGTTCACCCAATGAAGGGCGGCGGCTTGAGAAATGGCGTTAGCCGCCCAGTGGTCGGCTGCAACATCGCTAAAATGCAGGTCGGTGTCTATTTCAGTGGTTAGTTTTGTAAGAATGGCAACAAATTCTGCGCGTGTGATGGCGTCGTTGGGGCGAAAGGTGTTGCTGTTGCTGATGAGCCCAAGGCGGCACAATGCGCGGACAGGCTCAGCAAACCAGTCGTTTTTGGCGACATCGTGATAAGTGCAAGGCAAGGTGCCGCTTTCTGGCGCCTGCAACAGGCGGTAGATGAACGTTGCTGCTTCGGCACGTGTGACAGGGCGCGCAGGCTGCATGGTAGTGTCTGGATAGCCGGCCATATAGGCGGTGTGCTCGCGTGTGAGTGCAGGCGGCTGAGCGGCTGGCTGTGGCGGGGGCGTGCTTGGGACTTGGGCACTGCCGTGAAAAGAAATGCCACAGGGAATCGTGGTGATGCCCAAAAGCAGCAGCAACGATACAGTGCGTTTGACTTTTGTTTTCATAGCATTCTTCTTTCCTTAATAATATAGATGGCGATGATAAAAGATAGACAAGGCTTGATTGTCCGGCATTTATTGTACACATTTTTGATGGCAAGGTATAGCGGAAAATGCGAAAAAGCGTCGTTTGCAAGAAATTTTCTCAGGAAAAATCGCTCCCCTTTCTTGACAAGAAAAATATGCGCGCTTATAATTGTGTAGGTTAATGGCTTACGCACATAAGGAGAAGAACAATGGCAATGATTGTAGATTTGTCCAGCCTGCGACAAAATCCAGGACGCCGTCTGACGCTGACGCTTGAAAGTGATACGCTGGAAGGCTTGGCGGGAGATTTGACGCTGCAAGGGCCTGTGGTGGTGACTGCGGAACTTTGTGGTGGTGATCGCAGAGTGGCGCTGCACGCGCGTATTCAGGCACACATTGAAACCGTGTGTGATATGTGTTTGACACCTGTCAACTATGCGTTGGATTTTGAGGTTGACGAAGTGTTGATGAGCACCCACGATGTGGATGTTATTGCAGCACATGGCGGCGACCGTGAGCAGCTTGAAAGTGAAAATTGGATTTACGATGATGTGCATTTGGACTTGAATTATCTTGTGCTTAATGCTATACTGACACAGTTACCACTTCGACATTTGTGTCGAGTTGACTGTAAGGGCCTGTGTCCACACTGTGGCGCCAATCTTAATGAGGGTCCTTGCGATTGTGAAAATACGGAAATTGATCCACGCTGGGCAATTCTTGCACAGCTTAAGGACGAATGATTGGGGAGGTGTAATAGATGGGATTACAGAAAAGTAAGAGAGGCAAATCCAGAACTCACAGAAAACGTAGCGCATGGTCCAAGCTCGACTCCGTTCAGTCTATGACCTGCCCTAACTGCCACGAACCAAAGCTTCCACATCGCGTATGCCCTTCTTGCGGCTACTACGATGGCCGTAAAGTCGGCACCAAGCAGGAAGCCCCAGTAGCAGCTGAAAACTAATAATAACCAGCGACCGGTCAAGAGTATCTTGACCGGTTGTTGTGTTTTTAGGCCGTAAAATTTTAATCTTTCAATATTTTTAGGAGGAAACGATGCTTAATCAATCGAACATTCGCAATATCGCCATCATTGCGCACGTTGACCATGGCAAGACAACGCTCGTTGACCAGATGCTGCGGCAGAGTGGCACTTTTCGTGCCAATGAACAGGTTGTAGAGCGCGTGATGGATTCCAATGATCTGGAACGTGAAAAAGGTATTACGATCTTAGCGAAAAACACTTCTATTGATTACGATGGCTGCCGTATCAATATTGTTGACACCCCAGGGCACGCAGACTTTGGTGGCGAAGTAGAACGTATTATGAAGATGGTTGATGGCGTACTTTTGGTGGTTGATGCTTACGAAGGCTGTATGCCACAGACGCGCTTTGTGCTAAAAAAAGCCTTGGCTGCACATCTGACCCCAATTGTTGTCATCAATAAAATGGACAAACCTTTCGTGCGTCCGAGCGAAGTGGTTGACGAAGTCATCGACCTCTTCATTGATCTTGACGCCAGTGAAGAACAGTTGGACTTTCCAGTGCTTTATGCCAGTGGCGTCAAAGGGATTGCTTCAGAAGACCCTGACAACTTGGGCGACAACTTAAAACCGTTGCTTGATGCGATCTTGGAATATATCCCATCGCCAAAAGGTGATCCAAACGGCGCCCTGCAAGCGCAGATTACCCTTATGGATTACAATGAGTTTGTTGGTAAAATTGCTATTTCTACCATCAACCGCGGCACCATTCATACCAACGATATGGTGTCAATTATGAATCGCGAGGGCAAAGTACGTAATGTGCGCGTAACGAAGCTCTTTGGTTTCAAAGGGCTCAAGCATACGCCGATTGATGAAGCAAGCGTTGGGGAAATTGTCGCCATCTCCGGTTTGGGCGAAATCAATGTTGGTGAAACGATTTGCGCGCAAAATCAGCTCGACCCAATGCCATTTATTAGCATTGAAGAACCAACGCTGGAAATGATGTTCCTTATCAACAACTCACCATTTGCCGGCAAGGACGGCGACCCAATCACTAGCCGCAAGCTGTGGGCACGTTTGCAGAAAGAAGCGGAAAGTGATATTGCGCTGCACGTATCAGAAACAGACAGTGCAGATATGTTCCGCGTTGCTGGCCGCGGCGAATTGCATCTTTCGATTCTCATTGAAAAAATGCGCCGCGAAGGTTTGGAGTTCCAGGTATCCATGCCGCAGGTTATTCTTCATGAAGAAGATGGTGTGAAGATGGAACCTTACGAATATGTTACCCTTGATGTGCCAGAAGAATACATGGGCTCTGTCATGGAAAAAATGAGCGCACGAAAAGGTGAAATGCGAAATATGCAAAACCGCAACGGCGAAGTGCGCCTGGAATATCTCATTCCATCTCGTGGGCTTGTTGGATTCCGCACGCAATTTCTTACGGATACCCACGGTTATGGCATCATGAATGCCACCTTTGAAGATTACCGCCGTTACAGCGGCTTCATTGAAGGTCGCCGCAGTGGTGCACTGATTGTCTTTGAAACAGGTACCACCACCGCCTATGGGCTGTCGAGCGCAGAAGAACGCGGAACGCTCTTTATTGGCCCGGGGGTTGATGTGTACGAAGGCATGATTATTGGTGAATCCAGCCGTGACCAGGATATTGCCGTCAATGTCTGCAAAGGGAAAAAACTCACGAACACCCGTGCAGCCGGCAAAGATGACGCTGTTCAGCTTAAAGGGGCACGCGATATGTCACTTGAAGAAAGCATTGCGTTTTTGAACGAGGACGAATATCTTGAAGTCACGCCGAAAGCGTTGCGTTTGCGTAAACGCTTCCTTAAAGCAGACGACCGTGCTAAATATAACAAGAATAAAAAACTCAGCCGCCAGCAGGAAGGCTGAGTGGTTGCGACACGCCTGTGCATGATGCACGGGCGTGTTTTATTTTGCAATGGTGCATGGCTGCCATTAAACATCAGCGAAGGTCAAAGAAAAATACAAAAGATTTTTTTGAAAATTTTTGAGGCAAAGTGGTGAAAGCGGCAAACGATAAGCGCGGAAATCAGACAAAAGAAAAATCGCGTCAAGCCGCGAAAAATAGCGAAAAATCTCTTGCATTTATGCGATCTGTGTGGTAAACTTGAGCGGTGCCTGAAATTAAGCAATGATGCGGGAGATTGCTAGGCGAATGGACACACCTGAGGCCGTGTTCTAGGGAACTCCCGCGGAGCAGCCCGGTCATCGGGCGAAATCAAGGAGGAAAAATAATGGCAAGAAGTAAAATCAGAATTCGCTTGAAAGCTTTTGATCACAAAGTGCTGGATCAAAGCGCAAGCAAAATTGTGGAAACTGCCAAGAAGACTGGCGCCACCGTTTCCGGCCCAGTTCCACTGCCAACTGAAAAAGCAGTTTACACCGTTCTTCGTTCTCCACATGTCAACAAAGACAGCCGAGAACAGTTCGAAACCAGAACCCACAAACGTCTCATTGACATCACCGAACACACCAACAAGACTGTTGAAGCGTTGATGCGTTTGGACCTGCCAAGTGGCGTTGAAATCGAAATCAAATTATAATAAAAAAGGAGGTGGCAGTTCGAATGAAAGCCATTTTGGGTAAGAAAATCGGGATGACTCAGATCTTCACGCCAGAAGGCGTGCTGGTGCCTGTAACCGTTATTGCTGCAGGTCCATGCGTAGTCACCCAGGTGAAAACTATTGATACTGACGGATACAATGCTGTTCAGGTCGGCTTTGGCGATATTAAGCCTGTTGCAGTGAAGAAGCCTGCAAAGGGTCATTTCGACAAGGCCGGTGTAGCCGCTAGAAAGTATCTCCGCGAATTCACCGTTGAAGATACCGCTAGCTACAACAATGGCGACGAAATCAAGGCAGATATCTTTGCTGAAGGTGAAGCGATTGACGTTTCCGGCGTTAGCAAGGGTAAAGGTTTTGCCGGTACCATTAAGCGCTACGGCCGCCATCGTGGGCCTATGACACACGGTTCTAAGCACAAAAGAAAAACCGGGTCTGTTGGCGCTGCCGGTCCTCATCACGTTTTCAAAGGCCATCTGATGCCTGGGCGTGCTGGGAATAAGAACGTAACCGTTCAAAACCTTAAAGTTGTTAAGGTGGACGTTGAAAATAATCTGCTCTTAGTGAAGGGCTCCGTACCAGGGGCTAAGAACAGCCTTGTGGTTGTTAAGGAAAGCGTCAAGAGTAAGTAAGGAAAGGAGGAGAATACATGCCAGTAATCAAAGTTAAAAATATGCAGGGTGCTGATGTTGAAGAATTGACTCTGAATGATGCAGTTTTCGGCATTGAACCTAACAAATCTGTCATGCATGAAGTTGTTGTAAATTATTTGGCTGGTCTGCGCCAGGGTACTCACAGCACGAAGTCCCGCGGCGAAGTCAGAGGCGGTGGCCGTAAACCATGGCGCCAGAAAGGTACTGGTCGTGCCCGTGCTGGTACGTCCCGTTCTCCACTGTGGCGTGGCGGTTCTATCATCTTTGGGCCAAAGCCAAGAGATTATTCCTATCGTGTCAACAAGAAGAAAGTTGCTTTGGCAATGCGTTCTGCACTTTCCGATAAGGTGAGCGAAGACGCTATGATCGTTGTCGATGCACTGGGCTTTGAAGCACCAAAGACCAAAGAAATGGTTAAGGTTCTTGAAGCACTTGGCACCGGTAAGAAGACGCTGCTTGTTCTTCCTGAAGTCGACGAAGTTGTTATTAAGAGTGCACGTAACATTCAGGGCGTGACCCCAATCACGGTTTCTGAATTGAACACCTATGCGATTCTCAACAACAACAGCCTTGTTATGACGAAGGATGCTGCCTTAAAGATTGAGGAGGTGTTGGCGTAATGAAATTGGCAAGAGAAATCATCATCAAACCAGTTGTCACCGAAAAGAGCGTTGACCTGATGCAGGAAAACAAATACTGCTTCAAGGTTGCTAAGGATGCCAACAAGATCGAAATTAAAAATGCGATCGAAGAAATCTTCAAGGTCACTGTGACCAACGTAAACACTGTGAACGTTCACGGCAAGATGAAACGTATGGGTCGTACCCAGGGCAAAACTGCCAGCTGGAAAAAGGCCATTGTTACTCTCCGTGAAGGGGACAGCATTGAAGTTTTTGAAGGTCTATAATAGATAAAGGAGGAAAAAATGGCACTGAGATCATTTAAACCAACTTCTCCTGGTGTGCGTCAGATGACTGTTTCTTCTTTTGAAGAAATCACCACCGACAAGCCTGAGAAATCCCTGCTTGTACCACTGAAAAAACATTCCGGCCGCAACAGCTATGGCCGTATCACCGTTCGTCATCATGGCGGCGGTCATAAGAGAAAATATCGTATCATCGACTTCAAACGCTTGAAGGACGGCGTTCCAGCTCGCGTTGCTACGATTGAATACGATCCAAACCGTTCCAGCCGCATCGCGCTGCTTCACTACTTCGATGGTGAAAAGCGTTACATCATTGCTCCTGCTGGTTTGCAGGTTGGCGATGTTATTTACTCTGGTCCAGATGCGGACATTAAGACTGGTAACGCATTGCCACTCGCTAACATTCCTGTTGGTACCTTAGTTCACAACATTGAGCTGCATCCTGGTCGTGGCGGTCAGATCTGCCGCAGTGCTGGTGTAAGTGCTCAGCTCATGGCTAAGGAAGGCAAATATGCACTTCTGAGACTTCCTTCCGGTGAAGTTCGCAAGATTCTTCTTACTTGCCGTGCTACCATCGGTGTTGTTGGTAACAGCGAACACGCTAACATCAACATCGGTAAAGCTGGTCGCAGCCGTTGGATGGGCGTTCGCCCTACCGTTCGTGGTTCTGTTATGAACCCTAACGATCACCCACACGGCGGTGGTGAAGGTCGTGCGCCTGTCGGCCGCAAGTCCCCTGTTAGCCCTTGGGGTAAGGTTGCTCATGGCGGTAAGACCCGTAAGAAGAAAAACCTTAGCAACAAGTTCATCGTGACACCTAGAAAAGGCAAATAAGCCTAGGACGTAATCGAAAGGAGGCCATTCATTCATGAGCAGATCCCTTAAAAAAGGACCTTTTGTCGATGAAAAGCTCTACAAAAAGGTCGTAGCAATGAATGAAAGCAATGAAAAATCTGTGATCAAGACTTGGTCACGTTCTTCCACCATTTTCCCTGAGTTCATTGGTCATACATTTGCCGTTCACGATGGCAGAAAGCACATTCCAGTGTATGTGACCGAAGACATGGTTGGACATAAACTCGGCGAATTCGCACCTACCCGTACCTACAAAGGTCATGCAGGTGACGAAAAATCCAGTCGTTCTCGATAAGCAGAAAGGAGGAAACTTAAGTGGAAGCAAAAGCATGTGCAAAACACATTAGAATTTCACCACGCAAAGCGCGCCAGGTTGTTGACCTGATCCGCGGCAAGAGCGTTCAGGAAGCTTACAGTATCTTAAAATTCACTCCACATAAAGGTTCTGCAATCGTAACGAAGGTTTTGAAATCCGCTGTTGCAAATGCAGAACACAATTATGACATGGATGTGGAAAACCTCATCGTCAGCACCGCATATGTTGACCAGGGCCCAAGCATTAAACGTTACAAACCACGCGCTATGGGTCGTGCAGATGGTATCCGCAAGAGAACCAGTCATATCACCATCATGGTCAGTGAAAGATAAGGAGGAAAACTGTGGGACAAAAAGTAAATCCAATTGGCATTCGTGTTGGCATCATCCGCGATTGGGATGCTAGATGGTATGCTGATGATAAAAACTACGTTGATCTCCTCCATGAAGATTTCAAAGTTCGCAAGTTTGTAAAAACCAAACTTTTCGACAGCGGTATCGCTAGAATCATCATCGAACGTACCGGTAACACCAAGATCAAAGTCACCATTCATACCGCAAAACCTGGTATCGTTATCGGCCGTAATGGTTCCGTAATTGAAGTTCTTCGTGGAGAACTCGAAAAACTCACCGGCAAGTCTGTATCAATCAGCGTTGTCGAAGTGAAACATCCGGAAGCAAACGCTCAGCTTATTGCTGAATCCATCGCACAGGCTTTGGAAAACCGTGTTGCTTACCGTCGTGCAATGAAACAGCACATCCAGAGAGCTACCAAGGCTGGCGCTCAGGGTATTAAAGTGAGCTGTGCAGGCCGTTTGGCTGGCGCTGATATCGCACGTACCGAATGGGTTACCGAAGGCAAGGTTCCTCTGCACACCCTTCGTGCTGACATCGATTATGGTTTCTACGAAGCAGATACCACCTATGGTAAAATCGGTATCAAAGTATGGATTTACAATGGTGAAATCCTTGACGACAGTAAAGAAGGAGGACGCTAATTATGTTAATGCCAAAGAGAACTAAATGGCGTCGCCCACATCGCAGAAAACTCGGTGGGGAAGCTCATAAGGGCACAAAGGTCACCTACGGTGAATTTGGTTTACAAGCAACCACCGGCGCTTGGGTTACCAGCCGTCAAATTGAAGCTGCCCGTATTGCTATGACCCGTTACATCAAACGTGGTGGTAAAGTTTGGATCAAAATTTTCCCAGACCAGCCAGTTACTGCTAAGCCAGCAGAAGTCCGCATGGGTTCCGGGAAAGGTGCTCCAGATTATTGGGTAGCAATTGTAAAGCCAGGCCGCGTTATGTTTGAAGTAAGCGGCGTGCCTGAAGAAACTGCACGTGAAGCACTTCGTTTGGCTATGCACAAGCTGCCTTGTAAGTGCAAGATTGTGAAAAGGGAAGAAATGGAGGCTGTTGCTAATGAAGGCTGAAACCTTAAGAGAACTCTCCACTGAAGAGTTGAACAAGAAGGTTGTAGAACTTAAAGAAGAACTCTTTAACCTGCGTTTTCAGATGGCTACCGGCCAACTCGAAAACCCTATGCAGTTGAAGCAGGTTAAAAAAGACATTGCTAGAGCTAAGACAGTGATTCGCGAACGCGAAATCGCTGCTCAGGCGTGAGTATAAGGAGGAAATAAAGTGGCAGAACGTAACCATAGAAAAGTACGTATTGGCATTGTTAGCTCCGATAAGATGGATAAGACAATCGTTGTAGATGTTGATAGTCCTCGCCGCCATCCTCTCTACGGAAAGCTTGCGAAGAATACCAAACATTTCAAAGCCCATGACGAGCTCAATGAGGCTAAAGTAGGGGACCGCGTTAAAATTATGGAAACCCGTCCTTTGTCTAAGACCAAAAGATGGCGCCTCGTCGAAATCCTTGAAAAGGCACCGATCGTATAAGGCATCGTAAGCTCGAAAGGAGGAAAGCTCGCAATGATTCAACAAGAAACCAGACTTAAAGTCGGTGATAACACTGGCGCGAAGGAACTCCTTTGTATCCGCGTGCTTGGCGGTACAAAGCGTCGTTATGCTTCCGTAGGTGACATCATCGTTTGTGCAGTTAAAGAAGCAACACCTGGTGGCGTTGTCAAGAAGGGCGACGTTGTAAAGGCCGTTGTTGTTCGTACGACTCGTCCTGTTAAGCGCCCAGACGGCTCTTACATTCGCTTTAGCGAAAATGCGGCAGTCATTATTAAAGAAGATAAGAGCCCAAGAGGAACCCGTATCTTTGGGCCTGTTGCCAGAGAACTTCGTGACAAAGATTTCATGAAGATTGTCAGCCTGGCACCTGAAGTACTTTAATTCCCCGGAGGTGAAGATAGTGCCTAAAATGAAAATTCGCAAAGGTGACGAAGTCATCGTCATTTCTGGTAAAGATAAAGGTAAAGTCGGCAAGGTTATCAAGGCTCTGCCAGACGAACAGCGCGTCGTTGTTGAAGGCGTTGCTGTCGCTAAGCGCCACACCAAACCTTCTCAAGCCAATCCTCAGGGTGGGATCATTGACAAACCAATGCCAATCCATGTATCTAACGTGATGGCATACGATGCAGCTAACAAGAAAGGTTCCCGCATCGGTTATAAGTTTGAAAATGGTAAGAAAGTCCGCATCTTGAAATCGAGCGGCAAAGAGTATTAATAGGGAGGAGGTCTACAAGTGGCAAGATTAAGAGATAAATACGTTGCAGAAATTGCTCCTGCAATGCAAGAAAAGTTTGGCTATACCAACGTCATGGCTATTCCAAAGCTTGAAAAGATCACCATCAACATCGGCTTGGGTGAAGCAGTAGACAACCCTAAGGCGCTCGATGGTGCTGTGGATGACATTACACGTATCTCTGGTCAGAAACCAGTCGTTACCCGTGCTAAGAAATCCATCGCAGGTTTCAAGATTCGTGAAGGTATGCCAATTGGTGTCAAAGTCACCCTTCGTGGCGACCGTATGTATGAATTCGTGGATCGTTTGTTTAACATCGCACTGCCTCGCGTAAGAGACTTTCACGGTGTTTCTGGCAAGAGCTTCGATGGTCGTGGCAATTACAGCCTCGGCTTAACCGAACAGCTGATTTTCCCAGAAATTGATTACGACAAAATTGATAAAATCAGAGGTATGCAAGTCGTATTTACCACGACCGCTAAGACGGACGAAGAAGGTAAAGAGCTCCTGAAGATGCTCGGCATGCCTTTCGCAGGTTAACAGGAGGTAAGTAAATTGGCCAAGACATCTAAGATTGTCCATAAGCAACCTAAATATAAAGTACGTGAACACAACAGATGCAAAGTCTGCGGACGTCCACACGGGTACATGAGAAAGTTCGGCCTTTGCCGTGTATGCTTCCGCGAATTGGCTAGCAAAGGTGAACTGCCAGGCGTAACCAAGTCCAGCTGGTAAGCATCACATTCGGAAGGAGGTCATCATTTAATGGTAATGTCAGATCCAATCGCGGATTTCTTAACCCGTATCCGCAATGCAAATATGCAGATGCATGAAAAAGTAGAAATTCCTGCTTCTAAGACCAAACTTAAGCTTGCTGAAATACTCAAAGCTGAAGGTTTCATTAAGGACTTTGAAGTGGTTGACGATAACGTTCAAGGCAAGATCGTCGTTTCCCTGAAGTATGGTCCGAATCGCGAACGCGTTATCACTGGCCTGAAGAGAATCTCTAAGCCAGGTCTTAGACGCTATTGCAAGAGCGACAACGTGCCAAAGGTCCTCGGTGGTCTTGGTATCGCCATCATCTCCACCAACAAGGGGATCATGACCGATAAGGAAGCGCGCAAAGCTGGTCTCGGCGGCGAAGTCATCTGCTACGTTTGGTAATTTGTCTTAGGAGGGTAAAATATGTCTCGTATTGGTAAACTTCCAGTTGCCATCCCAGATGGTGTTACTGTTGAAATCTCCGAAGACAACGTTGTCACTGTAAAAGGTCCTAAAGGGGAGCTTACTCAAGCACTCCATCCTGATATGGTGATCAAAGCTGAAAACGGAGAAGTTGTTGTCGCTTGCCCTAATGGCGACGTTAAAAATTATAATGCACTTTGGGGTTTGACCCGTAGCCTTGTTAATAACATGGTTGTTGGTGTCACCCAGGGTTACTCCAAAACCCTGACCATGAAGGGTGTCGGTTACAGAGCTGCATTGCAAGGTAACAAACTTGTTATCAGCGCCGGCTATTCCCATCCAGTTGAGATGGAACCAGTAGATGGTATTACTTTCGAAGTTCCAGAACAGACCAAAATCATTGTCAAAGGTATTGACAAGCAGCTCGTTGGCGCTATTGCGGCTGATGTTCGCAATGTTCGCCCACCAGAACCTTACAAAGGTAAAGGGATTCGTTACGAAGGCGAAGTTGTTAAGATTAAGGCTGGTAAGACTGGCACGAAGTAATTGGCGGGAAAGGAGTGAACCGTTTTGAAAAGAGAATATCCTAGAAAAAAAATCCGGACGCATAAGCACAAAAGAATGCGTTTTCGCATCAATGGTACACCTGAACGCCCACGTCTCGCGGTATTCCGCAGCACCAAGCACATCTATGCTCAGATCATTGATGATACCAAGGGCGTTACACTCGTTAGTGCATCCACTCTGAATGTCAAAGCAGAAGGCACTAAAACCGATGCAGCAAAGGCTGTTGGTTTGGCAATTGGTCAGAAAGCTCTTGAAGCCGGTATCACCAAGGTTGTCTTTGACCGTGGCGGTAACATCTACCATGGCCGTATTAAAGCTTTGGCTGAAGGCGCCAGAGAAGCTGGCTTAGACTTCTAATTTAACGCTGAAGGAGGGAAAAACGTGACAAGAGAAATTATCGATGCAAGTGTACTTGATTTAGAAGAACGCGTAGTTACCATTAACCGTGTTGCAAAGGTTGTTAAAGGTGGTCGTCGTTTTAGCTTCAGCGCATTGGTCGTCGTTGGTAACGGTGACGGTATCGTTGGTGTTGGCATGGGTAAAGCTGGCGAAGTGCCAGAAGCTATCCGCAAAGGCGTTGAAGATGCTAAGAAGAACCTCATTCGCGTGCCAATCGTTGCAGGTGGCACCATTCCTCATGAAACCGTAGGTCGTTTTGGTGCTGCACGCGTTATGCTTAAGCCTGCTTCCGAAGGTACTGGGGTTATCGCCGGCGGCGCTGTTCGTGCTGTTGCTGAGTTGGCAGGTATTTCTAACATCCTGACCAAATCTCTGCGTTCTGACAACCAGATCAACATCGTTCGTGCAACAATCGCAGGTCTTCAGAGCATGAAGAGTGCTGAACAGGTTGCCAAATTGCGTGGCAAAACTGTTGAAGAGATCTTAGGCTAAGGAGGTCTATGATGGCAGAATTGAAAATCACTTTAACCCGTAGTGTAATCGGTGCCAGTGAAGCTCAAAGAAAAGTCGTTAAGTCTCTTGGCTTAGGCAAAACGAATAGCACCGTAGTACGTCCTGATAATGCTTCTATCCGTGGCATGGTGAACAAAGTCAACCATCTCGTCACAGTAGAAGAAATCAACTAATTAGGAGGTGACGTTACATGAAACTGCATGAATTACAACCAGCTGAAGGTTCCAAACATGCGCTGAAGCGTAAAGGCCGTGGTATTGGTTCCGGTCTTGGTAAAACTTCCGGTAAAGGCCATAAAGGTCAGAAAGCACGTTCCGGTGGCGGGAAAGGCCCTGCATTCGAAGGTGGTCAGACCCCTATCCAACGTCGTCTCCCTAAACGTGGTTTTAGCAATGCGAAGTTCAAAACCACTTATTCCACAGTAAACGTATCCGTTCTCGATGCTTTTGAAGCGGGCACCGTTGTGACGCCAGAAAGTCTTGTAGAATGTGGTAAAGTTAAGCAAATGAAAAATGGCGGTGTGAAGATCCTTGGTAATGGCGAAATCACCAAAGCAATTACCGTAAAGGCTCATGCATTCAGCGCTTCTGCTAAAGAAAAAATCGAAGCTGCTGGTGGCACCGTTGAGGTTATTGACTAATGTTAGAGACCTTGCGTGACGCCCTAAAAACTCAAGAGATGCGCAAGAAGATCCTCTTTACTTTAATGATGTTCTTGATTTTCCGCATTGGGAGTCACATTCCAGTTCCGGGCATTGATAAAGCGCAAATTGCAGCATTGATTGAACAGGTTAAGCTCCTGGGATTCTTTGATACGATTTCAGGTAGTGCATTTAAAAATGTCTCCATCTTCGCGATGAGCATCACGCCGTATATTAACGCGTCGATCATCATTCAGCTTTTAACCGTTATTTTCCCACGGTTGGAAGCAATCGCGAAAGATGATCGCAAGAAGATTGTTGAGTATACGAGATATCTGACCGTTGGTCTTGGTTTTATTCAGGCACTTGGCATGGCATTTTATTTCCGTTCCACTGGTGCAATGCAAGACGCTTCGGTGATGAGCATGATCATTGTTGTGCTTTCCCTCACAGCTGGGACTGCTTGCTTAATGTGGATCGGTGAGCTTATTACCGAAAAAGGTATTGGCAATGGGATCAGCTTGATCGTTTTTGCAGGGGTCGTTTCTCGTATCCCTGGTGGGATTGCATATTTGATTGAGTATGCACAGCAAGGCGTTATGAATATCGTGTTCATCTTGCTGTTCCTGATTATTGCGCTTGCAGCAGTTGTTTGCGTTATCATTGTCAATCAGGGCGAACGCCGCGTGCCAGTACAGTACGCAAAGCGTGTCGTAGGACGCAAGATGTATGGTGGTCAGTCCACTCATATTCCAATTAAAGTGAACTCTGCTGGGGTTATTCCGGTCATCTTTGCGATGAGCTTGATGTTCCTCCCTGGCACAATCGCTAGCTTTTTCCCAGACAATGCAGTAGCTGCTTGGATCAGTCAGAACTTCAGTTTTACCAATGTTGGTTATAATCTGATCTACGCTCTGCTGATCATCTTCTTCACCTACTTCTATTCTTCAATTACCTTCAACCCAATCGATGTGGCTGATAATATTCGTAAGAATGGTGGGTTCATTCCAGGGATTCGTCCAGGACGTCCTACCAGCGAATACATTATGAAAGTCATGAGTCGTATCACCTTCTTTGGCGGTCTGTTCCTGGCTTGCATTGCTGTTTTGCCAGCAATTCTTATGGGCGTGGCAAATATGGACCTGTACTTTGGCGGTACCTCACTGTTGATTGTTGTTGGTGTTGCAATTGACACAATGAAGCAGATTGAGTCCAATATGATGATGAGAAACTACGAAGGCTTTATGAAATAATAATAGAGGGTGAGAAAATGCATATTTTACTAATGGGCCCTCCAGGTGCTGGTAAAGGCACCCAGGCTGACGAATTGAAAAAGATTCTCGATATCCCACACATTTCCACAGGGGATATGTTTAGAAAAGCGCAGGCAGATCAAACCCCACTTGGTCTTGAGGCTAAGGGGTATATGGATCGCGGCGAACTCGTTCCGGACGAAGTCACCATTGGCATCGTTCGCGAACGTCTCGCTGAAGACGATTGCAAGAAAGGCTTCATTCTTGATGGTTTCCCACGCACCGTTGCTCAGGCTGATGCGTTGGCAGACATCATGAAAGATCTTGGCTATAAACTCGATGGTGCTCTCGACATTGAAGTGCCACTCGATAAGCTGGTTGCAAGACTCACCGGTCGCCGTATTTGTCCAACCTGCAAAGCGTCCTATCATACCCTCTTTAACCCACCTAAGGTGGAAGGCATTTGTGATAATGATGGTAGCGCCTTGTATCAACGCGATGATGACACTGAAGAAACTGCCCACAATAGACTTTCTGTCTATGAAAAGAACACAGCGCCACTCATTGCCTATTACAAGGAAAAAGGCGATTTGATCCCTATCAATGGGGATCAAGACATGGCTCTCGTTACGAAAGAAATCATGCAGAAATTGGGGCAGGAAGCATGATTACAATTAAATCAGCACACGAAATTGATTTAATGCGTGAAGCGGGCCGCATCGTTGCCGAGACTCATCAATTATTGGAAGAGTCTTTACGACCTGGTATGAGCACGCTTGAGCTTGACGAAATTGCTGAAAAGTACATTCGTAGCAGAGGTGCGATCCCATCCTTCAAGAATTATTGTGGGTTTCCGGGTTCCATCTGTGCTTCTATCAATGAAGTGGTTGTGCATGGTATCCCTTCTGCGGACGTGATCGTCCGCGAGGGGGATATCATTAGCTTCGATGTTGGTGCCATTTTAGATGGCTACCATGGTGATGCTGCACGCACCGTTGCTTGTGGTACAATCAGCGAAGCCGCCCAAAAGCTCATTGATGATACCCGTCAGAGTTTCTTCTGTGGGATGGAACAAGCTGTAGAAGGCAATCGCCTCTCAGATATTGGTCATGCGATTCAGGTGTATGCCGAAGAACGCGGCTATGGCGTCGTTCGTGATTTTTGTGGTCACGGGATTGGTACGAAAATGCATGAAGAACCGCAAATACCAAATTATGGGAAGCCAGGACATGGTCCACGCCTCAAAGTCGGTATGTGTTTGGCCGTAGAACCGATGATCAACCTTGGAACGTACGAGGTTGAGGTTCTCAGGGATAACTGGACGACGGTGACTTTAGATGGTGCGCTTTCCTGTCACTATGAAAACACCATCGCAATTACTGAGGATGGTCCAGTCATATTAACCGCTCTATAAAAAAGGAGGACAAACATGAGTAAGGACGTTATTGAGCTTCAAGGCACTGTTGTTGAATCTCTACCGAATGCCATGTTTAAGGTCGAACTTGAAAACGGTTATACCATATTGGCTCACATCAGCGGAAAGATTCGTATGAATTTTATTAAGATCCTTCCGGGCGACCGTGTGACAGTTGAACTGTCTCCGTACGATTTGACCCGTGGTCGGATCACCTATAGATTTAAGTAAGAATTTCGAGTTTCTCACAAGGAGGCTTCATAAATATGAAAGTTAGAGCATCCGTAAAACCGATGTGTGAAAAGTGCAAGGTCATCAAACGCAAAGGTCGCGTCATGGTGATTTGCGAAAATCCTAAGCATAAACAAGTACAAGGCTAAACCCAGGAGGTGCATTAAATGGCAAGAATTGCTGGTATCGACCTGCCAAGAGACAAACGTATCGTTATTGGTCTTACCTATATATATGGCATCGGCGGCCCTACCGCTGAAAAACTCGTTGCAGAAGCTGGTATCAACCCTGATACTCGCGTGCGTGATTTGACGGAAGACGAAGAAGAAAAACTGCGTCGTTTGATCGACGATTACACCGTCGAAGGTGATCTTCGTCGTGAAGTCAGCCTCAACATTAAGCGTTTGAGCGAAATCGGTTGCTATCGTGGCATTCGTCACAGAAAAGGTCTGCCTGTTCGCGGTCAGAACACCAAGACGAACGCTAGAACCCGCAAGGGTAAAAAGGCTTCTGCTGGTAAGCGTAAAAAGTAATAGGGGTGAGACAAAGTGGCAAAACCAAGAAAAACGACTCGCGTTCGTCGTAAAGAACGTAAGAACATTGAAAAAGGCGTTGCTCATATCAAGAGCAGCTTTAACAATACGCTTGTTACCATCACTGACGTAAACGGGAATGCCATTAGCTGGGCGAGCGCTGGCGGCATGGGTTTCCGTGGTTCTCGTAAGAGCACTCCATACGCTGCACAGGTTGCTGCCGAAACAGCTGCTAAGGCTGCCATGGAGCATGGTCTCAAGGAAATCGAATGCCTTGTTAAAGGTCCTGGCGCAGGCCGTGAAGCTGCTATCCGTGCATTGCAGGCAGCTGGTCTTGAAGTCAGCATGATTAAGGACGTTACGCCAATTCCACATAACGGCTGCCGTCCACCAAAACGCAGAAGAGTATAAGGAGGGTTCCATAGAATGGCAAGAAATAGAGAACCAATCGTTAAAAGATGCCGTGCATTGGGCATTTCTCCTGCTGAACTCGGTTACAGCAAAGAATCTAACCGTGAGCCAAAGAAAATGCGCAAGAAACAGAGCGAATACGGCATGCAGCTGCAAGAAAAGCAGAAAGCAAAATTCATCTATGGCGTTATGGAAAAGCCTTTCAGAAATTACTTTGAAAAGGCTAAGAAGCTCGAAGGTCCTGCTGGTGAAAACCTCATCATCATGCTCGAACAGCGTTTTGACAACGTTGTGTTCCGTGCTGGTTTCGGTAAGACCCGTCGCGAATGCCGTCAGATGGTTGTTCATAACCACTTTACCATCAATGGTAAAAAAGCCAATATTCCTTCTATGCAGGTCAAGGTTGGCGATGTTATCCAGATGAAGGAAAAGAGTGCAAACTCTCCTCATTTCAAAGATTACCTGGCTAACCAGGATCTCGCACACATTCCATCTTGGATGGAACTCGATGCTGCTAACCACAGCGTAAAGATTGTCGCTGTTCCAAAGCGCGAAGAAATCGACATTCCTGTTAATGAACAGATGATCGTCGAATTGTACAACAAGTAATCCTTTAGCATCGTAGCAATCTGCAGGGCCTATCATATAGGAGGATTATGAATGATTGAAATAGAAAAGCCACGCATTGAATGTGTTGAGCAGAGTGATGACAATACCTATGGCAAATTCGTTGTCGAACCACTTGAACGAGGCTATGGCGTAACACTGGGGAATTCCCTGCGTCGTATTCTCTTATCCTCTATTCCAGGGGCAGCAGTCACATCCATTAAAATTGATGGTGTTTTGCATGAGTTTTCCACTGTTCCGGGCGTTAAGGAAGATGTTGCAGAGATCATTCTCAATATCAAGTCTTTGGCGCTGAAGAGCAGCTCTGATGAACCACAGATCATCATCATCGATGCTACTGAAGAAGGCGAGATCACTGCTGGTGATATTATCACCACAGACGCCGTTGAAGTGTTGAATAAAGATTTACACATCGCCACTTTAGATGCAAATAGTCGTTTGTATATCGAAATGGTTGTTGAAACTGGACGTGGCTATGTGTCAGCAGATAAGAACAAAAAGGAAGGTCTGCCAATCGGTACTATTCCTATTGATTCGATTTATACGCCAGTACATAAGGTCAATTTCTCCATCGAAGATACTCGTGTTGGGAACAATACCGAGTATGATAAACTGACGATGGACATTGAATGTAATGGCAATATTAAACCTGCTGATGCGTTGTCGCTTGCTGCGCGCATTTTGGTGGATCATTTGCAGCTCTTCATTGGGCTTAACGACAATATGCGCGATATGCAGGTTATGATTGAGAAGGAAGAAGAAGAGAAGGATAAGGTTCTCGATATGACCATCGAAGAACTTGATCTCTCTGTTCGTTCCTACAACTGCTTGAAGCGTGCAGGTATCAATACGGTACTTGAACTTACGCAGAAGAGCAAAGACGACATGATGAAGGTACGCAATCTTGGTAAGAAATCTCTTGAAGAAGTTCAGAAAAAGATGGCTGCCCTTGGCTTGTCATTAAAATCTAACGAGGAATAATAAAGGAGGTTCAAGGATGAATCATCGTAAAATCGGGACTGATAGTGCACATCGTCGTGCGATTCTCCGTAATATGACCACTTCCGTGCTTCTGCATGGTAAGGTTGAAACCACCGAAGTAAAGGCGAAGGAAGTTCGTCGCATGGTGGATAAAATGATCACCTTAGGTAAAAAAGGTGACCTTGCTGCTTATCGTCAGGCTGTTGGCTATCTCATGGATGAAGATGTTGCTTACAAGCTCTTCCATGAAATCGCTCCATCCTACAAGGATCGTAATGGTGGCTATACCCGCGTATTAAAGACCGGCTTCCGTCGTGGTGACGCTGCACCAATGGCTATTCTTGAATTGGTATAAGCATATTCTTTTTAATACAAAACCTCTCTGTCGAGCAGTCGGCTGAGAGGTTTTTTTGCGGTTAAAATGCACAACCTTAATGCGGTCTTAATCTTTAATTATCCTATCTTTATATGTCGGCAAGACAGACTATGTTATAATAATGAAATGTGAGGTGAGACTAATTGGAAAATCTCGAATCTTACTATCAGCTTCATAATGAGAATCAGACACAAACGGCTCAGCAGGGTAGGCTGAAAATATTCTTCGGCTATGCTGCTGGTGTTGGTAAGACGTATGCGATGCTGGAAGCCGCGCATCAAGCGCAGCAAAAAGGGATTGATGTGGTTGTTGGGTATGTTGAACCACACGTTCGGCCAGATACGTTGGCGCTCTTAGACGGTTTGGAACAGCTGCCTGTTAAAATGGTGGATCATAAGGGCGTTCAACTGCGAGAATTTGACCTTGATGCGGCATTGGCACGGCATCCACAAATCATTCTTGTTGATGAACTGGCGCATAGCAATGCTCAAGGTTTGCGTCATCGGAAGCGTTACCAAGATGTGGAAGAACTCCTGCGTGCCGGTATTGACGTTTATACGACGGTGAATGTGCAGCATCTTGAGTCGTTGAACGACCTGGTTGCTTCCATTACGCACGTTGCCGTCAACGAACGTATCCCGGATTCGGTGTTTGATGCGGCGGACCAGGTGGAATTGGTCGATATTGAACCAGACGACTTGATAACACGTTTGCAGGCAGGCAAGATTTATCGCGCACCACAAGCGTCCCGCGCTTTAGACAATTTTTTTGGCCGTGATAATCTGGAGGCACTGCGTGAAATTGCTTTGCGCCGCACGGCAGACCGTTTGACACGTATCGCTCAGAAAGAAGAACGTGCATCTACAGCAAAAGCAGGCGAACATATTCTTACTTGTATTTCGGCGGCACCTTCAAACGCCCGCGTTATCCGTACTGCTGCACGCATGGCGGAAGCCTTTCACAGTACCTTTACGGCACTTTATGTGGAAACGGCTGACAATAAGGACATGAAGGAAGAAGACCTCAAGCGTCTCCACGCCAATATGCGTTTGGCTGAGCAGCTAGGCGCACGCATAGCCACTGTGTACGGCGAAGACCCTGCGGTGCAGATTGCGGAGTATGCACGTGCCGGCGGTGTTACTAAAATTGTCATGGGTCGCACGAATCATGCTTCGTCGGTTTTGTTCAGGCGTCCAACTTTGGTTGATCGCTTAAACTACTTAGCCGGTGATATTGATATTTACATCATTCCTGATGTTCAGCCACATTACAAACGAAGAATGGCGCGCTTACACACAAACAAGCCAACCTTTTCATGGCTGGATGTGGGAAAAACCTTCCTTATTACTTTGATAGCCACGGCACTGGGTTTCCTTTTCTACGAATGTAATTTGCGTGAGGCCAATATCATTATCGTTTATTTGCTGGGCGTTATGCTAACGGCCATCTGGGCAAATGGATTTGTCTATGGGCTACTCTCTTCGCTATTGAGTGTTGCCGCGTTTAACTTCTTCTTTACGGTTCCACGATTTTCGCTGAGAGCGTTTGACCCGAACTATCCAATCACATTTTTGATTATGCTTGCTGCCAGCTTTATTGCCAGCTCGTTGGCAACGCGAGTGAAACGGCAGGCACGACAGGCAGCAGAGCGTGCCTATTATATGGAATTGTTGATGGGGAGTCAGCAGAAGCTTCAGCGTGGTAAAAATGAAGAAGAAATTATTGATATTGCTGCTGGCTTATTGACACGTTTGCTGGATCGCCCAATTCTTTATGCGTTGACGCGGCCAGGCGAAAGTTTCAAGTTTCAGGTAACGCCGAAAGCGCAGGAAAATGCTATTTTGAACGATATGAGTGTGGAAGAAATTGCCGTTGCAGAGTGGGTTGTGAAGAACAATAAACACGCCGGTGCAACCACCGATACCCTTTCACAAGCAAAGAACTTGTATTTGTCTGTGCGCGGTAATCAAGGTGTGATGGGGGTTGTGGGTATTCCATGCCGAGGGTATCGAAACATGGAAGCCTTCACAAAAAATCTCATGATTGCGGTGCTTGATGAATGTGGGCTTATCCTTGAACGTCGTCGTCTTCAAGAAGAAAAGCAGGCGGTTGAAGTTGAAACACAGCGTGAACGGTTGCGTGCTAATCTTTTGCGTGCCATTTCACATGATTTGCGGACACCATTGACGAGCATTAGCGCTGGTGCCAGCGTGCTTATGGAAAAGAGCTTGAACCTTGATGAAGCACGCCGGCAGGAAATTATCAGTGGGATTTACGATGATGCCCTTTGGCTTGTCAATCTCACCGAAAACCTGCTTTCGATTACGCGCATCGAAAATGGAACCTTGCAGTTGAATATGCAGGCGGAACTCATTGACGATGTCTTTCGAGAAGCGTTGGCGCATATTGACCGCCGTGGTTCACGCCATCATCTTCAGGTACAGCTTGATGATGATATGCTCATGGCGAAGATGGATGCACGTTTGATTATTCAAGTTATCATTAACATCGTTAATAATGCTATCAAGTATACACCGGAGGACTCTGAAATTCGTCTTTCCGCAGAGAAACAGAGAGACAAAGTTGTTATTACAATTGCCGACAATGGACCAGGCATCAGCGATGCAGCGAAAGAACATTTGTTTGATATGTTTTACACGGCTGAAAGCAAGAGTGCGGATAGCCGTCGCGGCTTAGGTCTTGGTTTGAGCCTTTGCAAGTCGATTGTAGAAGCGCATGGCGGCGAAATTACTGTTCGTGACAACTGGCCTCAGGGTGCTGTTTTCTCATTTACATTGCCTTTAGAGGAGGTTACGATCGCAAATGGTTAAAGCGAAAATCCTCGTGGTGGAGGATGACCCTGCCATCACAAAATTGATACGAACGACGCTGGAAACGCAGTCTTATCAATATCATACAGCGAAAGATGGCGCCAGTGCTATTATGGATGCGCTGTCTTATAACGCTGATGTGATTATTTTGGACCTTGGCTTGCCAGATATGGATGGTGTCGATATTATTCGTAAAATTCGCGGCTGGAGCAACGTGCCAATTATTGTCATTAGTGCGCGCAGCGAAGATCAGGATAAGGTGGAAGCACTTGATGCAGGCGCCGATGACTATCTTACCAAGCCTTTCAGTATTGATGAATTTCTGGCACGTTTGCGCGTGGCATTGCGCCGCAGCCATGCTGAAGAAGCTGCCACACAGACGCATGACGCTGTTTATGAAAATGGTGATTTGCGTATTGATTATGCGGGTGGTTATGCAACAATGCGTGGTGAACAAATTCATCTGACGCCGATTGAGTATAAGTTACTGTGTGTGTTAGCAAAAAATACAGGGAAGGTGTTGACGCATAATTACATCTTAAAAGAAGTATGGGGCAACACCCTGGCGGCAGATTTGCCATCGTTGCGTGTTTTTATGGCAACACTACGCAAAAAGATTGAACCGAATCCGGCGAAACCGACCTACATTCAGACGCATATCGGCGTTGGTTATCGCATGATACGCCAATAACTGAATATTAAAAATGCTCACTGAAAAGTGAGCATTTTTTATGTGTTTACGCACACGTCTTAATACACTTTTAATATCAATGCCACAAACATTAAGCGCACATTGATGAACTCTGCGATAGAATACGCAAGGATAACGAAAGGGGGGAGATAACAAATGATGGATGTCATAATGCTCGTCGTCCTAGCTGCCTGCTTTGGTAGTGTGCTGCTGTTGCTCCGATGGTGTCAAAAGCAGGTTGATAGATTTGAATAAGGAGGAAGCGAAATGATCGCACTTGGATGCATTGCGCTATTACTGGGTGCTTATCTTGTTTATGCACTCGTGAACCCAGAAAAGTTTTAATACCTTCAGGAGGAACTGACAATGTTGCAACTTATCTTGACCATTATCATCTATCTGGTGATAGTGGTACCGGTAGGGACATATTTGTACCATATCGCTGCCGGTAAACACACTTGGGCCGATCCATTCTTTGATCGTGTGGACGGTGCCATCTATAAGGTTTGCGGAATTAAACCGCAGCAGGGCATGGATTGGAAACGCTACGCGTTCTCTCTCGTTATAACGAACGCAGTAATGGTATTCATTGGTTATCTTATCCTGCGTATTCAGGCTATTCCTTTCTTCAACCCAAACGGCATTGAAGGAATGGAACCATCGCTCTCATTTAATACGATTATTAGTTTTATGACCAACACCAACCTTCAGCACTATTCTGGTGAATCTGGTCTTTCTTATTTGTCTCAGATGCTCGTCATCATCTACATGATGTTCGTTTCTGCGGCAACCGGTTATGCTGCTTGCATCGCCTTTATTCGTGGTCTTGCTGGCAAATCCAAAGACAACGTCGGCAACTTCTTTGTTGACCTCGTTCGTGTAACAACGCGTGTCTTGTTGCCATTCTCAATCGTTGGTGGTCTGCTTTTGGTTTGGCAGGGCGTTCCACAGAACTTCGCAGCCAACATCACTGTTGATACCATCGAAGGTGCTAAACAGGCCATCGCAATGGGCCCTGTGGCTGCGCTTGAAATCATCAAGCACATCGGGACCAACGGTGGTGGTTTCTTAGGTGCTAACTCCAGTACACCTATTGAAAACCCAACGATTATCTCTGACCTTATCGAACTTTATTCGATGATGATTCTGCCAGGCGCTTGCGTTATCACCTTTGGTAAGATGGTACGTGATCGTAAAGCAGAAGCTGCTGCTAAACAGCAGGGCGAAGTTGTGAAGAAGAGCCTCACCGCTCGCATCTATGGCCGTGAAGGTCGTACCATTTTCGCTGCTATGGGGATCATCTTCCTCATTGGTCTTGGCGTTTGCTTCTGGGCTGAAAGCCAGGGGAACCCAGCTCTTGGGGAAATTGGTCTTAATCAGTCAGAAGGTAGCATGGAAGGTAAGGAAGTTCGTTTTGGTATAGCACAATCTGCTATGTTTACGACAACCACGACGTCCTTTACAACTGGTACTGTTAATAACATGCATGATACCTTGACGCCACTCGGCGGCATGATTCCACTCTTACACATGATGCTCAACGTTGTCTTTGGTGGTAAGGGCGTTGGTTTGATGAACATGATCATCTATGCCATCCTCGCCGTCTTTATATGCGGTCTGATGATCGGTCGTACACCAGAATACCTTGGTAAAAAGATCGAAGGCCGTGAAATGAAATTGACTGCGCTTTGCATTATCATTCACCCACTGATTATTCTCGCTTTCTCGGCATTGGCTGTGGCCACAGATGCTGGTATGGCGGGTATCACAAACCCAGGATTCCATGGTCTGTCTCAGGTGCTTTATGAATACGCATCGTCATCGGCCAACAACGGTTCTGGTTTTGAAGGCCTCGCCGATAATACCGTCTTCTGGAACGTGACAGCAGGGCTTGCAATGTTCTTCGGCCGTTACCTCTCTATGATACTGCAGTTGGCTATTGCAGGCTCTCTGATGAAGAAAGCGTTCGTCAATGACGGTGTAGGCACCTTGCATACAGATGGCTTTAGCTTCGCTGTTATCCTGGTGTTCGTTGTCTACATCTTTGCCGCACTGACATTTTTCCCAGTGTTGGCACTTGGCCCGATCGCAGAGCATCTGACGCTTTGGGCATAAGGAGGAACCTGAATCAATGAGCAAGAAGAATCAAAAACTGATGACGCCTGAAATTCTCAAACAGGCGCTCATCGGTTCATTCCGAAAATTGAATCCCCTCTACATGATAAAGAACCCTGTTATGTTCGTGGTAGAAATCGGCTGCTTCATTACGCTGATTCTCTCCTTCTTCCCAGGGCTGTTTGGGGATGTTGCCGCAGATACCAATCTGCGTACCTATAATATTATCGTTTGCATTGTACTTTTTATCACTGTGTTGTTTGCAAACTTTGCTGAGTCTGTTGCCGAAGGGCGCGGCAAAGCACAAGCTGCGAGCTTGAAGAAAACCCAGAAAGACACGGAAGCGCATCTGCTTTTAGAAGATGGCACCCAGAAAACTGTTCTTTCTTCTGCCCTCAAAAAAGGCGATGTGGTTATTGTCAACGCTGGTGAAATCATTCCTGGTGATGGTGAAGTTATCGAAGGGGTTGCTTCTGTCGATGAATCTGCGATTACTGGTGAATCTGCACCTGTTGTTCGTGAATCCGGCGGCGACTTCTGCTCCGTTACCGGTGGTACCACGGTGGTTTCCGACTGGCTCAAAATCCAGATTACATCTGAACCGGGCAACAGCTTCCTCGATCGCATGATTGCTCTCGTTGAAGGTGCTTCCCGCAAGAAAACGCCAAACGAAATTGCACTTAACACATTGCTTGTGTCTTTGACACTCATTTTCCTTATCGTTATCGTTACCCTGTATCCAATCGGTCTTTATTCCGGTGTTCAGCTGGCTACCTCAACACTGATTGCCCTCATGGTATGCTTGATTCCAACCACCATCGGCGGTCTTTTGTCTGCTATTGGTATCGCTGGTATGGACCGTGTTACCCGTTTCAATGTCATCGCTATGTCCGGTAAAGCTGTTGAAGCCTGCGGCGACGTTGACACCATGATTCTTGATAAAACCGGTACCATCACCTATGGTAACCGTCTCGCTGCTGATTTCATTCCAGTTGGCGGCACCAGCCGTGATGAACTGATTCACTTTGCAGCACTCACCTGCCTCCAGGACGATACCCCAGAAGGGAAATCAACGCTGGAACTTGCACGTCAGCAAGGCGACAACACGCAGGAAGTGGCTGGCTCTACCTTTGTACCATTTACTGCTCAAACCCGCATGAGTGGGGTTGACCTGCCAGATGGCACGGTTGTGCGTAAAGGTGCAGGCGATGCCATTGCTCAGTATGTGAAATCTCACGGTGGTAAGACTCCTGATGATTTGCAAAAGCAAATCGATGAAATCGCAGGCCTTGGCGGTACGCCACTGGCTGTTTGTGTAAACAATCGTGTGCTTGGTGTTATCTACCTCAAAGATACCGTTAAAGAAGGGATGGCAGAACGTTTTGCTCGTCTGCGTGCCATCGGTATCAAAACCATCATGTGCACCGGTGATAACCCTCTGACTGCAGCAACCATCGCTAAGGAAGCTGGGGTTGACGGTTTCATCGCTGAATGCAAACCAGAAGATAAGATTGCTGTTATTAAGAAAGAACAGTCCGAAGGTAAAATCGTTGCTATGACCGGTGACGGTACCAACGATGCACCTGCACTTGCACAGGCCAATGTTGGTTTGGCCATGAACAGTGGTACCACCGCTGCAAAAGAAGCTGCCAACATGGTTGACCTTGACTCTGACCCAACGAAGATTCTCGAAGTTGTAGAAATTGGTAAACAGCTCCTCATTACGCGTGGTAGCTTGACCACCTTCTCCATTGCCAACGATATTGCGAAATACTTCGCTATCATTCCTGCAATGTTTATGATGGCTATTCCACAGCTCAGCGTGCTCAACATCATGAATTTGGCTACGCCAAACAGTGCTATTCTCTCTGCACTTATTTTCAACGCCATCATCATTCCTTGCCTGATTCCGCTGGCTATGAAGGGTGTAAAATATCGCCCAATGTCATCAAGCAAGCTGCTTGGTCGCAATATGTTGATCTTCGGTCTTGGCGGTGTGATTACGCCATTCGTCGGCATTAAGCTGATTGACTTGATCGTTGCACCATTGCTTACTATGCTTGGTATTTAAGAAAGGACACATGAAACATGAGTATGAAAAAAGAACATCGAGGCCACGGCCTGCGTCAGGCGGTGACTGTTACCGTCGTCTTGATGGTACTTTGTGGTTTCCTCTTCCCATGCTTTCTGACAGGGGTTTCCCAGCTGATCTTTAAGGATCAGGCAAATGGCAGCCTCATTGAAGTTGATGGGCAAGTGGTTGGCGCAGAAAATGTAGGCCAGGAATTTACTGAAGACTACTATCTCTGGAGCCGTCCTTCTGCATACCATTACAACGTTTATGTTGAAGATGAAGATGGCAATCAGACGTATCGCGATGGTAGCGAATATGGTGGCTTGGCTTCTGGTTCTAACAACTATGCACCAAGCAACCCAGCGCTGAGCGAACGTGTCGAAGCAGATATCGAAGCTTTCCTTGAAAAGAACCCTACCGTTGAACGCGAAGATATTCCTGCTGACCTGATGACCGCTTCCGGTTCTGGTCTTGACCCTCACATCACCCCAGCTTCTGCTGAAATTCAGATCCCACGTATCGTAGAAGCTTCCGGTCTTTCTGAAGATGAAGTGAAGAGCATTATTGACGAAAATACCGAAGGCAAAGTTCTGGGAATCTTTGGTGAAGATACGGTCAACGTTTTGAAAGTGAACATCGCCATTGCTCAAGCAATGGATTTGCTCTAATAAATCCCCTTTTAACTCTCCCTGCCCCCCAGGGAGAGTTTTTGTTTGCTAGTTTTTTGTGTTTTCACGATACAAAAAGGCAGCCAATTTTTTAGATTGGCTGCCTTTTTGATTATTTTGGGCAAATGTATCGGATGCGCCCCTTGGTTTGCTTGCCATATTCAATGGCTGTTTTTGGACATTTACAAATACAGGCCATACAGTGCGTGCAGTTTTTTCCCCATACAGGTTTTTGGTTCTCAAGATGAATGTTTTTTAACGGACAAACTGCGACGCATTGTCCACAGGAAATGCATGCGTTTGTTACATAAAATTTCTTCGGTTGTATGAACAGCGGATAGAATAAATCGTTGGTTATTCCGCTACGTAATTTGTCTTTTATTGTTATCGTTGCCTGTGGAAATGGTTGGCCAGCATCTAGATAGTATGTCATGTGTTTGAATGCTGTCTCTGCTTTTTCAAAAATCTGTAAACATTCTTTTTTAGTTGGTGCCGATGACAGGACGATATAGTTATCTGGCATGACAATAGGGTAACAGCCCATATAGTCCATGTTCTTTGTATGGCACAGCTTGGAGAGGTATTTATTTGCATTCCCAATGCTTCCGCCACACGTCATAACGAAATAGATTTTTTTACTGCCTTTTAAGTTTGTATGTTTAAGCCAGTTGTGCAAAATTTTAGGAATACGCCAGGTATAGGTAGGCGTTACAATAATCCAAGGTGTCATAGAGGTTAATGACGAATAGTCGTCATTTCGGATTTTGTCAAATAAATTGATAATAGGTTCATGGGTTGTTTCTGCGAGTTTTTTGGCGATATATTCGCTGTTTCCTGTTCCAGAATAAAATAAGATCATAATTGTACGCTCCTGTCTTATTTAGTTGATGTGTTCTATACTTTGATAAATTAAAGATACCAAGTCTGCAATTTCTTTCCATTGTGTTTTGTCGACACTCAGATAGTAATAGTTTTTTGTACCTTCTTTTCGCATGGCGACAACGTTGGCTTCTTTTAATATTTGAAGGTGATGCGATACAGTTGGCCTCGTCAAATGGGTTTTTTGAGCAATTTCGCCAACACGTATTCCTGATAGATCACTTTCCAACAAGACGAGAAGAATTAACTGTCGTGTTTCATCGCCAATGGCAGTAAAAGCCTTACGACATTTCTGAAATCCTGTGATAATCTCTTTTAGGTTTTTTTCACAATCCATCGTGTATTCCTTTATGATCATTGCTGTTGGTTTTGGTAAGGTATGAGAATAGCGACCGTTTTACAGCGGAATAGCTCAGAAGGTGTATGGTTGCTTGAGTAAGCGGTTGTCTTTCAGGACATAACATATCTGGGCTGCTTGTATGGTCATAGTTCATTCGTTAAAGTTCATTAACCATTGTACAAAATCTCATTTTTTGTTTCAATATCCGTAAAGAAATTGGTTACCGATGGTACAGAAAAAGTGGGTAAAATGGCGATGATAGACTGCCGCAGTGCTTGCAAATGTTCATAAATTGCAACGAAGAGAATCCTCTCATCGCAAAAGAATGAGCACATTATGCCAGTTTTTTTCTGTGATATGGTATGGTTTTTCTTTGTTTATCGTCAGAGAACGGCTATAATAATATAGTTAGAGAAATCGTGAAAGAAAGAAGGGCGCAGCATGATTGCGATTAACAATCTCACACATATCTATCATCCAGGCACTGAAAATGAGGTGTGCGCGCTGTCAGACATCACGCTGCGTATCGAAGATGGTGAGCACATCGCCGTGCTGGGGCGTAATGGTTGTGGCAAATCAACCTTGGCAAAGCATTTGAACGGGTTGCTCTTGCCAACATCGGGCACTGTAATGGTGGACGGCTTTGACACCGCCGATGAGGACCATGCGTTGGATATTTTGCAGCGGGTGGGCATGGTGTTTCAAAATCCGGATAACCAGCTTGTGGCGACTACCGTGCTTGAGGAAGTGGCCTTTGGGCCGGAAAATCTTGGATTGCCACGAGAGAAAATTTACGAGCGTGTCGATGAGGCGCTGCGTTTGGTGCAGATGGAAGCCTTTCGTGATGCTATGCCACATCATCTTAGCGGTGGTCAGAAACAGCGCATTGCGATTGCCGGCATCATTGCCATGCGTCCACAAACCATCGTGTTTGACGAACCCACAGCCATGCTTGATCCAGACGGCCGCGCAGAGGTCATCAGCACCATGCTGCGTTTGAACAAAGAAGAAGGGCTTACGGTGGTGAACATCACCCATTTTATGGAAGAAGCCGTGTTAGCAGACCGTGTGCTTGTGATGGACGATGGCAAAGTGGTGATGGAAGGAACGCCGCGGGAAATTTTCACCCATGTGGAAGAATTGCGCGCCTTGCATTTGGATGTGCCACAGGTGACGGAAATTGCTGTGCGTTTGCACGAAAATTATTCGTTTATTCCGCGTGATGTGTTGACAATCGAAGAAATGGTGGATGTTTTATGTCGCTAGAATTACAAAATGTATCCTATATTTATAATGCCGGTGGCTTGGAAGAGACAAAAGCGCTGCATGATGTGTCGTTGACGGTGCCGGATCACAGTTTTGTAGGCCTTGTTGGTCATACTGGCAGTGGCAAGTCAACCTTGGTGCAGTTGATGAATGGGCTGCTTAAACCAACCATGGGGCGTGTGATTGTGGACGGTTTTGATTTGGCCGATAAAAGCAAAGAAGTGCGCGAGCGTCGCAAACAGGTGGGGCTGGTGTTTCAATATCCTGAGTATCAGCTTTTTGAAGAAACCATTGCAAAAGACATTGCTTTTGGGCCAAAAAATCAGGGGCTTAACGAAGAAGAACAACGAGAGCGTGTGCAGGAAGCTATGGCTTTGGTGGACTTGGAGTATGATGTCTGGAAAGACCGTTCACCTTTTGAACTCAGCGGTGGGCAAAAACGGCGTGTAGCGATTGCGGGCATTGTGGCTATGCGCCCACGCTATCTTATTCTTGATGAGCCAACGGCAGGTTTGGACCCATTGGGGCGTGACCGCATTTTAGAGGCAATTCATAGCCTTTATATGAAAAGCGATATGAGCATCATTCTTGTTAGCCACAGCATGGACGATGTGGCACGCTTTGCCAATTACATGATTGTTATGAACCAGGGAACGAAGGTGACAGAGGGAACGACAGAGGAGGTCTTTGCCCAGGCTGATTTACTTGAACGTATTCACCTGGGGATTCCGTCGTCGATGGCGCTCTTGCGTGCGCTGAATAAGCATGGTTTTAACGTGCCTACCAATGCGCTCACGGTAGATGAGGCCTATCGCATCATTGAGAATGCCCTGGCAAAGAGAGAGGGGGACACGTCATGCTGAAAGACATCACCATTGGTCAATATGTGAAGGGCGATTCGCTGTTGCACCGTCTTGACCCACGAACGAAAATTTTCGGTATGCTTGCCATCATGGTGGCGCTGTTCCTTGTGAACAACTGGGTGGGGCTTCTTTATGCAGCTGTGGTGGTGTTTGCTGTGCTTCTGTTGAGTAAGGTGCCGCTTAAGTTTTATGTGAAAGGCGTGCGCCCCTTACGTTTTATTCTCATTTTTACGGCACTCATTCAGCTCTTTTTGACGCCGGGCACCGTTCTGTGGCAGTGGGGGATTTTGCACATCACTGCCGAAGGAGTGCATTTGGCTGTTTTCCTTTGTGTGCGCTTGGTGCTTTTGGTGATGACAACGAGTGTGTTGACCTTAACAACCACGCCGATTGTCCTCACAGATGCCGTGGAAAACTTGTTGTCGCCGTTTAAGCGCATTGGCGTGCCGGCGCATGAGCTGGCGATGATGATGACGATTGCCCTGCGCTTTATTCCGCTCCTGGCAGATGAAACAGAAAAGATTATGGCGGCGCAAAAGGCGCGTGGCGCTGCTTTTGATGAGGGTGGCTTGATGGACCGTGCGCGTGCACTTTTGCCAATTCTTGTGCCGCTTTTTCTTTCCGCCATCAATCGTGCCAATGAACTGGCTATGGCGATGGAAGCGCGCTGCTACCATGGTGGCGAAGGGCGCACACGCTTGCACGAGCTGCATTATGAAAACGGCGACCGTTTTGCTGGGGTGATTTTAATTGCCATTTTAGCGGTGGCGCTGGCGACAAGGTGGGTGGTTCTGTGACAACCTATAAACTCACCATGAGCTATGATGGCAGTTTTTTTGCTGGTTTTCAGCGGCAATCCGATGCCAGCCTTGTGACGGTACAAGGGCTACTGGAACAGACGATTGCCGAACTTTTTGGCGCACCAGTGCATATTCATGGTGCCGGACGCACCGATGCCGGTGTTCATGCACGGGCGCAAGTTGCACACTTTAGTTTCGCGCGGCAGATTCCGGCACAGCGCCTGTGTTACGCCTTGAACCGTGCGTTGCCGCCTGCCCTTGTGATTCGTGAAGCCGAAGTGGTGGATGCCGCTTTTCATGCACGCAAAAGCGCTGTTGGCAAATGGTACAGTTATCGCATCTTCAACGCTCAAACGCCGCCGGCGTTGGGGCATGGATACTTCACCCACATTCCGCAGCCAATGGACCAAGCGCTGTTTAGACAGGCGCTGGCGCAAATGGTGGGCGCGCATAATTTTGAAGGGTTTTGTGGTCGTGGTGCCACCGTGAAAACCTTTGAACGCACATTGTACCTTGCCAAACTTTGCATTGATGCTGAAAATCCTGCCTGGTGGCATATTCATTTTGTGGGCGATGGTTTTTTGCGAAAAATGGTACGCAATCTTGTTGGCACCGCTGTTGACATTGCCCTGGGCCGCAGGCCACTTGGCTGTGTTCAGGATGCTTTAGTGACGCACAATCGCAGCAAGGCGGGACCGACAGCACCTGCCGATGGTCTCACCATGGAAGAAGTATTCTACGAACAAACACGTTTGCAAGCGTGCATCGCCACCCTTGCCGAGCGGCCGGAAACGGTTGTGGTGCCACTTTGCGGAGAGGACGTGTATTTTTAATGAAAAACCTTTGGCTTCAAGCGATTGCCTGGAGCTGAAGGTTTTTTTGCATGAGCAAGAGCGGCACTGGCACTGTCTTGCGCTGCGTTGTTTGATGTGCTATGCTGGATATATCTTGACATCTTTCAGCGAATCCAGCATAATTTTTATAGCTTTACTTTACAATGAGAGGAGTAACCTATTGTGGCGATTTTACGATCCTTACGGCTGGCAGGCACCTTATTGCTGGCTCTGACGATCCTTTGCATAGTTGTTTTGCCGGTTGGTTTTTTGCCAAGGGGCGTTTTGCTGGCGTTGGCAGCGCTGACCGCATTAGACCTGTTGGCAGTCATTCTTTTTACGCTGATGCGTGAGCGCAGCTTGCGTGCTTTTGTGCAAGTATTGGTGACATTGTCCTTGCTTTTGGTGCTTGCGGGCGGGCTAGGGTCTCAGCTGACAACCAACAGTTATTATGTTGAACTTGGTGTTGGCGAAAGTGCTGCGCTTATTGGCCCGGGGTTAGAAGGTTACACGTTGACCTTTGAACCAGGAGCGCCGGATCGTGAAAATGCTGAGATGCTTGATGTTGCACTGACACAACCGGATCAAGTGTCCATTCATGAAACGATAGTACCATCTGAACCGATGCGTTATGATGGCATTGAGGTTCATCCAATGATGAGCGATGGCGAACAAGCTGTTTTTCTGGTGAGCCGTGATTGGTTCCGACCTCTTATCTGGGTGGGTGGTATCCTCTTTGTGATTGGTCTGGGTTTGAGTGCGCTGCCACCGGTAAGAAAGAGAGGTGAAGGCTGATGTTTGCAACCATTCTTTTTGATGTCATTGTGGTTTGCTTTGCACTGGCGTTGATTGCCTGGTCGGCCAGTGAGCTTTTGCATATTTGGCAGGCTGGTGTTATCATGAGCCTGATTTTCCTTATTGGTACGGTGGCCTTGCTTGTGCGCCTGGTGATGACCTGTGTTCAAGGCGATGTACTTGTGAGCGATGGCATTTGGACGATTTTTGCATTTGCTTTTGCGGTTATCATCGCCTACCTTCATTTTCGCTTGTTTGGCACCATGCTCATGCCGGCAGCATCGGCCATTTTGGTGGTGCTTGAGATGCTGGTGCATCTTGGGTATTGGCCGCAGATTGGCTTTCTTGGGGCTGTTAGTAGCCAACCTTGGCTGGCGCCTGCGATTGTTTTGGCGATGGTGGGGCTTGCCTTTAGTGTGGCGTATGTGCTTCTGGGCGTGAGCCTTTTTAGCCGACGCGGACGTTTAGCAGCGGCAGAAAAAGCCGAAGCTGAGATGGAAGACATAACCGATGAAGCAGCCTTTCGCGCGCACAGCTTGCGTGTGCAGTTTATTGGCGTCACCAAAAGCATGATGCGTGTGTTCTCGCATCTGGGTTGGTGGACGCTGGCAGTTTTGAGTTTTGCCATCGGCGGTTATGTGCTCTGGTGCCATACGCTGTACAGCCTTTATTGGATGTGGCAGCCATTGTTCGCCGTGGCGGCGTTGGCTTGGCTCATCGTTTTTGTGTGCAAGGATATGCTTTTCATACGTAGTTAAAAGAACAAAGCTCACGCTGCGGCGTGGGCTTTGTTCTTGTACAAAAGCGCGCTGTTTGGCGCTTCTGGCGTTCGTCAAAGCCTTTTGACAAGTCCTGCCAAACCCTTTTGCTGGAGTTTGGGCGCAAAACGAGGTATCATGAGGCAAAAATGAAGGAGGTATTATTATGTTAAACCATCGTTTTGTACGCAGGCTGTTGCTTTTGGTGCTTCTTTTATGGACGGGCAATATTGTTTGGCGGATTCTTTGTGCGCCACTTGCCGTGGAGAACACGCTGATTGTGCAGGCACTCTTATGCACACTGGGATTTTTAGTGCTGGCACGCAGAGAAAAGATGTGGCGAAAAAAATAAATCTCATCACTCAAAAAAAGCTTGACGGCGCAGGGGTAAACGCATATAATTAACACCGCTAACTATTAACAGTGTTAATTACATGAAAGGACGATCGTTCATGACCATGCCTGATTGGCAGGAAATGCTTACTTATCAACAGCATCTCACGCAGTTTTCACGGCGGCTATTGGTACATTCACAAGAACAGCAGCTTAGTGCCAGCGAGCGTGAGCTGCTCGCTTGGATTTATCTTGCGCCTGAGCAGTGTACGCCGCTGTTTTTGAGCAAACAGAGCGGCATGAAGAAAGAAGCGGTGAGTCGCACGCTGAAACAGCTTTTTCAGAAAGCGTGCATTGAAAAGCACAAGGTAGACGGCGATGAGCGCAGCTACACCGTGACCTTGACCGGCGAAGGCAGAATGGCGCTGGACCACGATTGTAAATTGCTCTTGGAGCCGTTTTATACGCTTAGAGCATCAATGGGCGAACATTTCGACCAGCTTTTTGCGCTTCTTAAAGAAGCAGATCATGTATTGGGTGGAGAAGAATGATGAAGCAAATGGCATTTTATGATATTTTGCAGCTGGACCCAGCGGTATTAAAAGTGCATATTAAACAAGCGGAAACACGTGCAGAACGGCGACGCTTTCAATGGGGGCTGTTTTTACGAGCACTGTTCATTGTGGCTTTTGCGGTGGCGTTTATTGCTTCTCTTAACGCTCTTTTTGGGAGCGAGAACAGCGCTATGTCGGTGGCGATATTCTGCATTTTGCTGGCTGTGCGTTTTGTTGACTTCAATTACTGTATGCAAGATGCGCTGCGTAATCTTGTGATTGTTTTTCCTTTGCTGTGTTTTGCGCCGCTTGTGGCGCAGAGCCTGCCACTGCCCGGTGCTATTTTGGTGCACACCGTTGCGCTTTTTGTGATTTTTATGATGACTTGCGATCAACCCGAGATGGGCAACAGTGGTCTTTTTGGCTTTTCCTATGTATTTTTAGCTGGCAATCCTGTGCAGGGCGACGCCTTGGAAGCCCGTTTTCTGATGACTTGTGTGGGTATTTTAATTTGTGGCTGGGTGTACTTGCGTAAGCATAAAGGTAAGCACGCCAATGTGCCATTTTCTGCACGCTGGCAAGTGTTTGATTTTTGCGAGCAGAAATATCAATGGCAGGTACGCATGGCGTTGGGCATTGGTATCATTCTTGCTGTTGGCGCCGCTGTGCAGTTAGAGCGTTTTGTGTGGGCAGCTTTTGCTGTAAGCTCCATTCTCACTGACCATCGCATGGGGAGTGGCATTCAGGATAAATCCTCACATCGACTCATTGGTGTGCTCATTGGCACCATGCTCTTTTATTTGGTGTATAGCTTTGTGCCGCCATCATTATATGTGCTGCTTGGACCAATTGGCGGTTTTTGCCTGGGCTTTTGCGGCGCATACTTGAGCAAAACTGTGTTTAATTGCTTTGGCGCCTTAATTATGGGAGCAAGCATTTATGGGTTGGAAGGCTCGGTGATGTTGCGTATCAGTGATACGTTGATTGGCGTGGTCTTTGCTCTGGGCTTTTATTATTTGTTCAATTTGTTGACCGTGCGTTTGTGGCGCACCTGTCCGGATTAAAAAATATCCCTGCTGAAACCCTTGGTGGATTTCAGCAGGGATATTGTATGTTATGCGTTTTTTCGCAGTGCCAGAATGTGTTCTGCCAGAATACGCAGTTCCAGCGGGCTGCGATTGAGTCCAATCATTGTTGGAAAGCCAACGTTCATTTCTGCAGCAAGCAGTTCGCCGGTTTCAGGTTGGTATTTGATGGTCAGATAGCCGTTGTCGTGCCCATAGGAGGCATCGTAGCGTAAGAGCACAGAGCCATCGCTGGCGGTAGTTGTTTCTGCAAGCACGAAATGCTTATCTAATGTGGCTTGGTCGGCGGTTTGCATGATGCGAATAAAATAGGTTTCTTCGTCGCGGGTCATTACGAATCTCCTTTCTAGGGAACCTTATTTTTTGATTATAGCACAATGCAGATATTTTTTACAGTTGTCATGGGTGTGGGTGGTTGCTCACGCGTGTAGATGTATGATAAACTAAAGTGTAATGATTGATGATGGAAAACAAGCAGGGAGGAAGCTAAGTGGAGCGCTATAAAAAAGAAATACTGATTGATCGTGAGACCATAGCAAAGCGTGTGCAGGAAATGGGTCGTCAGATAACAGAGGACTATACAGAACGTTCGTTGCGGCCATTGGTGGTCATTTCGATTTTGAAAGGGGCCATCCCATTCACCGCAGATCTTATTCGTGCCATTGACAGACCGTTGCGCTTAGAAACCATGGTAGCATCGAGCTACGGCAGTGGCACCGTGTCTAGCGGCAAAGTGAACATCAAGTATAAGAGCTTTGATGATTTGACGGGGTGTGATGTCATACTCGTGGACGACATCATCGACAGTGGCCATACTTTGGCAGCGATTAAGAATACGATTGCTGATTTTCATCCAGCGAGCGTGGCCACTTGCGTTTTTTTGAACAAACCAGAACGTCGCGAAGTGGACATGGATGTTGACTATATCGGTATGGATGTGCCGGACAAATTTGTGATTGGTTATGGTCTGGACTTTGACGGTCAGTATCGCGAATTACCAGATATTGCTGCGATTGTGTTTGAAGAGGAGGAAAAATAAACGTGGAAAACAAGCAGGAAATGGTCATCGTTGTCGATTTCGGTGGTCAGTACAATCAATTGATTGCGCGTCGTGTGCGTGAATGCAACGTGTATTGCGAAGTCGTGCCATTTAATAAAGCGCTTGCTGCTATTGAAGAAAAGCAGCCAAAAGGTATTATTTTTACCGGTGGTCCTAATAGCGTTTATGGTGAAGGAGCACCGCAGATTGAACGCCGTATCTTTGAACTGGGCATTCCTGTGCTCGGCCTTTGCTATGGTATGCAGCTTATGGCACACACCCTTGGTGGCAAAGTAGAAGCTGCCGATAAGCGTGAGTTTGGTAAAACGGAAACCAACTTTGATACCACCGCGGCCCTTTTCAAAGGCTTGCCAGAACAGGGGATTACTTGGATGAGTCACGTTGACTATGTGGCAGATATGCCGGAAGGCTTTGTTCGCATTGCACACACTGCCGACTGCCCAGTGGCTGCGATGGCTAACGTAGAAAAGAAACTTTATGCCATGCAGTATCATCCAGAAGTCAACCACACTGAAAACGGCACCGTTATGCTCAAAAACTTCCTCATGGAAGTGTGCCAGTGCGAAGCCGATTGGACCATGGCAAACTATGCCAAACGTGCCATCGAAGACATTCGCGCTCAAGTGGGTGATGGCAAAGTGTTGCTGGCTCTCTCCGGCGGTGTAGACAGCTCTGTGGCAGCACAGCTCATCTCTAAAGCCGTAGGCAGCCAGCTGACCTGCATCTTCGTAGACCATGGCCTCATGCGTAAAAACGAAGGCGACGAAGTCGAAGCGGCCTTCAAAGATAGTGGCATGAACTTTATCCGTGTTGATGCTGCCGATCGCTTCTTAGGTAAGCTCGCCGGTGTTACCGACCCTGAACGCAAACGTAAAATCATCGGCGAAGAATTTATTCGTGTCTTTGAAGACGAAGGCCGTAAAATTGGCGCTGTTGATTACCTTGCTCAAGGTACCATCTATCCAGACGTTATCGAAAGCGGCAGCGGCGACGCAGCCGTCATCAAGAGCCATCACAACGTTGGCGGTTTGCCAGCAGTTGTTGATTTCAAAGGGCTCATTGAACCACTGCGTATGCTCTTCAAAGACGAAGTACGCCAGCTCGGGATTGAACTCGGCCTTGCCGATTATCTCGTATGGCGCCAGCCATTCCCTGGCCCAGGGCTTGCTATTCGTGTCATGGGTGAAATCACCAAGGATAAACTCGACATCCTTCGCGATGCCGACGCCATTTATCGTGAAGAAATCGCCAACGCAGGCCTCGACCGCTCCATTAACCAATACTTCGCCGTACTGACCTCGACACGTACCGTTGGCGTCATGGGTGACTTCCGCACCTACGACTATACCCTCGCCCTCCGCGGCGTCACCACCACCGACTTCATGACCGCCGACTGGGCACGCATCCCATACGACGTGCTCGATAAAATCTCCAGCCGCATTGTCAACGAAGTCGACCACATCAACCGCATCGTCTACGACATCACCAGCAAACCACCATCAACGATTGAGTGGGAATAAGATAAAGTTTCAAAAGCCCGAGCATGGTATCATATGCTCAGGCTTTTTTCATATCTTCTGAAAGGAGAATGGCTGCATGGATCTGCATTTGAATAATGAATTGGCGGATCAATATTCGTCACTTTCACAGATATCGAGAGTAATTACAGAAGATTGGGTTAGGCGTAATATGTTTTGTCCACGTTGTGGAAGTCCTTATATCGAAGCTTTCGAAAACAATCGACCCGTTGCTGATTTTTTCTGTCCGAGATGTAAAAACGAATTTGAGTTAAAAAGCAAGAACGGCGCTTTTGGTAAAAAAGTCGTAGATGGTTCTTATGATGCAATGATTGAAAGAATCACACATAATAATAATCCAGATTTTCTGTTTTTATCGTATTCATTGGATACATGGATGGTTGAAAAACTGGTATTTATTCCAAAATCTTTTTTTACTCCGACTACCATCGAAAAGAGAAAACCGTTATCTTCTAACGCTCGTCGGGCAGGTTGGATAGGGTGCAATATTTTACTGCAGCAAATTCCGAAGCAAGGACAGATAAATCTTATTTCGGATGGACGCATATTGGCAAAAGATTTCGTTATTCAGTATGTAACTAAGATGGAGCAATTGACGGTAAATGATATGGGTCAGCGTAGTTGGCTTATGGATGTCTTATGGTGTATTGATAAAATTTCTTCTTCAGTTTTTGAATTAAAAGAAGTATACGCCTTTGAAAATGAATTAAAAATAAGACATCCTCAAAATAATAATATTCAAGCAAAACTTAGACAGCAGTTACAATATTTAAGAGATAAAGGATATATTGAATTTCTTGGTGGTGGGAAATATAGAAAGTTAATGTAATGTGAGAAATAGATCAAAAAGTATACTATTTCATGTATTTTCGAGAAAGGAAGAGTGTAAATGAATGCTGTAAAGAAACAGACTAGTCTCTATGCTTGCTTTATTTTCCGCAGTATTTTGCCGGAGGAAGCGGAGCAGGCTGTAGCGATTGAGACGGAATGTTTTCCACCGCATGAAGCTTGCAAGCCAGAGATTATGCGGGCGCGTGTGGCTGTGGCAGCAGACCGTTTTCTGGTGGCGGTGGATCGTAAAACGGGGAAAATTGCTGGCTTTGTGGATGGCCTTGCGACGAACGATGAGGTTTTGCGTGATGCAATATATATTGATGCACAGTTACATGAGCCACAGGGGCGCAATGTAATGATTCTTGGGGTGAATGTGCTGCCTGCTTATCGCCGACAAGGGCTTGCGCGAGAGATGGTAGCGCAGTTTTGCAACGCGAAAAGGTGCGTGGCACAAGACGTGTGATTCTCACTTGTTTGGAACATCGCGTGGCGATGTATGAAGGCTTTGGGTTTCACGTTGTTGGCCATTCAGATTCCACATGGGGTGATGAGGAATGGATCGAGATGGATGTTCGTTTGAATTGAAAAAAGCTGTGCCTTTGTTTTTATGAAGGCACAGCTTTTTTGTGGAAATAGAAAAGATAGCAGTCTGTTGTTTTTGGTATGGGCCTTGTATAATAGAAGAAGGAGATAAATGCTGCAATGTTGAAAGGAGAATAAACCATGAAAAAATTTGGTTTTGGTTTGATGCGTTTGCCACTTTTGGATCCAGCGGATACAACGAGTGTAGATATTGAGATGGTGAAGCGGATGGCAGATGCCTTTCTAGCGGAAGGTTTTTCGTATTTTGATACGGCGGCTTGTTATCACGATGGTCATAGTGAAATTGCTTTTCGTGAAGCTGTGGCAAAGCGTTATCCACGAGATGCTTTTACCATTACGGATAAGTTGACAATGTTTATGCTGGAAAAACCAGAAGAGATGCCAGGATTTTTTGACGGACAGTTGGAACGCTTGGGGGTTGATTATATTGATTACTACTGGCTCCATGGTATGGAATACAGTTCCTATCCAAAGGCAGAGGCGTTTCATGCATTTGAATTTGTGCAGAAGTTAAAAGAAGAAGGTAAGGTGAAGCATCTGGGCTTCTCTTTCCATGGTGATGCCAAGTTGCTGGATGAGATTTTGACCAAACATCCAGAGATGGAATATGTACAGTTACAATTGAACTATTTGGATTGGGATGATGCACAGGTACAGTCTCGCCTTTGTTATGAGGTGGCGACAAAGCACGGCAAACCAGTTATTGTGATGGAACCAGTCAAGGGTGGCGCTCTGGCAACGATTCCAGAGGAAGCAGAAAAGTTGCTGCATAACTTTCATCCAGATTGGTCGCCGGCATCTTGGGCAGTGCGTTTTGCGGCCACACCGGATAACATTATGATGGTGCTTTCAGGTATGAGTAACGAGGCACAAATGGCTGACAATCTCAGTTACATGAAAGATTTCCAGCCAATCACCGAAGAAGAGGCTGCGGTCATCGAGCAAGCAAAGGTGATTATTCAAAAAACCATTGCCATTCCTTGCACCGCTTGCCGTTACTGCATTGATGGCTGCCCACAACACATTGCGATTCCTGACTATTTTGGCCTTTATAATGATATTCACCGTTTTGGCCCATCGCAAATGGGCAATGCACGTCATCGGCTGGGTAAACTCGCTGAAAAGAACGGAAAACCATCAGATTGTATCAAATGTGGTGTGTGTGAAACAAGATGTCCACAGCATTTGACCATTCGTGATTATTTAGAGAAAGTGGCAGCCGTGTTGGAAGGCTAAAAAAAATGCGTAACATTTTCACAAAGAGATGAAAATGTTGCGCATTTTTTGTTTGTCAGGATTGACAGAAAGCAATGGGCGTGCTATTTTATATTTAACAATTAACCTAAATGTTAAATGAAAGGCGGCGCGATGTATGAGTTTACAACATACACTCAAAGCACTGGCAGACCCAACTCGCCGTGATATCTTGAATTTGCTCAAACAGGGACGTCTCTCTGCAGGAGAAATTGGTGAGAAGTTTCCTGTCACAGCGGCTTCCATTTCGCGGCATTTGTCGGTGCTCAAAGAGGCAGAGCTGATTCGTGATCAACGAGAAGGCAAATACATTTATTATGAGCTCAATGCTTCGGTTTTGGAAGAGGTGATGCTCTGGCTGGCCTCATTGAAGGGAGAGGGTGACCATGAAAAAGTGGATAATAGCATATAAGGAAACGCTTATTTTTACCTCATTGGTGATTCTGATCCCCATGTTTACAAGCGCGTTGATCTGGCATCAGTTTGAAGGTTTTCCACTTGGTATGCTGGTGACCCATTGGCTTGTCTTGCTCTTTATTTTGCATGACCGACAAAATACTGAGCAAACGCCTAGCGTCATTCGTTTTGTTTTCTGGATCATGCCGGTGGTGTCGCTCATTGTGGGTGCCATACAGGCATTGGCGCGGACAAACTTTGACGGTGGCACATTGGCAACAACGGTTCTGTTTTTTGCCTATGGCTTGCTTTTTCTTGCACTGGGCAATCTATTACCTAAAGTGCGGCAGAACAGCACCATCGGTATCAGAATCAAATGGACACTTGAAAATGAGGAAAACTGGAATGCCACCCATCGTTTCAGTGGTAAGGTTTGGGTTTGTTGTGGGCTTCTTGGCATGATCTGTGCTCTTTTTGTAGAAAGTGCTATTGCCTGGGTTCTTTTTAGCCTTGATGTCATTGCTTTGGCGCTTCTCCCGATGCTGTATTCTTATCGTTATTATCGCAGGCAACTTAACGATGGAAAAGTGGCACTAAGCCCTGTTTCTCGTAAAGGTGTTGTGATTGTAGCGTGCATTATGGTTTTACTGGCTGCTTTTGTTGGATGGTCGCTCTTGAGTGGCAGCCTAACCACAACTTTAGAGGACGAAGCCATTCATGTGGAAGCAGGCGGTTGGAAAGACCTCACCATTGCCTATGATGATATTGATGACATCACATACTTTGCGTATGACCCAAGTAAAAACGTAGAGGATGCGCGCGTGGGCGGTTTTGGCAACTTGCGTTTTGCCATGGGCAATTTTGAAAATAGCCTCTATGGTCGATACATTCGCTATACTTATGTAGATTGTGACGCTTGCGTTACTCTCAAGGTGGATGATAAAACCATCGTTCTGAATGAAGTTGATGAAGCAGCCACTAAGAATTTGTATGAACGACTCTTAGAGAAAGTAGAATAATAAAAAACGTGTAGGATCTTTGCAAGAATGGCAAAGCCCTGCGCGTTTTTTTATTTGCTCTGCATAGGAGGTATGGTATAATGATTATGCTACACACTATACTCATAATGGAATAACTGTAAGTATCTACTTTCTCGTGATGTAGGTAAAGTGTGCGCTTTTGGTGAAAGCGTACACTCTGACATCATAGTCACTTTGCGTACATTTCGCGGGAAAAGGTGAGTATAGGCGTGTAGTAACCCTAATGTCAGAGCTTGTATGTTTTTCATGCGTGGTTCTGCAAGGGGCCACGCTTTTTTTATTGAGAAAAATGGTTTTAGGAGGAGAACTTCAATGCGTACTGAGTGGTTGAAATATTTTTTAGATATTGCAAAATCAGGTTCGTTGCATCTTTCCGCAGAGAAGTTTTATATTTCTCAACCGGCTCTAGGGAAAGCTATTGCTTCTTTGGAGCAAGAATTAGGTTATCCTTTGTTTGATCGGACAAATACTGGGATGCAATTAACTGAACTTGGCAGAAAAACGCTTCCGATTGCAAGAGAGGTATTGAGTCAGTTAGAGCAATGCGAAATTTTAAAGCAGGAGCATTATGCACAACCGACTTCTGATCTTGAGGGTGAATTAAATATTGTAACAGTGCCTACGATAGGAACAGGTATCATGCCAGTTATTATACAATCTTTTGGACAAAAGTATCCTAAAGTTAGGTTGTCGATTTTAGAAACGAATACAGAATTAGGTTTAGAACAGTTGTATAAAGGACGTAGTGATTTAGGGCTTTTAGTAGTTTTTGATACAGATCCTTTTCCGAAAGAATATCAGTATGAACTTTTATGGGAAGAACAACTTTATGCGTTCATGCGAAAAGATAATGCTTTAGCAAAGAAAAAGTCTATTACATGGAATACATTGAAAAAATATCCATTAGCTATTATGTCTTATCGGCAAGATGACTTCACGACAGTAGAACATTTGATTGAAAATGAGGAAAAAGGCTTAGATATCGCTTTACGAACAAATAATGTTGCCTTATTAAGAAGCTATGTGTTGAGTAGCGATTCCATAGGACTAGCCCATACGGCGTATATTTTAGAAAGGGAATATCAGAAATACTTTTTGTCAGGTGCAGTTTTTATTCCGATTGCAAATTCGCCATCAAGTAGATTTATTGCCATTTATCATTCTGGCAATGAAAAGATACCGCTTATTAGAACATTTATCGATGAAATGATGACGATTATTCATGAACGATACAAATAGAGTATTATAATGTAAAACCAGGCATTTTGCTTGGTTTTTTTGTTTGCCGTGATAACCAATGTTTTTTACATGGAACAGGGTAAAAAATCTTCGCTTCTATTCATAACAGGGGTTCTCTCTTATTATATAAATATGAATTATCCAAAATATAAATAAGGAGCGTGCAGTAATGATGAAGTTAAAAAATGCAAAATCGGATAAGATCATTGTTTTAGGTATTGATGGTTTTGAACCCAGCCTTGCCAAAAAATTTATGGATCAAGGGAAGATGCCAAATTTGAAAAAATTTGTTGAACGTGGTGCTTGCCGCGAAGATATGGTTTTGCTTGGCGGTGTGCCAACAGTTACCCCGCCAATGTGGACATCTTTGGCAACTGGTGCAAACCCAAATACCCATGGAATAACGGCGTTTTTTAATCAGCATCCAGATCCGGACAAATTAGATACAGCAGTGTATGCGCTGGATTCTCGAGAATGCAAGGCAGAACCACTATGGAATGTCTTTGCAGAAGCTGGCAAATCCACATTAGTATGGCATTGGCCAGGTTCCAGTTGGCCTCCAACTTCTGATAGTGAAAATTTGAGTGTGGTAGATGGGACGCAGCCAACGGCGATCAATATGGGGACAGCTATTGTCGACTGGGAAACAATTGGGATGGCTGGTGTAGATGTTCCGCGGGTTGTTTTTAATGCATATAATGCGCCTCAAGGTAACGTTAATGGTTGTGTAATTACAGGGTTAGAAGATTCGGTTGCCGATGAGACAGCTAGCTATCAGCGAGAAGGCAATGGTGGAGAAAGCCTTAAAGCTATTTTAAATGGTAAACAATTTACAACTTTAGTGCTCAGTGAGGAAGAAAATGAAATTTCTACTCTTGGTAATATTACCGTCAATGTTTGTAATTCACCAATCAAAGAAGCTAGTGGATGGGCAAATGCGCCGGAAGATGCAAAAGAATTTACCCTGTTAACATCAGCTGGCTTTGTGCATCGTCCATGTTTGATTGTGAAAAATGAGGAAGGTATTTATGATCGAGTTTTGATTTATAAGAGCAAAAAAGATACAGAGCCAATTGGCAGTATAAAGAAAGGTGAACATGTTCCATATATTTATGATGAAGTATTAAGTGATGAGAAAAAAATTGATGCATATAGAGGCATGAATTTAATTGAACTTGCTGAAGACGGTTCATATTTGCGTTATTGGATGAGCAGTGCCTATAGAGTGGATGGAGATCAAGTATGGCATCCAAAAGCATTGTATAAAGATATTGTGGAGCATGTGGGTTTACCACCGCAAATTAGCACTATTACTGGGAAAAAGCCTGAAAATGTTCAAGAAATCATTCTTCCAGCATTGGATTATTATTGTGAATGGCAAGCAAAGTGTTTGCGATACTTAATGGATGCTAATAAATACGATGTTATCTTCTCTCATCTGCATAATGTGGATGACGTTGGTCATATGTTTTGGCATTTTGCAAAACACTTTGATGACTGGAATAATGATGAAGCGTTTTATCAAGATGCTATTTTGAAGATTTATGAAGAAACCGACCGTTATCTTGGTGAATTTTTACCTTGTCTTGATCAGGATTGGAGCATTGTTATTACCTCCGACCATGGCTTGATTTGCGAAGAACACCATTTACCAGTGTTGACCGAGGGCTGTGTTAGTGTACCAGTCATGGAAGAACTGGGCTATACAGTTTTGAAACGTGATGAAAATGGCAACAAACTTCGTGAAATTGATTGGGAGAAAACGCGTGCCATTGCAATTCGTGCAGGTAACATTTATTTGAACTTAAAAGGTCGTCAAACACACGGTATTGTTGATCCAGCCGACAAATATGAACTGGAAGCTCAGATTATTTCTGACCTATATAATTACCGAGATCCTCGTACAGGTAAACGTGTGGTTTCTTTGGCTTTGAGAAATAAAGATGCCGTTATTCTTGGTATTGGTGGGAACTCTGACTTCGGGGATATTATTTTCTTTATGGACGAAGGATTTAATTTAATTCATATGGACTCGTTGCCAACGTATATGGGTTATTTTGACACGTCGGTATCTCCAATTTTTGTTGCGGCTGGTAAAGGTTTTAAAGAAGGGTTTACGACAGATCGTCATATTCACACTATTGATGTGGCCCCAACACTTGCTGTTCTTGGTGGAGTAAGAGCACCAGAGCAGAATGAAGGGTCCATCGTTCATCAGATCCTTGACTAGTGTGTGGTTTTGTTTTGTGCTTCTCTGCGGATAGTGGAGAAGCACAAAATTAAAATAAAGGAGTGCATGAATTATGACCATTCAAGTGAAACGTGTTAATAAAAACATTAAGATAGCGATATGTTTTATCATACCAATTCTTTTAATGTTGATTCCGACATCAGAAAGTTTTACTTCTCAAATGCGTACGTTTATTGCAATAACAGCCTGGCTGTTATTGTGGGCAGCATTTGAAATTACTGATCTTTTAGTACCTTCGCTTATATGGCCAGTTGTGTTAACTTTGTTGGGCATTGTTCCGGCTGAATCGATTTATTCTTCGTGGCTTTCTTATACTATTCCATGTTGTATGGCAGCTATGGTTCTTTCCAATATGTTGCAACGTGTAGGGTTGTTGGAACGATTGAGTTATTGGATAATGGCAAAATGTGGCGGAAGTTTTAATCGGTCAATGTATGCATTATATTTTGCCTGCTTGATTATGTCGTTTATTACGTTTGCTGGAGCTTCGATTATTATCGCTGGTTTGTGCTATGGGATGTGCAGATCATTGCATATGGAACACAAAGAAGAGGCCGCTATTACGATGATGGTTGGGATGATTGGTGGCTCTACTGTAAGAATGTTTATCTTTCAGCCACTTACTCAAGGTTTGATTATGGGTTCTGTACATTCAATTGATCCGAACTTTACGATGAACTTTTGGCAAGTGCTTTATTATAATTGGCCAGTGATTCTATATAGTGTTTTAACCATTTTCCTATTCTTATTTCTTGCAAAAACGAAAAACTCATCTGTTAACGGTACCAAAGAATATTTTGAACAAGCCTTAAAGAAAAAGGGTAAATTGAGTAAGGATGAGAAAAAAGGTATTGTTCTTTTAGCTATCTTGATGATAGGTATTTTGACGAATTCACTTCATCATATTGATGGCATGGCCATTTTTGTTATTGTTGCTTGTTTAGCGTATTGTCCAGGTGTCAATGTCGGTAAGGACAGCGACATTAAGAGTTTGCCGATAGGTATTATCTTTTTTATTTCTGCTTGTATGGCAATTGGTGCAGGATGCACGGCAACTGGTTTGACTGAATTGATTAGTAATGCAGCTACGCCTATTTTATCGTTATTAGATACCAGGGTATTGCTTTTTGGCATACTTATTTTTGGTATTGTGCTTAATCTGTTGATGACCCCAATGGCTATGGTGGCAACTTTCTCAGGACCGATGGTTGCACTTTGTGCTGGTGCAGGTATCAATCCACTGGCGCCTATTTTTACTTTCTTATTTTCGACAGATATGGTTTTCTTGCCATATGAATATGTCACCTTCCTGATATTCTTTGCTTTTGGTATGATGACAACGGGGCAGTTTGTCAAATATCATACAATTAAGAACGTGGTATTTGGACTTTTCTTTGTGGTTGTTATGCTTCCGTTTTGGTCGTTATTAGGTTTAATTTAATAAAAATAGAGCATTCAACGTCTGCTAAAAACGTTGGATGCTCTATTTTTATGCTAAAAGATAAGACGTCTTACTCTTCTTTTTCCAGTGCTTTGGCCCAGGCGTCGGCGAAGGCGTTGGCACCGATGCTTTCTTGTTTTTGTTGTTTACGCATGTAGTTTTGCACGTCGCGTTTTGAGGAGGTGTTGCGTTTTTTCTTGAGTTCCTGGTTGAAGCGGTCGAATTTTTCTCGGAAGCCGCAGGTGCAGGTGTAGATGCGTTTTTCGCCGTCGCCGACAACGGTGAGGCGTTTATGGCATTTTGGGCAGCGAGCGTTTGATTGTTGTTCGAGGTTGCGGCGGTAGCCACATTCGCGGTCTTGGCAGACGAGCATTTTGCCTTTTTTGGTTTTGACTTCGAGGAGAAATTTGCCGCAGTTTGGACATGGGGTTCGCGTCATGTTGTCGTGGCGGTAGGTTTTATCGGAGTTTTTCACGGCGTTGACAAGCTCCGTAGAGAAAGCGCGCATATCGCTGGTAAAAGTGCTGGCTTTCTCTTGGCCGCGAGCAATGCGTTCAAGGCGTTCTTCCCATTCGGCGGTGAGGAGTGGGGAGGTGAGGTCGTCAGGGACGATGTCAATAAGCTGAATGCCTTTGGAGGTTGGCACGAGGGTTTGTCCTTGTTTTTCGATGTAGAAGCTCTTGAAGAGTTTTTCAATAATGTCAGCGCGGGTAGCTGGGGTGCCGATGCCGCCTGCTTTGTGGAGGACACTCTGTGCGTGTTTGTCGTCGACAAAGGCTTGAGGGTTTTCCATGGCGGCAAGGAGTGTGCCTTCGGTGAAGCGGGCTGGCGGTTTGGTTTGTCCTTCACGAATGCTGACATTGATGCCTTTTAAGATTTGGCCTTTTTCAAGCTTTGGCAGAGAGCGATTCTTGCTTGCGTCGTCTTCTTGTTCGTTTTCATCGCCGATAAGATCAAGACCTTTCCAGCCAAGTGCCACGGTGACGTTGCCGTGGCAAATGAAGTGTTCGCCGTTCACGTCTAAGGTGACGTGTGTTTGTTCATATTCGTAAGGCCCCAAAAAGTTAGCCAGGAAGCGTTTAACGACCAATTCATAAATGCGGCGTTCGTCACTTGTAAGGTTATGTTTGCTCAAGCGCTCTTCGGTTGGGATGATGGCGTGATGGTCGCTGACTTTTGCATCGTTGATGCAACTTGGTGTGATGCTGCGTTTTTCAGTGCGTATTTGTCGGGTAACGTCGGCATAACCGTTTGATGTGAGCGCGGCGAGACGTTCCGGAAAGGTGGCGACAATGTCTTTAGTAAGGTAGCGGGAGTCGGTGCGTGGGTAGGTGAGGAGCTTGTGTTCTTCATAGAGGCGTTGCATGAGAGAGAGGGTTTGCTTGGCACTGAAGCCATAGCGGGCGTTGGCGTCGCGTTGCAGGGTTGTGAGATCATAGAGCGCAGGTGGTGCAGTGCGCTTTTTCTGTGCTTCTAAGTTAGCGACGGTGGCATTTTGTTTGTTACAGGTGCGCACGATGCGTTCGCAAGTGCTCTTATCGCTGAAGCGGGTGCGTTTGTTTTTGTCTTGCCAGAGCAGGCGCATACCATCAATGCTGGCTTGTACTTCGTAGTAAGGTGTGCTTTTAAAATCGCGAATGGCACGTTCACGCTGTACGATCATTGCCAGCGTTGGTGTTTGTACGCGACCGGCAGAAAGCTGCGCGTTGTAGCGGCAAGTGAGCGCGCGGGTGGTGTTGAATCCGACAACCCAGTCGGCTTCGCTGCGTGCCACGGCTGAGCGATAGAGGTTATCATATTTGGCAGCCGGTTCAAGATGGGCAAAGCCCTGACGAATCGCTTGGTCTGTCTGGCTGGAAATCCAGAGACGGCGCATCGGTTTTTTGATATGTGCTTTTTCAATAATCCAGCGAGCAACCAGCTCTCCTTCGCGACCGGCGTCGGTAGCGATAATGATTTCTGTGACGTCTGAGCGTTTCATTAAGCCAGAAACGGTGCGGAACTGTTTGCCGGATTGCGGGATGACGACAAGATCCATGTGTTTGGGTAAGATTGGCAGCGTGTCCATGCGCCAGGTTTTATATTCTTCACCGTAGTGTTCAGGATCAGCCAGCGTGACAAGATGGCCCAGCGCCCAGGTAACGATGTATTTTTGGTTTTCAAAATAGCCATTATGTTTTCCATCTACACCCAGTACACGTGCAAGTTCGCGGCCAACGGATGGTTTTTCTGCAAGTACGAGGGATTTTCCCATAATTGTTCATTCCTTTTAGATGATTTTCCTCCAGTATAGCACAGTTGAGCATTGCCGTGTATAATAAAGAAAGAAAGGAAGATGGCTATGCATCCAAATCAAAAAGGAAATACGCGCAATTATCAAAAAGAACTCGATCGCATTTTGCGCGAGATTGAGCAGCACGCTGAGGTGCCCCATTTGCTTTTACATAGTTGTTGCGGACCATGTTCAAGTTATGTGCTTGAATATTTGGCGCCGTATTTCAAGATCACCGTCTTTTACGATAATCCTAATATTCAACCACACGAAGAATACGAGCACCGTTTAGCAGAGCAGAAACGTGTTATCGCGCAGATAAGAGCACCACATGGCATTGCTCTTATCGAGGGTGAGTATGATCCATCCCGCTATGCCAATGCTGTGCGGGGGCTTACACATTTACCGGAGGGCAGTGAACGCTGTTTTGCCTGTTATCGTTTCCGCATGCAGGCTGCAGCCGAGTTGGCGAAACAGTTGGCTTGTGATTATTTCACAACAACGCTTTCGATTAGCCCATATAAAAACGCTGAACGTATCAATGCCATTGGCGAAGACATTGCGGAAAAAGTTGGCGTTGCTCACTTGTCAAACGATTTTAAGAAACGTGGTGGCTATCAGCGTTCTATTGTACTTTGTCGGGAGTGGGATATTTATCGGCAGCATTACTGTGGCTGCATCTATTCTCAGCGGGAGTGGGAAATGCGAACGGCGGAAAAAACAAATATTGATTGAATGAGATGTTGTTCAAACCGTCTCATTGTTGGATGCTGATGCTAAGGGCGAGGTGGTTCATATGGCTAACGAGGATAAAAAAGATTTCAATGCGATGCTTCATGACAGTAAGGATATGCCGAAGGTGCAAATAGTTACTGATGAAAAAACCATTAGCAAGTATGGCGGCAATCGTATGTATTTTGCACCGCCGATTGCGTACGATTGTGTGATGAAGCGTGTGCCAGCAGGTAAACTTATCACGATAGGTGCCATTCGTGAATATTTCGCGCGTCATAACAATGCCGACTTTACAGAGCCGATCACAGCCGGGATTTTTGTTTCCATCGCTGCCTGGGCCAGTTATCAACGTGCGGGTGACGAGACGCCATACTGGCGCACGTTGAAAGCGAAGGGTGAACTCAATCAAAAATATCCCGGTGGTATCGAAGCACGGCGCGCGAAGCTCGAAGCCGAAGGGCATACCATCGTAGTGCGTGGGCGAAAAAATTTACGTTATTATGTGGAAAACTATGAGCAGGCGCTTTTTGATTTAGAGAAGGATGAGTGAGGTATGGCAACGATCCTGGTACTAGAGGACGATCCGTCATTATCCGAGAGCATCACGCTGGCTTTGCGTGATGCAGGGCATCATGTGCTTGCAGCAATGACGTTGGCAGAGGCTCGACAACAAGCGTTTGCAGTAAGTGTGGACTTGGCAATTTGTGATGTCAATCTACCAGATGGTGATGGTTTTACTTTTTGTCGTTGGTTGAAAGCGCGGCGCGAGACGGTAGTGCTTTTCCTCTCAGCGCGCGATTTGGAAGAAGACTTACTGGCGGGCTATGCGCTTGGTGCGGAAGATTATATCACCAAGCCTTTTTCAATGAAGGTGCTTTTGGCGAAAATTGCTGTTGTGCTTGGGCGTGTATCAGCACAAACAGCGGTAGTAGATGATGGATGGCTGCGTATTGACTTTACCTTGGGCAGTGTTACATGCGGCGGCGAGAAAGTGCGTATGACGCCGACAGAATTAAAGCTTCTGCGTATTCTTACAGATCATCGTGGGCAGCTTTTAACTTACCATGTGCTTTTAGACGCTCTCTGGGACGTGGGTGTGGAATTGAGCGATAAGCACGTATTGGCGGTGCATGTGAACCGTTTGCGTAAGAAATTGGAGGATGAAACACATACGTATATTGCGAATGTGTATGGGATGGGGTATCTATGGAAATAGGTGTATTGGTACTGCTTTGTGTATGTCTGGCTGGGGTGGCGTTGTGGCAATGGACACGGTGCTTGCGTATTAGACGAGAGGTTTACGATTATGCAGAAACTTTGGATAACGCCTTAAATGCGCTACTTGTCGGTGAAACGTTGGAAGTGGCGATGAGCCAGGATGATGACCTTTGGGGGCACACGCATGAACGTCTTGTGCGCCTGTCTCAGGCGGTGGCGCGGGAGCGCATGGCATTGCAAGATGAGCAGCGTGCGTTGCAGGCGTTGGTGGCCGATATTTCGCATCAAACTAAAACGCCGCTTGCAAACATTAAACTTTATCTCGAACGTCTCGAGGACGCTGGTGATGATCCAGAACTTGTAGAAAAACTCAGTTTGCAGGTTGAAAAACTTGACTTTCTGCTTGCAAGCATGGTGAAAATTTCACGCTTGGAAACCGGCGCCATTCGCATCGAAAAACGGCCGCAAGCATTGGCGTCAACATTGGCTGATGCGTTAAGCGTTATTGTACCGAAGGCGGAAGCGAAAAACATTGATCTTTATGTTGATTATGATGATACCATTTATCTCGATCATGACCGTCGTTGGACGGCAGAGGCGTTGGCGAATCTTCTGGATAACGCCGTAAAATATACGCCGATGGGGGGCAGCGTTGCTATTCGTGTGGAACACCAGCCAATGTTTACAGCCATTGTGGTGCGTGACAATGGAAAGGGTATTGATCGTGAGCGTCAAGGCGCTATTTTTACCCGTTTTTATCGAGAACCGGAAGTGCATGACACAGAGGGGGCTGGTCTTGGCCTTTATTTGGTGCGTATGCTCATTGAGCGTCAGGGTGGTTATATTGAAGTGGCTTCTGCGCCAGGATGTGGTAGCACGTTTACCGTTTATCTGCCAAACTGAAATAAGTTTTTGTAATAAGCTTGTTTCACAGTGTGGCAGATTTTTTATTTTTGTGAACGGTTTGTGATTTTTGCTTGCTAAGATGAAGGCAAGAAAGGAGTGTGTGGATTATGACATCTTTTATTGTACAAACACAGCATTTGAGCAAAATCTACAATACTGGTGCTGCCATTGTGCAGGCTTTGCACAATGTTGATTTTCAGGTGCGCGTTGGTGAGTTTGTTGCCATCATTGGTAAGTCTGGCAGCGGTAAATCAACGTTATTGCATTTGTTGGGAGGCCTTGATGTGCCAACAAGTGGTCGTGTGATCGTCGATGATAACGATCTTGCTACGATGGACCGCACGGCATTGGCTTTGTTTAGACGGCGGCGTGTGGGTTTCATCTTTCAGCAATATAATCTGATTCCTGATTTGAACGTCTATGATAATATTGTCTTTCCACTGGCGCTCGATGGTACCGCTATTGATGAAGTGCTTATTGAGCAACTTTTGGAACGATTGGGTTTGGCTGGTAAGCGGTTGATGATGCCTTCCGCGCTTTCTGGTGGCGAGCAACAACGTGTGGCCATCGCCCGTGCTCTGGCCATTCGGCCGGCGCTTATTTTGGCGGATGAGCCAACAGGCAATCTTGATACAGCAACAAGTCACGAAGTAATGGGGCTTATGAAAACCTTAGCGGCTCAACTTGGGCAAACACTCATTGTTGTTACGCATGACATTGACATTGCCCAGCTTGCCGATCGTATCGTTGAAATGCGAGATGGTCAGATTGTAAAAGGCGGTGAGTGGGATGCTTGCCAATAATAATCGCCGCATTATTTATCGACTTGCGCAGGGCATTTTGCGTCGTGAATGGAAGCAAACGCTCATTCTTTTTCTTGCGATTGCACTGGCAGCATTTTTACTTTTTAGCGTGCTTACAATAGGGCTGTCGTATCTCGAATTGTCACGTTTGCAGGATACCCGTATGTATGGCGCTGAGCGTGATCTCATCATTGCTTCTGGTTTCGACGAAGAGCAGTATCAACAGCTGCTTGCTGATGAACGGATTGAAAGCGTTGGGCAAGAAGCGTATGCTGGTTTTATCCGAAGTACAGAGGCTGATGAAACCGTGAGTGTGGGGCTTATCTGGGACGATGAAACGTTATGGAACGTTCAGCGTGCAAACGTTGTTACTGCTCAGGAGGGGCATTATCCTGAGGCATTTAATGAACTTATGGTTAGTCGAGAGGCGTTGGCGCAATGTGGTCTGCCTGATCTTGATGTCGGCGATCGTTTTACAGCAACGGTGGAGACAAACGCCGGTGTTTTAACGCAGGAATTTGTTATCAGTGGTATTTGGGAAGGGTATGGTGATACGTCACCAATTTATGTTTCTCAGGATTTTTTCGAACGTTCGGGTTATAGCTTGGCGGAGAGTGGTATCCTTAACGTGAAACTGGCGCATGATTATGTGCTGCCAGGGACGATCAATGATCTTGAAGCGGGGCTTAATCTTGATACACAGCAAGTTTTTCAATCGTCCAGTTACATTGAAAATTCTTGGAAGGTGCTGCTCGGTGTTATTGGACTAGGACTGGTCATTATACTCAGCGCCTATCTGCTCATTTATAATATTCTCTATTTGTCTGCCACCAATAAAAGCCGTTACTATGGTTTACTGCAAACCCTCGGCATGACGCCGCGCCAATTAGGGCAGCTCGTGCGTCGATAGATGGTTGGCATTGCAGGTATTGGCTTGGTTGTTGGTTTAATAATAGGTATTTTGACTACGTTGTTTTTTATGCCATGGCTGATGAATCGGTTAGGAATAACAGAAAATCTTATTGCTACGCATTTTCAGCCGATCGTGTTAGTGTTGACGATTTTTGCGGTCGTCGTGGCTGTTTTGGCTGGTTTGCGGACGCCGCTGCGAATGGCCCAGCAAAATACACCATTGGAAGTGTTGAAAATGCGGCCAATGTCGACCTATCGAGCGCATCTTGGGAAGGGCTGCCAACTACCATGGCGGTTGGCAATGGCAGAACTTGGACGTGATCGCAAGAAAACGCTCATTGTGTTGTTGTCGCTTGCGCTCAGTTTGTCGGTTTTCGTTTGTTTGACGACGATCGTTTCCACCAGAGTAGGAAGCGTCGAACTATTCTTCTTTCGGAATGAGTTCGCACTTGTGTATAGATTTGGGAGCGCCAGGTAGAGGCGCTCCCATTTCGCATTGCAATCATATGACGCTGTATTTTGCGTTTTAAGACGTTTTAAGCCCGTTGGGGTACTCCTCCGTTACCCTGGCGGGCTTTTTTTGCACCTTAAACCGCCTTTGAGAGCGTCAAAGAAGCAAAAGTGGGATGCAGGTGCGCATCTCGCTCTCGCTCGATGCTGGGATTGGCCGCCCTGCGGGCGGCTGGTTCGGGTCTTGAGTCTGGGTACAGCAGGGGGCGGGTGCAGTTCTTGTTCCACTTTTTGAATTGAAAAGTGGAACGTAAAAATTCCCCAGTTTATCGGGGAGTAGAAGCATTGTTCCATTTGTTCCACTTTTATAGGACATAATATAGGGGATAAAAAAATTCCCCCTTCCCCTATGTACTTCTTTTTTATCTATATAAAGGGTTTCGGAAAAAAGTGGAACAAGTGGAACATTCCTCGGGGAGGCCGATGAATACGGGAAAGACCCTGTTCCGTTTTTCAAATGAAAGTGGAACGGGTTTTTGCTGGGTTGCCCGAGGAGGCCGATAAACACGAGAAAAAGTATGTTCCACTTTTCAAACGCAAAAGTGGAACAAAGTGGAACAGACCTCTCCTGCTGTGTACGGCCCGTCTTCTGCTTCCGGCTTTCTGGCGGGCGCGCGGAAATTTTTTTCGGACGTTTTCCGCTCATATATGAGCGGAAACAAGCCTCTGAACTGCGGAAACGTAATATCGGGTATTGCGTTAATCGAGTTAACGCTGTATAATACCAGTTGTATAGATAAATGGCTCAGCACCCGTCCCGTCCTTGATGCGGGGTTGCTACCGGGAATAGGAGCCGAGCGCTCGGTCGAATAGGCCGTGCGTCACGGGCGAAATAACGAATACGAAGCTCCCGTGGAAACCGAGATAGACAAGGCATGTTCTGCCTATGTCCTTCTTTGGTTTCCACGGGAGCTTTTTTGTTTTCGCGAAACGGATTCTGAACATGGAGGTGGCTGATATGGCTAAAGAACAGAAGAAAGCGAAGGGGTCGAAACCCCGTTACATGACGACGTACGAAGCGGCGGAAGCGCTCGGCCTGAGCGCGGGGACGCTCCGCGTCTGGCGTTGTCAGGGCAAAGGCCCGAGTTACTACAAGGTCGGCAATGCGGTCCGTTACAAGGTGGATGACCTTGAGGCGTGGAAGAGCGCCAACGTGAGGCGCGTTGAGCTGATGAACTAAGGGAAGGAGGTGCAACTATGGGCAAAAAAGAAAACCGCCCCGATGCCTGCACAGCTTCCAGGACGGCTCCTTCTACCTGCGATTATGATAGCACGTTCGTTTCCGCAGGTCAAGATATGACCGAGAACGAGCTGATTAGAACGGTCACAGAGGAGTATCTGGCGGGCATCGACGTGGACATCCGCCCTGCTCCCGGGGATGTCGAAAGGGAGCTTCTGCAGGCGACGAACAACGCCATCGAGGCGTACAACCTGGGTCCCCGTGACCCGAACGTGCCGCCGGGCGGGAAGCTGAAGGACATGTATCCCGACCAGAAGAAGGGCGAGGCGCGCCTGCGCCTGCGCAAGCATCTGGACCCGTTCCAGATTGCGCTGGTCGTGCGCGAGCTGCATCACGCGGTGGGCATCCGTTTGGATGACTCGAACAGCGACGATAACTTCGACATCGGCGTGTACCAGTTCGATGGCGTCAACGAGGGCACCTACGATACGTCCCGTCTCGGCCTGGAGCGCCTTATCCGCAGCTACGATATGGCGATTTCCGCCCGCAACGTGGACGAGACGGTCGCCGTCCTTCGCTCCATCTGCCCGGTGAGGCAGAAGACGGAGGATTCCGAGCTGGTCGCCGTGAACAACGGCGTGTACGACTACGGGAGCAAGTTCCTGATGGGATTCGACCCGGAGTTCGTGTTCACCGAGAAGAGCCACGTGGATTTCGTCGAGGGCGCGAAGAACCCCGTCATCCATAACGACGAGGACGGCACCGACTGGGACGTCGAGTCCTGGATGGAAGAGTTCTCCGACGACCCGGCCATGGTGAACCTGCTCTGGCAGGTGGTGGGCGCCACCCTCCGCCCGAACGTGACGTGGAACAAGACCGCGTGGCTCTATTCCGACAGCGGCAACAACGGCAAGGGAACCCTGTGCACGCTGATGCGCAACCTGCTGGGCGACGGCGCATGGGCGTCGCTCCCCCTGAAGGCGTTCTCGAACCCGTTCATGCTGGAGCCGCTTTCGCGGGTCTCCGCAATCATCACCGACGAGAACGACACGGGCACCTTCGTTGACGATGCCGCTGCGCTGAAGTCAATCATCACGCATGACCCGTTCCTGATGGACCGCAAGTTCAAGGACCCGCGCTCGGTGCTGTTCAACGGCTTCATGGTCCAGTGCGTCAACGAGCTTCCGAAGCTCCGCGACAAGTCCGAGTCCCTGTACCGCCGCCTCCTGGTGATTCCGTTCGAGAAGCGCTTCGAGGGTCGCGAGCGCAAGTACATCAAGGACGACTACCTGAAGCGCAAGGACGTGCTGGAGTACGTGCTCTACAAGCTGCTGGCGACGACCGATTACTACGAGCTGGACGTGCCCCAGACATGCATCGACATGCTGGAGGAGTTCAAGCTGGAGAACGACCCCGTTCGCCAGTTCGCCGAGGAGGTGTTCGCCGAAGCGACGTGGGACCTGCTCCCGTACAAGTTCATGTACGACTGCTACCGCCATTGGTTTCAGCGCAACGTGCCTTCGGGGCGTCCTGTTGGAAGGAACGCGTTCCTCAAGTCGCTGAAGGGATTGGCGGCGGAGTGCGGGTGGCTGGCGCAGGACAAGGTGCGCTCCGATGGGCGCATGGATAGGCCCGAGCCGCTGATTCTCGAATACGACGTGCGCGAGTGGATGAACTCCGGCTACACGGGCAGCGACCCGGGACGCAAGTGCATGCCCGATTTGGCGGAAAGCTATCGCGGATTCGTGAGGGTTTCGACCGCCGGTTCGGATGATAGCAACGAAACAGATTCAGAGGATAAGGAGGAGTAAGAAAATGAGTGATTTGGTGGTAGCAACTTGGAATTGGGACGCGTTCATGAGGGGCTTCATGGCCTCCGGTGGGAGCGTTCTCATCGTGGTGATTGCGTTCGGCCTTGTCGGCGCGATTGCTTCAGTCGTCGGTCTTGTCCGTGGCGTTTCAAATCGACAGACGACGGCTATTGCGCTTGGCGGGGTCGGCATCGGTTGCGCGATTATCGGTCTGCTTTTCTTCCCACTCGGGCTTTGGACCGTGAGCGCGGTTTGCGGCCTGATGGCCTGCAAGCGGTCGAAGCAGCCTCGCACGCTGACGTACGAGGAGTTCAAGCAGCGCAAGGCGATGATACAGGACCCGGAGTACGCCGAGTACATGCGCATGGTGCATGGCGTCGAGGATACGAGCGGGATGACCGCCGAGCAGAAGTTCGACCGCAGCGTCGCGGCGAACCCTCTTATTGGCCTCTCTGAGGCTGAGTTTGCGAGGCTCAATCTGAAGGCGAAGCACGGCACCATGTCTCCTGCGGAACAGCAGATGTACAACGATTACATCCAGGTGAGCATGAGGAAGAACGGCGGCGAGGTTAAGCCGCCTATGTCGGATGGCAAACTGGGGGCAATCGTTCTTGGGGTGATTGTCGTTGCCGTTTTGCTCTGGGCGGCGTTCGGGTCCATGGGACCGTCGACGGGCGGCAAGACGACCATTGAGAACTTGGGCAACGGAGCGATTTTGATGTACGGCAGCATGCCGATTTTCAAGTGATAAAGGAGGTATTCGATATGGCAACGAAGAGGTTTGATGATGCGACCGAGAAGGCACGTGCGCTGGAGGCGCAGGCGAAGAAGCTGCGCCGTGAAGCGCAGGCCGCGAGGACGAAGGCATACGCCGACGCGCTCGTGACGGTTTTCCCGGAAGTGAAGGACATGGGTTCGGCGGAAGAGGTCCTTGATTTCGTCAAGGGACTGAAGCCGAGCACCGGACACGGAACGCAGGATGCGCGCGCCGCTGGCGCTGCGGATTCCGCGTATGCCCAGACCGCAGAAGCTGGAGAGTCGTCGGAAGCGCACGGCGGCTTTTCCGGCTCGGGCTACCAGGGGTAGCCGCGCCGGGTTCCACCGAGGGATTCGGGTGCCATGTCGGACGGGGGAAGTCGTTCCCGTGTCCGACATGGACAAGCCCATCTCGGTGGACAAAAGGCGGGGGTTCGAAGGGGACGGCGCAGCCGCCCCCTCGCAAGCTGACGAAGTAGGACAAATTGCGAATTTCGCAATTTGTACGTACGAAGTCAATGCTTGCTCTTTCCCCCTTTGCGCTCGGGCGTTGCGAAATTAGCCGAAAACGGCATTTTGGATTGTCCGCCGCAGGCGGGCGTTTTGGATAGCAGCAAAGGAGGTGTTCCGCATGGCGGATATGTATGAGAAAAGAAGCGGGAAGGCGACGCGCCAGAAGCATGAAAAAGACCGCCGCGACAAGGTGGTCCAGGTGCGCATGAGCGACGCGGAGCTTTCCCTGCTGGATGAGAGGCGCGGGACGCGCTCCCGCTCCAATTTTCTGCGCGGTGCGCTGTACGGAAATCGTCACGCGTCGCAGAGTCGCGGGGTGGTTCTGGACGTCCCGGCGCTGGACCGTGTCCGAATTGAGCTGAACCGCATCGGCGTCAACGTGAACCAGATTGCACGCGCGCGCAACCAGCGCCTGAGCGGTATGGCGATGCTCGACGCGGTGCGTGAGGAGATGAGGACGAAGGATGAGGCGGAAGCGTTCCGCGAGTTCCGCGATTCAGTGGACAAGCTCCGGGCGGAAGTCGAGGGACTGCGTTTGGATTTGCAGGCGTACGCGGAGACGGGAGGTGATGTCTGATGTCAACGACGCATGTGCAGTCGCTTCCGAACGTGCGCGGGCGCATGTCGTACACCGAGTTCGGCGAGGGAAAGCGCAGACGCGCTCATCTGGAAAACGGCACGGACCGCATCGCCGCGCAGATGGGTGACGCCGCCTCAAGGGAGGACTTCATTGTCTACTGCGAGGGGCAGAAGCACCGCCACCCGAACGCGGTCAACGAGGGCTACGAGGTGCGCATCTCGTGGGCGACCGACGAGCTGGACCCGAACAGGCAGGACGACATCCAGCTGGGTATGGAATATGCGTACACGCTGTGCCACGAGCTGGCACCGGATTCCATGTGCTGGGTCACCATGCACGTGGACGGCGAGGGCGGATGCGTGCATGCCCACGCGACCATCGCGAACCACGATGCCCGTTCGGGCCAGGTCATCAACAAGGAGGACACCAGTCTGTACGCCCCGCGCGTACAGGCGGTGAACGATAGGCTGAGCCGCGAGAACGGCTTCCAGGTGCTTGGGGCGGACAAGGAGATGTCCGCATGGGCGCAGCGCCGCGACGCATTCGGCTATGACTCTTTCGACCGCCGTCTCGGGGATAAAGTGGCGTACGCCCGCGACCGTTCCGACACGGTGGACGAGTTCAAGCGCAATCTTGAACTTGAGGGCGTCACGCTGAAGGAGACAGTCAAGACCGACAAGAAGACCGGGGAGGTCACCGCCGGATGGTCGTACAAGGCGGTCGATGAGTGGGGACCCAAGCGCCGCTCCCGCAAGCGCCGCGCCTCCAACCTCGCCGACGACCTGACCAAGGAAGGCGTCGAGGCGTACTTCGAGGAGAAGCAGAGGCAGGCGCAGGTGCAGGCTGCCGTACAGACCGAGCCGGCAACCGTGCAGGAGCCTGCGGCCAAACAAGCTGTCACGGCGGAACCGCAGCCGGATTCCCCGGCAGAGACTTCATTCGACGTGTACGCCGTGGAGGAGTCCGACGTGGCGCAGATGACGGGCGACCTCCAGAGGGCGCACATCGACCGCAGCCGCGAGAACGGCGAGCCGTTCATGGGCGAGCGCTACGGGCAGCTCATGGAGGCGGAGCGCCACCCAGAGGAACAGCTGGCGAAGCTGCAAGCCGAGGTGGACGCTGCGAGGCGCGAGTTCCATGCCTCCAAGGAGGCGCGCGACGCGCTCAACCACCCGTGCCCGAACCTGCTGGCCGGGGCGTGGGTGTTCGCCAAGGCCGGGCGCGACGCCAAGGACCCCGTGTCCCGCATGATGGCGGACATGACGGCCATGATGCTGCGCATGCTGATTCAGCAGGCCATGGAGGAGCAGCGCCGCCGGGAGCGCGAAGCTGCGGAGAGGCGCGTCTACGAGTCCCGCAAGAACATGTGGGACGCCGAGAACCGCCTCAAGGCGGCGGAGAAGGCGCTGTCCAACGAGGACGAGCGCGAGACCAAGGCACATGCCAAGACCATGCAGGCGCGCTATGCCAGGGCGCGAAGTGTCAGCCCAAGCACGCCGAGGTCGGCGGACAAGGACACGCAGTTCGGCGAGTAGCCGAAAAAGATAAGGGAGCAGCACGATGCTGCTCCCTTTCCTGTGGGTCAGTGGATTTCCGGCGCGGGCACGTAGTCCCAGCTGGTTCCGAAGTGGGTTATCCCCCAGACGTACAGCCCCAGCTCCGCGTCGTAGAACACCGGCTCGTCGGTGTGCTCCATGAGGAAGCTCGGGTCCTGGACGATGTACCACTGGAATATCTCGTCCCAGGGTGCCCAATCCCCGCTCACCGGCTCCAGCGGGCGGCTGGCTATCTCGTTGGCGAGCACCATGCCGCGGCAGGTCTCGGCCAGGTCGGCGTAGGTCCTGATGCCGTAGTCACTCATCGCGCCCCTCCTCCGCCTCCTCGATGTCCACGATGGCGTTCACGACGCACTGCCGCATGGAGCGCAGGGTCTCGCAGTCGATGCTCTCGGCGAGGATGTCTGCGTCCAGCACCACCTCGCCCAGGGCGTTCACGAACCGCCACTCCATCACGTTGTCGATGCGCTTCAGCACGTCCATGAGCGACGCGTGGTCCATGGCGGGCATGTCGCCGTCGGCCTTCGCCATGCGCTCCAGCTCCTTGGCCTTGGCCGCGCAGAGGCGCGAGGTGCGCTTCAGCACCTGGATGCGCCACATGACCTCCTCGTCCGTGCCGTGGAACCTCTTCCAGCCTTCGTTCATGTGCGGACCTCCTTTCTCTTCACGTGGGCACCCGATGCCGAAGGCATCCTTCAAGGGGTGCTGGCCCGCTGACGGCACGCGAAGAGACCTGCAGAAGGGCTTTGGATGGGAGTACGCGCAAGGGGCGGAGGACGGCGGTTTTCGGCATCCGCTCGTTTACGAGGCGATGCGGGAAACGAGCCGTTCCGGGCGACGAGAGAAAGCCCGTTTCGAGACCACGAAAAGCCCAGCTGAAGCCCAGAAAGCGGCAGTTGAACTGCTCTTTTCGCAGGCTTATAATTAAATATGTAATTGTGTAATTGATTAAATGTATAGCGAGGTGAGTGATATGAAGACGATTCTGGTATGCAACCAGAAGGGCGGCGTGGGCAAGTCCCTGGTCGCCGACGAGATAGCATTCTCCTTCGAGCGCTCCGGCATCCCCGTGAGCTTCTACGACCTGGACGCCCAGGGCGGCACCCTGCACCGCACCCGCGAGGCGGACGGCGCGCAGGTCGCCGTGGTGGACACGCCGGGGTCGCTCCAGGAGGCGCTGTCGGAATGGCTGAGGGAGGCGGACGTGGTGGTCATCCCCACCCACACCACGTCGAGGGACATCGAGCCACTGATGCGCATGCGCAAGGCGGTGTTCAAGCACAGCCGGGCGAAGATTGTCTACGTGATGAACGGATGGAACCGCTTCAAGGCGTCTCGCGACTTCATGGAGTGGTTCGAGGGGCTTGCGGGCGACCAGACGGTGGTCACGCTTCCCCAGTCCGAGGCGTTCGTGCAGGCGGGCGCTGCAGGCGTGTCCGTGGTTGAGTTCGACCGCAGGGGCAAGGCCGCGAGGGCGACACGTGCCCTGGTGGACACGGTGCGCGAGGCTGCGGGGTTCCCAAGGGAATAACCGCAGGTCAGAGCTGTGTTCCATATGGACAAATCGAGACACAAGGTGTATAATTGTACAAATGCGTAAATGATTAAAGGAGGTCGAGCTATGGCGAACATGTTCGAGAAGTATGCTGCCGACCGCGAGGCCGAGCAGAAGAAGATAGAGAAGACGGTGGCTGAACCTGCCGCCGAAGACGAGAAGCGCACCACGCTCTCGCTGTCGCTCACGGTGAGCGACAAGAAGGCGCTGAAGATGATGGCGGCGGAGCGCGAGACGACGATTGCCGCGATTATCCACGAGTGGGTCGCGGAGCACATGCAGGAGGTGGATAAGTAGTGGAGCGAATTGAAATAATCGACGCGGTTGGGCGCGAGTACCACACGTCGAATATCGAAAACGGCGAGTTCAGCTACCCGAAAGCCTTCAAGGAAAAAGGTCTCGATTTTGACCCTATCAAGAAGAAGGGTGGCAAAGGGTCCTGGCAGTTCCTTGACATCCGTTTCGTGATGAATGGCGTTTCTCTGCTCATCGAGACGAAGAATGACGCGGACAAGTGGCCCACGGTTGAAGAGCAGATTGCCGCTTACGTCGAATACGAGAAGCGGCTTACGGGCAACAAGGTTATCGCGATGGTCGCGAATACGACAGATGACCGTATCACGGTCTGGAAGTCGGAGGTCGAGGATGACCGAAAGCTCGCAAGCGAAGAGGCCATCCGCACGATGCCGGAATATGTAGCAATGTTCGATGCGAAGCACACGAACAACAAGGAAGAGGTGATGCGCAACACGTATCAGCTCAACGAGTTGCTGCATCGTCATGGTGTCGGTGAGAAGCTGCGTTCACAATTCGTCGGCACGTGTCTTCTGGCTATTAAGAACGGGCTTGTTTATGACAGGAAGATGAAGACTGCCCAGATTATCGGCGGGATTCGAACTATCTTGGAAGACCTGCTCGAAGGTTCTTTGAAGAAGGCCGAGAAGCTGACGCTAATTGATAAGCGGGTTCTTAAAAGCCAGGATGTCCGTGATATGGACAGCGAGAGTCTTTGCGTGATTCTTGACTTTATCAAGACCCGGATTTTCCCGTTCATAAACGACAAGAGCACGGCCGGGCAGGACTTGCTCAACCTGTTCTTCATCACGTTTAACAAATACGTTGGCAAGTCCGATAAGAACCAGGCTTTTACACCTGACCATATCACGGATTTTATGGCCAAGATTTGCAATGTGAACAAGAACTCGGTCGTTCTTGATATGGCATGTGGTAGCGGTTCGTTCCTCGTTCGGGCGATGACGCAGGCTCTCGCGGATTGTCATACGCAGGCCGAAGAGGATGAGGTTAAGAAGCATCACATTTACGGCGTCGAGTACGACGAGCTTGTTTACGGTCTTGCGACGACGAACATGCTGATTCATAGCGACGGCAACTCAAACATCGTTCAGGGTAGTTGCTTCGATGAGGTGCCGCGTTTTATCGCCGATGGAGTCAGGTTTAACGTCGTGCTGATGAACCCGCCGTACAATGCGATGGCGAAGCAGGTTCCGAAGGACTATGCCAAAACGTGGGGCAAGAGCAAGCAGGACCCGTCGAAAGGCCTTTATTTCATCAAGTTCATTCTTGACCAGATGAACGAGCACGATATGCAGGGCAAGCTCGCTGTTCTGCTCCCCATGGCCTGCGCTATCGGCAACAGCACGCTGATGAAGCAGATGAAGAACGCGATTCTCAAGAACAACACGTTGGATGCTGTCTTCTCGCTGCCCGATGACGTGTTCTATCCCGGTGCGAGCGCCTGCGCATGTTGCATGGTCTTTGACGTGGGTACGCCGCATAAGTCAGCCAATCGCGAGACGTTCTTTGCCTATTGCAAGGATGACGGCTTCAAGAAGCGCAAGAACCTTGGGCGCGTCGAGCAGATGGATGAAAACGGCAAAAGCCTGTGGTCGGCCATTCAGAAGAAGTGGCTTGATACATACAAGAACCGCGATGTCATTCCTGGTTTCAGCGCCCGTCAGATGGTTACTGGTGATGACGAGTGGCTGTGCGAGGCGTATATGGAGACCGATTACACGACGCTCACGCAGGATGACTTCCAGCAGACGGTCAACGACTACCTCGCTTATCTGGTGAAAACGGGGGTAGTGTATGAAGATTGATATGACTGATTGGAGGACATTTTTCGTTGACGACCTTTTTGACATCATCAATGGCAAAGGAATAACGACTGAGGAGATTGAGAACTATCCGGGTGACCTCGAAGCAGTTCAGAGCGGAGAGGGCAACAATGGTGTCATGGGTCACATCGACAAGGCATATTGCAGCAACAAGGGCTATTCGTATTGTGAAGAGCCCTGTCTGACGGTGGCGCGAAGTGGGACGTCAGGCTTTGTTTCATTTCATCAGAACGGTTGTGTCGTTGGCGATTCAGCAAAGATTCTCCTGCTGAAGGAGCCTCGTGCGAAGACGATTCGGGTGTATCTGTTTATGCAGACATTGCTGGCGGCAAACCGTTTTAAGTATACGTATGGCAGGAAAGTTACCGAAGCGTTGTACAAGAAGACTGCTGTTAAACTGCCGGTATCGTCTGATGGTAAGCCTGATTGGCAGTGGATGGAGTTGTATATTGACTCGCTGCATAGCGAGCCGTTGAAGACGAGCAACGGTAGCAAAGCTGCTCTGGGCACATTCGTGTTTGATATACGCGAGTGGCATGAGTTCCGTGTCGAGGAATTGTTTGACTCGATTTACAAGGTTGCTTCATATGATGACAGTGAGCTTGAGCGTGTTGATATGTGGGGTAAGAAGACAGTTCCATATGTAACCAGAACAGATTTGGACAATAGCGTTAAGTCGCTGGTATCGAGCACGGGACTTGCCAATATCGAAGCCGGGAACGCGATTGTTATTGGCGACACAACATCCACGATATCTTATCAGCCGGGACCGTTTGTAGCAGGTGAGCATATAATCGCGGCGCGTGCTGAATGGATGAACAAATACACGGGTCTGTTTGTTACGTGCTTGTTGAGGCAGGAGCGGTACAGATATTCTTACGGCAGAGCCTATAAGCTCGATTCAATTCGCAATACAGAGCTTAGGCTCCCCGCGACACCCGACGGCAAGCCTGATTGGCAGTGGATGGAGAATTACATTAAGTCGCTGCCTTACGGCGATAGGCTGTGACAGAAGCATGACAGCCCGTCGTCCTCTCGGGCGGCGGGCTTTATAATTAAATGCGTATTTGCGCAATTAACCAACCAAAGGAGAAAGCAATGGATACATATAAGCAGAAATTACGGGAGGGGGTAAGAGCTTGGCACGCAAGAAGAAGTTCGAGCTGAACGACAACAACCTCGCCATCGCCTACTACCGATTCTCCTCCCATTCGCAGAACGAGGCGAGCATCGACCAGCAGCGGGAGCTTGCGCATGCGTGGGCGGACGCCCACGGGTTCAAAATCGTGAAGGAGTACGAGGACGCGGCCATATCTGGCACCACGGAGAACCGACCGGGGTTCCAGCAGATGCTGTCGGAGGTCGCGAAAATCCGTCCCCGTGTCCTCATCATGTGGAAGACCGACCGTCTGGGGCGCGACAAGTACGTGCTGGCGATGGCGAAGCGCACCATCCGCGACGCCGGGTGCGAGATACGCCTGCTGGCGGAGAACATCCCGACCGACGGGCCGGAGGGCGTGCTCATCGAGGGGCTGATGGACGCCATGGCGGAGTATTACAGCCGCCAGCTGTCCCAGAACATCCAGCGAGGCATGGACTACAACGCCCAGCACGCGCTCTATAACGGGCACAAGCTGTTCGGCTACGGGGTGGACAAGTCCACGAAGAGGTACATCGTGAACCCGGACACCGCTCCGTTCGTGCAGCGGATGTTCGCGGAGTACGCCGAGGGCAAGGCGATGCAGACCATCTGCGACGAGCTGAACGCCCAGGGGTTGCGCACCACGCGGGGCGCGAAGTTCGGCGTGAAGACGCTGAACAAGATGCTCCAGAACCGCGCCTACATCGGCGAGTACCGACACGGCGACATCGTGGTCGAGGGCGGCATGCCCGCGCTGGTGGACGAGGAGACCTTCGACAAGGTGCAGCGGAAGTTCGCCGAGAACAAGCGCAAGGGTTCCCAGCGGGCGCGCGGCATGGATGAGAACGACGCCCCGCGTTACTGGCTGACCGGTAAGGTCTACTGCGGGAAGTGCGGGAACACCCTGCAGGGCGTGTCCGGCACGAGCGGGACGGGACGGACGTATTACTACTACTATTGCTCCGCCCAGCGCCGCAAGCAGTGCACGCTGAAGAAGGTGCGCAAGGAGAAGCTGGAGGATGCCGTCACGATGATTCTTCGGTCGATTCTCCACGACTCCGAGAACCTGATGTCGCTTGCCGTGGATGCGGCGGCGTACTACGAGAAGAACTACCGCGATACGGGCTACCTGGATGGCTTGGAGGCCAAGCGCCGTGAGGTCGAGAAGAGCCTTGCGAACCTCGTGAAGGTCATCGAGTCGGGACTCATCAGCGAGACGGTGACGGAGCGCCTGGTGCAGCTCGAAGAGCAGAAGCGCGCCCTGAACGAAGCCATCGAGGCCGAGAACATCCGCGCCGCGTTGTGTGAGGACGAGCACACCATCAAGGCGTACTTCGAGAAGTTCCTGCATGCGGACTTCGACAATCCCGAGACCCGCGACCAAGTGCTGGAGTATTTCGTCGATAAGATTTATCTGACCGACGACGGGCTGGTGGTGACGTCGTGGTATTCGGAGGACAGGACTGAAGTCACGTGGGACATGCTATACGGGGAGGACGGCAACCCTTTTGTTAAAGGGGAAGCCGTCAAGTTCGACTGCTTCCCCTTTGGCTCCAGTCTGGACGAACGCACTGTCGTACCGCTTTACTGGGATGCAGATATGGTCATTCGTAATGACAGTGGTACGACAGAGGATTGCGAATCATGGAAACCTTTGCTTGAGGATTTGCGTACAGCGTTGGCATCGTGTGATGGCGTGGCAGACGTCCATGCCGTGGAAGGGATTCCGTTCACGATTGCCGACGATGCGTTTGCAGCGGCGTGGCTTGAAAGCTATGCACAATCCAGACCTTACTTGACGTATGATGAAGTAATGGCGGATTATACTGCTAACCCAACGCACTATTATGGCATGATGAAAGCGATTGATGCAGCGGAGTTTGAGCATCTTAATGCACAGTTGGCCGAACCTCTTGACAAACAGGCTTTTCTGGATGGCGCAATTTGTTTTGTTAATATTAGTGGTGGCATCGCGTTACCTGAGCGTTATCTTGAGGGCGTGCCGTTGACCATTGAGGTAGCAGGACAGCGCTTGAAGATGCACATTGTTGCTGAGAGTAGCAATGATAGCAGTCTAAGTGCTTCGCGAAATTTAGGGCCGAACATCATCGTCAGTCAGGAATGGTTGGCACAGCAGCATCTTTCACCACTGACGCTTGGCCTTACGGTGCATTATGAAGTGCCGGGAGATGCAGCAACTGAAGAACGCGTGCAACGCCTACTGGCTGAAAATGCTGGATTCGATGATATTTTTTACCAGTCTCACTATGAGGAGGTTTTAGCCATTCAAGCCACAGAAGGTGATCTTAACGAAACTGGTGCAGCAATTTCCTTGTTGTTGCTGATCGTTGGGGGACTTAACTATGTGAACACGATGGCTGCGAGTATTCAAAGCCGACGCCTCAAATTTTTGATCATGGAGAGTTTGGGGATGACGCCGCCACAGCTTCGTTGCCAGCTTGTTATTGAAGGGCTGTTCATTGCTTTGGGGGTACTTATGCTTACAGCAACGTTGGGCATGATGGTAAACTATTTGGTATTTCAGATGATGAATTATGCGAATGTGCCGTTCCAAGTACCGTTTGCGCCAATCGTTGGTGCGGCGTTGTTGGTGATGTTGCTTTGTGTGGTGGTGCCATTGGCGTGCTATCGCCGTTTGGGTGATGAAGGAGCACTCATTGAACGGCTGCGTATGAGTGAATAACGGGCTGTCTTTGTGAGTTGTTTTATGGTAAGCTGAAACCATCAAGCATCAGGAGGGATGAGGCATGAAAAATCTTTTGTTGGTTTCAATGCTGGCGCAATCGATTGATTTGGTGCAGTCTGCATTGCCGAATCTTCAAGGAAAAACGGTTACTTATATTCCGACGGCTGCAAATGTTGAAGATGCTGAAGGGATCGTTGAGGCAGAATCACAGTTGTTGGAAAAACTTGGGTTAAAGGTGCAAGTGGTGGATGTAGCACAGGAGACGCCGGCAGTGATTGCTCAATGCTTGCGAACAAACGATGTGATTTACATTGGTGGTGGCAATACCTTCTATCTTTTGCAAGAGTTGCGGCGTTCCGGAGCAGATCTCATTTTGCGTGAAGTGATTGGCGCAGGGAAGCTTTATATTGGCGAGTCGGCCGGAGCAGCGATTGTTTGTCCGGATATTGGCTATTGTGCCGAGATCGATGATTCGACTTTAGCGCCGGCGTTGAATGGTGATTTTACGGCGTTAGGGATTGTGACGTTTACGATCGTGCCACATATTGACAATCCGTTCATGGGGGCGGGTGCACAAAATATTTTAGAAAAATATAGTTCATCGCTGCTGCTGCAAGCGATCACTGATGAACAGGCCATTCGTGTTCAAGGTGATGCGGTCACTGTTCTTTGATGAAAGGGTGGTAAGAGCATGAGAAAACTTTTACCAATGGTGTTTTTAGCAGTGTTATTTGTGTGTAACGGTTGCACAGAGAAAGTGGAAGATGGCTCGGCGGTCAGTTGCCGGTTGGAAAAACAGTGGCTGACAGATGAGCGCCAAGAAGTGTTGGTGGTTTCTGTAAAGGAAGATTGTGAAGCAACAATGCACATAAGCTATAGCACCGATGACCAAAATGGTGCTGTGCTCTGGCTTGAGAACGATGGCCGTGAACTGTTGATGGATGAGTTGACAGCGTCAACAGAGGAAGCTTATGAAAGTCTTTGGATGGATTCAAAGATTACGTTATTGGCAGGGGATAATGTATTTTCTCTTTCAGCACCTTCTGGTGAAAAGGTGCCTTGTACAATGACATTGAACCTTGAAGGAGTGGATTTGGGAAATCTTATAACAGAAAATATGGACCCTCATGTGATTGTGAAAGACACATAATATTAAAGATCAACTTTATGATAGGTGGCAGGATTCGGTCATTGACACATAAAAAACGGCAGACATCATAGGCTGTGATGTCTGCCGTTTTTGGCATTAAATCTCCAAAAAATACATGGTATTGAGGATTTCCTGATAAAGAGAAATTTTGTTTTTCCATTTGAAATTGTGCCCGAGGGAAACGTTGACATAGCGCACACCGCCGGCTTCCATTTCCATGCGGATGTGAGAGTGGGCGCAGATGCAGGTATCAACGTGGTATTTTTCGTACAGTTCGGCGTAGTATTTGCTACCCATAAAGGCGATGGTGGTGCCCCAAACATGACTTTGTTTGTAAAGTTCCGGGCGTGGCAGCATATGAATGACGGAACAGATTTTGTAGCGTTCACCACCGGGACGTTCACGAATGATACGCAGCTGCCGTTCGAGAAATTGCAGACTGTGTGCGGTGATTTTTTCGTTGATGTAAGGGTTGTCCTCATCCATCAGCACATACTTATACTCTGGGCAATGGCGCAGAAAACGGCGTTTGGTGGCTTCTGTCATGTGGTGGTACTTATCATGCAGAGAAAAATCATACCAGCTTGGGCCGCCAATGATAACCCATTCGCCGCACACGATGGGATGCAGGCAGAGGCTGTAAAGTGGATGGCCAAGCATCAGTTCTAAGTATTCGTCAGCATCGAAGCAAAGGTCTTCGTTTTTCTTACGTTTGTTTCGGCCGGCGACGCAATAAAGTTCATGATTACCAGGGATTTCGAGAATCTGTGTGGCGGTGCGCTTGGAAAGGTCGTTGTAAAAATCCAGCGAGCCAAAGGCGCCGGTGGTGGTATCGCCGCAGAACACGATGGTGTCGAGTGCCTGGTCGTTGCAAATACGGGCAAAATCGGCGAGAAAGTCGTGGTGAGTATTATAATCCATGTGCAGGTCGCCGATGAAACCGATTTTCATAGTCTCATCTCCTTGTTGTTCTTTTACCCTTCATGGCTAAGGGTAGCACCAGAAAATAGTGCTGTCAATCCCTCTGAAGGGGGTGCGTGGGGAAAACATCGTTTTCATTAACGCTTTTCTGGGGCGCTGCTTTGTGGTAGAATAAAGACAGAAAATTCTTAATGAAGGAGGTGCTTTCATGGCTCGACGTTCTTACAATAAGCTCGTGCGTGATAAGGTGCCCACTGCTATTGTTCAGGGTGGCGATGAAGCCATCACAAGTGTGCTCGAGGAAAAAGAAGACATTCTGTTTGCGCTCGATGAAAAGCTCGATGAAGAAGTGTGCGATTATCAGGTAACTAAAGAAATGGCTGAGCTTGCCGATGTGTTGGAAGTGATTCATGCCATCGCCGAAGCCAATGGCATTACGTTTGAAGAATTGGACGCCATGCGCTTGCATAAACGGGAAAAACGCGGTGGCTTTACAAAGATGATATTGCTTGAAGAAATTATTGAATGAACATGAAAAGTACATGGGAGGCCAGGTGATTGTGATGAGACTGACCTTTGACAAGCAAGTGTATCTGGGCTTGGCAGTGGAAACATTGAGCTTTTTTGCCAGTTCATTGACCGAAAACGGTGTGTTTGCAAAATTGGGCGTTGCTTTCTTTGGATTGCTTTTTGTTGTTCATCCGGTGTTTCCTACTTACATCACACCAACAAAGCGCGAGCTACGGCTTATGCAGGGAGCTGGCATATTCGGCATTGTTGTTGGCTTATGTACGCGATTTGGTGTGTAAAACAGCGCGACGGTTTCGTCGCGCTATTTTTTTGTGCGCTTTTAAGAATTCGTTAAGAGTGTTGTTCTATACTAGGTTTGCTTGTCTGGCGCCTTGTCTTTTTATGATGCCATAGGGTATAATGAAACGGTACATACAATTTATACCTACAAACATGGAGGAGTGACAACGATGCGACAGGCAGTAGGGGTCATCGGCGGTGTTGGTCCGATGGCAACCGTTTATTATATGCAACGTGTAATCGAGATGACGAAAGCAGGTTGTGATCAGGATCATATCAATATGCTTGTTTTTAACGATTGTGATATTCCCGACCGTACAGCTTTTATTACCGAGCAGTCTTCGGATAATCCGCTGCCGGTGATGGTGGAAGATGCGAAGCGTTTAGAAGCGGCTGGTTGTGATTTTGTCGTTATTCCTTGCAATACAGCGCATTATTTTTACGACGAATTGCAACAAGCGGTGCAGATTCCAGTGGTGAACATTGTAGAAGAAACAATCCGTTATGCGAAAGCACGTATTCCTGATCTGCAAACTGTAGGCATCATGGCTACGACAGGGACTATTGTTACCGGAACCTATCAGACCTATGCAGAACGTGCCGGTTTAACGTCGGTGATTCCTGATGAAGAAGGCCAGGCAGCGCTGATGCACATGATCTACGATGGTGTAAAAGCTGGCCAGCCAGTGTCGCGTGCTGAGTTTGATGCCGTAGCGGATGCTTTACGTGCGCAAGGGGCAGGTTGTCTGATTCTTGGTTGCACGGAGCTTTCGGTACTGAAACGTGACTTGCCTATTGACGACCCCGATGTGTTGGATTCCATTGATGTGCTTGCTTCGGAAACGGTGCGCCGCAGTGGAAAACCAGCTACCAGTGAATGTTTGCAGTGTGTACCATAAAGGCGCGTTGTGCTTTACAGGTACGAAAGGTAAAGGAGTAGAAAATGAAGAAAAAATTCTCTGCACTTCTGGCAATGTTGCTCATTGTGAGTCTGCTTGTCACCGGTTGTGGTGCGCCAGAAGCCAGCGGCGAGCCAGAGGCTTTGCCGACATTTGAAAATGAAGGTACGGCGGCTAGTGATTACGATGTGATTGTTGTTGGCTCTGATCCAGAAGGGATTGCAGCAGCGCTCTCTGCTGCGCGTAACGGTATGAAAACGCTTTTACTTTCTAAAGATAGCACGCCGGGGGGGCTTTACACGCTTGGTGCCTTGAACTTTATTGATGTGCCGGAGACGCGTGATGGACAAGTGCTTGTCGGCGGCATTTACGAAGAATTTGTGAATGCTGTTGGTGGCAGTGGCTTTGATATTGTTCAGGCAGCGAATGTGTTCAATGATATGCTTTCGGCTGAAGACAATCTTACTGTGCGTTACAATGCGGCGTTTCAGGAGCCTGTTATGAACGGCACCACCATCACCGGTGTGACGGTGGTGGAAGATGGTCAGGAAGTGACCTACAATGCGCCTTATGTGATTGATGCCACCCAAGATGGCGATGTTGCTGCAGCGGCAGGTGCTCCTTACACCTATGCTGGTGAGGACATCGGCGAGCGTGACCGTGAAATGGGCGTAACATTGGTTTTCAGACTTTCCGGTGTAAACTGGGACAGTATGTGCCGTTATCTGACGATCAAGCGTGGTATCGGTGAAGTGTTTAATAAGTCTACAAGCATGGGTGTTAGTGGAAATACAGCTTGGGGTTTTAGCGATGAAGGCTATGCCTATGAGCCAAAAGACGGCGCTATGCGTTTGCGTGGCTTCAATATGGCTTTGCAGGATAATGGTGATGTGCTTGTTAATGCGTTGCTCATCTTTGATGTGGATCCATTGGACGAAGCCAGCCGCGAGAAGGGTATAGAACGTGCTAAGGCTGAATTGGAAAATATTATTCCTTATTTGCAAGATGAATTTTGGGGCTTTGACGATTGCCAGCTTGCCGGTACGGCTGAAGATCTCTATGTGCGTGAAAGTCGCCATATCACCTGTGAATACAATCTGACCATTGATGATGTGTTGGAAAACCGTGATCAGGACGACCGCATTGCTGTTACATCCTATCCGGTGGACGTGCAGCCAACCAAAACACAAACCTATGGCACTGTTGTGGGGTATCCTGACCAGTATGCGGTTGGTTACAAGAGTTTGGTGCCAAAGGATGTAGAAGGGCTTTTGATTGTTGGTAGAGCGGCTGGATACACATCGTTGGCAGCCGGTTCCGCGCGTATTGTGCCAACGGGTATGGCTTGTGGTGAGGCAGCAGGGGTAGCTGTGGCTGTGGCGAAATCTTTGAACGAAACACCGCGCGGCCTTGTGGACAATGATAGTGCCATTGCACAGATTCAGGAGAAACTGGAAAGTCAGGGTGCAAAGCTTGATCATACTCAAACAGAGGAAGCTGTTATGAGCCATTGGGCCTATCCGGGTGTGAAAGTGCTGCGTAGCCTTGGTGTTCTTGATGGTGGCTACGATAACGATTATGCTCTTGATGATCCTGTTACGATGAATCGTTACCAAAATATGGTTAATAATGCGGTTAAGAAAGCTGGCTTTACGCTCAGTGACAAGATTTATGTTAATGAGGACGTGCCGGCACGTCAGGTGATTGGCACTATGGCACGGGCCTGCATCGAAATTGAAGGCGCCGACAAACTGGAAAACGACAACGATGTTTATTTGCAGGCGCTTAAAGAACGTGGCATTATGACCGATGAGCTGGAACAATATTTCAGCGACATGGAAGCGACGCCAAATGCAGGTGCTGTGACCTTGCTCACCGCACGTTTTTACAGCTATCTGCTCACCTTAGACGGCGCCCAGTCGCTGTCAGCGGCAGAATGTATTGATTTAACGAGTGATGATAACAGTGTCATTGCTGTTTCAGATTGGATGAATCAGACCGCAGACGCTTAAGTATTGATAAGAAACATGAAAAATGGAAAGGAGAACATTCATGGCCTATTCTTATGGTGGCCAAGCCTTAATTGAAGGTGTCATGATGCGCGGCAAGCATACCCAGGCGATGTGCGCGCGTCTTGAAGATGGTCGCATTGTTTCAGAGGTGGAGGAATTCACCCTTTTAAGCCAACGCAACGCTTTTTGCAGATTACCCCTGGTGCGCGGCGTGTGCAGTATGCTGGACTCGCTTATCAGTGGAATGCAGGCGATTGTCTGGTCAACAAACGTTTCTCTTGCTGAGGACGAAGAAGAGGAAGAGCTAACGCCGCTTGAAATTGGTGTGACTTTGGCCATTTCTCTGGGCCTTGGCGTGTTGCTCTTTTTTCTATTGCCGGTGGTTATTGCACACTTTTTGCAACCGCTCATTCCGGGAACGTTCCTACAAAATATTTTTGAAGGCCTTGTGCGCGTAGGCGTTTTCCTTCTTTATCTAGTGCTCATTACACGCATGAAAGAAATTCGCCGCGTTTTTCAATATCATGGCGCCGAACATAAAACCATTCATTGCTATGAAGCAGGGGAGGCACTGACGCCGGAAAATGCGGCCAAGCACACACGTCTTCATCCGCGCTGCGGTACCAGCTTTCTCTTTATTGTCATGATTATTTCAATCTTTGTCTTTGCCTTGGTCGGCGTTGAAAACTTTGCCTGGCGCTTGCTTTCCCGTGTTCTTCTTTTGCCGGTGATTGCCGGTGTTAGCTATGAAGTGCTGCGCTTTTGCGGCAAACATATGGACAAAGCCTGGGTGCGCGCCATCGCCTGGCCGGGTATGCAGCTCCAGCGACTGACCACCGCCGAGCCAGATGCCTCCATGCTGGAAGTTGCCATTCACTCGCTGCAAAAAGTGCGGGCACGTGAAGAAGATCCGGCGCTTGACCCTGATGGGAAGCTTACATGTAGGTATTAAGATTTATTACTTTAGAAGAGTTTGGCGTGTATTAAAGAAAAATAATAATTCATAGAGTATAAAACAGCTTATTATGTTATGATAATTGTGACATTTTTTGGATTTTATTATTGCTGTTCTATTGATTTTGTTATATCTTTATATTAAGAAAACTGATGTAAGGAGTATTGTCACGCTATGCTTAAAGTTTTAAAATGCTATCGCATCGCATCGCATCGCATCGCATCGCATCGCATCGCATCGCATCGCATCGCATCGC
>CAUWHJ010000012.1:0-88859 GCA_963558655.1 uncultured Peptococcaceae bacterium
TAGACGTTTCGCCAGATGTGAGCGATGACACCCTCACCACCGCCATCACCGATGCCGGCTATACCGTCACTGGCATCACCACTGTCTAAGGACTTTCCCCCAGTATAACAAAATATTGCCACAAAAAACGCCTGAGCGAATGTGCTCAGGCGTTTCTATTTGTCTTGATTTAGTTTTTCGCATCAAAGTAGCCCATGCCAAAGGTACCAGGTCCACAATGGCTGGAAATAACACCGCCAGCACGTCCAACAATGATGTGCTTAAAACGGCCAAGTGCTGCCACTCGGTCGTATGCACGCTGAATGAGTTCTGGCTCCACGCCGCCGGAATGAACGATGGCTGCATATTCAGTATCAGCTTTTTCCAGATGCGGCATGATGTCGTCCACATACGCATCAATAACGTGATGCATCTTTCCACGATATTTATGGTCGGGAATGAGGGTGCCTTCATCGGTAACAGCGATGCGTGGGTGAATACGCAGTACGTTCCCTGCCAACGCTGCCACACCACTGCAACGGCCACCACGATAGAGATAAGTCAGGGTATCTACCACAAAACTTACATGAACACGCTTTGCCATACTTTCCAGTTCGGCGAGAATGGTCGCCAATGGCATATCAGCACGCGCCATTTCTGTGGCTTTCATTGCCATGATGCCGATGCCGTAGGAAAGCGTTGTTGTGTCAACCACGTGCACACGGTCTCCTGCGCCAAGGCTTTCAGCCGCAACACGCATCACGTTGCCCGAAGAAGAAAGCGGTGCTGCAATCGGCAAGCCGATAACATCATTGCCACGCTCAAGAATTGGCTCAAGCAAGGCAATCATGTCTTCCAGTGATGGGGCCGAAGTCTTTGGTGTGGACTGATTGGCATCTGCCCAGTCGTACATTTTCTGCATATCAAAGCCCGGGCCATCACGATGTTCTTCATCGCCCATGAGGATATGCAGCGGCAAGAGATGCACGCCGTAACGGTCGAGTTCTTCCTGTGTCAAATCGCAGGTGCTGTCTGCAATAATTTCTATCATAAGTGTAAATGTCCCCTCCCTGTCATTGATAGCTTAGCTACTAGTATAACGAATCCGCGCAAGAATTGCATTAGGTTTGTTTATTTCCGAACAAGTTTTTACAATTCTCCACATTCTCGAAAGCCGCTAACGTTCCCGCTTTCTCTTTGTCCATCACTACGATTTGTGTAAAGCAATTTTGTTGTTCATACAACAAGTTTTTACAAGAATGGTTGCCTCGCAAATGGCGGAAGCCCACGCACCATCGTTTGCGACACATCTTGCCAAGGGCTTTGCGTATTGTAAACCGAACGGGCGATGCGATGTACTGCATCATTTTCACACATTTAACATTCACCTGCTTGGACACTTTACACACAACCTTTATGATAAAAAACATGATCGCATCTTGCGAAAAAGAAAGGAGAACACAAAACAAGATGAGAAAGAATGTCAAAACGATTACTGCTCTGCTCTTAGCGGCCACCCTTACTGTGAGCCTTGCCGGCTGCGGCGGCGGTTCAAGTGATGAGGCTTCTGCACCACAAGAAGAAGCTGCTGTTGACTACAACAGTATGGCGCTTGAGGATTTGGAGTCACAGGCTAAGGAAGAAGGCGAAATTGCTTCCGTTGGTATGCCAGATACCTGGGCCAACTGGGTGGAAACCTGGACGGAACTGACCGATACTTATGGCATCGAACACACCGACCTTGATATGTCCAGCTCTGAAGAAATCGCTATGTTCAAAGAAGAAGGCGAAAAGGGAACGAAAGACATTGGCGATGTGGGTCAACAGTGGGGGCCTGTGGCTGAAGATGAAGGCGTGACATTGAAATACAAAACCAGCTATTGGGATAGCATTCCTGACTGGGCCAAGGACGACGACGGTGACTGGGTCAGCGGCTATTATGGCACCATCTCCATCATCACCAACGACGATCAGGTACCAAATGCACCAAAGAGCTTTGCCGATATTCTCGAAGGCGACTACAAAGTGACGATTGGTGATGTTTCTGCGGCTGCACAGGCACAGCACGCTGTACTTGCCATCGCTTACGCTATGGGCGGCAGCATTGACAATATGCAGCCAGCATACGATTTTCTCAGCAAGCTCGCTGAAGAAGGGCGCCTCGACATTGGCGACACGTCTGTAGCTCGTATCGAAAGCGGCGAAATCGCCTGCGCTTTGCTTTGGGACTACAACGCACTGAACTATCGTGACAACGCTGTCAAGAATAATCCTGACGCATCGTTCACCATCAACATTCCTCAAGATGCGTCCGTCCGCTCCGCTTATGCAACCATCATCAATAAAAACGCGCCTCATCCAGCAGCCGCTTGTCTGGCTCGTGAATACATTCTCAGTGATGAAGGGCAGATCAACCTTGCAAAGGGCTATGCTACCCCAATCCGTTCTGATGTGGAAATTCCAGAAGATGTCAAAGCCAAGATGATTGACGAATCTCAGTATGGAGACCAAGTACAAACCATCGACTATGATAAATGGACCGATGTTACCGAAGACGTCATCACCTACTGGCAGGAAAACATCATTCCAATGATCCAATAGTATCCCGTTTGTCATACACATTCAGTAAGATACAGGCATCTGCGTAGGCGGATGCCTGTTTTTAGGAGGTTACAATGAAAAATAAACACATCGGATACCTCGCCTTACTTCCATTCGCTGTGGTCGTTATTCTTTACGAATTGCTGCCACTTTTGCAACTCGTCTACAGCAGTCTCATTGGTAAGGAAAGCGAATCTTTCGGACTTGAAAACTTTATTAAAATTTTCACCACACCACTTTATCAGCAAGCCATCATCAACAGTGTTAAGATCAGTTTGATCTCTGCAATCATTGGTATCATCGTTGCCTTCATTGGTGCACGTTTTGCCACGGAATCTTCTGCGAAGGTGAAGAATGCTTTCACCATGCTCCTCAATATGACGTCGAACTTCTCTGGCGTGCCACTGGCTTTCGCCTTCATGGTACTGATGGGCAACACCGGTGTGCTCACCATTCTTGCACAAGAGCACAACATTCCGTTTTTATCCAGTTTCGACCTGTACTCCGGCAATGGGTTGATGCTCCTATATATCTATTTTCAAATTCCTCTCTCAACGCTTTTGCTCATTCCGGCATTTTCCGGTATTCGTCCTGAATGGCGTCAGGCTGCTATGCTGCTAAACGCTGGCCCTCTGGATTACTGGTTCCGCATCGCCATTCCAAACCTCTTGCCAAGTATTCTCGGCACACTCTCGGTGCTTTTTGCCAATGCGCTTGCCGCTTATGCCAGTGCCTATGCCCTGGTCAGCAACAACTACGCCCTGTTGGCGCTGCAAATCACCTCGAAATACAAGGGCGATGTGGAAATCGACCGTGCTACCGGTGGCGCTTTAGCTGTGGTTTTGATCTTGCTCATGGTCATTGCCACTCTCATTAACAACTACTTTACCAAACGCAATACGAAAGGACGTGACCTGGTATGAAGAAAAAAACAAGCCTTGTTGCGAAGATCGTGCTTGTCATCATCGCGATTTACCTTATCACGCCCTTTCTCGCCACATTTGTCTATTCATTGTTCACCGAATGGACAGGCGTTCTGCCGCACGGATTCACGCTCCGCAACTACACAGAACTGTTCGCCGACACTGATTTCTGGCTGGCCATCGGACGCACGCTGATTCTCTGCGCCGTCAGCGTCATTGTCACCATCATTTTGCTGCTTTTGGCCATGTATCCAGTCACGGTCATGAATCACAAGCTCGGCAGCTATATGCAGTTCATCTGCATGGTCCCTTATGCACTGCAAGGGGTCATTCTTTCAATTTCTATCATTTCTATTTACGCTACCGCAGACGGCATTCTTTCCAACCGTATGCTGATGCTTTTCGGTGCCTATTCCATTTTGGTACTACCATATATTTACCAGGGCATTCGCAACAGTCTCAACGCCATCGACGCGAAAACACTCATTCAAGCTGCCGAGGTACTTGGCTGTGGCCGCTTCCAAGCGTACATAAAAGTGATTTTGCCAAACATTTTTTCTGGTATTCTCGTTTCTTCGCTGCTTGCTGAAAGTATTGTCTTTGGCGATTTCGTGCTCGCTAATAACATTGCCGGCAACAACTACGAAAACGTCTCGGTCTATCTCAACGAGAATATGTACACGTCCAGCGGCTTGGCCAGTGCTATTGTTGTCGTCATCTTTGCTGTTGTTTTTCTCGTTACCGGGCTTATGCTCAAACTGCAAAAAAATAATTCCAGTACCTCTGAAGAGCGTTAATGTCTATAAAAAAACATCACCCCCATAGGGACATGATAGGGAGGACCATTATAAATGGCTTATATTGAATTCAAAAACGTCGTCAAACAGTTTGGTAAAAATACCGTCTTAAACGAAATCAATCTGAACATTAACAAAGGAGAACTTGTGACCCTGCTGGGTCCATCGGGCTGTGGCAAGTCTACCCTGCTGCGTTGTCTCTCCGGACTTGAAACAGTGACCAGTGGTCAAATTATTCTTGATGGTCAGGACATTACCCATATGCCTGCCAGCCAGCGCAACATCGGCATGGTATTTCAGCAATACTCTCTCTTTCCCAATATGAACGTGGAACAAAACATCGCCTTTGGGCTCAAGATGCAAAAACAGCCACAAGATGTTATCGAGAAAAAAGTGCGCGATGCCATCACTTTGGTTGACCTCAAGGGCAAAGAAAAATCCTACCCTGCCAATCTCTCCGGCGGGCAGCAGCAACGTGTGGCGCTGGCACGCTCTATTGTCACCGAGCCAAAGGTTTTGCTTTTAGATGAACCGCTCTCTGCTATTGACGCCAAACTACGCAAAGAATTGCAAACACGTATCCGTGAAATTCACGTCGAACTTGGGCTGACCACTGTTTTCGTCACCCACGATCAAGATGAAGCCATGGTCATGAGCGATGTGATTGAGCTGTTCCACGCTGGTCGTATCGAGCAGGCTGGCAGCCCTGTTAATGTCTACACGAAACCAGTCTCCACCTTCGCCGCCAGCTTCATCGGCAGCTACAACCAAATTGACGGCACCACGTTCTACAAAGCAACCCACCTGCCAATCGAAGCCGGTAATACGGTGGCCATTCGTCCGGAAACCATCTCTATTTCGCTGGATAAACCAGAAAACGAAGACAACATTGTCGTTCTGCACGGCAAAATCACTCAGAGTGTGCCACGCGGCAACGTACTGCGCTACACCGTACAATGCGACACCATGCGCCTCTATGTTGACACGCTCTTCCGCAGTTTTAATATTTACGATATAAACACCGATGTTTGGCTTTCTATTCCTGAGCACGATTGCCTCTCTATCCGCGGTGTTGAAAAGGAGCCTGCCCATGTTTAAACCCATTACCATTTTGCCAGAAACCGGCCACTTTTATAAAGGCAACTTACACAGCCATACCACTAATTCCGACGGCCATCTCACACCAGAAGAATCCGTCCGTCTCTTCAAAAGCCAAGGCTACGCTTTTCTTTGCTTAAGCGACCATGACCGCTACACCGACTATCGCACCCAGTTTAACAGCGATGATTTCATCATTTTGCCTGGCCTGGAAGCCTCCGCCAATCTCATTGATACCGCAAACGATAATGCCCGCCTGAAAACACATCATATGCACGGTATTCTCGGTACCAGCGCCATGCAAGAAGCCGCCACAGTGCATTTCAGCCATCTTGAACATCTGCCAGTGCCAGTTTATGAAGATCAGTGGAACGGGCTTGCTGTGGCAGAAAGCGTGCGCGACACCTTAAAAAGCCACGGTTGTCTTGTCACCTACAATCATCCCATCTGGAGCCGTGTCGATGCCGAAGACTTCTGCGATCTTGAGGGCATCTGGGCACTTGAAATTTATAACTACGGCACCGTCAATGAATCAGCCACCGGCTATGACACCACCTATTGGGATAAAATTCTGCGCAGTGGCCGTCAACTTTTCGCTTTCGCCTCAGACGACAACCACAACGAAGGCATTTTTGACGACGCCTGCGGCGGTTGGATCTCTGTAAAAGCCCAGCAACTCGACCATGATGCCATCATAAATGCCATGCTTGCCGGCCACTATTATTCTTCCAGCGGGCCAAGCATTTACAACTGGGGCATCAAAGAAAACAACACCGTCTGGATTGATTGCAGCGCTTGCGAACGTGTGAACTTTATCTGCGGCGGCTACATCAATGCCGGTGCCACCGTTATTGCACCAACCCGCGATGGGCTTCAGCACATCGAGCACCAGCTCAAAGGCACAGAAACCTATGTACGCATCGAGTGCATAGACTATGCCGGCAAAACCGCCTGGACCAACGCTCATTTTCTTGAACAGGAGAACGCACAATGATTCGCGGCGTACTTTTTGACAAAGACGACACCCTGCTAGACCTTGCCACCTTCTGGCTTGCACCCATTCGCCACACTGTAGACTTCGCGTTGCGTGAGCTGGGGCAGGAAAACAACACGCCCCTGCGCCACGCATTGGAAGAGGCCTGCGGCTTTGACGGCGAAACGCTGATTGCGGAATCGCCGGTTGTTGCTGGCACCAACGCTGATGTAATCGGCGCCATGATGGCAGTGCTTGCTGAAAGAGGCATAACAACCGAAAACGATGTCCTCTTCGCCCGTCTCTGTGAAACCTATCTCGAATACGCCTGCTTGCGTGATGGCACCGCTCAGCCCACCGGTAATCTCCACGCTGTTTTAGATGCGCTGCACGCACAAAACATTTTCACCGGTGTGGCAACCTCCGACAGCTACGCCTCCACCATACACGCTTTGGAAAAAATGGGCATTGCCAATAAAATTGATGCCGTCTTTACCGCAGACCGCATCGCCCATCCCAAACCGGCGCCGGATATGGCAGAACACTTCTGCACCCGTTTCGCCCTCACAGCAAACGAAGTCGCCATGGTCGGCGATTCCGCAGGCGATATGCAGTTTGCCAGAAACGCCGGCTTACTGGCGATTTATTTCGACCATAACACCGCTCCTGCCAACGTAGACTGCGACCATCGCATCACGCACATCGAGGACGTCATCGCCCTGCTTTGCAAAAACTGATGCCATCACCAGCAAACGCCTGCTGATGCTCGTTACACCGAGTATTCAGCAGGCGTTTATTTTTTCAAAAAACCCTTGACCTTTACGTAACGTAAGGGCGTATGCTAGATGCAAGGAGATGAGAACCATGAATATGCAAATCAAAGATTTTGCTGCCCTTGTCGGTGTCAGTGTGCGCACACTGCATTATTACGACGAGATCGGCTTGCTTACACCAGCTTCCGTGGACGCACAGAATGGCTATCGGTACTACGACGATACCTCGCTGGTTCGTATGCAGGAAATTTTATTCTATCGTGAGTTGGATTTCCCGCTGAAACAAATTTGCACCCTGCTCACATCTCCAAATTACGACAGGACACAAGCGTTGATGGCGCAAAAAGAGCTGTTGCTCCTAAAGCGTGAGCGTCTCGACCGGCTCATTACCGCCATCGACAACGCACAAGAAGGAGTAATCAATATGACCGTTTTTGACAACAGCGCATTTGAAGCCAAACGCGCCGCCTATGAAGCCGAAGCAAAGGAAAAATGGGGAACGAGCGACATCTACCATGAACATGAAATGAAAACAAAGCACTACAATACCGAAAAATGGCAAGCACTAAACGCCGAAATGCAGCACATTTTCACCGAATTTGCCGCCGCCATGGAACATGGTTTCGCGCCAGAATCCGCTGAAGTGCAAAACCTTGTCAAACGTCTGCAAGAACATATCACCACAAACTACTACACCTGCACCAAAGAGATTCTCGCCGGTCTTGGCGAGATGTACACCAGCGATGACCGCTTTCGTGCAACCATCGACCGCCACGCAGCAGGCACCGCCGACTATGTCCACAAAGCCATCACACACTATTACCAGTAAACGGCAAACGCCCAGCGCACGCTCTCTTTTGAGCGAACGCTGGGCGTTCGTTTATATCATAGATCCACACGTTCAAAATGGCGCATGGCCACACGATAACTCAACACCGTAGAAATGCCATAAACCACCGCGCCAAGGACAAGAATGGGCAGCTGACGAAGTTGATCATGCCAATTCAAACTGTCGAGCCAGACGAGTGCCGGTAGATGAACCGCCGCTTCCATGCAAACGATGAGCAGCACAGCCGGTATGCTGGCAACGATAAAAGCCTTACCAACACACACGGCATCGCGAAAGAAAACGCTCAGATAAATCACATTGAACACGGCATAAATCACAAGCCCAAAGCCAAAATACGCCACATTCGCTTCAATGCCAACAGGATTACCGCCAGCCAAGAGCCAGGGCCGCACAAGGGCAAACGGCACCGTCAACAATAGTTGCAAAAGCTCAATGCTTACCACCAACAACAGCTTTCCTTTGACCACATCGCGCTTGCCGACAGGCAATAGGATGGTGTAAAACAAATCTGCATTTTCTCTGGCAAACTGAAACGAGAACATCACCGCCAGCATTCCAAAAAAGAACACCATGCCATAGGGATAAGCCGGCACCAAAACAAGCGCACCCAAAAAGACAAACATCACATCCACCGCCGGCGCAGCAAGCAGCCATTCCTTCATGAGTAATTTAGACATCGTATGTCCTCCCTTCGTTACGCACCATGATCTCCTCCAGAGACAATGCCTGCTCCCCTATCTGACACAAATGCTGAAAGCTGTCAATAAATGTCTGCTTGTCAGCACTGGCAACAAGATGACCATCTTTAATGTAAGTAATGTCATCAGCACATTTATCCAGGTCAGACGTAATGTGCGTTGAAAAAAGAATACTGCGTTGCCCATCCTGTACCAGTTGACGAAAAAGCGTCAGCAAATCTTCCCGCGCCACCGGATCCAAACCACTCGTCGGCTCGTCAAAAATAAACAATTTAGCATCGTGCGAAAGAGCCAGTGCGATCAGATACTTCACTTTCATCCCTTCTGAAAGCTCTTTCACGCGCTTCTGTTCATCAAGCGCAAACATTTGCATATAGCGTTCGTAAGCAGTTTCGTCCCAATGTTCGTAGAAACGGCGCGTCACACGCGTGATTTGCGCCAAACGCTTTTCTTTATAGAAATGAATACCACCCAGCACCACACCAAGCGCCTGTTTACAACACGCTTCATCTGCGTAGAAATCTTGTCCCATCATCGTAATCGTACCGCTGTCCGGACAAACCATGTTGAGCATCGCTTTTAACGTTGTGCTCTTTCCTGCGCCATTTTTGCCGATAAGCCCCATGATGCGCCCCGATGCCAGAGAAAAACTCACATCGTTTAGCGTAAAGCTGGGATAAGTTTTGCAAAGGTGCTGTACATTCAACATGATGCTCATGATTTTTCGCCCCTTCCGCTGATATTGTCCATAGCCCACTGCGCCATACTCAAGAATACATCGCTGGCCATCAATGCCAAGCCAGCATTGCCAGGGGTCGTGTCACCGAGCACCACGAGCATATCACCAGTATTATACCCCAAAAGCTCACGCGCTTTTTTAGGAATGACAATCTGCCCACGCTCGCCAACTTGTACCATACCAAAAAGATGCTTATTTTTCGGCGGCACGCCAATACCATTGGCCTCCTGATCAAAATGAACAAGATCGTCCAGCGACACATCATAAAGCGCCGCCAAGGCGTCACAATTTACAATATCCGGCATACTTTCACCGGTTTCCCATTTCGCCACCGCCTGCCTAGTAACGCCGATGCGCTCAGCCACTTCTTCCAGCGTCAGCCGGTGCTGCTTACGCAAGGTGGCAAGATTATAGGCGAGATGATTTTTCTGTTCGTTCGGATTTTTCATCGTATTCACACCTCCTGCCCTTATTCTACAAAACACGCCCTGTTCTGCCAACCAACCAGCGCTGACGAAACAGGTCAGCGTTGGTTGCCTGCATCGCTGCAAAAAAATTTCTCCGCACCTTAATCATTTTTCATCGCCGATTCGCTATCATAGATGAAGAACGTTTTTCAAATGACAAGGAGGTGAGGCGTGTGCACGACGACGACCATTTGATTCGGCGTATGCAAGACGGCGATGCCGAGGCGGCGGAAGCGTTAGTGAATCGCTATTATGAAGACATCGTTCGCTACTGCCGGTGGCACGCACCACAGCCAACGCTGGCAGAGGACGCTGCACAGGAGACGTTTCTCAAGTTTATCCGCTATCTGGATCGCTACAAACAGCGTGGTCACTGCCGTGCCTTTCTCTATCAGATTGCACGCCACACCTGCATTGATATGGCGCGCCGCCACTACCTGCACGATGCGCCCTTAGACGAAGCGCCGGAGCCTGTTTATGACGATGCTGCGCTCACCGAGCTGCAAGCACGGGAATCGCTGCGCGATATGGTGGCGCAACTGCCGGAAACACAGCGCGAGATTGTGCTTTTGCGCTTCGGGCAGTCGCTCACCTTGCGTGAAATTGCCGAAGTGACTGCGCTGCCGCTACGCACCGTACAATCACGGCTGCGTGCAGCGTTAAAACGCCTCCGCACCATCTATGAGAAAGGAAAAGAACGATGAAAAACCAGGAATTTTATGCCACCCTGCAAAATGCTCTGCAAACACCGCCACCGTCATCCGGCGACTCACAAAAGCAGCAAACAGTCGCCTTAGCGACACAAGCATTGGCAAAGCACAAAAAGCCGCTCAGTTTTGCCGCTTTTTTGCGCGCGCAGGTGCGTTTCATCGGTTGGAAGATTTGGCTTGTGCAGGCACTTTGCTTGCTTGTGGCCAACAATGCGCTGAACTTCATCTACGGTGCCTATTATTTCGCCAATCCGCACTTGATGATGCAAGTGCTCTGCTGTCTGTCGGTGCTTGTGATGCTCACGGCACTGCCGTTTGTGTCTGACGCTGCGCTCTACCATATGCATGAAACAGAAGCAGCCACCTATTTTTCTTCTGTGCGCCTGCTTGCCGCCAAATTGCTTCTTGTCGGCCTTGGCGATGTCGCCATGCTTGCCGGGCTTTGGGGATACAGCCTTTTTCTCATTCCTCTGACACCCGAAACGCTCTCGCTTTGCTTGATGGTGCCATTTTTACTGGCAGCCAGCGGCGTTTTAACCATGCTCGAACGCTTGTCGCCACAGCGTTTTTTCCTGGACAGCATCGCCTGGGGTGCACTGCTTTGCGCCATGTTCCATTTCAGCAGCCGCCATCTGCCGCCACTGGACGACCTCTTCCTGCCGGGGCTTGCGCTCTCGCTGGTGCTTCTTCTCTACTGCCTGTATACATTGCGTCACCTTTTGCGTGACCACCGCTTCACTGAACTGCAACTTTCCGCATGAGAAAGGAGATTTCCATGGAATTAACGATTGACGGCGTGAGCAAACGCTTCAAAGACAAAACCGCCGTAGACAATGTAACACTTTCCCTCACGCCGGGCGTTTGGGGCCTCTTGGGCGCCAACGGCGCCGGCAAAACCACGCTGATGCGTATGATTTGCGACATCATGCAGCCCACTTCCGGCGAAATTCGCTATGACGGGCTGCCTATCACACAGCTTGGCAGTGCCTACCGCCAGGTGATTGGCTATCTGCCACAAGAATTTGGCTTTTATCCCTCGTTTACCGTCACCGACTATCTTGACTACATGGCGGCACTCAAAGGATTGACAAAGCCCCTCGCACGCAGCCGCATCAATGCGTTATTGGAACAACTCGGCCTTGCCGATGTCCGCAAGAAACGCATTGCCAAACTCTCTGGCGGCATGAAACGCCGTGTGGGCATTGCACAAGCCCTGTTGGCTGAGCCGGAGTTGCTCATTCTCGACGAGCCAACAAGCGGCTTGGACCCCAGCGAGCGTGTGCGTTTTCGCAACCTGCTTTCGGAATTTGCTCAGGGGCGCATCGTGCTGATCTCCACGCATATTGTGTCGGACGTCGAATACATTGCCATGCAAAATGCCATCATGAAAGAGGGACATCTGATTACAAGCGGTCGCACAGAAACGCTCGTGCAAGAAATTGCCGGAAAAGTTTGGACGGCGCGTATTCCAGCAGCAGAGCTGCCACGCTGGGAGCAAACGCTCATCATTGCCAGCCTGAAAAACGAACCTGACGGCAGCGTTACCCTGCGTTATCTCGCCGACCAATCAGCCGTTTCCGGTTCCACACCTTGCGAGCCACGTTTGGAAGATCTCTTTCTCTGGCTCTTTCCCCACGAAAGGATGTGATATCATGCGTCTCTTCATGCTTGAATTGAAACGCCTGCTAAAAAGCCGCCGCAGCCTTGCGCTTATCGCCTTTATGGTGGTCTTTACCATCTTTCTGGCGTGGGTGCCAACAACCTATCTCATCTCCAACAAACCAGATGGCGAACAGCTGACCGGTATGGCTGCCCTTGAATACGACAAAAACCTCCAGCAAGGCATTGCCGGCACTGTCTCTGCCAAAGATGTACAAGAAGCCCTCACCACATTTCAAAATGTCTACGCCCGCTACGGTGCGGAAACCAGTTTTGATTTGCCAGATGCTGCCTATGCCGAAGTCAACGCTGTGCAGCCACTCCTGACAGGGCTTGGCGACCTCTACCCTGATGAAAATGGGCAGCCAACATCCTATCTTGCCATTGACCCCGCAGATGTCACGAGCTACTACGAGGCAGCACCCGCCCGTATTCAAAGCCTGCTCGATATGCAGTATCCAAATGACCCTGCACCGGGGAACTATTTTGTCAAGCTCTACGACAAAGTGGAAACACCATTCACCTATGAAGCCGGTGTAGATTCGACCGCCCTCGACTATATGGTGTTGCTGGCGCTGGTGCTCCTCTTCTGCTGCGCCCTCATCACTGCGCCGGTGTTCAGCAGCGATTACCAAACAGGAGCCGATGACATTCAACGCTGCACGAAAAACGGCCGCACACGCCTCGGGCTAACACGCGTTGGGGTCAGTCTTGCCCTCTGCGGCGTGCTTTCCGCCTTTTGTCTCGCACTTTATTGGTTCGTTTCCAACAGCCTTTATGGCTGGGAACTGCTCGATATGTCCGTGCAGCTGCTCCCTCTGCTCAGCCCTACGGCACCCCTGCCTTTTAACCTTGGCGAATTTCAGCTGCTGCTTTCTGCGCTTGCGCTGCTCACCATTCTCGCCAGCGTCTGCGCCATTCTCCTGCTTTCTTCACGCCTGAAAAATCTCGTCATTGCTACCGGCGGCGCCCTTCTGCTCTGCATCCTCCCCGTCATTGTCTACATGGTTGCACCATCAGCATCGGGCATCACCGACTGGCTGCTTACGCTGCTGCCAAGCTCCGGCGTTTGTATGCAGGCTTGCACCCTCTATGCCATGCGCGATTTCGGCTTTCTGCAAATTGGCGATTTCATCTGCTGGACGCCCATCGCCATGAGCTGTTGCGCCGCTGTTGAACTGATGCTCTTTGCCATTCTCGCCGTAACAAGCTACACACACCGCCACACCTAAACGCAACAAGGCGCCATGCAAAACCCACCGTTTTGCATGGCGCCTTATAGTTTCATCTTTATCACACCAAAACTCGCAGCTTCTGCGGCAGCACCTCAAAACTAGCGCGGCGCACACGTCCAGGCACTTCGCCATCGGCGTGCATATAGAGCGGCGTTTCCAGCTGCACGTCCACGCGGCTGGCTTTGAGAAGGGTCACGCCGTTTGTATGCACATGGCGGCCGAGTGCCAAAAGCGGCAGTTTTCTAAAAACCTGCGGCCGTGAAAGCGCTTCTGCCAGGCAAACCGAAAAATAGCCGTCGCGTGCATCTGCGCCAGGCGCAACCGGCACGCCGCCGCCTTCCCACGGAAAGTTCATGCACGCCATGAAGATAAGCTCCTGCAAGGAGCGCGTGTAGACACCCTGTGGTGTTGTCAGGCACACTTTGCCACGCGCTGTTTGCAAATGCCAGGCAGCGGAGAGCGTCATAAACCCATAGGTTAGATTGCCCATGCCGCAATGGTTAAGGCCCGATTTTGCAAGAGAGGCATCAACCTCAGCACATATCCAGGCGTCCATACCCACGCTGGCGCTGATGCCAAAACGCCGCGGCGCCTGTCCATCTACCGTTACTTGTCCTATATCAATACGCACGCCGCCATCGGCGCTTAATGCACGTTCCAGTGCTTTACCAGGATCACGCGGCAACCTCAGCCCACGGGCGAAATCATTGCCGCTGCCAATAGGCACAACGCCCAAGGCAACGCGCGAAAAATCGGTGATGCCGTTTAACACTTCGTTGACCGTGCCATCACCACCCACAACCACCAAGCGCACCGTTTCCCCCGCTTGCTTGCTGGCAAGCGCAGCCAGCGCTGTGGCCTCGCCGGGCTGATGGGTGTGCCAATCCTGAAACGGCACGCCCATCTCCAACAATGCTCTACGCATACGCTGCCAAATCTTGCCGGCACGCCCACGGCCGCTGGCTTCATTGACAATAAAAATCACCATGCTGCTCTCCCCTTTCTTCTCGTATCATAGCGCAAGAGCATGATTGGAATCAAGCCACGGTTGCGTGTAGCAACGGAAAGTTTTACAATACAGATAGCAACTTTTCGTAAAGGAGGCTCCCCCATGAGTCAATTTGTTATGAAACCAACCCTGCATCAACTGGATTCTGTTAAAACGTTTGTCGAAACGTTCAGTATCGGAAAGGGTGATTTGCTTTTCACCAGCCGTCATTTCTATGACGATTTCTTTGCTGCGTTCCATCTGGACTGTGATTTCATCTATCCAAAGGATTACGGCCAGGGCGAACCAACCGATGAAATGGTTGAAGCGATGGACCGTGACATCACCGGCGATTACAAGCGCATCATCGCCGTTGGCGGTGGCAGTGTGCTTGATGTTGCCAAGTTCTTCGTGCTCGACCAGGTATCACCTGTGCTCGATTTGTACGACGGAAAACGCACGCCAAAGAAGGTGCGCCAGCTGGTGCTCGTGCCAACCACCTGCGGCACCGGCAGCGAAGTGACCAGCGTTGCTGCGCTCGCTCTGGTAAGCCGCAGCACCAAGGCCGGCTATGGCAACCCTGCGCTCTTCCCGGACGACGCGGTGCTGATTCCGGAACTGCTTGAAAGCCTGCCAATGGAACCATTTTCCACCAGCGCTATTGATGCCTTGATTCATGCAGTGGAATCGGCGTTGTCGCCAAAAGCCACGCCGCTGTCAAAGCTCCTGAGCTACGAAGCCATCGACCTCATCTTGCACGGCTTCAAAACCATTGTTGCCGAAGGTCCAGAAGCGCGTAAACCGCTGCTTGAAAACTTCCTCATCGCCAGCACTTACGCCGGTATCGCCTTCTCCAACGCTGGCTGCGCCGCCGTTCATGCGCTGAGCTATCCACTCGGCGGCACTTTCCATGTGCCACACGGTGAATCCAACTATGCCATGTTCACCGGCGTTATGAAAGCCTATATGCAGGTGCGCCAGGACGGTGAAATTGCCGTGCTCAATGCACGCATGGCTGACATTCTCGGCTGCGATACCGCCGCCGTCTATGACACGCTTGAGGACCTGCTTAACCATCTTGTGCAGAAAAAACCACTGCACGCCTATGGCATGACAGAAGCGCAAATTGCCGAATTTGCCGATGCTGTTTCCGCCGGTCAACAACGCTTGCTCGTTAATAACTTTGTACCGCTGGACCGCGACCAAATCGAAGCCATCTATCGTTCCTTATATTAAGCCATGCAAAAAGGGGCTGTCGCACAAACATTTTTTCGTTTGTGTGACAGCCCCTTCAGCCTTCTATTCTTTATTTTTCAAAAATCTGATACACTGGTGCACCTTCACATTGTTCAGGCATTCTTACACCCATAAGAACAGCAACCGTAGGCGTTACATCCACATGTTTAATAATGCGAGGCGTCCGGAAATTTTTCTTGATTCCAAGACCAGCTGCAATAAATGTAGACATTACAGATGTATCTGCAAAACCTTCAATGGTAGAAATAGAATCAGCATGATCTGCGTTGTAACCTTCTGCATTAAAGAAGATAATATCACCAGCATTAGGACCACCCATGCCAAGAACTATCGCATCCTTATTTCTCAATGCCATAAGCACATTACGATAACCTGTCTTCGGATCAGTCAGCTTGTATAGATCCGTGATAATTTGCTCTTCTAACTCATACTTATCTGCAGGATCAACAATTCCTTCCGGATCTCTGCCTTTGAGATTGATCCAAATTTCCCCCATTCGCCAAGAAACAGCTCTAGTTTTTGACCAATCAACTTCTGGTAACTCTTTCCCGTTCTCATCCTTTTTGAGTACCGTATATCCCAACCTTGTCATTGTGATACCATCAATAAATGGAGTTACGGCCAAGCAATTATAGTCATGCTCAGGACAAACCTGACCATGATCAGAGACGACCAGAATCGTCCATCCCTCATCAAGAAGTGGCATAACACGAGCAAGATATCTGTCAGTTTGTTCATATACCTGAGCAAACAATTCTTGACATACTTCAGGGGCTAATTTACTACCTTTTTTCAAGTAAGCAACAAGCATATGTCCTTGCAAGTCAACATTATGAAAATGAGAGAAAATCACATCATAGCCTTTTTCTCTTGCCATATACTTCAAGACATTCGCATTCCATTCTCCGGCGTAATCCCAATTTGCACCCATACAATCTGCAATGAGTCTTCTATCATGGCCACCAGACAGACATACTGGCTGAGGATAACCAGCATGTTCAATAACCTCGGGTAAAAGAGATTTTGGATACCAAAGTGCATCATTGTGGAAGTCCATTGCAGTAGAAATCCACATACGAAGAGTGGAACCATCCTGAGCCAATTCGAGAACACGCATATTACGGTTGGTCATAACAGGTTTATCATTTACGATTGCTTCGTCAATAATATCACCGGTAAATACATTATTTTTAAGAGTTGCAATAGGTGTAGAATCTTTTTTATTACGATAAATAACAACCGTATCATAAATTCCTTTATCATTTTTCAAAATTAATGATGGTCGGCGAATAAGACCTTCACTATTTAAAATAGTAAATTCCTTTGCTCCTTCTGGAATATCAAATTCCCATTTCTCTGCTAAGTGAATTGGCGACATAACAACATCCAAAGGCGTTTCAGAAAGACCAGCAACGGAAGCTGCTTCCAATGTCATAACACCACTTACTGAACCGGTAGATACATTACAAAGATCAATCTGAGACGCATTATCATTATCTTCGATTTCCATACCATCAATATAACATGGTACATTTGTATCTGAAGCAGCTTTGCGACGGAAAATAACACTTGGTGTCTGCTCGCTTGCAATGACCAGATGCTCAATGTCCACACCAGCGACCCCACAATTTACACCTTCTGGCTGCGTTCCATCAACAACATTCAAATTAGGATTTGTTGAAGTTGGTGGCCAACTAGAGCCCGGCCAATGCCATACAAGTGTCTTCAAACCTGCTTCTGCTGTAACATTCCACAATGGTTCTGCATTACTATTACGCGAATCAAAATTGTAGCATGCTTCACCAATCCGATCACCTTTTCGGAAAAAATCAAAGACGCCATGGACATAAGGACTTGCACCAGTAGAAAGTGTCGTCCACATTGGTGGCGTAACAGTAGGATGACCACCAATCATCTTCAATTCGTTGTTCGCAGCTCCACGTTCAATAAATTCTTTAAAATGAGGCATACGCCCTTCTTTGATGTATTTATTGACCAGTTTAGGATCTAATCCATCAATGCCAAGAATAAGTACCTTATTTGCTAGCTTTTCCATAATAAAATCCTCCTTAAAAAATAGTCATTCAATTTAGGTTCATTATCTGATATATAAGTAGCTCCATCCATCAAATAAAAGCTGTACTATCCTACATATAATGTTTTTTTCGATACATCATTTTGTATTGCTATCAACATCATCTGAACAAGCATCACCACAATGTAAATCTTCAAGAGAAACACCTGCAGTCTTCTTTCCCATCGTAATAGCAACAACTGCAGCAACAATAAAGAAGCAGGCATTGAAAGCGTTAGGACCGAACCAGCCATATTGCGCGAAAAGGATTGGACACAAGAATGTCAAACAAGCAAGAATAATACGAGACATACTGAAAATAATCCCACTTGCAATACCTCTAATGCTAGTTTGGAACGATTCTGCTAAATAGGTATACATGAGAGACATTGCCCCCGCACCAATCAATGTTTTTAAACCCATAAAAAGATAGATCATAAACAATGAGTGAGACATCCCGGTTAAAAACAGCATTATTGCACTACCACCACAGAAAATAAGCACTGGGATGATACGTCCACCCTTATCGCTGAAAAAACCACTTAAAAATTCACCTAAAGGTTGTCCGAATGTGGAAATACCTTGATAGAGATAGATGAGAGAAAGCGAGAATCCCATAGTAGAAACGAACGTCGTGGAATATGCACCCATAATATTATTACCACAAGCAATCCCCCAACAAATTAAAGCGACAGCGATTGTTTGTTTACGTTGACCTTTTGCAAACATCATTTTTAAAGCTTGGCCCATAGAAACTTTCTTTTCTCTTGCATGTGCGTTCTTATAGTCCTCGTAGGCTTCTTCCATAGATACAGGTATTCCGAGAGCCTTTTCCATAACTTCTTCTGCCTCTTCTACTCTTCCTTTACTGATTAACCAACGAGGTGATTCTAATAACCATTTCATGCCAAGAGGAACAAGGAAAATACCTAAACCGCCAATCAGTAATAAAATACGCCATCCGTGCTCATATGCTGCAACAATCTGTCCGCCAAAAATAGAAGTTACTGGAATCATAATAGTCCCAGCAGCCAAGGTGAATGCTTGCCATTTACCTCTCACTTCTGTTGGAAGCATCTCAGACATATAAGACATAGAACAAGTTGTCATACCTAGAATACCAAAACCTGTAATAAATCGGCTAAATTCTAAAAGCCCAAACATACCCTCGTACCAAAATGCATTTAAAATTGATCCAACAGAAAAAATACCAAGATGAAATAATAGTGAAAATTTTCTACCAAACTTATCACTGATATAGCCACCTGCAATCCCACCTATGAACATACCAATAAATAATAGCGAATTTAATGTTGCCAATTTTTCCATTGTTAAGCCATGATCAGATATTAATACCGGAGAAACGAAGCTAAAAATAACATTGTCCATTAAGTCAAAAGCATAAGCGATTGCTGCAATCCATAAAAACTTTTTCTGTGCGCTATGAATAGGAAATCCATCAAAGTATTTTGGCAAAGAATGTTTAGTAGTGTCTTCCATTTTAATTCCCTCCTTAATATTTATAAATAACAATAATACGTTCTATCTATTTATATTATGTCTTGTTTTCAATTTCTGAATCAATCATCAAATACTTGTAGTATAGGGCTATCTACTGGATTTATCATAGGTAAATCCAGAAAAGTCAAACAAAACATTGAGTTCACTTGTCCATATCTTTGTTAGTTGGTATTATAGTATAAAAAATAACGAAATTAGGAGGATATGAGAAATGCAGATAGAGTATCTCCACTATTTGGTTGAAATAGCAAAAATAGGATCGTTTTCTCAAGCAGCGGAATCGCTCTATATGTCTCAACAACGACTAAGTGAGATTGTTTCTAAAATTGAGAAGGATTTTAACATCAAAATCTTTGTTCGTTCTAAAAAGGGACTTTCTTTAACACCAGATGGAAAAAGGTTTCTAAAAGATGTAGAACCTATTGTACAACAATATGAATATCTCAATAAAGTATATAAGCTTTCTCATGAAAATAAAGATTCACTTAAAATTGTCATTAATCAAATTGTATCGGATTTATTCTTTGAAAATGTTATAGAAGTATTTCATAAGGAGCATCCTAATAAGCTCCTCTCCATCACGGAACGAGAAAATCCATTAGCAATCCTTCAGGATATTTCAGACATGAAAGCAGATTTGGCTATCACATCACTACCACCTTCAATTTTTCGTGAAAAACATACTTTTACTAATCTTATCTTTGAGGATCTCTTCATTGATCAACTCTGTTGTCTCATCCCTAAAGACCACCCATTTGCCGAGAAAACAAGATTAACCTTAGCAGAAATATTGACTCAGCCCCTGATTCTAGACACTAATAATTTGATTCACGATTTTTTTCTGGATTATTATATCCGCAAAAATCATTTGAATCCTAACTACAACGTTGTAATGAGTGGTAACGGTCATACAAACTTAAAAATGGTAAGTCATCATCTTGGGGTTTCCTTTATTTTCAAATTTCAAGTCCGTAAACTACATTCAAATGATCTAATAGCACTGCCGATTCTCGACATCGATCCGTTTCATTTTGTAATAGTGATGTCCAACAAGGTACAGCCATCTATGCTTTTACAATCCTTTATAAGGACATATATTGAAATCATACAAAAATGTTCAATAGAATTATAGAAAAGAATAATACCGAGAAAATCATCTTTAATATTGGACTATAGTCAAGAAAGTGAACAAGTAAAATGAAAAAAATATTGATCTTCCATTTGATTAGGTGAAAGACCACGGTTGTGAGAGTGAGTTCTGATTGGATTATAAAATCCAGCAAAGAAACATTCCATCACAGCATTGTCATAAGGATGCCCTTTGGCAGAAAATGATTGAATCATGTGGAACGCATCAATTTCTTTACGGAAATCTGCAGAGGTAAATTGAGAACCTCGATCTGAGAGGAACAGGATTCCTTCTGAAACACCTCTATGCCGAACGGCATCTCGCAATGCATTAAAGTAATCGATTCGTTTACTAACTCTGCAAGCAATAACTTTTCTGGAATACAGATCTAAGATAACGCAGAGATAGCAGAATTGGGCACCAACCCGAACATAGGTAAAGTCACCCACCCAAACCAGATTAGGCATCGATTGATTAAATTGCTGAGCCAACAAATTGGTGCAGATGCCAGACGTTCCAACAGAAGATTTTGGTTTTGGAAGTTTTACCGTACTCATTTTAGGAAGATTCATTTCTTTCATCAGGCGGTATACTTACTCGACCTTTGCTGATGAATAGGCAAAACTTTCGAACCAGACAGAGCCTCATTTTTCGAGGAGCAAGGAGTTTATCCGTTTTGACATAAATTTCCAAATTTTTTGCTTAAGCTGTTGATTTTCCAGTTCTCTGCGAGAAGGGAGATGGTTAATAAATTTGTAGTAAGTGCTACGATTAACCTTCAAAACTCTGTAAAGAACGAAAATACGGTGGTGTTTGGAAAGAGCTTAGACAGCAGCTAGTCTCTGTCTGAATGTAGCGTGAAGATTGCAATGGCTTTTTTAAGATAAGATTTTCCTCTTCCAGTTCAGCATTATGGCGTTGAAGTGCTTTAATTTACTGAGCAAAGAGAACCGTATCATCGTTCAATTGAACCTGAAAATATGTGCGAATCCAATTGGAAAGAGCAGAAAAAGAGACACCGTATTCTTTTTTATATCAGCATAAGTTTTATCAGACTGATAGAGAGTGACGATGGTTTTCTTAAATTCATTGCTGTACCTTGTGGGTTTATTATTGTTAAGCATGAGTACTACTCCTTTCAGTTATTCTTGTCGCTTATTTTAATATACTTATCTACTTTTTAGGATATCTTCACGCCGCTACCTAATATGGTGGATTGGAGAATGTTACGACTCAGAGCAAATTGTTAGCAATGGCCTATAATGTAACAAAGCTACACCACAAGATTCAAAACGGAACATGCGGATGACATTTAATAGAGTTGAAGTAAAGAAAACAACGCAACAAAAGAACCCAGACCTCTGAAACAACGGCAGTCTGGGTTTGTGTTGATTAAAACGGAAAGGTCTCTTCATTTCGCGTAAAATGAGACAACAATGTTTGTTGTCTCATGAAAAGAGGGCAGGCACGCAAACGAATTTTTCGTTTGTGAGACCGCCCCTTTCCTTTATGCCACAAGCAAACGTATCACGCCCAACACAGCAAGATGTGCCGGATAGAATACATAGAAAAACCATTTGGCAAATGTGCGCCCGTGAGCCGCCCGGCGGCCATTGTAAAAACCGCATATGATAACTGCCGACAAAGCCATACCAGCCATACTGGCCAGTGCATAGCCAAGATTGACCACGGCGGTAAAGCGTCCAATGCCACCCAGCAAATTCATGCCACCAAAGAGCAGCGCGGCAATGAGAAAAGCGTATGAACGTTTGCGCCCATCCTTTCCGGCCCAGGAAAAAAGCAGTGTAAAAGCCGGCGCTAACAGTGCCCAATCACAAAACAGCGAAAGGGCGAAAAACAACACCGTCACAAAAAACCGTCTGCCACGCTGTGGTATCTTCTCTCGCACTGCAAGCAAGCCAAAGCAGAGCAACAGCGTGAAAAGAATGTTCAACCGATAGGTTGCCACATCCGGAAAAGCCAATAGGCAAGCTGGCTGTGAAAGAATCGCAAAAATTGCCAAGCGTCCTGCATAACGCCGTTTATTGCTGGTGTAGCCATAGCCTTCAACAAGAAAATAACACATGGTAATGCAGGTAAACCAGCCTACATCTAAAAAGAGTTCCGCCCAAAAGGTGCCCGGCGTCATAAAAATTTGCGAGATGTGATTAAGGAGCATGGTCACCATGGCAATGCCTTTAATGGCATCGCGGGTCAATGGTTTGGTACGCATGATCCTCGCTTCCTTTCAAACATAATCATGCTCAAATCGAAAAGTGACGTTTCACCTGACCAACTTTTTTGCAATAGCCAACAAGAAGTTTCCAGCAAAGGCGGCCGAGAATAATGAGAACAGCCCCCAGCACAAGAAGCACAAAGAATGTAGCGACAGGACCAAGTGGATCTGGACCAAAGAGAAAAACGCCAACATTATCCATCCACGGAATGCCCAGGTTAAAGAGATAATCCACCAGCTTCGCAGTACCAGCCAGCGGGCAAAAAATACCACACGCAATAAACACCGGTGCCATAATCGCCAAGCACGGAATAACAATCATACCCGAAAAGCCAACCAAGCTGTAAAAGGCGCAGATTGTCAGAATACGCGTCCAGCTGAGGCCGCTTGATTCGGCGAGCAAGTCGCCCAAATACGCACGGGCGAGGTCTTTTGCATCGCCCAGGCGTGAAAGAATCTGTTCCGTAGCCAAGCCATCAGCCTGCATCTCCAACATAGATGCCTTCACTTCTTTAACAATGTCCACACGCTCCGATGCCGGAAGCGGTTTCAGATGTTTATCAATGGTGTCCAAATATTTTTCCAATCTTGCGTCCATGGATCATTCTCCTCTCAGTTCTGTTATCGCTCTCAGCAAATTTTCCCATTCATCGTCCATTGCCGCCACATAGTCTTCTCCTTCGTCTGTCAGCGCGTAATATTTGCGCGGCGGTAGCCCTTCCTCTGATTCCTGCCAATTCGACTGCAAAAATCCTTCTTTTTGCAACCGGCGTAGCAGCGGATAAACGGTGCTTTCCGTAGACGAGATAATTGGGTACCGCTCCAGCTCCTGAAGAATCTCATAGCCATAGCGGGTTTTGTGTTTTAACATCAGCAGCACGCAATATTCAAGCGTACCACGGACAATCTGTGTTTTCCATTTGTCCAGATTCATTCGGAACCCTCCCTCGTTTGATCTGGATACATCGTATCACACAGTACCTATTGTGTCAATAGTACATCGAGGAAAATTTATCCATAAAAAAGTGCTCTTATGGCTTTGAACCATAAGAGCACTTTTGAAAATAAAAAATCAATCGCTCATATCAATGTCAAGATTCGTGAATACCGTCCAACCAGGATAGCGTTTTTCCACATCTTCAACAATGTGTTGGCGCAATGATTCACGGTCACGAATATTAAAAGAAATAATGACGTCAAAGTGAATGTGTTTCTCTTCAGGATTTGCATAAAAACCATGCATCTGAATGACACCTTTGTGCACCATCACGAGCTTACGCACGGTTTCACGCATGCTGATGGCGTCAGCATCCGTGGTGTTATAGGCATAAACGCCCACGGTGGTAATCACGATGCCGTGTTTTTTGAGCACCCGTTCCTGAATATGGTGGCTCATGTGGTCAATCTCCTGAGCAGTCATGGTTTCCGGCACTTCCACGTGTACAGAGCCATAGTAGTTGCCGGGGCCATAATCGTTCAAAAATAAATCGTAGGCGCCCATCACTCCCGGTTCTTCTGCAACGGTGGCTTTGATGGCTTTCGACAATTTGCCGCTGACACGAGCGCCCATCACAGCATTAACCGCCGAACCAATCATTTCCAACCCACTTTTAATAATGAAAAGAGCGATGACAACGCCCACCCAGGCTTCCAAGCTAAGACCGGTTGCAAGATAAAGCAGGGCGGTGAGCAGCACCGACAACGAAATAATGGCGTCGTATAGCGCATCAAGACCACTGGCTTCGAGTGCGCCAGAGTTGACACGTTTTCCCTTTGCTTTCACATAACGCCCCAGGCTTAATTTCACAAGAATGGCGCCAACCAGCACCAAAAGCGTCACCGTGCTGTAATCCGCTGCTTCCGGATGAAGAATTTTTTTCACCGATTCTACAAACGCTGTCACGCCGGCGTAGAGAATGATGACCGCCACTACCATAGTTGTTAGATATTCCATACGGCCATGCCCCACAGGATGCTCTTTATCCGGTGCTCTGTTGGCCAGTTTGGTGCCAATAATGGTAATCACACTCGAAAGCGCATCGGTGAGATTATTGACTGCATCCAAAATAATGGCAATAGAGCCAGAAGCAATCCCTACCAGGGCTTTGAAGATGACCAGCACCACATTCGCCAAAATGCCTATGATACTGGTGCGAACGATCACTTGTTCACGTTCCTGTTCAGTGCTCATGTATTGTTCCTCCTTTTACTCATGGTTCCTATTATACTCCAGCGCACCCTATAAAAGCATAGACATCTGGTGCAAAAAAGATAAAAGATTTTTCTTCATTTTTTCATGTTCTCCCCTTTCCTGCAACCAAGCGGCTCTGCTATGATGGTATAAAGAGTACTATTTGCATTTCATAAAGATGGTCATCCGGGAGGGGTTTTATGTCTATCTTTCGCAAGCGGCTGCGACGTGTGGGCATGACACGCCGCAGTGCCAATATTTTGCTTTTGCTTTGCACGATGTTTTGGGGAATGTCTTATGTGTTGAACAAAATTGTCGGCAGCAGCGTGCCGCCACTGGAAGTGATGGCGTTGCGCTACATCATCGCCGCGGCAATCTGCGTGCCGCTTTTTTTCGGGCGTTTGCGCCATGCCACGCGCCGCACCTGGGGTTATGGCATCATTCTTGGCCTCATTGCTTTCATTAGCTGCACAGCCATTTTCTATGGGCTTCTGGTGACGGAGACTTCCACTGCGGCTTTCCTCACAAGCACGGCGTTTGTTTTTGTGCCCTTCATACAAACGATGCGCCACCGCCATCTGCCTGAACCTATTGTGGTTCTTTGCACCATCATGGCTGCCGTGGGCATTGCTCTGCTGTCGCTCAAAGATGGGCTGCATCTCTCGGCAGGTGCGCTGCTCTGTTTAGCGGGTGGTGTGCTTTATGCGGTCTTTATCATTCTTACTGATGTTTTCACCCAAAAAGAAAGCAGGATTCTCCTTGGCGTGGTGCAGCTTATTTTGATGGCAATTTTAGGCACAGCAACCACGCTTCTGCTCACAGACCCTGTGCTGCCACACGGGTTCACCGAATGGAGTGCGATTCTCGTTCTGGCACTTTTCTGCAGCGCTTTTGCGTTCATTGCTCAGCCTTCCGCACAAGCCTTCACCACTCCCGAAAACACCGCTCTCATCTTTTCCATGGAGCCTGTTTTTGGCGCTTTCTACGCCTTTCTCATTTTGGGCGAACGTTTGGCGTTTCAAGGGCTGTGCGGGGCTGCGCTTGTTTTAGCCAGCGTAGTGCTCATCTCGCTGCATGGCACAAAAGACGGAAGTTAGAATAATTCACAGATATAAAGCAAATAAAATAAAAAGGAAAGAAAGGAATTTTCAACATCATGTCGATTTTTCGTACCCGTCTTGCGCGTGTAGGCATGACACGCCGCAGCGCCAATCTTCTCTTAGTATGTATCACAATGGCTTGGGGGCTTTCATATGTGCTCTTAAAAATTGCCGGCGCCACCTTGCCGCCGCTGGAAGTTTTAGCACTGCGTTTTACCTTCGCCACTCTTGCCTGCCTACTCATTTTTCGGCGTCGGCTGGCGCGCGCCAATCGACGCACGTTGCGCTATGGTATCATTCTCGGCTTCGTCAGCTTTTTCTGTTGCGCCGCGCTGATTTATGGCACACGCATTACCGAAGCCTCAACAGCAGCCTTTCTCACGAGCACTGCCATTGTCATTGTGCCCGTGGTGCAAGCCTTTCGCCATTGCCGTCTGCCTGAACCAATGGTGATTTTCTGCACCATTTTAGCCACCATCGGCATCGCTTTACTTTCGTTAAAAGGTGGGCTGACGCTGTCGGCCGGCGCTGTGCTCTGCATCATCGGCGCCATTCTCTATGCCGCCATCATCATTCTTACCGATGAATTTGTGCGTTTGGAAGATGGTATCTTGCTGGGCACGATTGAACTTGCCGCCATGGCCGTCATTGCCTGGATTGCCACACTTTGCACCACCACACCGGTTCTGCCGCAAACCGGCGCTGAGTGGGGCGCCATCTTTGGCTTGGCTTTTATTTGCAGCGCATTTGCGTTTGTTGCTCAGCCTTTCGCACAAAGTTTTACCACGCCCGAACACACGGCGCTGATTTTCTCCATGGAGCCTGTATGGGGCGCCATCTACGCCTATCTTCTTCTTGGCGAGGTGCTCTCCTTTCAGGCCACTTGCGGCGCCTTGCTGGTGCTTGCCAGCGTGCTCATCACCTCTTGCTGGAAGCCAAAACGTCCTCACTCATAACCCTGTGCAAAGCCCCGAGAAACCAACAAAGGTTCTCGGGGCTTTGTGTTGCATCACAGCTTTTTTGTAAAATACACGTCCATTTCCTGCACAGTGAAACCCTGCTTCTCATAAAAATGGTAAGCACCGGCATCTTGCCGTGTACGTAAACCAATTTCATCAATCGCAAGCGCACGGCACGCCTCTTCCACTTTGCTCAGCAAAATGGTGCCAAGGCCACGACCTTGCTGTGCCTGCCGCACACAGACATCTTCCAGGATAAATTCCACACGATTGTGCCAGTGCCTCACACGACCCATCGCCACCGCTACCAGCAATTCATCTTGAAAAAGCCCAAACGCCAATGCATTGGCACCATCCAGCCCTTCATCCACATACTGTGCCAGCCGTTCGGCATTGCTCCAGTCCTCATGCCACGGCGGTCCGGAAAACGCATCGCCAATCACCTCAGCCACCTGTGCGGCGTCTTTCTTACTCAAACGTCTCGTCTCCATCGTTTTCCTCCTCCCATAACTTTTTTCAGTGTACCATAGTCTCACGCTTTGTCAACGGTGTTCTTTGCATCAATCGCTATCGCTCAAACGCTAGACGCTTTTTACAAAAAGTGCTATACTATTCGTATGAAGAATACGATCGTCCGTTATCAACGGACAACACACAACAATAGGAGGGAATAACAATGGCAGTTTTAGTTAAAGAGGTTATGATTAAAGACATTGTCACCATCAACGAAAAAGCAACCATTGGTGACGCCGTAGAAATGTTTGCAGAAAAGAAAATCGGCTGTCTGCCGGTGGTCGATGACAACGGCAATCTGGTCGCCTTCCTTTCCGACGGGGATATTGTCTACTATGTCGCCGGCAACCTGCGCCTGATGCAAACCCAGAGCAAAGCCTACGCTGGCCGTCTGTTTCCAGATCCAAAATGCACGAACTATTTTACCCTGCTGTTAAAAAATTGCGTTGACCACAACGTTCTCGAAGCCGCTACCCATCATGTTGTCACCGTTGATGCCTATCAAAGTGTACGCCGAGCAGCCGAACTGATGCAGAAAAAACATCTTAAACAGGCACCCGTTCTTGAAGAAGGCAAGCTTGTTGGCTTGATTACCCGCAACGATATCATTCACGGTCTCTTCAACGATTATCTCGCCAACCCAGATGCACCATGTATCGAAGGCGCCGATGACGATTTTTAATCATCTAAACCGCTATAAAAAAACCTGCGACCAACATCGCAGGATTTTTTTCATTTATTATTCCATTTATTATTCGCCGATTTGCTTTTCCATGCGTGCATTAGCCATAACCACACCATCTTTCACCACTTGCTGACGCTCAACAACATGGTAACCACGTGCCGCAAAGAACGGCTCTGCGGTGAGTGAGGCATAGGTGGTCACCAGCGGTTCTGCGCTAGCGCGTTCCAGCGCAGCGCAAAGAGCGGTGGCAATGCCTTGACGCTGCCAATCTTTGTGCACATAGAGATGGTCGAGCAGCCCACTGGCCACGTTTAAGGTGCCAAAGCCAACCAATGCACCTGTTTCTGTCACCGCAACAAGCGCAAAAAGGCCTGCCAAACGTTTCTGCCAGGCTGCACGGTCTGCCAATTTGGGTGCCCATGCATCACACTGCGCCGGTGTATAGTCGCCAGGCGTTGACTGTGTGCACAGTGTCATAAAAAAGCGTTAGTACCGCTTCCAAATCGTTTTCACTATAAGCGCGCAAACGGATCAAAAAGTCGTCACCTCCACACAATGCCCCTGGGCACGCAATAGCGCCACAATATCAGCCACCGCCAAAAACAGCGTCGCCGTGTTGTCATTGGGATGCACGCCAATGCGTCCTGAGCCTGCAAAAAAGTCCTCATCAACAAACCATGGCACACGTGCGTCCGCATCGTTCAGCAAGCCAAACGGCGAGACGCTGCCAGGCGCAAGGGCAAGCAAGCGCTCCAAATCATCATCGTTTGCAAAGGTGAGCGGCCGTGTGTGATGCGTGCGGCGAAACGCCTTGAGGTCGAGCCGTTTATCCCCCCACACACTGAGAAGATAGTAGTGCTGTTTTTTGTCATCACGCAAAAGCAGGTTCTTGGCAATGCGCTCAAGATGAGGAACGCCTGTCAGCTCGCCCATGTGATAAACAGCCTCATGCAAAACAAGTTCGTAAGCAATCCCGCTTGCATCAAGCAAGGTCAATACAGCATCTTTGTCCATAAAACAACGTCCTTTTTCAATCTTCCCAACTTGGCCCATCAAGATAAATAATATCTTCCGGATCAACTTTATCATCGGGCCCCAGAGCACGATGCACACGGCATGGTGTGCCAATGGCCACCACGCCTGGCGGAATATCGCGCACCACCGTGCTGCCGGCGCCGATAACGCTGCCTTTGCCAATCGTCACGCCAGGGCAAATCGTGCAGTTGGCGCCAATCCAAACATCGTCTTCAATGGTAATTGGCGCATTAACACCAACAGCGCCCTTGCCGCGCTGCTCAGCGTCCATCGCATGACCGGCGCAGCTAATAATCGTGCCCGGCGCAATAAACACCGCATTTCCAATATGCACTGGCGCTGTATCCAGAATAACACAGTTGTAATTAAGAAATGCAAAGCCATGAAAATGAATGTTGAAACCATAATCGCACTGAAAATTCGGCATGATGCCAACCGGCCCTTCCATGGTGCCAAAAAGGTCGCGCAAAATTTCCTGCTGCCGCTCTCTGTCGTTAGGATCGGTGCGGTTGTATTCCCAGCAAAGGCGATGCGCCTTGCGTTGGCGTTTTCCCAGCTCCTGATTTTCTCTGACAGCAAAAGGGCGGCCGCTGGTCATCACTGTATTGATAAAAGTATCTATGTTCATAGTGTTATCCTCTAAGATTCGCCAATGCATTCGCATTGTTGGCATGGAATGCACCAAGTTTTTTGCAAGTTTCCATTTCTGCACAATCGCCACAGGTTTCCACGGCTTTTTCCTGCGCGCAGGAACGAATGGTACACATCTGCTCACAAAAGACCGTTTTTGCCCCGTCTACTCTGCACCCTGTACAGTTGATGTGCTCCGGAAGAATTGGCACATTGTTGAGCGCCGCCCAAAGCTGCGCTGTTTTTTCGCGCAAAGCCTGGTCATTATGAATGGTCGCCAGATAGGCGTCACATTGCTCGCAATCCAGCCCACAATAGGCCATCATTTTTTTCATTTTTTGGTTCTCCTCTCTTTCCTCTGCGTCATGAAACCTCACCGTTTCATGACGTTGGATTTCTTTTCAAAAGGGCATATCCATTTTCTTTAAGCCAATCGCGCTCCCTGGCATACGTTGGCAGCACACGCGCCACCTCTGCCCAAAAGCGTGAGGAATGGTTCATTTCCTTGAGATGGCACAGCTCATGCACAACCACATAATCACGCACCGTCTCCGGTGCCAACATCAACAACGCATTGAGACTAATGGCGCCTTTCGCCGAGCAACTGCCCCAACGCGTGCGCTGGGTGCGAATGGTCAAGCGCACGGGCGCCGCCCCCACGCACGGTGCCCACCGAGCAAGCCTTGCCGCAAAATCGCTTTGCGCTTGTGCTTTCAGCTGCGCCAGCTCCTCCGCCGACAACACCGCTCCGCCGAAAGCACGCTCACCACGCGCCAATGACGCCTGTTTCTCCTGAATCCATGCTTCTTTGCTCTGCACAAACCGCCGCACCTCTGCTGCGCCAAGCCTCTTCGGCGCCCGCACCAAAAGGCTGCCATCAGCACGCACTTCCAAACTAAGCGAACGCCGATTGCTTCTTATTACTTCGTAATCCATCAGTATTTCACCGGAAGTTCTGACAGCCAATTTGTAAAGTCGGTCGCTGTACCGCTCGTGGCTGCCGCATTGCCACGCAAATGATAACCAGCCGTCACATAAGCATCGCAAAGCTCGGCAATGGTTTCACGGCTTGTGCCAGCACCACTGTCCTCTGCTTCGTAGCAGCAAACAGGAATCAGCGTTTTCTTGTCAAAATCATATTCTTCTAAGAACGTTGCCACCGGCATTGGAATGTCGTTCCACCAATTTGGATAAATGAGCACAATCGTACCATAATCGTCCATATTTTCCACGTGCGTTGCCAGCGCCGGCCGTGCCTGATCCAGCTGTTCCTGCTGTGCCTGTGCGTAAGCCGCTTCCTCATCGGCAGGATACGGCGTTTCCGTGACAATCTCAAAAAGATCTCCGCCCGTTGCTTTCACAGCAGTCTGCGCCATCAGTGCTGTATCCCCAACAATGCCGTCAGTCCCTTTGTTCAATGTAGCAGAAGAAACCACATCTACATCGTCTTTATACGCTGCATTGTTTGCCAAAGAAAACACCGCCACCAACGTACGATTCGATGTTTCATTTTCATCATCTTGCCCCTTTTCCGGTGCAGCACTCATCTCAGTTGCACTCGAAACAGGTGCACTTTCCACCGCTTGCTCGTCCTCGCCACAAGCCGATAACATACCGCAAAGCCCCAGCGCCACCAGCAATATCACCAAACGCTTCTTCATAAGACACTCCTCCCTGGAAATCATGCTAGAAAAATCATACCCCATCTCGACACTTTTCGCAAGAACACGCAAGTCAACGGGCGAATCATTTGACAACCCTTACCATATTGTCTATACTGAAAGTAAGGAAACAGCTTGGTGCACACACGCACCGAGCCACTCAAGCAATCGTTTTTTTGACATCTATGAAAGAGGAGGAAACATAATGAACAACAAATTCCGTATCTGCCGCAAATGTGGTAACCTCGTTGGTATGGTTCATGACAGCGGTGTGCCAATGATGTGCTGCGGTCAACCAATGGACGTACTCGAACCAAACACCACCGAAGCAGCCGGCGAAAAACATCTGCCAGTCGTTGCGATCGACGGTGACGTGCTCACTGTCAACGTTGGCAGTGTTGACCACCCAATGCTCGACGCCCACTACATCGAATGGATTTTTGTCCAAACAGAACATGGCGGACAGCGCAAAGCCTTGAAACCAGGCGATGCACCACACGCAGAATTCTGTCTCAAAGGCGACAAAGCCCTCGCTGTCTACGCTTACTGCAACCTGCACGGCCTTTGGATGACCGAAGTATAACAAACATCACACGACAAACGAAAGCACAACCCGCATCAAAAGGGTTGTGCTTTTTTCATTGCAGCTCCATCGCCTGCATAAACACAAACACCTCCATCAGCGTTCAACCCTGACGGAGGTGTTATGCAGCAACTAAGAAAACATTGCCTGCACTTACTTAATTTCGTGCAGCCAGCCTTCTGGCGCCTCGACGGTGCCCATCTGAATACCCGTGAGCGTATCGTAAAGTTTCTTCATCACAGGCCCAATTTCTTCCATGCCGCTGGCAAAACGGATTTCCTTGCCGTGGTCGTTAATCATGCCAACCGGAGAGATAACGGCCGCTGTACCGCAGAGACCACATTCTACAAACTCAGGCAGTTCTGAAAGCAGCACTTCACGGTGTTCTACTTCCATACCCAGATAATGCTCAGCAATGTAAGTCATCGAACGACGCGTTACCGATGGCAGAATAGAATCCGATTTTGGTGTAACAATCTTGCCGTCCTTCGTCACAAAAAGGAAGTTGGCGCCGCCGGTTTCTTCCACCTTCGTGCGCGTTGCAGGGTCCAGATAGAGGTTTTCGGAGAAGCCTTCCTCATGCGCCTTCATGCCAGCATAGAGGCTCATCGCATAGTTTAACCCAGCTTTAATGTTCCCGGTACCGTTTGGCGCTGCACGGTCAAAATCAGACACCGTCAAAGCGATTGGCTTCACGCCGCCCTTGAAATAAGGCCCCACCGGCATACAAATCATGCGGAATTCATATTCCGGCGCCGGTGCCACACCAATCATCGGACCACTGCCATAAATAAATGGGCGAATATACAACGTAGCACCGGAGCCATATGGAGGAACGTAATCAATATTAGCTTTAACGAGTTGGTCTAACGCATCAATGAATTTTTCTGTGGAGATTTCTGGAATGACCAGACGACGTGCCGAATTTTGCAAACGCTCTGCATTCAAATCCGGACGGAACGTCACCACACGACCATCCTTTGTGCGATACGCCTTTAACCCTTCAAAAACCGTTTGTGAATATTGCAGCACACCGGCACATTCAGAAATGTGAACAGTTGCATCCGTAATCAAACTGCCTTCGTCCCAAGCGCCATCTTTCCAATTGGACACATAGCGATAATCTGTGGCAGTATACGCAAAACCCAGTGAACTCCAATCAATATCTTTTGCCATAACAAGCACTCCTTTTTGTGTATTACAACAGTTTGTGAATCTATTATACACCATGAGCACAGAAATGCACAAATAAAATGCGTGAAACGATAAAAATATTTTTCTTTGACGTTTATGAGAGGATATATGCAAAAACCGACAACATCACGCTGTTGTCGGTTTCATTGTGTTATAGATCAATACAAGCCATCGTCTTCACCTGTATCACGGTTGTGCTTACTGATAAAGAAAAGCGCGAGGGCACCAGGGCCAAGGTGAGAGCCTGTAACCGGTTCGTGAGGAACAATCCATAATTCTTTTGGTGCATGGCTTTCACGAATCATCGCTGCCAGAGCCTGTGCGTCCTCCTCACAGCCGGCATGGCTGATGCACACCGTTTGCTCATCGGCACGAACCACATTGTCGTTATAGTAGCCGGCGAGTGCTTTAATGGCTTTTTTGCGGCCGCGAATTTTCGAGAAGGTGACGATGACACCATCATCGGAGGCTTTGAGCAATGGTTTAATATTAAGGGCGCTGCCAACATAGGCGCTAAAATTGGAGCAGCGGCCAGTACGCCCGAGATACATCAGGTCGTCCACTGTAAACACTTGATAAATATAGCGCACGCAGCGTTCACCGGCAGCCACCGCAGCCTCGAAATCTTCGCCGTTTTCGCGTGCCTGCACGCAGGTCATGACGGTAATGCCTTCACCAAAGCCTGCCCCTTTGGTGTTAATGAGAGCAATGCGGCGTTCCGGAAATTCCGCCAGCAGTTGTTCGCGTGCTGCCGCTGCACTGTCATAGGAGCCACTGATGCGGCGTGCCATGCAAATATAAATGATGTCCTCACCCTTCTCCAGCACAGGACGAAAGGCTTCCACGAAATTGCCGGGGGTGATTTGCGAGGTGGTCACTTGCTTTCCTGCTTTCATCGCAGCATAGTAAGCGGTGTCATCAAAGCTGTCCGTATCCAGGCACGTGTATTCCTTTCCGTCAAGATAATAATAGAGTGGAATCACATGAATATGATGCTCATTGCAATAGGCTGTTGGTAAATTGGCCGATGTGTCGGTAAATAGCTGATACATGATGTTCCCCTTTCACCTTATGTCAAGAATCTAAGGCTTGTGTGATGGCTATGGTCGCCTTATTGATTTCCATAAAATCTCTTTTCGTACTGCGGCCATTCCAATGTGTCCCTGTACGCATACTGATGCACACACAGTCTTTGCTGCCGCAAACAGTCAGCCGAGCACGTTTGTCATTGTCCTCGAAAGGCTCCAGCTGCACGTCTTTCACCGAGCCAAGGTCCACCACCGTTTGATCCGGAAAAACCACTGTCAGATGATGCCCATCAAGGCGCAGGCGAAAAAGCCCCAGATATTGTTTTTGCAAACGTCGCACAACGCCGGAAAAGACAATGGCAGAGGGAACCACAACCAACACCCACAACCACGGACGCACCACATGAAGGACACTGCCAAAAAGCAGCCATGTCACCAGCACACAGGCTACCACCATCAACAAGCCAACAATGATTGTTTTGCGTTCACCTTCTGGCGTATTGGCTGTGAATTCAAATTCCTGTATCATCGCACCCACCTCATCCATTCGCCTTTCAAGCGTTCTCTGTTATTCAGAGAATAGTTTACCACATTTTTTCATCATTGCCAGCCAAGATCTACGCATTTTCAAAAATTTTCGCCATAAGCAAAAAGTCGGCAAGACACTCCCCGCCGACGCGTTTTTTTATTTTTCCGCTTGATGCTCACAAACAAGGGTGAGTGCACCTGTGACGCTATCCATCACATAGCCGGACACACGAACATCTTTTGGTACAAGCGGATGCTTAACAACAATATCCACCGATTCTGCCACAGATTTTTCCACCGTTTCAAAGCCCGCCAGCCAGCGGTCAAAATCAACACCGCAGAAACGCATGAGGTCTATGGCTTGTTGGTTCACACCACGTTTTTTCATCTCTTGCAGCATATGGTTGCTGTCAATGTGGCTGACACCGCAATCGGTATGGCCAATCACCATAATATCTTCCACGCCAAGTTCGTAAATGGCAATCAGCAAACTACGCATGGCACTGCCAAAAGGGCTGGAAATGACGCCGCCAGCATTTTTTATGATTTTCGCATCGCCGTTTTTAATGCCCAACGCCGCTGGCAACAGCTCAATAAGGCGCGTATCCATGCAGGTGACAATGGCGAGTTTTTTGTTGGGATATTTGTCGGTGAGGAATTGTTCATAACCGCCCTCTTCCACAAATTGTTGATTGTATGCAAGAATTTCTTCAATCACAAATGATCCTTCCTTTCAAACCTTTCAAGGCAAACAAAAATCTGCCCTCAGGCAGATTTTTCTTTCTAGTGTAGCCCAAGCGGCAATATTTTGCAAGAACGATCTCGACCAACAACGTCCAAACGATCCTCCGCCTCTTCTTGACAACGCGAAAACCGCATGCTAGAGTGGCTTCAAAAGGAGGACAGTGCCATGAAAAGAAAAAAAATCTGTCTTGCTGTGCTTCTTCTGTGCACGGTTGCTGCCAGTGCTTTTCTTTGGCTGCACAACCAAGCCGGCAAAAACAGCACCATCGCCACCGTTGTGCAGAATGGCGAAACCCTCTATACCTTTGATTTGTCCGCTGTTCACAACACGCAAACCTACACCATCGGTGAAGCAGGCGCACAAAATACCATCAGGGTGTCCGAAGCTGGCATCGCCGTCATCAGCGCCGACTGCCCCGACCAGGTTTGCGTGCATCAAGGCACCCGCAGCCACGGCCCGGAGCCTATTGTTTGCCTGCCTCACCACCTGAGTATTCAATTCTCTGCGGAGGCAAACACGCCCGACGCCGTCACGCACTAAACGCCCTATCTCTTCACCTAACAAAACGCAGCAAAAAGCCCGCAATGAGCGGGCTTTTTTTATGAGCACTTAAAGGTCATACAGGGCGCAGAAACGATTGATCATGGCTGCAAATTCTGCACGGGTGGCGTTGCCGCCTGGGTCAAGCACACCGCCGTCTTTGCCGCCAAGGATTCCTGCGCCAGTGGCCCAGGTGATGCCTTCTTCGGCAAAATCCGAGATGTTGTCAGCATCGACAAAGGCTGAAAGGTCGCCTGCATCGCTGACATCGAAGCCCCTAAAGTTGGCGTAACGCCAGAGCATGGTGGCAAGTTGTTCACGGGTGACATTGGCTTCCATGGCCGTGCCATCGCTGATGCCATTTTCCATCGCCCAATGGCGTGCACTTTCATACCAAGGTCCAGGTACAGTTTCAATGTCGTCTTCAAAGCGTGACAGAATGGTAACGGTCATAGCTCTAGTCATTGACTCTTGCGGCATATAAAGGTTTTCTGTCATGCCGCCAACCAAACCTTTTTCCCACACATCGTGCACGTCGTTATAGAACCAATCACCTTTGGTTACGTCAATGAATGGGAAGCCGTCCGTCTCACCGCCTTGAGTGCTAAAGGTGGCACTGACGACCACATCGGCATTCGGCATGGTGAACACATAGCGTCCATCGTTATCACGTTCGAGAGTTAGCGCGTTGTTTGCTTCATCGAGTGCCGTCAGCGCATCCAGCGTGTAGCCTTCATCTGGTGTCACATCCACATAGATACGCTGCCCTTCCGCTGCCAGCGTGGCAGACAGCGTCAGGCTGCCGCCTTCACCAGGAAGTGCTTTGATGGTGTTAAGCACAAGCGGTGGATTCTCCGGTTCTCCTGGCTCTTCCGGTTCCGCAGCCTTCATCACTGTGACTGTGTAGGTGAGGGTATGCGTGCCGCTTGATACCACCACGGTGTGGCTTTTGTCATCGGCAGGAATCACATAGGCACCTTCAGCGTTTGGTGCTAAAGTGGTGCCGTCTAGCGTAACAGTAACTGCTTCCCCATCGCTGTCAGTCACGCTGAATGTCACATCACCGGTGTAATTACCGCCATCAACAAGCCCTTCCACCACAGGCGCCGATTTATCAATAGTCACCAACGGTGAACCAAAATAGGTCACATTATTCTTGGCACCCGTAACACCATGACCGGCATTGTCCTCCAGTTTTACATAAAGCGCAAAGCGATTCAACCCTGCAACATCTTGTACAGGGTCTGGCCCAATACGCACCGCTGCTTCACCGTTTTCGTCAAAGGCGATGCTTTGCCAATCGTCAATAGCTGCCACTTCATCATCGCTCAGTGGTTTATCCGACAGGTAGTAAGAAAGACTGCTCAAACCGCTCTGCCCATCTTCGGCTGTCAGTGCCACCGGCGCACCCGGATTCACCGCTATCGTCTCATGGATAGCTCCGAGGTCGGTATAGGCTACACCATTGATGCTGAGACTACCGCTTGGCGCAACAGTGTCGGTTTCATAAACCTCTTGTTTACAAACGTAACAAGTGCGCGGTTCGGTGTAGGTTGGTGTATCACCATCGACAAAACAATGATAGGTACAGTGGGTATCCTCAAGGTCACTATTGTTAAAAGCAGCCCGTCCATCGAGCGTAACCGGCGCATGGTTTTCCAACGTACCACCGGCAGCGTTAATGAAACGGCCGCTATCGGCAACTGCAATCGAGGCGTTTTCCGACACGCTGCTGTCGCCATTATTTACAGTGCCATCGGCATTCTCAAAGGTACTGATAGCACCAATCGCCACAGTAGCATGATTATCGAACACACTGTGGTTAACCAAGGCGGCTGTCCTGAGCTTCACCGAACCAGTATTGCTCATCGTTCCATAATTGTTGAAACCAGCAATATCCAACGCCAATTCGCCACGGTTGGTAATGGTACCATCGTTGTCAAATTCAGTTCCACTAATGGTCATGGTGCCATCGTTGTCAACCGTCGCGTTTTCATCAACAACAACCGTCAAATGACTGTTGCCGATCGCCCAGGCATTAAAAGTAGCCCCCTCATCAACCGTCAGGTTTTCACCAATTTTAAGACTGCTGCTTTTATTTTCGTCCTGTTCTTGATAAACAACCTGAAAAGCAGCATCTTTATCAATCTGCATACGATCAACCAAACATTCTGCACCACCGCTCACACCAGCTTCCAGCATCATGGTACAGTCAATGTTGCCATCATCAACATCATTAACCACCAACGCCGGGCCTTGATCGACACGGGTAATTGCCAAATCGCTCGATCTGTTTGAAAGATCAATATTCAGATTTAGCCGCACTGCTTCTCCTGCCACATCAACCAGCGATGCACCGTCCAGTGTCACATCACCGGTAATAACAACATCCAGCATTTGTTGACTGTATACTGTTATCCTGCTGATACCGGAAACGCCTACATCAGTCGTGGTCCAAGAATAGCCATCACCAGACCACCCTTCTACATCGCTCAATTTATTTCCGGCAACACTGATATTCTGCGCCCATGCAGGCAGGGTCGTTGTTTCTGCCTGCGCCGGTTGCAGCGCTGCGCCCACAGTCAATGTCAACACAAGCGCCAGCACCGATGCAAACCGATGCCAAAAATGGTGTTTGCTTTTTCTTCGCATCATTTTTCCTCCTTAATCTATCTCCATCAATCTCAATAAACAGCAAATGTCGTCAAACGTCGTGAAATATCCAATTATTCAATAAACTTTCTTCCATTATACCATATTTTTTAGGGTTTTAATCAACAACCCGCAAAAAGGCGCAAAAAAAGAGACGCCAACAAGCGTCTCTCAGAAACTTTACTTACTGAGCGTGTGTGCAACGGCATTTTTCCAGCCATCGTAGTTTTTCCGGCGCGCGTCCTCCTGCATCGTTGGCTGATACACCTGTGCCAAGCGATGTCCGGCACGCACCTCAGCCTCGTCTTGCCAGAAACCAGCTGTGATACCCGCCAAAAGCGCCGCACCCATCGCTGTACTTTCCACATTTTCCGGCAGTTCGACGTTACGATTTAAGATGTCTGCCTGGAACTGCATGAGGAAACCATTGCGTGCAGCACCACCATCCACACGCAAACTTGCCATATCCACATGCGTATCTGCCTCCATCGCTTCAAGCACATCGCGCGTCTGATAGGCAATGGATTCCAGCGCTGCACGAATGATGTGTGAGCGACCCGTGCCGCGGGTAAGCCCACAAATGGTACCACGAGCGTACATATCCCAATAAGGCGCGCCCAGCCCTACAAAGGCAGGCACCAGATAGACACCACCGTTGTCATCAAGTTTTTCAGCAAAAAATTCGCTATCACCTGCTTCTTCAATAAAGCGCATTTCATCACGCAGCCACTGAATGACAGCGCCGCCCACAAAAATGGAGCCTTCCAGCGCATAATCCGGCTGAACATCGTGGCCGGCGGCAATGGTGGTCACCAAGCCATGGGCGCTTTTCGTTGGCGTTTTGCCAATGTTCATGAGCAAAAAGCAGCCCGTGCCATAGGTATTTTTTGCCTCGCCCACTTCCCAACACAGCTGCCCATATAGCGCCGCCTGCTGGTCACCGGCCATGCCTGTCACCGGCACTTCAATGTGCGCGGCACCAATGGACGCCGTGCCAAAACGATAGCCCGATGGATGCACCTCTGGCAGCATACAGCGTGGAATATCGAAATGCGCCAACAAATCATCGTCCCAGTCAAGGTCGTTGATGTTAAAGAGCATGGTGCGTGAAGCATTGGTATAATCGGTTGCATGAACACGCCCTTCGGTGAGCTTCCAGAGAATCCAGGTATCTACTGTACCAAAGAGCAATTCGCCAGCTTTGGCACGGCTGCGGTCTGGGTCCACACGGTCGAGAATCCACGCCAGCTTTGTTGCCGAAAAATAGGCATCAATAACCAGCCCTGTCTTAGCCAGGATGCGATCTTCCCACCCCTCGGCTTTCAGCTTCTCACAAGTATCGGCTGTGCGGCGGCACTGCCACACAATGGCATTGTACACCGGCCGTCCGGTGGCACGTTCCCACACAATGGTAGTTTCACGCTGATTGGTGATGCCAATGGCTTCAATCTCGTCTGGGTGAATACTGGTAAGCGCCAAAAGTTCTTGCAGCACGCCAAACGACGATGCCCACAATTCCATCGGGTCCTCTTCTACCCAGCCCGGTTCCGGATAATACTGGCTGATTTCCTGCTGTCGCATACCGCAAATCTTCTGTGCATGGTCGAAAGCAATCGCACGGGTGCTGGTGGTTCCAATATCTAATGCTACTACATAGCCCATAGTTGTCGTTCCTTTCTTGCCCAAATTTTTTACAAGATGTTTACCGTCTTATTATAGCAAACTCACACGCTATTAGGAATGGGCGTTCGACAAAGACTATTCTTCCAAACACAGCTTTAGAACAGAATTACACTTTGGGCACCTGTGTTTGCTGGTCTCCTTCGCCACTCGTTACATTTTTGACATTCTGCAACAATTCCTCCGGCGACACCTTGTAGAGTTTCGCCAGCGCAATAAGGTTCGATGTGTTTGGGTCGCTGGAGCCATTCTCCCATTTCGACACCGACTGACGGCTCACGCCCAGCGTTTCTGCCACAAATTCCTGTGTCATCTTACAGCGCAAACGATGTTCTTTCAACACCTCGCCAAGCGATTTTGCCACTGCCTTCTTTTCTTCGCGCACCTCTTTGGAATTGATGTATTTTTTAAGCGCCTTCACCACCAGCACAAACAGATAGATGGCGGCGCCAACAACCGCCAAACAAAACAAAAGATATAAAACTGCCGCTACTAGAGTTATTGTTCTTGTTGCGTCCATTATCTTTACCACCTTTATCGTCTTTTACCTAACACACTACACTTTCCAATGCTTACTGACATTTTGTTCCCAGCGCATGAATGTTATCCAGCGCCATCTGTGGCACCTCTGTTTCGCTAACGGTTTCTACATCAACGGTAAGAGTGTTGCTGGCACCAACTTTTATATAGGTGCCAGGCGCATAATAATCCTCTACACTGCCCTTCTTTGTAAAATACACCTCTTTCGCCTCCCCCTGTGCGTTATAGCCAACAAGTTCATAGGCTTTTCCTTTCTCCTGCTTAACACCATCTGCATCCACAAGCCAAGAATCTTCGTTGACTTCGTCTTCCGGAATTTGCGTGTAATAGTAATCCGACACCACATACCGATCATTATAATAGCCTTTTGCCCAAAATGCACCTGCTATTACAATCAGTATAACAGCTGCAATCCCTATTTTCTTCTTCATGATATAACCTCCATCAAAATTCAAGCTCTTTTTTCTGAAAACCAATCACAGCAACAACTGTTGGCACACCGACATATAACAAAAGCGTTACCACAAGCATCGGCAAAAACGACGTGCCGCTTACAACCGACGCCTTCACAGTGTAAAGCAGCGCCGTGTACAGATATTGTGTGCAGTCGCCAAAGGTGCTGAGAAAAATATCCTGACTCAGAATCATAGACAATACAATATAAACCGTTTTCGTTGACAGTAGAACATACGCAATAATGCCACCGCTGCCATCTTGAGTGAGAAATACCAAAACAGCAGCCATGGCTATATAGCCGAACGCTCTAAACATCTCCGCCACCACAGAAAGCGTCAGCGCAGCCAACTGTTGCCAGGAAGCTGTCAGCCCAAGAAGCATCGGCGTAACAAGAACCAGCACCGTCATCACTAAGGAAACACCAAGTACCAGCAGGACACTTTCCAACAATTTCGCCAAAACAAGCCTGCTTCTCGACATTCCATAGCCAATCGCCACCTGCATGGATTTACACTTAAAATCATCCACATAAACAGCAAGAAATACCACGCCGCCAATGAAAAACGGGAAAAAGCCTAAAAACTGCACCACCTTGGCAACATAAACGTCCATGGTAAACGTTGGATTAAAGTAAATAAATATGAGCACTGCAAAAAGCAATGCAAAAGCACCCACAACGCCGCAAAAAGAAGGTTTGCGAGCCACCCGCCGTAAATCAGCGCTGATGTAATGCCACATCATGGTCACCTCCCACCAGTTCAAAATAGTAGTCTTCCAAGGCGCGAGGCACAGCGCTTTCCTGCAAAATCTCAATATGATTCTCTAAAAGCAGCTGTCTGGCGCGCTCATAATCGGACACTCGCAGACGTATGCTGTCGTTACGAACATTTAACACCTCGTGCGTAAATTCCCGCAACACACGGCCATGGTCAAGGATGCCAAAACGTGTGGCTGTATGCTCCAGTTCACTGAGAAGATGTGAAGAAAGAACAATCGTTGTACCATACTCGGCATTTAGCTTTACAAGCAAATGCCGAATGTCCGCAATGCCCTGCGGATCAAGCCCATTGACAGGCTCATCAAGCATCAAAATGTCCGGATTGCCCAACATCGCATTGGCAATGCCAAGCCGCTGTTTCATACCCATGGAAAATGTACCGAACTTCGCAGATGTCTTCTGAAGGCCCACCAGTGCCAACACTCTGTCCACCTCATCTTTTTCCCGAATACCCTTCATGCGGCGATAATAATCCAGATTTTCCCGCGCTGTCAGATAGTCAAAAAAGTTTTTTCCAATAAAAAAGCCAATCTTTTTTCTGCCTGCCGACAAAGCCGCCTTTGAATCGCTGCCAAAAATAGAAAGCTGCCCGCTCTCAAAATTTGTCAAACCAAGAATCATTTTGAAGATGGTGGTTTTGCCTGCACCGTTTTTTCCAATCAAGCCATAAATATCACCTTTCTGAATGGTCAGATTCACATCTTCTAAAACCTGTTGCGTACCATACTTTTTATCAATATGGCACAGCGAAATCATCTCCATCTGTGTCATCACCTCTTCTGTATGAAATATGTAGCAAAAGATGACCTTGCTTTCTTGTTTTCGATGAAAAGTTTAACGAAATATGCCAGTTGCTGCCACCAACTATTGCGTAAAACAAGGTTGACATCATGGGTGACACGCTATTTTCTGCTCACTCCAGCCATTTTTCGTCACGGCGTACCTTATCTGCCTGTCGCTATGACACATTATTTCATAACAGCCATAAAAAAACGAGGTTCAGCGACTTGTGGTCGCTAAACCTCGAATATATCATGTTTTACTAAGAGGCAGACGTTTAGTTGACGACGCCAGTGTTTTCACCGCCGCCACCCCAGCCGCCTGTGCCGGAGCCGCCACCGGTGCCTCCACCGCCCCAGTCACCTGTACCGGAGCCGCCTCCAGTGCCCCAGTCACCTGTACCAGAGCCACCACCAGTGCCCCAATCTCCTGTGCCGGAACCACCACCGGTACCTGAGCTATCACCAGTGCCCCAGCCACCGCCATTTGTGGTTCCATCATTGGTGGTATTGTTGGAACCTGTGGTGTTGCCAGTGTTGGTACTATACTGATAAGAAGCATAGGTATTGGTAGAATATGTGGTTGGTTCAGTGCCAGACTTATACAGCTCCGTAGAGCGATAAGCGTATGGCGTTGAGCGTGTTGCCAAAAGCCCGCTCTTGCTATCAATGGTTACTTCTGTCAGCCCATCTGGCTCTTCAAAGTATTCAAAATCAAGCCCCGAATGCAAATGGCTCATCACATTGCCCCAAATGCTGGCAGCATAATCCGATGTCCCATACATTGGTGTTGGCGTATCATAACCAATCCAAAGTGCGCCAGTATATTGTGGCGTATAACCGCAGAACCAAAAGTCCTTGCTATCGTCAGTTGTACCGGTTTTACCTGCGGTTGGACGGCCATCGTAAATTTGCGCCGCATTACCAATCCCATCGGTGACAACGCTCTGCAAGCAGCTTGTTACCATATAAGCCGTGGTTTCTTCCATGGCACGATGGCTTTCTGGTTCTTCTTCCCAGATGGTGTTGCCTTCTTCATCGGTAATCTGCGTGATGGCGCGAGGCTTCGTGTAAATGCCTTCGTTGGCAAAACATTCGTATGCGCCTGCCATTTCAAGCACAGAAACCCCGTTGGTCAAACCACCAAGACCGGCAGAAATGGTCAAGTCGGTCACGCCGTCATCCGATTCTTCAACAAGAGAAGTGATGCCACAGTTCTTGGCAAATTCCACGCCGGTTTCCGGCCCAATGTCATTAACCACCTGCGCTGCTACGGTGTTGAGCGATTGTTCCAACGCGTAGCGAATGGTGACATTGCCGTGCTGAGAAAGGTCGGCATTTTTGATGGTATGCCCACCAACGGTGTACGGTTGGTCGTTATAGACTGTGCCAGTGCCCATACCTGCCTCTTCAAAAGCCGGCCCGTAAACAAAGATCGGCTTAAAGGACGAACCCGGTTGGCGTTTAGCTTGCCATGCGTTGTTATAACCGCCGGCTGTATCCTGGTGTCGCCCACCAATCATACCGGCAATGGTAGAATCATCATTGTTCAAAACAACCATACCAGCCTGCACATCGCTGCCCGGGAACGGATAATCGCTTTCAAAGTAGTCGTACATATAGCTTTGCAAGTCCTGGTCCAATCCTGTATGGATCACATAGCCGCCACTGTACAGCTCATCACGTTCCACATTCAGGAGCGACATGGCTTCTTCCACAACATAGTCGATATAGCTTTGGTTGTAAGATTGGGTTTCATTGCCGTTGTCTACGGTAATAGACGCTGTCGCAATTTCCGAATTGTTGGCTTCATCGTACTGTTCCTGCGTGATGACACCATTATCAAGCATGGCCGAAAGCGCCTGTTCGCGACGGTACTTTGCATCATCTGGTACCGTGATTGGCGACCATGTAGTTGGGTTTTGAATCAACCCTGCCAGGAGTGCTGAATCAGCAACCGTCAACTCAGAAGCATGTTTACCGAGAATATCGTTGGCAGCCGCTTCAATGCCATAGCAAGCACGACCACTCAACCCGATACCAAAATAGCAGCGGTTGAGATAAGCCGTAAGAATTTCGTCTTTGCTGTACTCGTTTTCAATACGAATCGCCAGCACCACTTCTTGAATTTTACGCTTGTACGTTTTTTCGTCACGGTTTTCCATCACCATCCCAGCCAACTGCTGAGTGATGGTACTACCACCCTGAACAATGGTGCCTGCACGCAGGTTCGCCACCATCGCCCCACCAATACGGATTGGGTCAAAGCCGTGGTGATCGTAAAAACGTTTGTCTTCCAAAGAAATGACAGCGTTCTTCATATTGTCAGAAATTTCACTGGAATCCACATTGACATAGTTGGTATCTACCATCTGGTCAACAAAGACCCCGTCCTTATCCACGATATAGCTCGTTACACTGTAATCGGTAACGTCCGTATCTTCCAGCGATGGCATGCCACTGGTTGCTGCCAAAATCACCGTACCCACGGTGCTGATGCCGACAACCACCAAAAGAAGCAGGAGCAGTAATATAAAATGCGATAATTTCAAGCTCGAAACAACCTGCTTGAGGCTTTCGCCGAGAGATTTTTTCTTTTTGCCTTTATCTTTCATGGACAAACCTCCTTATCCACCCCATTATAGCATAGACCGCCCGCAATCCCTAGGATAAGTTCACCGCTATTGGCAAATATTCATCGTTTCTCTATAAAAAGTCTGCGATTTTCCCACATTTTATCACTGATTTTCGATATAATAAGAAGAGATTGAGCCATCACACGAAAGGAGGGCACCATGCTTCATTTTTTTACCAGACTCATTCGCCGTTTGTTGGCGTTGATTGTAACACTGGCGTTGGTGGCCGGTTTGGTGACGTTCGCTGTCTGCGGCGTCAGCGGCTATGCCGCTTATCACCAGGCCACCAAAGACCGCCCACTGGCAACCGCCGTGGCTGAAGTGCAACAGAAACCCAGCTATACACCGCTCGAGCAAATTCCACAAATCTACCAGGACGCCGTTGTGGCCACAGAAGACCATCGCTTTTACGACCATCATGGGTTCGATGTCATCGGCACCACACGCGCTTTGCTGCACAATGCGCTGGCTGGCGAATTGCGCGAAGGCGGCAGCACCATTACGCAGCAGCTGGCACGCAACCTCTACTTCACGCAAGAACAAAGCCTTTCACGCAAGATTGCCGAACTCATCACCGCCATTCAGCTTGAGCGGCATTACAGCAAAAGTGACATTCTCGCACTCTACATCAACACCATCTACTATGGCGATGGCTACTACTCTCTGGCAGAAGCCAGCTGGGGATATTTCGGCGTTGCGCCAGTAAATCTCACAAACGGGCAGGCAACGCTTTTGGCAGGCGTGCCGAATGCGCCGAGCGCCTATGCGCCAACAGTGAATTACGACCTCGCGCGTCAAAGACAGCAACAAGTGCTCGCCGCCATGGTGAACGAAGGCTACTTAGACGAAACCACCGCCACCACCATATATAATGAAGGATAAATCAAAAGCAGCGCGACAAACGCCCCCATCGTTTGTCGCGCTGCTTTTTTCATCATGCGTTTTTCGCCAGCTCTTCCTCATAACGCATCAAGAGCGTTGCCAACTGCGCCCGTGTTGCCAGCCCCTGTGGTTGGAGAAGGTGCTGCGCTGTGCCCTGCAAAAAATCGGCACCCACTGCCCATGAAAGCGCATCATGCGCCCATGGGCTTATACGTGCAGCATCTGCATACAGCGACAAATCGCCTTTTTCTGTCATCGCCGCGCCTTCCAGAAGGGCAAAATTGTAGAACATCGCCACCAACTGTTCACGGCTGATGGCTTCATTCGGACGAAACGAGCCGTCCTCAAAACCATGCGCCACGCCTGTTTCCAACGCCCACGCCACCGCATCGGCATACCAATCGCCCTCTTGCACGTCCGTCATGCTCATGCGCGCCCCGCTTTGCGGCACCGTGCTCAAGCGGGCGAGCACGCTCACCACCATGGCACGTGTTGCCGGTATCTGCGGCGCAAACGTATCAGCGTCCACTCCTGTCATCAACCCACGTACAAACACATCGTGCACCGGTGTATAAAACCAATCCCCGGCGGCCACATCAGCAAACGGCAATGGCATCGGTGCAAAAACAATCTGCACCCGCACCTCACCGCGTGGCTGCACAAAAGTATAGCGTCCATCGGCGTGCTGCTTCACCGCCAACAACTCGCCTGTATCATCTATGGCACGCACACTTTCCGTAACATACCCCCTCTCAGGCTCCGCACACACTGTTACCACAGCGCCTACGCACGGTTTTTCCGGCGACACCGTCGCACTGCCATGAATCATCGCTTCAAACACCACGGTGCCCCTCTCCGGTTCCGGCTGCGGCCATTCTTTGCGCGGAATCACCAAGTCCGCCGGCGCCACCGGCTGGCTGGCATCAGCATCTAAAAAGCACACCGCACAGACAGAACACGCATAGTGCGCCATTGTCCCTGTCGCATTATATGTAGGTTCCACACGCGGCTGATATTGCAAAATGTGCGCCGCTAAATTGCCATAACGCTCGCCACATCGCTCACACACTGCGCGCTCCTCACAAGTCGCCGCACCGCCACTGTGCGTGCACACTGCGCCACAGCCCGTACACACACCATCTTGCCATTTGTGCGGCGCAAAAACCGCGCACAAATGGCGGTCTATATCTGCCGTAAAAGTATAGGTCGCATCTTCACCAAATGTTTGGCCCTCTTCCTGCCAGCTCACAAAATGATACCCTTCAGCAGGCTCTGCGACAAGCGTTACCGCATCCCCTTTGGCATACGTTCCTGCACTCGGCACCGTGGTGCCGCTTTCAGAAGGCGACACCTCCGCTGTAATAACCACCTTGCCATCATCCACCACCACAGATTCCTGCGGCGGCTTTCCTTGCACCGTGCCCATAATCGTACCGCTTCCGATAATGTCACCATTGTTGGTCAGCGTCACATCCTCAGGCACCGTGAGCGTCACATCAGCTGGAATTTCCAAGGTTTGCCCTTCAGCAACTTCTAAATCTGCCACCAGCGTCAAATCACCATACACACAACCAACGCCATTTTCAAAAACAATACCACGCCAGCTTTCAGTGCTTCCGGCAATCACCTGCTCCACATTATCATCCGCAGTCGCCTCAATCAACGGATACCCCTGCTCATCGGTAATCGTTATATTCTCGACATCGCCCGTATAACCGCCGCCGTTGCCAATAGCTTGACCGCCTTTCACAGTTCCTTCGCCGCCAATCGCACACACTGTTGCCCCGCTAATGGAAATCGTACCGCTGCCACCTTTATTTCCACCACCAATGCCGGCAGCACCATACTCGCCAAAACTACTACCCTTTGCCTCGATATATCCCCCTATAATGCTAATATTACCACCCAAATAACTTCCTCTACCTGCGCCAATTCCTGCACCGCCTGATTCACCATGTGCAGTAATCACACCATTTGTGATAATAATAAAACATCCATCACTACTAACCCCTCCACCGATGCCAGCAGCTCCGTTAAGTCCAAAAGCATCAATATAGCCGTCATTAATAATAATGTAGCCTTCATTGCCATTTTTCGCGCTCGAAAATCCACTACCAATGCCCGCACCTTGATTGCCTCGAGCGCTAATATATTTGCAATCATTAATTATAATTGTTCCTACACTTCCCGTCCATCCACCGCCTATTCCAGCACCACCAAATTTTCCTCCTCTAGCTATCAACGATGCATTTCCATTAACAATAATCTTTCCATCAATACTCCGACTGCCACCACCAATTCCCGCTCCATAAGCACCGCCAAAAGTCTCAATGATGCCACCATTGATTAATATTGTTCCATATCGCTCATTCTCATTCCCACCAATGCCTGCACTATCTTCCGGCACCGTAGAAAAGCCCGTGAGCGTTCCCGAGCCTGCTTCCTGCCCATAGACAGTCAGCGCATTCTCGCCAGCCACGTGCACACCCTTCTCCACCGTCAACGTCACACCATCACAAAGAAGCAACGACACAGCCCCCGTCACTTCAACACGCTCCGTCAACGTCACATCACGTTCCACCACATACCAGGCGCCGCCGTCCTCCACATTCCAGGCGCTCACCCCCTCCTCTATCACCATCACCGGCTCCTTCACTTCATGACGCACACCCTCAGCATCACAATAATACCGCACCTCGTCATCGTTCGCCGCCCAACCTGCCTGCGGCAAAATCCCCATCAATAAAGCACAACACAAAAACAAAGCACAGCATTTTTTCACCATTCGCCATCGTTTCATCATCGTCCTCCTTGTTGTAGACGCTTCCCATACGTTTGAGTCCTTTTCATTATACACAACACTGACGATAAGCGATAGCTATTATTCTAAAAAGAATGAATATTTTTGATTTTCATTTTCCATAGGCACAAAAAATCAGACCCCTTTTAATGAGGTCTGATAAATACATCGTTTGCAGGTTAATAGGACATTTCACTCCGCTGCGCGGCTTTTGCCGATGAGGTCGCCGTACACTGGTGTTGCCAGGCCAAAGCCACCGGTAACTGCAAGAATCTGTCCAGTGATATAACCTGAATCGTCGCTGGCAAAGTAAACTACAGCAGCAGCAATTTCTTCTGGGTGGCCCATGCGTCCGCTTGGGGTGTTTTTGAGAAAGATGTTTTTGAAGTCGTCGTTCAAGGCATCTTTAACGGCATCGGTGGCTGTCATCCCTGGCAGCACGGCATTGCAACGAATACCGTGTTTTGCTTCCTGAACGGCGATGAGTTTTGTCAGGTAGTTAATGGCTGCTTTGCTGGTGCCATAGGCAATCTGAGAAATATCTGGCACAAGCCCGCCAATGGAAGAAATGTTAATAATGCTGCCACCTGTTTCTTGTTGGCGCATCTGTGCAATAGCACGCTGGCTGGAACGGAAAACACTGGTCAGGTTGATATTAACGGTTTCCAAAAAATAGTCGATGTCTGTGTCAGAAATCTGGCGGTCTTTGGTTGGGTCGGAGGTGCCGAAGTTGTTGACAAGCACATCGAGACGGCCTTCTTTTGCCACAACATCGTCAATCATTGTCACAAAGCTCTCTGGCTGGGTGGCATCATTAAAAACATAGTGCACATTCAATCCGTCCTCAATAAGAGGGGCTATCACACGTCGTGCACGTTCTTCGTTGCGCGCAGCCAGATAAACGGTGGCACCTTCAACAGCACAGGCTTTCACACAAGCCAAACCAATACCGCGAGTTGAAGCAGTGACAAGAACAACTTTGTCTTTCAATCGCATTGGGATCATCTCCTAAAATAGAATTGTTCTCCCCTTTGTTAAGTATAGTATAAGACTCTTAAAAAGGGACGTCAAATGCTGCAAATCGTTGGCATATCATCAAAAAACCGCTCTATAAAGCCAAAAGCAAACGTTTTTTGTACACAGCACCTAATTATTGCCTTCTTTTATCTGTTCTATATTCTGCAATAAGCGCACAAAAAATCAGGCCCCTTACGAGGTCTGATACCTTTGCCAGCAGTATCCTTGCGTTTTAGCATAGGGTCCGCCAGTCTTGTAACGTCGGTCTTTCTGGCAGCATATAAAAGACATCCGACATTCAAATTACATACTATAGTATAGCGTACTTTCATATTCTTGTCAAAGTTTTCAGAAAATGTTTTATTGTTCTAAAATCCGCTTGAAATACCAATACCAGACACTACACACGCTAAACGTTCCTATCTTCTGCTTTTATCGTTGTTATGTTGTCATGTTCTCCTAAATCAGTCTACACTATGAGCAATTTACTTATGGTGGTATTTTATTTCACGTTTCCTTTTAATTACAGGCGATCGACAACATGTTGATTTTTTTTTGCCCTAATGATAAACTTTTCGTTATAGGAGTTGATCAGGATTATGGAATACGAAAAAGAACTTCATGATTTATTTTTAATGCAACAGACATATGGTACTTTGTTCTCGCTAATCAATAAACTTCAAATTACAGGCGATGCCTATTTTACAGGCCTCACTTCTCGCCAGTTTATGACAATCGTTGCTATTTTACATCTGCCAGAGGATGAAACAACGATAAATAATATCGCTCGGAAATTGGGAACCAGCAAACAAAACGCCAATCGAATGGTTACAGGAATTGAAAAATTAGGGTATGTTACGATTGTTCCCAGCTCTAAAGATCGGCGCGCCGCTAATGTGTTGCTTACGGAGGCTGGGAAACAAAAAGTAATTGAGTGTTCACAATACGCCGTAGATTTTATGGCCGACCTATTCCGGAATTTTAACACACAAGAATTAGAAACTCTCTGGAACCTGCTGCGCAGGCTCTATGAATTTGACGGAAATCATCAAGATGGTTTTGAAGAAGATGGTGCACAATTAATAGCTGACCCGGAATTAAGCAACCGCATTTTACAACACTTTGCAGAGAAAAGAAAGTATTCGGAATAAGGCGACGTAAACGTCGCCTTATTTTTTTGCCTCATAAAGACACTATGTTGACATTAGTGTTTCCTTGTTTTATAATCCATATTGACAACAAGGTGTCTTTTGAAAGGAGAACGAATAATGGAAGAAGTTATTGTTGTTGAAAAGCTCAATAAGCGTTACCAACACAAATCAGCTATTCATGATTTGAGTTTTACGGTTTATCAGGGAGAAATTGTAGGATTGTTAGGCCCGAACGGTGCCGGGAAAAGCACAACCATCAATATCCTTTCTACAATTTTGAAACCCGATAGCGGAAACGTCTCGATTGGCGGATATGATTTGGCAAAGGACAAATCGAAGATCAAAAAGTTTATCGGCATTGTTCCGCAAGACCTTGCAATTTATGAAGAAATCAGTGCCGAAAAAAATGTTGCGTTTTTTGCAAGTCTTTATGGTCTGCATGGTTCAGAACTGAAAACTCAAACTTACAAAGCACTTCAACAGGTAGGATTATACGACCATCGAGCCGAAAAGCCCAAAACATTTTCCGGCGGCATGAAGCGGCGTCTGAATATTGCGTGTGCCATCGCCCACGCCCCCAAACTTATTATCATGGATGAACCAACCGTCGGCATTGATCCGCAATCCCGCAATCATATTTTAGAGGCTATTTTAACTTTGCGGGATCAGGGTTCAACGATCCTTTATTCCACGCACTACATGGAAGAAGTGGAAGCGATTGCCGACCGCATTTTGATACTTGACGAAGGAAAATTGATTGCATCCGGGACAAAAAAAGAATTGTGCCAGCGATTTGAAAATCAGGTTACATATAGCTTTACTTTAGACCGTAAGCCGGATGGAACAACGCTTACGCTGTCCGGGCTGCCGGGTATTTTGTCCGTGTCTTTTGAAGAACAGGGGCTTGCCGTTACAGTGGATATAATCAATGAAAATCTAAGCCATATCATTTCAACGATTTTGTCAGCCGGATACCAGATTAAAGCCATGTCAAGTAAAGAAGCTTCTCTTGAAACAGTCTTTTTAGATTTGACCGGAAAATCTCTGCGGGACTAAAGGAGGAACTTATGCGTTTGTCAAGAATATTGCGTCAAGATTTAGGAAATATCCTTCGCAACCCTGTCTTGATCTTTTCAAACACCATTCTGCCTCTCATTCTGATTGGTGTCATGGGATTTGTAACAAAGGGCAGATTTGGTACAGAACTGGTATCTTCCTTTGATTACTATGGCGTGAATATGCTGATTTTTTCTGTCGGCATGATCGCTATTACAGCGACCAACGCTTTTATGGAAGAACGAGTAAAACGTGGAAACTTTCGGATTGTCTATGCGCCTATATCCAAAGAGGAAATTTATCTTTCTAAAATTCTGTCCTCCTATTTACTATCGGCAGTCTGTTATAGTGTTTTGGTTCTCGGCTGCCAATACCTATTAGGATTGAATATGGGAGGACGCAACTGCATTTATTTTATCATTTTGTTAAATGTGTTTAGCTTTTGGGGCTGCTGTTTCGGGACTATGTTCTGCTGCATATTCAAAGACGAAGAACAGGCCAACGGCATTATGCAAATTCCGTTGTTCCTCTCAATCATACTCGGAGGGGTGATTTTTCAAATTCACCGTTTCGGGGATTTTCTCAATAGCCTGTCACTGATTTCCCCGGTGAAGTGGGTTGCCGCTTGCAGCTATCAGATCATTTACGACAATGATCTACACCTATTACTCCCGGTGATTGCAGGATTGTTGATTTTATCACTTGTCTTTATTGGCATTTGCCATATTCTTTTCAGGCCGGAGGATTATCTATGAGTATATTATTAAAAAACAATTTTGAAAGGATCAAACATCATAAGGCCGTATTGCTGATTGCTTGTATCATCATGCCGCTTCTCATTTGTGCTGCGGTCTTTATTTCTAACCATTCGACTACGCAGGAAGTGATTGCCGTGTCGGGAGGAACAGTTTCAAATCCTATTTCTTGTGACCAATATACTTTCGTCCATGTCGATCAGGAACCGGCCCTGTCAACTCTGGTGGATGGAACTTATGCAGCCTATGCCCAAAAACAAGCGGATGGAACCTACGCTATTACCACCCTTAAAGGACAGCAGGATAAAGAGGCAATCATGACCCTGCTCTCAACGGGGAAATTGCCAGAGGGGTATAAAGGCGACGATGCAAAAAGAAGTGAGCGCGGCATTGGCACAAACGTACTGGGATTTATTACAATGCTGGTACTCATGCAGGGTGTGGCTCTGACAACGTTATATCCAGAAGATCGTTTGAAAGGTACTTTTCGCCGGATTATGTTTGCGCCCTGCAATGAAAATCAGTATTTAACAGCGCAGTTTATCTTCACGCTCACCTGCCTTTATGTTCCTACTTTTGCGGCAATCGCTGTGATACACGGTATATTCGGTATAGAAATCGGCTTTCCTATCGCTGAAATAGCGGTGCTTCTATTGCTTTTAACTGTGTTTGCAACGGCTTTTGCTCTGTTTATTGCAACGGTTTTTGATCGAAATACCAATCTGATTGCCACGGGTATCAGCGTTGTTACTTGTATTGTAGCCGGATGCTTTATTGACATCAGTACCAACAATCCGATCCTTACCACAATATTTAAGATCATTCCTCAAACGGAATTTATGGAACTCGTACATGGAGTAGAGTTTGGCGGCAGTTATAGCCAATTCCGATATGAAATTATCTATATCCTGCTTTGGGCGTTTGTCTTATTGATTGCAGGAGTTCATATCGCCAAAAATAGAATAGCGAAAGGGAAATATTGAATGTCAGCAAATACAATGATTAAGCTAGAGAATGTCACAAAGGTTTTTGATGGGCGCGAAGTCATTCATCATTGCAGCATGAATGTCCCGAAAGGCTCTATCTATGGATTTGTAGGGCCAAACGGAGCAGGAAAAACGACGATACTCAAGTTAATAATGGGACTTCTTCGTCCTACAACGGGCAGAATTTCGGTTATGGGAATTGCAGTGCCTTTGGAACGCAATCGAATTCTTCAAAAAATCGGCTGTATTATTGAAGCTCCTGTATTCTATGAAGATATATCTGCAGAAAAAAACCTGCGGCTACATCTTGAATATATGAAAAAGCAGCCATTCATTGAGAATATACCGGCAACATTACATAAAGTTGGGCTTGATGGTACTGCAAATCAACCTGTAAGAAAGTTTTCGTTGGGTATGAAACAGCGATTAGGAATTGCGAGGGCAATCATTCATAGACCAGAAATCTTACTGTTGGACGAACCTATTAACGGCCTTGATCCAATGGGAATAAAGGAAATGCGGGAATTGTTCTGCTCCCTTGCCCACGAGCAAAACATGACGATCATTATTTCCAGCCATATTTTAAGCGAATTGGAGAACATCGCTGATTTGATAGGCATTATTTCAAAGGGACAGATTTCAAAAGAAATATTCTTAAAAGATGTTCAAAAGGACTTTCCCATCGATTTGGAAAAATATTTTTTTGAAGCAGTGAAGGGGAACGAAAGCACATGAAACACCTCATTAAACTGGAATTGGAAAAGATAAACATTCGCCCTTATGTATACACTGGGCTAGGCATTGTCATCTGTATGTTAGGCCTGTTATATACCTTTGCCATGATCGCCCATGTGGGAGGCGACAGTGATGCCGCAGAATTTTCAACATATCATAATATTTGGGTGCTTGTAAATACGCTACAAATGGCTGCATACGCGGTTTTAGTTGCTGTTATGTTCTCTACATTTCTTTTGAAAGACTACACAGGAAAAAATGCCATTCTGATATTCTCTTACCCCACAGAGCGCCAAAAACTCTTACAATGCAAAATCGCTTTGGTGTCACTGTTTATTGCAGCGTTTATGATAGGCGGAACAATTTTAATGTACGCAATTTTTACTCTATCAGAAGCGGTATTTCCATTAGTGCCAGATCAGTTATCCGCTCGATTGTTCATAAAGGTTTTCTTTGATACTTTATTGTGCCTTTTTCTCGCACTATTTATTGGATTAATCTCTGTGCGAATTGGATTTAACAAAAAATCCGTACAAACGACAATCGTTATGTCTGTTATTCTATGCTCTGGTTCGGCAAATATAACAGCAACCATGAGTTATTCTTATATTCCATTCATTGTATTATTCAGTATAGCATTGTTTCTGGCATTTATATCCTATAAGGGACTTAAAATGAAGATTGAAAATGCGGAAGTATAGAGACTTTATGGTTTCATTGGAAATTTAGCTTAAATAAAATGTCTGTCAGTAGAAAAAACCGATAACCAGACTATTCTCACGCTCATTTAATCCTGCGCTATTAAAGCACATTTCAATCCTTCTCTTACGAAAATAAAGCCCTAATAAAAATAAACGCGGTAGCTTATAGAAAAAGCTACCGCGATAGAATATGCAAAAAGATCTAAAACTTTACCATTTTAGAGATAAAGCGCCGCTTCATGACGCACGCCTGCGCCGGCTTTTTCCAAAAAGGCAGCCGTACCGGCGAGTGTTTCTTTGCCAATGCTGCGAGCACCAACTGGACAGACAGCCACGCAGCGCATGCAGGAAATGCAGCGCGCCGCATCAGCCGTTTCCAGATGTTCCGAATCAATCGCACCGTTTGGACATTTTTCAGCACACTGGCCACAATGCACGCAAGTGCTGTCCGCCACCGGCACATGGCCACCTTTCGACAACGCTTTGTATGGACGGTTGCCTGGCAGCTCCGGACAATGATCCTCGCCTTTTGCCAGCTTTTCAGCAATGGCTTTTGCAAAATCTTCAAGCACTGCTACATCTGCGGCATCTGGGCGACCAGCAGCAAATTGACGCGCTATGGAATGTTCTGCCACTGCACTGATTCCAGCTACCACGCGAAATCCCGCAGCTTCGGCAAGATCTTCCATTTCCACCAGCTGATCGTCAAAAGCACGGTTGCCATAAACAGCAACAATAATAGCGCGAGCCCCACTTCCCTGTATGCATGCAAAGCGTGATGCTGCCAATGCCGGAACACGACCACCATAGCAAGGCATAGCAATCACTGCTACATCTTCCTCGCTCAACGCAATCGCTTCATGATCAGCAAAACGATCAGTAAGATCCACAAAGAACACATCCGGCGCCAAAGCATGCGCCAAAATATCAGCAACCGCTTTGGTACCTCCAGTTGGGCTAAAAACAATCTCTTTAACACTCATTCTTTTTCCTCCTCATCACTCAATCTGCCACCCAGGAAAGGCGATAAAACGTATCCTCCGGAATTCGCACGCCTTCAAGCGGTGTATGTTCAAAATGGCCAGACAAGCCCAACGCCTGTGCTGTTAAATGAAAATGTGCAATCCCTATGCCAAGGTCTATCACCTTCATCATCACCTGCTGTTGACCCAGGCTGGCTTTGTGGGTTTCATAAAAATAAAACGTGCGCTCCTTTTTCACCACACGCCACGGCTGCCCGTTTGATGACGATGGCGCCAAGCGCAGCATCTCCAAGGGCAGCGCATAAGCACCGGCTGCTTCTTCGCTCAGCTGCACCTGAAAGCTATCCTCTGTAAAAATATCGCGCCACAACTCACGCTCGTCCGAATGTGCCACATGGCGCATCATCTTCTCCACCGTGCTTGGCCGCGCCGCTCGATAGCCCACCGGAGCTATCACCGGAAACCAGGTATTCCCACGAATGCCCATCGCTTTGGCAAAATCTTTCCGCTTAAACGTTCCCGCCAGCCACACCGTATGCAATCCGCGCGCTTCAAGCCCCAACACCACACTCTCAAGCTGATAGCCCAGCGCCAATGCACCCATGACAGACTGCTCAGCCGTTGCGCCAATAAACGTGTGCGCCCCACGCACCACACCAAACGTACTTGGCGGTTCAGATACAGCATCAAACCGATGCAGCTTCACCGTTTCACCAAAAGGATTGCCTACTGCCGCCATCACCGCATCTAAATACGCACCATCATCTGCGGAAAGTGTTCGTTCATCATAGGTACGCACACTCTTGCGCCCTTGAATAAGCGCCACAATCTCCGGTTGTTCCATCATAGCCACCTCTCGATCTTCATTCTACATGTCAGCTTATCACGTTCAAGAACAATCGTCAACGATAGCCGGCTATTCGTCCTCTTTTTACAAGTTTGCCGTTTACAACTTTTCTCTGACACGCTACAATGAACACATCAGCCACACGAAAGGAGCGCGTGATGAGAAAGTTTTTGGTTCTATGTGGGTTATTATGTTTGCTGCCGTTAGCAGGCTGTAGTAGTGACGACGAGGCAAAAAGTTATGCTATTGCTGAGGCAGGTTCCTGGCATGATGGCAAATACTCGGCACAGGCCGAGGGCTATGCTGGATCGTTTTCGGTAACGGTAACGATTGCCAATGGTCATTTGCAGGCCATCGAAGTCGGTGACCATGCGGAAACGCCCGACCGCGGCGGTGCTGCCCTAGAGTCGATGATTCCTAAGATGCTTGACGCACAGTCTTACGATGTTGATGCCATGTCCGGTGCCACCATCACTGCCGATGGGCTGCGTGACGCTGTGGCACGCTGTTTGGAGGAAGCCTCTGCAAAGTAAAAAGACTCTTGCAAAGTGTTGACTTTGCAAGAGCTTTTTTGTTCAACAGTTATTTTATAAAAGCGCAACAACGCCGCCCATCTATGTAGATGAGCGGCGTTGTTGTCATATCACACGGCAATAGAGCCTATGTGCTCTTACTTGTTCACAACGATGCCGGTTTCGTAAATCTTGTCTTCGCAGAGAATCTTGACGGTCTGAGGACCAACAAGGCCGGTTTTGTTGATGAAGGTGTCGATGTCGCATGGGTTTTCTTTCTGGAAGGTACCAACGCACATTGCCTGGAAGTCCTGAGCAACGGTGCTAACTGGGTAGCGACGAATGTCACCTTTTTCGTCAACGAGAAGAATCTGTACCATTTCACCGGAGGTGTAGATGGCGTTGACCATGATGCGGTCTTCTTCTTCAAGAACGCTGGCATTGTAATGTTCAGGAATGAGTTCGCCGGTTTCTTCAGCTCTTACTTTCATGCGGGTGGTCTGAGTTTCAATCAAGCCACCGAGATACTGACCTTCGCCTGCTTCAAAGGTTTCACCAGCATAGTAGATTGGCAGTTTTTCTGCACGATAGCAGTTTGCTGGTACATGGAGTTCATAAACAACTTTGTCGTCAACGAGTTCGCAGGTGATGGATTCAAAGGACACACGGTCTTTGGTGTCTGGCTGCATAGCAAGCATAACAGCCATGCCTTCGCAGGTCTTGCCATCGAGGTAACCAATACCACCAGAATGTACCATGTAGTGACCTTCGTCGTAGTATTCTACGTTGCAGATGTATGGTGAGAAGAATTCTGCACCACGTTCTTTCCCATACTGCCATACCTGTTCGATGGTCATTTTTTCGGTGTCGATGCGATAGCGCACGCCACGGGAGAAGTTCTGGGAGTTTGGAACGTAGTTGTCTGGGTTCTTAGAACGCCAATGACCGTTGTCGAAGAGCATGATATCGCCGTCTGGAAGAACGACACAAGCATGCTGTTCATACTGCCAGTCAAAGTCGCCGTCGCCTACTGGAGTGAAGAAGTATTTGTCAACATATTCCTGTGGCCAATTTTCTGGGTCACCGATGATCCAATTGAGTTTGCCGGTTTCATAATCGAGGTTGATAACGGCATCTTCATGACGACCGGAAAGAGTGAGGCTGTTGGTCTTTTTGTCATACCAAACAGCGTTGTTGTGGAACCAGTCTTCTTCGGTCTGGCTGCCGGAGCCAGGGCCATGCTGTGGAAGCACGTCTTTGTAATCCCATTTCTTGAGGATTTCGCCGGTGTTTTTGTCGAGCAGAACGCAAACGTCTTCAACAGTGCCGGAGTAGAAGTCAAAGGTCAGCGCAAGAATGTTGCCATCTTCCATCTGGAATTGGTCGTGGTGGTAACCGCCGCATGGAATGACATATTCTTTGAAGATTTTCCCACCAAAGTTCATTTCATAAAGACCGGTGGTGAAGTATGGCATTTTAACAAGACGTTCGGTACCCACGAGAATGTGGCCATTGTCGATACGCTTAATGTCAAACGCAAGATTTTCCTTGCAGTACCAGCGCAGGTCGCCCTTGTAGTCGTAACCAACTGGGAAAGAACGCATAGAAGCGGTGAGGAACACAAAGTTGTCGCCCATGTATTCTGCGGTGGTGTCAATGGACGTAGATTCTGGTACACCTTCCATGAGAGGTTCAGTAGTGATGGTTACGCTGTGCTTGCTGCCATCTTGAAGCACAATCTCAACAGTGTTGTCGTAGTCGGCATAGAGACCGTAAACAGGAAGAATGTGTTCATAAGCAGCAGGGAAACGGTGAGTGATGTTCCCAGCTTCTTCTTTGCCCTTTACGATGATGGTTACTTCTTCTGCGCGTGGCGTTTTGAAGAGAATCATCGCAGACAGTGGGCAGATGATGTAAGGGTTGAGTTTCACCAGTGGATTGGTGAGGGTGTAATCCCCAGCAGCAAATTCTGCCAAAAATGCTTCTTCGTTGGCTTTCTGCTGATGAATGATATGTTCTTTTTTAGTATACTTGATTTCAGCCATGATAGTCCTCCATTCAAAAAGCATAACTTTATGTCATTAACTGACTTTATATAAAGTATAACAGAGCGTGCAAACATTGCTACTAGTCTGGACTACAGATTCTCCATATTTCTCACTTTTTTCAGCATGGCTGTTTGAGGATAAACTCTACAAAACTGCGTGCCGCAATCGGCATGGTTTCCCAGTTGTTCCAAACAATGCCCACACGCCGACTCAGGTCTTCTTCGATGGCACGGGTAGCAATTTTGTGCCCGTAACCGGCAAGCACACGTTCATACATAATGGAAACGCCCAACTTTTTTTCAACCATCGCAATAATGGTGTAATCATCGTACACCTCATACTCCGCCTGCGGTGAAAGGCCTGCTTCTTCAAAAGCACGCATCGGCACGTTAAACTCCCCTTCATCCAAAAGAATCAGCGACGCCTTTGCCAAATCGGCCAGGGTAACGCTGCCTTGTCGGGTGAGCGGATGATCTGCCGGCATCACAGCGCACATTTCATCGGTGTAAAGCAAACGGCCGTCCATCTCAGGCGCTGCGTCCATATTCACAAAGCCAAAATCCACTGTCCCATTTTGCACCCATTCAGAAATCGTTGTATATTCGCCTTGCTCAAGCACAAAGCGCACCTCGGGATACTCGCGCTTAAAATCAAACATCCACCCCGGCAACAAGGTGCGGCTCACGCTCGTAAAGGTGCCAATGCGAATCACACTGCCCCTAAGCCCCTGCATCTCACGCTGGCGTCTGGTCAATGCTTCTTCAGCGTGAGCAATGGCTTGAATGTATGGAAAAATCGCCTCTCCATCGTTTGTCAGGTGAATACCTTCTTTCCCACGCGTGAGCAATGTCAACCCCAGCTCCTGCTCAAGATTTTTCACCGTTTGGCTGACGGCACTCTGCGAATATTGAATAGCGTTCGCCGCTTTGGTAAATCCACCACACTCAACCACTTTACAAAAAATATCATACTTCGATAGCATATCACTCGCCCCCTTATTCATTCGTAATGCTAATACTTCTATCATAATTATTGGCTTTACTAATGTCAATCTCTTCTGTATACTTTAACCGAAGATCTTTATGATGCTTACAATAATAACGAAAGAGGGAATCCCATGTCTGCTGAACACTCTTTTTCTGGCTGTGGTGGCGCCATCGGCACCAGCTTAGACAATCGTCAGGCATTCCGCGAAGGATTGCGTGATGGTCTTCCCATCTGCCTCGGTTATTTTGCTGTCGCTTTTTCCCTGGGCATACAAGCCGGAAACATCGGTCTTTCTACCTTCCAAGGCTGGCTCATGAGCGCGCTTGTCAACGCCTCCGCCGGCGAGTATGCCGCCATGACCATCATGGCAGCGCTTGGCACCTATATGGAACTGTTCATCATCACCCTGGTTGCCAACGCACGCTATATGCTCATGAGCGCAGCGCTCTCCCAGCGCTTTGCGCCAAACACGCCCTTTTACCATCGCCTGCTGGTGGGGTTTGGCATCACCGATGAAATCTTCGGCATCACCATCTCCCGTCCCGGTTATATCAACCCCTATTACAGCTATGGCGCCTTTGCCATCGCCTCGCCCGGCTGGTCTTTAGGCACTGCGTTCGGTATTCTCGCCGCCGAAGGGCTGCCCGACATCATCACCGGTGCCCTTGGCGTGGCGCTCTTTGGTATGTTTCTCGCTATCATCATTCCACCGGCTCGTGAAAACCGTGTCATTGGTGCTGTGGTCATCGTAAGTTTCATCGCAAGCTATGCCGCCAGCATCCTGCCTATCATCTCAAGCTGGAGCGATGGCACCCGCACCATCCTGCTCACCGTTGCCATTTCTGCCATCGCCGCCGTGCTGCGCCCTGTGCCAGCGCAAAATAACGCAAGGGAGGATTAAACATGGCGCACAATACCTATCTCTATATCGCCGTTTTAGCCATCACTTGCTACCTCATTCGCGTGTTGCCGCTCACCCTCATTCGCAAGCCTATCACCAATGTGTTTGTGCAGTCTTTCCTCTACTATGTTCCCTATGTAACCTTAGCTGTCATGACTTTTCCAGCCATTCTCACAGCCACCGCATCGCCTGTGGCTGGTGCCTGCGCGCTTCTTGTTGGCATTGTCTGCGCCTGGAAAGGCGCCAGCCTGCTGCAAGTTGCGGTGGCCTGCTGCGGCATCGTCTTTATATTAGACCTCACCATTCTTTAATCGCATATTGCCAACGCCTGACACCGCACGTCAGGCGTTTCTTTTATTTCCCCATTGACAAGATATTCCGCCCATGTTATCGTATTTACAGACCGTTAGTCTGTATGGAGGTGTTTCAATGGCCAGAAACAAATATCCCGAAGAAACCGTCAAGCTGATTCTCGATGTCGCCACACGCCTGTTCACTGAAAAAGGTTATGATGCCACCTCATTGGCAGATATTATCAACGAAACCCATCTTTCCAAGGGTGCCATCTACCATCATTTTTCCTCTAAAGAAGAGATTTTCAGCGAAATTTTTCGCCGCATTGGCCGCGAAAACACTGCTGCGCTGGCTGCCATTCGCGATAACCCATCGCTCAGCGGTTTAGAGAAATTGCGCGCCATTTTCAAAGCGGCACTTTTAGGCGGCAATCAAAATCTCATGCTCACCGTAACCCCTTGTCTTTTGGAAAACCCGCGCTTTCTGGCAATGCAGATTCAGCAAATTTACGACATTGTGGCGCCAGCTTTCATTGAGCCAATCCTCATGCAAGGTATCCAAGACGGCACCATTCACGCCGACAACCCCAGTGAATTGGCCGAAGCCATGATGATTCTCTCCAATGTTTGGCTGAATCCACTGGTGAACAAACCCACCGCATTACAAATGCGCCGCCGCTGCGAAACATTCAATGCCTTGCTCTCCGGCATGGGTATTCCTGCGCTGCTCGACGATGAAATGATTGATTCTTACATAAGCCACTGCACTGCCCACACAGCATGAATCAGCCTCTGCCTTCGGGCAGTTTCTTTTCGCATCTTTAGAAACCGACGGTCGGTTTATTTCTATTTCTTTTAGGAGGTATCCTTATGACGCAATCAGCCCCACTTTTTCGCCGTGATTTTCTTTTGGTGGTCATTGGCCAAATGATTTCCCTCTTTGGCAATGCCATCTTGCGTTTCGCCCTTCCGCTTCATCTTTTGCACACCACCGGTTCCTCTGCCCTTTTCGGCGCAGTAACCGCCTGCGCCTTTGCACCCATGGTGGTGCTCTCACTGCTTGGCGGCATCTTGGCTGACCGCATCAACAAACGCAACATCATGGTCATTCTTGATTTTTGCACAGCCTTCCTTGTGGCCTGTTTTTGTATCGCTACCGGCCATGTGCCAACGGTGCCGCTGTTCATCATCGTCCTAATGCTGCTCTACGGCATATCTGGCACCTATCAGCCTGCCGTGCAAGCCAGTATTCCGCTGCTTGTTGCACCGGAGCGTCTCATCGCTGCCAACGCCGTCATCAACCAAGTCAACACACTCTCTGGACTATTAGGTCCTGTAATCGGTGGCATTCTTTACAGCCTTTTAGGGCTATCGCCACTGCTCTTTTTAAGCATAGCCTGCTTCACCTTTTCTGCCATCATGGAACTATTCATACATATTCCCCATGAACGCCGCCCATACCATGAAGGCATTCTCGCCACGGCAAAAGCCGATCTTTCTGAGTGTTACCGCTTCGTGCGTAACGAAAAACCCGTTTTCTTTTCTGTTGTACTGCTTGTAGCCCTCTTCAACCTCGTGCTCAGCGCAGTTATGATTGTTGGCACCCCCATTCTCATCACGCAAACCCTCGCCCTCTCGGATACGCTTTATGGCTTCACGCAAGGCGCCTTAGCATTGGGCGGCTTATGCGGCGGCGTGCTCGCTGCCACCTGCTCGCAACGTTTGCACATCATGCAAGCCCATCGCCTGCTTCTACTCTGCGCCCTCAGCGTTGCCGGTATGGCACTCGCACTGCTGCTGCCTATATCAACCACTGTTTCCTACCTCATCATCACCCTCATGAGTTTCCTCGCCATGGCCGCTTCCACCCTGTTTATGGTGCAAATTTACACCATCGTCCAAACCCAAACCCCGCCACAGCTCATTGGCAAAGTCATGGCCGCACTCATTGCCATCGCCCTTTGTGGGCAACCCATCGGCCAAGCGCTCTATGGCATGCTCTTCCAAATCTTTGCCGCACAAAGTTGGCTCGTTCTCTTAGGTGCCGCACTCGCCGCCTGCTGCATCGCACTGGCTTCCCGACGCATCTTCCACCGCCTGAGCGCATAAAAACAAGCTCCGGAATCATCAATGGTGATTGTTCCGGAGCTTTGGTGTGATACGATATCATCAAACTAAAACGAAGGTTTAACCTTGATAGATGACCTTATCGTTATTGATGGTTTGTTCTACAAAGTCACCATACTGAACGTCTTCAGGATCGAGACCAAGGAATTCGTCCGTCAGAGGGTTGACATTCAAGATGGCGAAGTCAGCCTGTTTGCCAACACTAATCGAGCCTTTTTCATTTTCTTCAAAGATCTGCCATGCGCTGTTAATGGTCACACATTTCAGAGCTTCATAGGCGCTGATACGTTCATCGCGCGTATCATACTGCTTATTCGTCCAATCGGTAATGCGTGCATCGTTGTCGCTCGAACCATCTGCGGAACCGCGACCGATTGGCTGACCATCGCGGGTAATACGCGTTGCTGCATCATAAACAGAAAGCAACATCTTTGGTGGCGCGATCGGAGAATCCTGATGCATGGTCATATTGATGCCATCTTCTAAAGCTGTCGCCATTGGGCTAATGAGCTGCCCACGAACAGGGCCTAATGTAGAATACAAATGATAGTCACCATAGTAGAACACATGGTCGGTGAAGAAAGACAGGGTAATACCAAGATCGGCAGCTTCCTTCATTTGTTCGTCAGTAATGGTCTGTGCGTGAATAATAACAGGACGAATCTTATCTGCCATTGCCATGACAGCAGCCTCATCGTTCACATCTACACCATTGTTAATAAGTGCCTGACGGTAGCAATCAATAAACTGCTGAATGGCTCCTGTCCCATTCGCATGGAAGTGGAACGTGATGCCTTCATCTACCAAATTAGTAAATTGTTCTGTCAGAACGTCATTTTCTACACGTTTACCTTCTGCTTCGCCCCACCACCAAGCGGTGTTTTCGTCTTCGTTGGTGAGCAAGGTTTCATTGGCATCGCGATAGTAGCCACCGCCGGAAACGGTATCGCTGTCGTCTTTAGCAAACCATGCAGTCTTACCTTGTGGTGATCCATCACCAAAAAGTTTAACACCATTATACTTGAATCCGTTTTCATCATACGTCTGGTCTGCAGATGATTTGCCACCGGACAACGTTTCGCGAGAATCGTAACTCATTAACGCAGAAATATCAATAATACGCTCATCATCCGAAATGCCAGCAACAACAGGTCTCTGATCACCGCCACCGGCTCCAATGATACCAGTTGTAATACCATAGCTGGCATATACATCCATTGCATTTGCAAGAACATCCGAAGTACTTGGCGTTCTAGCTACTTCAGGGGTCTCCGCACCAATAGTGAAAATAATAGACATACCACCTTCACGCATGACGCCTGTATACTCACCATTTTCATCAACATCCCAGTTTACAGATGGATTGATTGTATCTTCTAAGCCAAGCTCTTCCATTTTCTGCTGAGCAATTTCAAGGCCCAAACTATTCACAACACCCATGTGTCCACTGGCGTGCGTATAAAAAATTGGATACTCTGTGGAAATCTGGTCAAGAACTTCTTTAGTAGGCATTGCATAAGGTGCCAAGCCCATTTCTTCCCAGCCATCTACAAAAGCGGTATTATCAAACCCGTTGGTTACAAACCAGAACTTACCACCCGGTTCATTTGGACCATAGTCTGCATCGTAGGTGTGGTCATTGACCCAAGCGTCAAAATCTTGTTTGCCAACCTCAACCAGCGCTTCCAAACTGGTGACACCAGAAGACGGTGACGCATCAGCATACTGGTCAACAGTGTTAATATGGCTATGTGCATCGACAAATGCAGGAATCATGGTTTCACCTTTTAAGTCGATGTCTTCATAGTCGGCATCTTTAAGGAGCGCTTCCAATTCAGCCACTTCTTCATCGCTGTATGCTACGGCAATGATAATACCATCACCGACAAGTACAGCTTTTGCGTAGACAGGGTCACCACTTGCGTTTTCACCGGCATTTTCATCTACGGTAATGATTTCGCCGTTGTGATAATAGCTAACCTTTTCGTAAGCACTAAGGTCGATATCATCAGAAATGGTTGCACCAGTACGCTGAAGAATCGCTGCGTACTGAGCGCGTGTAGCATGACCTTGTGGCACCAATGTCGTGTCGGTCATACCACTAATCACACCATTTTCAAGCCCCCAGATGATGGCATTCTTTGCCCAATCAGAAACACTGTCAGCATCTGTGTAAGCATCAAGAATGCTGCCATCACCAATAGTGGTGTCTTCGCCATTCTTTTCAGCAAAACGTTCCATGAATGCCACAAGCTGTTCACGGGTTACAGGGTCATTTGGTCCAAACGTTGTTGCATTTAAACCAGCAACCATGCCATTGGCAGCGCCCCAAGCCACTGCTTGAGCATACCATTGGTCGGCTGCCACATCCGTAAAATCAGATTGCCCGTCATTTTGTGGCGCACCGCTCTGTCTCCACATAACGGTAACAACCATACCGCGCGTTACGTTTTCTTCAGGGCCAAATCGATCATCAGCAACACCAACCAACAAGCCATTATCCGTTACATAATCCACTGCATCTTTGTACCAAGCGTCGTCAGCTACGTCCGAATACCCTCCAGACGGCTCAATGTTCTCAGCTGCAAAACCTGCTACTGGTGTTAATGTGAGAAGCATTGCAAACACCATAAGGATACTTAACGCCTTACGGCTTCGCCGTCTCATCTTTTTTGTTTGGCGGTTCATAAAATTACCCTCCTTATCAATATCTTGTTGTATTGCCTGTGACACTGTGAAAACACAATGCTTACAGCCCTCCTCCTCTCTTATTTGTTTTCACGCATCACGATGACGCTCGAATTTTCATAATATACGCAAATCGTCTCCATTAGTTAAAATTATAACAATACTGTCATTGCCCGTCAATGAATTAACTAATAATTGCGGCATTTGATTTTTGCATACATCATCGTTCATGTAAACTAAAAAATATAGAAAAATAAGCGTCCATCGCGTTCGATTTTCTCGAACACAGTGGACGCTTATTCGTTGTCTTGCAATGTTCCGGCTCACAGCTTGCACCAATCAATCGGTGCCAGGCCATCTTGCAGCAGATAGGCATTGGCGCGCGTGAACGGCCGACTGCCAAAGAAGCCGCGGCTGGCGGATAGTGGGCTTGGGTGTGGGCTTTTGATGATGTGATGGCGCTGAGTGTTGATGAGCGGTATTTTGCTCTGTGCGTGAGCGCCCCAGAGGATAAAAACCATTGGTGTCTGGCGGTCGCTGAGTTTTTTGATGATGGCATCGGTAAGGGTTTCCCAACCGTGACCAGCGTGGCTTTTTGGCCGACCCTGAGCAACAGTAAGCGTGGTGTTAAGAAGCAACACACCTTGTTCCGCCCAAGAAAGCAGGCAGCCATGGTTGGGTCTGTGGCAGCCCAAGTCGCTTTCCATTTCTTTGTAAATGTTCAAAAGCGATGGCGGTGGCTGCACGCCCGGGCGCACCGAAAAGCTCAACCCATGCGCCTGCCCAGGACCATGATAAGGGTCTTGCCCAAGAATGACCACTTTGGTATCGGCATAACTTGTCACACGCAGCGCATTGTAAATATCTTCCATCGGCGGGTAGACACGCTCGGTGCGATAGGCCTGCTTAAGAAATTCGCGTAGTTCTTTATAGTAAGGCTTCTGAAATTCGTCATCAAGCACTTCTGCCCAATCGTTTTCCAAAAAATGAACCATCTCATACCCCATCTTTCTTCACGCACGCCAAAAGCGGGCGTATTTTCTCTTTCTATTGTCTCACGAAGCCCGCCATTTGTCACGCAAAAAGCGCCGCCGTTTTCACGGCAGCGCTTACTGCTTTAGCTATTGAGCCATTGCATTCTATCAAAAGTGTTTCACACATTCAAAATGCGTTCAAACATAGCCGCGGTTTGTGCGCGGGTTGCCACACCCTGTGGCGCCAGTGTATCTGCTGTCATACCGCTGATGATGCCTTCTGCAACAGCCCACTGCACGCTTTCCTCTGCCCAGCTGCTCACAGCATTGGCATCGGCATAGCCATTGAGGTCGACACGGGCACTGGTATCTTCGCCTTTGTAGACAGCGTAATTCATAAGAATAGAGGCCATCTGTTCGCGTGTAATCGGCGCATCCGGACGGAAAGTACCATCTTCGTACCCGTTCACCACACCCACGCTGGCTGCCCAGTTAGCAGCTTCAGCATACCAGGCGCCATCAGCCACATCGCTAAACGCACCACCTGCAACCACAGGCCCGCCTTCCAAGCGATGCAAAATGCTCACAATCATGGCACGGCTGGTCGTCAGATTTGGTGAAAACGTCGTTGCACTCGTGCCTGTCATTAAACCTTCGTTAAACACCCAACACACTGGTTCATAGAACCAATCGTTTTTATCCACATCGGTGAATGGCTCGTCAAGAACTGGTTTTTCTTTTGTAAATGTCACCGTAATAGTCACACGTCCCCGAGGTTGTTCAAAGGTATACGTACCATCTCCATTGTCCGTCACATCAACCGGATCGCCGTCCTTATCCGTCACGATGATCTCATCCACCTCAAACCCTTCGTCAGGATTTGGCGTAATCGTCACCTCATCACCTTTCTCAGGATAGCGTGGCGAGACATCTACATCGCCGCCCTCGGTTTTCTCAATGATTGGCGGATAGCTTGGTTCGTCCCAGCCACCGCCGCCAGTGGATTCTTTTTCCCAATGGGCGTAAAGCGTGGTGTTCGTATCAAATACGGTATCCACCGTCACCTTATCGCCGCCGTCTGCTGCCGTATACCAGCCGGTGAAAATGTAACCACTGCGTGTTGCAGTTGGCAGGCTGGCAATCTTACCGCTCAAATCGGTATGCATGCTGACAACCTCACAACTGCCGCCGTTGGCGTCAAAGGTCACCACATAACCAATAGCCAGCTGGCAAACATCGCAGATAGCGTTGCCGTCATTGTCGCTATGCATCGCATAATCCGGCATACCGCTTGATGTCAACGGACAGCCTTCATTCTGACAAGCATGCCAATGATGGGTCGCATCGCCTGACCACTCCGCCGCCCAACTGTGCGTGTGATTGTTTGGCTTAAACACCACTTTGATGTCTAAGTTGTCCGGATACTGCGTATCCTGTCTCACCGATGCCGTGTAAACATCGGCACGAATCCCATCCAGCTTAAGCGTCATCGCGTCCACATCGGCATACGCATAACCAGAATCTGCCTGTACACGCATCACTGCCGTATAAGTCTGTCCTGCTTCAAAGGCATCGCCTTCAAACACCACTTCATCCGGTGATTCGCCGACAAACCATCGAACAGTATTCCCGGCTTTTGCAGATGCCATACGTTGTGTTGCAACACCATCTTCACCGTCCACATCTTCCCAGCCATCAATGCCGCCGATGACTTCATTAGCCGGTACCATCAGGTCATAATGCGCCCCATCCGGCACGCCAACATTCTGTACCGGCACACCACCGGTCACAGGCGCTTCTAAACCGGTGATGCTAATCTGGGTAATATCTTCCGCAACGACACGCAGCGTGTAATTGGCAACCACATCATTGTAAACCTCATTGCCTGCCATCGTCGCAGTGATATTCACTTCACCGATTTTATCATCCAAAAGACGAACCTGCCCATTTTCATCAATGGTTGCAATGTCACTGCCTTTAACAACCGCCCATTGCACCGGCTGGTTTGTCGAACCGCCGCTGGCAGTCAGGGTAAAGCCCTGGGCCGCTTCTTCACTTCCTGCATAAATCGTATGGTTTTCCGGTCCACCACTAATCACCAACGGAGCCTGGTCCGCTTTACCGGTGCGCGTTATGCTTGGCAATGGTGTTTGTTTGTTATTGATGAGCACCGGTAAATATCCGGTGAGACCGTTATTCTCTTCTTTTTCCCAAACACTTGTTTCCAGCCCCAGATTGTTCTGCCAAGTATCGTTATCCGTTGCATCATTGACACTTACCGCATAGTCGCCGGTGCCGTATCCTTCGATGTAATGCACGTTTTCAAGGGTTTCTTTCACTTCAACATCGGTATCGCGATTGCCAATGATGCCACCGGCTTCTGCGCCACTCACTGCGCCCGCCTGATAGCACTGTTTAAGCGTCAAGGACAACCCATCTCCACTAGGTGCCGACACCTGACCAACCAGTCCACCCACATATAATTCAGGCGCCTCTGCGGTATTCTTTAGCGCGCCCACATTATAACAGTTTTCAATAGTTGTTTGCGGACGCATAAAGCGCCCCACTAAACCACCGAGGGTTCCCTTGCCCGTGTCAATACCCGGCGTTATCGTGACCGCACCACAGTTGTAAGAATTAGCAACTGTGGCTTTGTTCGCCAAATTGGCTACGAACCCACCACTGTAAACATACTGACCTGTCGCTTCCACATCGCCGCTATTACTGCAATTCGTTATGGTAATCACACTTGCAGTACCAACGAGACCACCGCTATAACTTTCTCTAAGCTCTGTCACCGATACCTTGCCGGTGTTATGACAGTTATTCATAGTTACCCAACAGCTCGTATCCAAAATTGTCGGAGCTATCGCACCTAAGATACCACCACCACGAATCAAACCATCTGTTACACTTTCGCCGTTGGCAGCAACGTCCGCTTCGTTTCTGGAATCTTGAATATGATTGTCCATGCCGGAATAAACCATCCCAACGATACCGCCAATAGAACCCTGACCTGTTACAGAGATTGTTCCATTATTGGTACAAGCATTGATGCTGCCGTTAAATAAACGACCAACAATGCCACCAGCGCCTCCCTGGTTAGACTGCTTTGCACTGTTTAATGCAGCATTATTTACGCAGTTATTAACGACGGCACCGTCTGAGTTCGCACCGACAATACCGCCGAGCCCTCCATAGCCTTGAGCCGAAGAAATAGTTCCGTTGCTCTGGCAACCATCGACAGAGCTGTCATCTTCCGATGAACCGACCACGCCGCCGATGCCATGCTCCCAGTCTATCTGTTGACTTACATCAATGACGCCACTGAACGAGCAGTTTGACACCTTAGCAGGTTCCTTTCTGTCATCCGTAACTGACATACTTCCACTTTCTCCAGCAATACCGCCAATATCTATCTTTGTATCGCTCGTTGTTTCGCTGTTTCCAATACGAATATCTGCTTCTGTTAAATGAAGATTTCTAACTTCACCACCCTGAAGCATTGAAATAAAGCCAACCGGGTTAGACGAAATTGCTACCGATTCATCTGTAATCGTCATCCCCTTGATGGTGGCACCGTTCCCCTCAAGCGTGCCGCGAAAAGAACAGATTGGTTCCCACAAATGACCCGAAAGATCATAGATCGTATTCTCTTTTAGCTTAACCGTTTTTCCTTCAAAATTCTTTTTTCCTTTATCTGAATCATTGGGATCTGTCAAAACAGCTAAACCTGCAAGCTGTGCCGTATTTTCTAACGTAAATTCTGTCTTAGAATCATCGTACCATGAAATATCATAATTACCCTCATCAGTCCAGTTTCCGCTAGCAGCAGCGGACTGCTGCACTGCTCCCATGTTATCCGCCGCTTCTGCCGCCACCGGCGGCAGAAATGATAGCATCATCGCTGCACAAAGCAGCGCGCTAAGACATTTTCTTCCTAACTTATGCATGGTTTTTTCCTCCCTTTCAACGATCATTATCAACAAGCGACATAAAAATAGGGCGCATCACGCCCGTGGAATCGCCACGGACGTGATGCGCCCTGAAAAGAACGGTGATGAAATTTTACGCAGCAAAAAGAATCAGACTGCGCCTGATTGATTGATTGATTGATTGATTGATTGATTGATTGATTGATTGATTGATTGATTGATGTTAGCGTAAATCATAGTCTCTGTCAACCCCTAACGTCACTATTGCTGTGCAATTCTTTAGAAAATTATATCACAAAAAAGCGACGTTTGACCATACCTTTTCCTACTGCCATAGACTCTATTCACACAAGCGCACAAAAAACGACGGTTCTCCGCAGAGGAAAACCGTCGTTTGTAGTCGCTATCGCGATTAGAAGAGCTGCATGGTGCTCAATGCATTGGCGCCCGCTTCAACCATTGGATTAAAGAAGAGGCCCATGGCAATGCTGGCAATCATGCAGATCGCAAGCGCAATCTTGATGCCGATTGGCGATTTGATCTTGGATTGTTCAACACCTTCTGGTACTGGCGCGAAATAACATTCGCGAACGAGACGCAGATAGTAGTAAACCGAGATCATGCTGAACAAGAGTGCGATGATCGAGAAGATCAGATACCCGGACTGAATGGTCGAGGTGAAGATGAGGAACTTCCCGATGAAACCACCGGTTGGTGGCAGACCGCCGAGGGAGATCATGAAGATGAAAAGCCCAGCGGCAATGAGTGGGGAGCGTTTGCTCATACCGGCATATTTCTTCATATCAGTGGTACCGGTTGCCAGTTCAACGTTAGACGCTGCAATGAAGGCGCCGATGTTGGCGAACGCATAAGCAGCCACGTAGAAGCAGATGGCGATGATGCCCATGGTGTTGGCTGCAGCTACGGCGAGCAGCAGATAACCAACCTGTGCAATGGAGGAGTATGCAAGCATACGTTTTACATCGCGCTGTGGAATGGCAACAAGGTTCCCAAAGATGATGGAGAGCATCGCCAGAGCGATGATAACGGTCAACCAGGATTCTGCATAGTACACAAAGTAGTTAAAGAGCAGACGGCAAAGCACGCCAAGGGTGGCTACTTTGGCACCAACAGCGAGGAAACCAGCTACTGGCGTTGGCGCACCTTGATAGATATCCGGCGCCCACATATGGAATGGCACAGCACTGAGTTTGTAGGCAAAGCCCACCAAAAAGAGCAGCACGCCCAAAACCATGAAGGCGGTGTGAGAAAATACGCTGATGTTCATGGCCATTTCCAGGAACACAGTGGTACCCATGAAGCCATAAATCAGGGAGATACCATAGAGCATAACAGCGGAGCTGAGTGCTGAAAGCACGAGGTATTTGATGCTGGCTTCACTGGAAAGTGCATTGCGGCGAACGATACCGATGAGCACGATGAAGCTCATGGTCATCAGTTCAAGGCCGACATACAGGGTGATGAGGTCGCCTGCGGAGGTGAAAACCATCATCCCAAGGGTGGCAAACACGATGAGAATGTAGTATTCCGCTTCTTTGTAACCTTTTTTCTTCACATATTCTGTGGAGCAAAGGCTAATAAGAACAGCGCAGACGAGAATCATTTCTTTGAAGAAAAGGCTGTAATTGTCGGTATAGTACATACCGCCAAAGGTGATGCCAACTTCCGGTGGATAGACAATGCCAATCACGCCGATAATCACCAAACCAAGCACGGTAATCCAACCATATGGCAAGTTTGAGCCTTTACGGGTCAGCAGCTTAACGAGAAGAAGGATCACGCCAAGGCCGAATGTTAACAATTCCATTGTAATCGCTTGAAAACTCAGCATTAGAAGATCCCTCCAATCACGCTAGATTCGATCGCTTGAGCAATAGGTGCCACGCCAGATTCGATCATTGCGCCGATACCGTGTGGATAGATACCAAAGACGAAGAGCGCAATAACGAGCACGCATGGACCAACGAGGTAAATCCCATGAATATCATGCAAATGATCCCATTTTGGATTGCGAGGCCCCATGAATGCGATGCGGACAGCACGCAAGCAGTAGGTCGCCGTGATGACGATACCGCTGATAGCGATAACAGCCATGAAACGATAGCTGATAAAACCAAGGATGAGTTTGTCGCTGGTGAAAGTGCCCATGAAGATGAGGAATTCGGCAACAAAGTTGAACATCCCAGGCAAGCCCAGGCAAGCGAGTGCAGCCAGGGAGAAGAGCACACCGGCTTTTGGCATTTGTTTTGCAAGGCCGCCGAAAGCGGTGATGTCACGCGTGCCAGCTTCATGATAAATGTAGCCGATAACGCTGAAGAAGAGTGCCATCATGAGACCATGAGCAACCATCTGGCTGACAGCACCGGAGAGGCTCATGAGGTTCAAGGTCGATACACCCAGGAGGATGTAACCCATGTGGCTCACGCAGGCATAACCAACGAAGAGCTTCATGTCTTTCTGTACCATAGCGATGAACGCACCATAGATGATGTTAATCATGCACAACAGCCCAATCACCGGTGCCCAGAACTGTGCCCCTTCAGGGAAGAAGCTGACAGCGCAGCGGATGAGCCCATAAGCACCGAGCTTGACGATAACGCCGGCATGGAGCATGGAAACAGCCGTTGGTGCGGCAGCATAACCAAGTGGAGACCAGGTGTGGAATGGGAACATCTTAACGAGGAACCCAAAGCCAAAGGCAAGAAATGCATAAGCAAAGATCTGGAAGTTGGTGCTGTATGTAATGGTTGCCAACTCATCCATGTTAAGGGTGAGGTTGCTCAAGCCGAGGTCACTGGCTGCATAGAGATACATAGAAATAATCCCTACGAGTACGAAAACGGAACCAATTAAGAGGTACAGCACAAGTTTCATTGCGGCGTAATCTTTACGAACGGAGCCCCAAACACCAACCAAGGTATACATTGGTACGAGCGCCAGTTCGAAGAAGATATAGAAGAACAAGAGGTTTTGCGAAGCGAATACGCCATAAACCCCGCAAACCAAAATCATCAAAAATACGAAGAATTCTTTCGTTCGGGTGTTCATATCATAAGAAATGCACGCCCCGGCGAAAATGATTAAGCTGGTCAAAAGCATCAGCGGCGCGCTGATCCCATCCACTGCCATGATGTAGTTGATACCCAAGAACTCAGATACAGGGATGTTTTCAACGAACTGCATACCGCCTTCGCTGACATTGTATTGCGCGAACATGAAGAGTGTGAGCAGAAGGTTCACGCCCATGAATCCAATGACCGTTTTCTTAATCATGTCAACCTTATCAGATGGCATGAAGAGAACAACAATGGCACAAAGGATTGGCATCAATGTAATCAGCGACAGAATTGGAAATCCTAAACTATTCATTGACTACATCCCTCCTAACATCGGCATGGCTTTCCATAGCACGATTACAAGCACCGCAAAGAACATGACCACTGCATATGTCTGCAAGTTACCGGTTTCTGTTTTACGCAGTTTCGCACCAAGCCATTTGGTGACGTTGGCCACGCAATCGAGGAAGCCGTCGATGATGTAGGTATCGAACCATTTGCATACATAGGAGAAGCCCATGACCACTACATCGAAAATCCACTGATAAATCTGGTCGATGTAGAAGCGGTTGGAGAGGATGCCATAAATTGGCCCGCTTGCTTTCGCAATCTTAGCTGGGTCGATGCTCTTCTTATAATACATGAGATACGCAAGACCAATACCAGCGAGTGCCAATACCGTGGACAAAATCATCACAAAGTAGTTGGCTTCTGGATGATGTGGTTCGCCATAGAAAACGTAAGATGCGTAGCCGTTGTGCATGAAAGGCGCACCGAGGAACCCTGCAAAAATTGCAAACACAGAGAGAACAATTAAAGGCACAGTCATGACTTTTGGCGATTCATGGAGATGGCCATGCGGCGTATGATTTTCACCAAAGAAGGTACGGAAAATCAAGCGGAACATATAGAAGGCCGTCATGAAGGCAACGATTTCAGCAACAATGAAGTAGCCATAATGACCAGTGGTGTAAGCAGTGGTGATAATTTCATCTTTGGACCAGAAGCCCGCAAATGGGAAGATACCAGCCAATGCCAAGGAACCAATGATGAAGGTAACGGTGGTAACTGGCATATATTTTCTCAGTCCACCCATCATGGCCATATCGTTAGAGCCAACGCAGTGAATCACAGAACCTGCGCCAAGGAAGAGCAGCGCTTTGAAGAACGCATGAGTGCCCAAATGGAAGGTCGCTGCAGTAATGGTGCCAAGGCCGATGGCCATCACCATGTAGCCGAGCTGACTCATCGTAGAGAACGCCAGAACACGCTTGATGTCGTTGTTAACAAGTGCCATGCAAGCAGCGAAGATGGCGGTGAAACCACCGATGAAAGCAATCACTTCCATGGTCAGCGTTGCACTGGAGAAAAGCGCAAACTGACGTGCCAGGAGATAAACACCGGCAGCGACCATGGTTGCAGCATGGATCAGTGCAGAAACTGGCGTAGGACCTTCCATGGCGTCTGGCAGCCATACGTGCAGTGGAAACTGAGCAGACTTACCAATAGGCCCAATGAATACAAGGATACCCATGAGCGCAACCAGCGCTTCATTACCATAGGCAGGAATAAGTTCGGAAAGCTCGGTGAAATTGAAGGTGCCAAAAGTGGCAAAAATCAAGAAGAAACCGAGCATGAAGCCGAAGTCGGCAAGACGGTTGAAGAGGAAGGCTTTCTGGCTCGCACGCGCTGCGCTGTCGGTATCATAGTAGTAACCGATGAGCAGGTAAGAGCACAGACCCACCATTTCCCAACCGAAGAAGATGAAGAAATAGTTGTTAGCAACAACCAAAAGCAGCATCGAAAATACGAAGAGGCTCAGGTAGCTGAAGAAGCGAGGCGTACCAGGATCTCCATGCATATAGCCAACAGAATAAATGGCAACCAACGTGGCAACAAGCATCACCACGAAGAGCATCATGGCAGTCAGTGGGTCGATGAGGAAGCCAAGTTCAATAGAGAAATTGCCAATAGCCAGCCATTCAATGCCGTATTCAATTGGATCGTTCATCGTGGCAGCGCCGCCAAGCACTTCCAAACCGATGCCACTGGCAATGATGAGGTCAATCACAAAGACACCAATAACGATGCCCACAGTAAGGTTTTTGCTACGACCGGTAAAGAGACCTGTCACAGCAAAAGCAAGGAGCGGCAATAATGGCAATAACCAAGCGTATTGTATCATTTCAAATTACCCCCCTTACCACTTCAACCAGTCAATCTTCGCTACATCGCTGTTGCCGCTTTCGCGGAAATGTTTGATGATGAGCGCCAGACCAACAGCAACTTCCGTTGCCGCAACAACAAGAATGATCAATACAAAAGCGTAACCATCAACATTGCCGATACCGACAAAACGGTTAAACGCCAAGAGGTTGATATTGACCGCATTTAACATCAATTCAACGCCCATAAGCACCGCAACAACGTTGCGCTTTGCCAAGGCATTGAAGAGGCCGATGGCAAAGAGAAAAGCCGCCAACAGCAAATAGTGTGTGAGTCCGATCACTGGCCATCATCCTCCTTCCCAATGACGATTGCACCGATCATCCCAACGAGCAGGAGCAATGCAACCAATTCAACCGGCAATACATAGGTGCCGAAGAGTTCAACCCCAAGCTGGGTCAGCCAATCTTCAGGCAACGCTTCTGGGGTAACAAGATTCAAACTGCGAATAGCAATAGCCATCACCACTGCAAGACCAACAGCAACTACACCTGCACCCACCACAGTTTTCGAGAATGGGTTGGTTCCATCAAAGTTTTCCTGATTGGCATGACGTGTCAGCATAATTGCAAAAACGGTGAGAATCGTAATGGCGCCAACGTATACCATGATCTGAACCACTGCGAAAAATGAGAGCTGCATGGTGGCATAAATGCCGGCAACCCCAATAAAACACAGAACCATGGACAACGCACTATAAAGGATGTTTTTATGAGCAACCATCATGAGCGCCCCAAAGATGACAACGAAAGCCATCGCATAAAAGAGAACTGGCGAAATCATTCAGCTGCCCCCTTTCCTTCTTCAGCCGCCGGCGCTTTCGCAGCTTCCGGTGCCGCAGGCGCTTGTGCTTCCGCAGCCTTTTCAGCCGCCGCTTGCGCTGGCTCTGCTGGTTTTTCTGCCGCCTGAGGCTTTGCTGCTTCGCCTGGCTTTGCGGCCGGTTTTGCAGCTGGCTTTGGCGTTGGCTTCGGTGGTTTCACAGGTTCTGGCATCCCCATTGGGTTGCCTTCCGGACGTTTCTTATTCCAGTAGTCTGCCTGGATTTTATTGAAGCGTTCGTTCATTGCCTGTGGAATACCACTGCAGAAGTCATATTCGGTATGGTCGTAACTGTAACAACCAATTTCAAAATTATTGGCGTTTTTAAGCGCCTTGGTTGGGCAAGATTCAATGCACATCCCGCAGAAGAGGCAATATTCTACCTGCATCTTGTAGGCAGTCACTACTTTTTTGCCTTCTTCATTCTTTTCAGATTCTACGGTGATGACATGGTTTGGACAAGCCCGTTCACACAACCCGCAAGCAATGCACTTTGACACATCGTAGTCAAAGAACCCCTGGCTGGCAGGTGGGAGGTCTGGACGTTGTTCCGGATACTGTTCCGTAATCTCACGTTGGAACCAGTGTTTACCGGTAACGGCGAGACCTTTTAATAAGCCGATTCCGTACATACATCCACCTCCTAAATCATGAATTGAACGGCTTTGACAACAATGCCGGTGATGGCCAGATTAGCTACCGCCAGTGGAATCAAAACCTTCCAGTTCAATTTGAACATATGGTCAATGCGAATACGAGGGAAAGTCCAACGCACCCACATATTGAGCAATACGAGCACATAGGTCTTAATGAAGAGCCAGAGCCAGCCCGGAAGGATTGGGCCTTGCCAGCCGCCAAGGAAGACAACGGCAGCCAGCCAGCACATTGCGAGCATGGCAACATATTCACCAAGATACATGAACGCGAAACGCATCCCGCTGTACTCTGTCTGATAGCCGGCGATCAGTTCCTGTTCACCTTCAGCTAAGTCGAATGGGCTACGGTTGATTTCAGCCGTTGCTGCAATCGAGAAGATGATGAACGCCAGTGGCTGACGCCAGAGGAACCAGCCGTTTTCAATCTGATCGTACACAATGTCGTTGAGGTTCAAACTTCCTGTCAGCATGACAATGCCCAACAAAGAGAAGAGCAGAGGGATTTCATAGCTAATCATCTGTGCAGCTGCACGCATACCACCCAAAAGGTTGTATTTGTTGTTGGCAGCCCAACCAGACAGCAGGAGAATGATGGTTGTAAATGCACTAACGGCAAAGTAATAAATCAGGCTGACTGGTGAATCGTACACCGTCATGCCTTCACCAAGCGGCATCACTGCAAACACCATCATGGTTGGAATGAACACGACGATTGGCACCAAATTGTACAGGAATTTATCCGCACGGTCAGGCGTCACGGTATTCTTACTGACGAGTTTCAGAATATCCATAAAGAGCTGGAATAGCCCGAATGGCCCCATACGGTTTGGCCCTAAACGTTCTTGGATAAAACCGGAAATCTTACGTTCCAGATAAACCAGAATAATAACGTTGCACAGGAGAAAGACCAAAATCACAACAGCAGCGATGATGCGTTCGATCCACAACCCCAGATTGTAAGAGCCGCCAAGGCCAACGACAAAATTGACGATCCAGTTACCGATGTTTATAAACAAATTATCAAGCACGAATAACTACCCCCTTTAACGGTCCACTTCACCGAGAACGATATCGACCGATGCCAGGGCTGCAACGTAATCCTGCATGAACATATCTTCCACGCCAACGATGTCCTGCAAAGCAAAGACACTCATCATACTAGGCGCGTGAATGCGTACACGATATGGCTTGGTGCCGCCATCGCTGACCACATAGAAACCAAGCCAGCCCATGCCGCCTTCAAGCTGAGCATAAGCACTGCCGGCAGGCACCTTAATCATCTTTGGCACCTTACCCATGGTTGGCCCTTCATCTGGCATTTGTTCCAACGCCTGACGAATAATCTTGGCAGATTCGGCCATTTCCCAATAACGCAGCATATAGCGGTCGTAGCTGTCACCGATTTCGCCGACCGGCACATCAAAATCAAAACGATCGTAAACGCTGTATGGCTTATCTTTACGCAGGTCAATCTTCACGCCGGCTGCACGCAGGTTTGCACCATACACCCCGTAGTTCTTGCACATCTCTGCATCAATAACACCAACGTTTTTGGTACGTGCTAAAAAGATTTCGTTGCCGTTGAGGACATTCTGATAATCCTTCAGCGCATCTGGGAATTCGTCCAGCCATTTGGTGAGCTTTTCTTTGAACCCTTCTGGCAGTGGTGTTGGCACCCCACCAATGCGGAACGCATGGTTGTTCATGCGGCTGCCGCTGTACGCTTCAAGCAAATCGAAAATCTTTTCACGTTCACGGAACATATACATCCACACGGTATAACCGTTAAAGTCAAGCGCCATGCAGCCTAAGTAAACCAAATGGTGAGCAATACGCTGCAATTCGCCAATGATGACACGAATGTATTCGGCACGCTCCGGCACCTCAACACCAAGGAGTTTTTCCACTGCCATGCAGTAGCCCCACTCATTGAGAATGCAGGACAAATAATCCAAACGGTCGGTGTAAGGAACCACCTGTGCCCAGGTGCGGTCTTCGCAGAGCTTTTCAATGCCACGATGCAAATACCCGCAAACGTTTTCACAGCCAACCACTTTTTCGCCATCCATCGTCAGCTTCGCACGAAATACCCCGTGGGTGGATGGATGCTGTGGCCCCATGTTCATGATAAAGGTCTGGGAAGGTTTATTTTCCTTTTGCAAATTTTGCAGCTCCTGCTGCTTCTGCATCAGTTCTTCGATTGATTGTTCTTCAGAGCTTGCATAGCGGCCCTGTTGTTCATAAATGCTCATCTTATCCCCCTCCCTTACTTTCTCACATGGTTTTCATAATCTTTGCGGAGTGGGTGACCAACAAAGTCGTCAACCAGGAAAATGCGGCGCAAATCCGGATGTCCTTTGTACTCAACACCCATGAGGTCATAGCTTTCACGTTCAAGCACATAAGCAGCCTTGAAAACGCTGTCAAGAGAAGGCAGCCAGAGATCGTCCTTTGGAATATGCACCGAGACACGAATCATATCCATGTCCTCAAAATTCATCAGGTTGTACACGCCAACCATATCCTCCGGATATTCCACTGCACAAAGATCAAGCAGCGCATCATAACCGCACTTATTTGCCAAATCCATGATTGCCTGTACAAACTCGTCACGCTCAACCGTGAAGGCTGTGACATTTGGATCTTCTTCTTCCTGCAACGCAGGAATGACATTCATAATCTGTTCCTTGAGCACACCCTTCACCTCTCTCTCTCAACGATCGTTGGATCGCTTACACGCGCTTTCAGCTTCAGGCAGGCATCAAAAAGCGCTTCTGGGCGTGGAGGGCAGCCAGGCAAAAAGACGTCAACCGGCAAAAATTCCTTCACACCGCTGACCATCGAATAGCCACCGGCAAATGGACCGCCGCTGACAGCACAGTTGCCCATGGCAATGACATACTTTGGTTCTGCCATTTCTTCATAGATACGCTTAATCAGCGGTGCCATCTTCTTGGTGACCGTACCGGCAACAATCATTAAATCCGCATGACGTGGCGATGGACGGAATACTTCGTAACCGAAACGCGCCAGGTCAAAGCGTGCCCCACCGGAGCACATCATCTCAATCGCGCAGCAAGCCAAACCAAACGTCACCGGCCAAAACGACCAGCCACGGCCATAATTCAGAACCTTGTCAACCGTTGTCAGAACAACACAACGGTCTAACTCAGCCTGTGTAGGCTGCGTGTTACGCAGATAGTCCGTAACCGGTGAAATTCGTGTCGAAGGGCTCCACCCTTCGGCAGTAGGCATATGCTCCTCGTCAAAACGCACCTTATCTATTTCCATTCCAGCGCGCCCTCCTTCCATTCATACCACAAACCGATGCACAAGAGCACTAAGAACATCGTACCGGCAACCACCGGGAACAGTCCCACACTCTTAAATGCAAGAGCCAGAGGAAAGAAGAATACAGTTTCAATGTCAAACAACAGAAATACAAGTGCATACATATAGTAGCCGACACGGAAGTTGACCCAAGCAGTCCCTTCGGTGTCGATCCCGCATTCAAACGTTTCGCGCTGTTCCTTACTGTGATAATAATGCGGACTCAAAATTAAGCTCACACCAATACCGGCACAGGTCAGGACCAAAGCCAACGCTACGAAGAGCAGGACAATCCATAATCCATCATTCACCATAAAACCTCCCCTATACAAGATTTTTTTGCCCTCATGCCAATGGCACACAGGCATAGTTCAGCATGATGCTGTCTTTTATATCCACTCTATATTATGCACTATTTTTTAATTAAATACAATTCTCACGACTACTTTTCACAGACCTATGACAAATTTTTATCAATCGCGCACCCTTCATAAGCCGGAAAAAAGTCGCTTATGTGCCGAAATAACGCCCTTATCACTAAGATAAAACCAACCGCCATCACTCATATTAACGGCATCGGCACGCACCAAGGATTTATACATTCAGCTAAAAACATCAGAGTAAGCCATGGCTTTCTCATTGTAAAAAATATCCACGCAGTGCACTTTCCCGCCATCGCCATCGTCAAAACTGTCGAAAAATTACCACAGCAAACATTCCATTTTCTGCCGCTCAACGCACGCCGAAACGTCTTAATTTTCCGCCAAAGCCGCCACCAAACACTGACGTTAAACGCCAAAAGCGCCAACCAAACATGGCGGTTTTAAACCTTCGCCCAAAACAACCGCAATCTATCATGCAGCGCCCACAAAAATACGCCAAAACACGCTGCACTCTATTTTTTCCACAAAAAAAGCTGCCCTTTCGGACAGCTTTGTTCGCTTTAGAGATATTGCTTCATCTTCAAACGTTCGATGGAGCGATAAAGAGCCGCTTCTGCGCGTGCAACATCAACATTGCCTTCACGTTTATGAGCAAGACGTTCTTCGGCACGTTGTTTGGCACGTTCGGCACGGTCAAAATCAATTTCATCGGCCTTTTCAGCACTTGGCGAGAGAATGACAACGTGGTTGTTCTGCACTTCCACAAAACCTCCGCCAACAAAGATGTAGCCTTTCTGCCCAGCGGCGTCTACATAGCGCACAATTTCAGGCGTCAACGCTGCGATCAGCGGCGTATGGTTTGGCAAGAAGCCAATTTCCCCTTCCGGCGTGCGTACGACAACGCTTTGTGCTTCAACAGAAAGCGCTTGATGATCGGGAGCGACCACTTCCAGCTGCAGCAGTTTTTCTGCCATGGCGGGCACCTCCTTACGCTACGCCAGCGTTTTTCTTCATTGCCTCTGCTTTGGCAACGGCATCATCAATGGTACCTACCATGAGGAACGCCTGCTCTGGAAGATCGTCGTGTTTCCCTTCAAGGATTTCCTTGAAGCCACGCAAGGTTTCCTTGAGTGGAATGTACTGCCCAGGGTTGCCGGTAAACTGTTCGGCAACGAAGAAGCACTGACTCAAGAAACGTTCGATCTTACGAGCGCGAGCAACGATGAGTTTTTCTTCATCAGACAGTTCATCCATACCAAGAATGGAGATGATGTCCTGCAAGTCTTTGTAACGCTGCAACACTTCCTGTACACCACGGGCAATGTTGTAATGCTCTTCCCCAACAACGAGTGGGTCGAGAATACGAGAGGTCGATGCCAGTGGGTCCACGGCTGGGTAAATCCCTTTTTCAGAAATACCACGGTCCAATACGGTGGTAGCATCCAAGTGTGCAAAGGTAGTGGCTGGCGCTGGGTCGGTCAAGTCATCGGCAGGCACGTAAACAGCCTGTACAGAAGTGATGGACCCTTTATCGGTAGAGGTGATACGTTCCTGCATCTGCCCCATTTCCGTAGCCAGGGTTGGCTGATACCCTACGGCCGATGGCATACGCCCGAGAAGAGCGGATACTTCCGAACCAGCCTGGGTGAAACGGAAGATGTTGTCGATAAAGAGCAGCACGTCCTGATGCTGAACGTCACGGAAATATTCCGCAATGGTCAGCCCTGTCAGAGCAATACGCATACGTGCGCCTGGTGGTTCGTTCATCTGACCAAACACAAGGCTGGTCTTGTTGATAACGCCACTTTCTTTCATTTCCACGAGAAGGTCTTTCCCTTCACGGGTACGTTCGCCTACACCGGCAAATACGGAGTAGCCGCCGTGTTCGTAAGCAATGTTACGAATCAGCTCCTGAATCAAAACGGTTTTCCCTACACCAGCACCGCCGAAAAGACCAATCTTACCACCCTTTACATAAGGGCAAAGCAAGTCGATGACTTTAATACCGGTTTCAAGAATTTCTTTTTCAGGGCTTTGTTCTGCAAAGCTAGGTGCTTCACGGTGAATGGACCAGCGTTCTTCTTCATTCACAGGGCCAGCTTCGTCGATTGGCTGGCCAGTTACATTGAAGAGACGGCCCAGGGTGCAGTCACCAACAGGCACGGTGATTGGGCTTTCAGTGTTGACCACGTTCAGCCCACGCACAAGCCCGTCGGTGGAGCTCATAGCAACGGTACGAACGACGTTGCCGCCAAGATGTTCGGCAACTTCTAAGGTAACGTCGATGTTATCTTCTAATTCAATCTCTTGCCCTTCGTTGGACACATGAAGAGCGTAGTTAATTTCTGGAAGTTGGTCTGCCGGAAATTCAACGTCAACGACAGGACCAACGACTTTTATGATTTTACCTTGATTATTCAAGACGGATCTTCCTCCTTATGCGTGCATTAGCTCAACGCGTTCGCACCGGCAACGATTTCTGTGATTTCGTTGGTAATCGCAGCCTGACGTGCACGGTTGTAGCTGATTTCCAGCTTGCTCAAGAGCTCGGTAGCGTTGTCCGTCGCAGCGGTCATAGCGGTCATGCGGGCCCCATGTTCGCCGGTCTTTGCATCTGCCAGGCAACCGTGGATTTGGTTGGACAGATACATTGGCAAAAGCTGACTCAGGATTGTTGCCGCATCTGGTTCAAAGATGTAGTCAACAGCATATTTGTTGTCTGCATCTTCTCCTGCATCTAAAGCATCGCTTGCGATTGGCAAAAGCGGCACAACGGTTGGCACCTGGCTCATGACAGAGCGGAACAGTGGATACACAATGCTGACTTTATCGTATGTCCCTGCTTCATAAGCGGAGCGAATCTCCTTGGCAATGATTTCGCTGTCATGTGGATCAGGAATATCATTGGTTTCGAGATAGGCTTTATCCACAGGGATACCATGCTTGATGAAATACTCGTTCACCCTGCGGCCCACAGCAATCACGCTGACTTCATGACCGGCAGCCTGTGCTTCTTTAACCACGCGGTGCGCTTCCTTGTTGACATGGTGGTTGAAACCACCAGCCAAACCCTTGTTAGAGGCAATAACAAGAAAGGCTTCACGTTTAACAGGACGCACTTCGAGCAACGGATCAGTAATTTCACCGGCGGCAGAGGCGGAAACCTGTGCCAACACCTGGCGCAGTTTCTCTTGATATGGACGCCCCGCGCCAATTTGTTTTTGTGCACGACGCAGCTTGGAGGCGGAGACCATCTTCATGGCATTTGTGATCTGCTTCGTATTAGAAATACTCTGCATTCTTCGTTTGATCTCTTTAGCATTAGCCAAGACGTCTCACCATCCTCTCTTAGCCTTGGAAGCCTTCCTTAAATTCACCGATTGCTTTCTTGAGCGCTTCTTCGGTATCGCTTTCCATCTTACCGGTGGAAGCAATGACCTCAAGAACGCTTTCCTTGTAGCTGGAAGCACGCATGAAATCGAGGAATTCTTTTTCAAAACGACCAACGTTTTCAGTCTTGATGCTGTCGCAATAGCCTTTAACAACGGCGTAGATGCTGACAACCTGTTCTTCAACTGGCATTGGCGAATACTGCTTCTGCTTGAGGATTTCCTGCAAACGTTCCCCACGAGCCAGCGTTGCCTTGGTGCCTTCATCAAGGTCACTACCAAACTGGGAGAAGGCCTTGAGTTCGTTATACTGAGCAAGGTCAATACGCATATTACCGGCAATCTTCTTCATTGCCTTGATCTGTGCCGACCCACCAACACGGGAAACGGAGATACCTGCGTTAATAGCAGGACGCATCCCAGCGTGGAAAAGGTCGGTTTCAAGGAAGATCTGACCATCGGTAATGGAAATAACGTTGGTTGGAATGTAGGCAGATACGTCAGACGCCTGTGTTTCGATGATAGGCAGTGCCGTCATCGAACCGCCGCCGTATTTATCTTCCAGTTTCGCAGCACGTTCAAGCAAACGGCTGTGGAGATAGAATACGTCCCCTGGATATGCTTCACGTCCTGGTGGACGGTGCAAAAGCAGGGAAAGTTCGCGGTAAGCAACAGCCTGCTTGGAAAGATCATCGTAAACAATGAGCACATCTTTGCCATTGAACATAAATTCTTCACCCATGGCAGCACCGGCATATGGCGCAATGTACAGCATTGGTGATGGTTCAGATGCGGTTGCTGCAACAACGATGGTATAGTCCATGGCACCATATTCTTCCAGTGTGCCAACCACGTTAGCAACGGTCGATGCTTTCTGACCAATGGCCACATAGATGCAGATAACATCCTGCCCCTTCTGGTTGATAATGGTATCCAGCGCAATAGCGGTTTTACCAGTCTGGCGGTCACCAATGATGAGCTCACGCTGCCCACGACCGATTGGCACCAGTGCGTCAATAGCTTTCAAACCAGTTTGCAGTGGTTCATGAACCGCTTCACGGGTGATAACCCCTGGCGCAACGTTTTCGACTGGACGGGTTTTGGTGGTTTCGATTGGGCCTTTGCCGTCAATCGGTTCACCAATAGCGTTGACGACGCGGCCAATCAGTGCTTCGCCAACAGGTACTTCAATGATACGACCGGTGCGTTTGACCGGGTCACCATCTTTAATATGTTCAAATTCCCCAAGAAGAATGCAACCGATGTTGTCTTCTTCAAGGTTCTGGGCCATCCCTTTGACACCGCCAGGGAACTCAAGCAGTTCGTTAACCATGGCATTGTGCAGTCCGTGTACACGAGCGATACCGTCACCAACTTCGATAACTGTACCAATTTCGCTGGTTTCAACGGTCTGGTCAAAGTTCTGAATTTCTTCTTTCAAAATCGAGCTTATTTCATCTGGTCTAATGCTCATTGGGGACCTTCACCTCCTACAATGTCCTGTGTCATGAGGCGCTTTCGCATGCTCGCTAACCGAGCCTCTACGGAGCCGTCGATGATTTTATCGCCATATTGCAGACGCACACCGGCAACCAACGATGGATCAACGACCACTTCCAAGCGAATCGTTTTACCAACAGCCTTGCCGAGTGCCAGGGCAATATTCTTGGCTTCTTCTTCCTTGAGCGGATAAGCAGACGTGACTGTGGCATCGGCAATGCCGTTGCGTTCGTCCACGAGCTTATTATAGGCCTTTTGAATATCCGCCAGGTAAGTTGTGCGCCCTTTTTCGATGAGCACCTGCAAGAAATTCACCACAATCTGGTCTACCTGATTTTGGAAAACCTTCGCTATGGCGTTTTTCTTGCTTTGCAGCGAAAACTGCACACCGGTGTAAGCCTGCTCAAGCTCTGCATTGCCAAAAATGGTTTCGCAGGCATAAGCGAGGTCTTGTGCGATCTTATCGACGTTTTGGGATTCATCTGCGAGCATGAACAGTGCCTGTGCATAGCGTTTGGCTACTCCTGCATCGTTCATTTAGCGTCCCCTACCTCTTTGATAAATTCATTAACAAGATTTTCGTGGTCAGCCACGGTTACATTGCGGCCAATAATCTTAGATGCAGCATCAACAGCCAAATCGGCCACTTCTGCACGCAGATCTTTGAGCGCCTGTTCCTTTTCGCGGTTGATTTCTTCTCTTGCTTTTTCACTGGCACGCACAGCTTCTTCACGTGCCTTTGCGACGATTTCAGAACGGGTTTCTTCGCCAAGTTTGTTGGCATTCTGAATAATTTCCTGAGCCTTTGCCTGTGCATCTCTCAAACTCGCTTCATACTCAGCCTTGAGTGCATTTGCCTCATCGCGAGCGCTTTCTGCTTCATCCAGATTTTTCGCAATCGTGGATGCACGTTCGTCCAGCATTTTGAACAATGGCTTGTAGAGAAACTTCTTCAAGCAGAAAAGCAAAATGAGAAAGTTGATGATTGCAAATATAAGTGTGGATGGCTCAATACTCATACGACCATCTCCTTACCTGATTATAAATGATTGCTTACTAAGGTCTTTGGCGATCAATTAACCAAGTTGGGAATACAGCATCAAAGCGATGAGCAAACCGTAGATGGTCAACGTTTCCATAAATGCGAGACCAAGAATCAGCGTGGTACGAATCCCACCAGCCATTTCCGGCTGACGAGCCATAGATTCGGTTGCGCGAGCTGTCGCAATACCCTGACCAATACCAGAACCAATAGCAGATAAACCAATGGCGATTGCCATACTCAGTGCGATCAATCCAGTTGCATCCATTTGTTTGTCCTCCTTGTGCCGTTATGCGGCGATCCTAATTTGTTTATAAAGTAAATGTGTTGTTAGCCAAGCTGAGAATACAGCATCAGAGCGATCAGCAAACCATAAATGGTGAGCGTTTCCATAAATGCGAGACCAAGAATCAGCGTGGTACGAATCCCACCAGCCATT
>CAUWHJ010000013.1:0-84325 GCA_963558655.1 uncultured Peptococcaceae bacterium
TCTACTCTCTCTTTCCACTTTCGTCAACCCCTTTTCTCATTTTTTTGCAAAAAAAATTCGCCGCACATGGCGGCGATGGGTTCAGGCGTTAAAAACGTAGCGATTGAGACGTGCGAAGGCTTCTTCCACACGGCTCTTCGGCAGAGCCAGGTTCATGCGTATATGGCAGGCTCCGTGGAAAGGACGGCCGTCTTGCACAGCAACGCCAACGTCCCAGCAGGCGTGGAGCAGTTCGTCCAGCGTTTTTCCGTGGGCGGCGCACCAGTCGGTGCAGTTCAAAAAGAGCATATAGGTGCCTTGCGGCTTGGCGAGCTGCACGCCCTGAAAATGTTCGCAGATGGTGTTGTAGGCAAAGTCCACGTTTGCGCCGAGCACCTGACGCAGTTCATCTACCCAAACGTGCCCCTCTTCACGATAAGCACCGATGAGGGCGTGCATGGAGAGGACGTTCATTTCGTTATAGTGGCAGAGTGACGATTGTTTTTCGATGCGGTCACGCAGCCATGGGTTGTAGATGATGTGGTAACTGCCGATGAGGCCGGCGAGGTTGAAGGTTTTCGATGGCGCATAGAGGGCAACGGTGCGCTGACGGGCATCGTCGCTCACCGATTGGGTTGGGATATGTTTGTGGCCGGACAAGATGATGTCGGACCATATTTCATCGGAGATGACCGCTACATCATACTTGGCGAAGAGTGCCATGGCTTGTTCCAGTTCCCAGCGTTCCCACACACGGCCGGTTGGGTTGTGCGGCGAGCAGAGAATGGCAGCATGAATTTTTTCGCTGCGGATTTTTTCTTCCATGTCGGCATAATCCATGCGCCAGATGCCGTTTTCATCCTGCACCAACGGCGAATGAACGATGTGGTAGCCGTTGTTTTCCAGGGTTCCTGTAAAACCGATGTAGGTTGGGGCGTGTACGAGCACGTTGTCGCCACGGGAGCAAAGTACGCCGAGGGCACTCGCCACACCGCCCAGCACGCCATTTTCATAGCCGATGGCGTCACGCGTCAGCCCGCTGACACCGTTTCGTTTGGCGTGCCAGTCTATAATAGAAGAAAAATACTCGTCTCTTGGCAGAAAATAACCGTAAGCCGGATGGGCAATGCGCGCCGCCAATGCTTCGGTGATGCTTGGGCACACAGGGAAATTCATGTCAGCCACCCACATTGGAATGGCATCAAAGCCTTCTTTTGGTGCGCCCGGCACAATTGGCAGCTTGCCCAGTGCATCAAGCGCCATGGCATCCTTCCCACGGCGATCCATGAGGGTTGTAAAATCATAAGTCACGTTATATCACACTCCTTACCCACAGATTATTCCTTCGCTGTGCCGCTGTCAATGCCGAGGCACACAAAAAAGCCCTGCACCACAGATGGTGCAGAGCACGCTCTAGCGTTTTGAAAGAAAGGCACCCACCAACCCCACAAGGCCTGTGCCCGAAAGAAAAAGTGCCTCCGAGGTGGCGCCGTTCACAAGCGCCCATTGGCCAAAGCCGATGGCAAACACCGCCAGCACCATCGTCACCAAAAGCCCCAACAGGCGAAAGAGCCTGCGCTGTTTATCGCGCGCAAGAGCAGCTTCGATCCACGTTTTCGCACTGCCCGGCGCAATCCGCTCCAGCTCCGCCAGGGCGGCGAGGTCGGGCAGGTCGTCGTTTGTTTGGGCGTTTGCTTTCGGCGGCGTGTTCACCTGCGCCACCGCCGTGGCCACCGCTTCACCCGAAAGCCCCTCTGCCTGCGGCGATTCCGCTGCGCCCAGAGTCACTTGTCCCATTTCCATGGTCATCGCATCACGCCCCCTTTCCGCAAACCCTCTGCAAAAAGACGAGCACTTCTTCGCGGGTGCAGGTGTCATGCAAACGCAGGTCGCCTTTTTCGTCACCCACCAGAAAGCGGTTGGCCAACGCCCAGTCCACCGCCTCCTGCGCCCACACCGACGCCACATTATCCAGCACCGGTGCCGCCATAGATGGCGCTGTGAGTGCTGCACGCACCTGCGCCACGCCTGCCACAAAATCGTCCCAACCGCCGCGCGCCAAAATAATGTGCGGACAATACTTGCCGCTCCACATCTGATGCGTGTACAAATCGTTCAAACCATAGGTTTCCAAGAGCGCCGCACAAAGCGTCATGGCGTTTGCCTCGCACTGCTCGTAAGGCTCCGTTTCGCAAATCTCCACGCTGATCGTGGCACGATTGCCGCGGCCCGAGCCATCGCCTGCGTGCCAGCTCACCTCATCCACCGGCAAGGTTTGTACAATGCGTGCCGCATCCACAAAGAAATGCGCCCCCACATACAGCCCGTCGTTGTCCTCCACATTCTGCAAATAGCTCGCATGGGCACGGGCATCTGCCGTTGGCGTGGCATTGCCCGTATTGTGCACCGTCACCCCAATCGGCCCCGCCAGCTTAAGCAGCGTGCGTACATTGTGCAGCGCACCACTTTCTGTCACCACATGGCGTTCAATCGGAATCCCGTCCAACGCTTCGTTCATCACCAAACCATTTTCAATCGTCAATAACTGCATCGTTCATTCTCCTTTCATTTGTTCATGCTTTTTTTGATAAAAAGAGGGGCAGCACGCCCCTCTCTCGCTTACACCCCCGTCTCTTCGTTGTCGAAAAGCACGGTTTCCACCTCTTCCACATAGGCAGCGCCCAGCACACCACGGTATGCCTCGCCCTTTGTGGTTGCAAAGGCGTTGCTGTCCACCATGGCCTGCATGGCAGTCTGCACGGTGGCAGAATCCATATCCTGCTTCACACCGGAGAGCGTCATGGTGGTTTCCTTGCCGCCGTTGGTGGTAAAACGCATCACAAGTTTCTTTTCAGCCATCTTTTTCACCTCCCTTCATGCGCCAGATTTCTCTGCTTACTCACTCACCAGTTCACTTTCGTCCACACGCACAACGGCAGCCCCCGTATCTTCGAGCATCCCTGCCACCGCTGTCAGGCCGGCATACAGCGCATTGTTGTCGGCGCCTTCTGCCAAGTTGGAAAACGTGCGGCTGGACTGACGCATCGCACCGTCCTCGCCCTGCACCTGAAACACCAGCTTTGCCTTTACGGACTGATTGGTTTCAATAATAGCCATTTTCTTCACCTCCTTTTCCTTGTTTTGAGAATGTCTTATCGACCCTCTCACTAATAAATGTAAAAAATCGCCCTTTTGGTCACACCCGCTGCAAAAATTTTTTACGCTCTGCCATACCCCTGCTGCACCAACGACTCGCGCAACGCACGCAGCGCATAGCCCTTGCGCCGATGCACCACCGTTTTCGACACACCCCAGCGTGCCGCCAGCTCACGCTCTGTGGTCTCGCCAAGCACCAGCTGCCACAACGCCTCCCGCATCTCCGGCTCCAGCAAATGCAACGCCGCAGCCAAAGCCTGCCGCAGCCCTTCCGCTTCATCAGGCGGCGCCTGCCTGCCCGCCGTGAGATAATCCAAATAGCTGTCGCACGCCAAGTCTGTGGCATCGTACGCATCATACGACCACTCATGACACCGTGCCTTCTTCTGCACATAGCGCCCATGGTTCGTCAGCCGATGATACGCCCGAAACACCTCTTCGCTCACCACAGCCTGCACCAACGGACGGTTGGAATCGTCGTCATACACCGTCAGTAAACGGCTTGTTTCCTCTTGAATACACATCTTGACAGTCTCCTCAGACTGCCCCGGGACAGCAAATGATTCATCGATGTACCCCCATCATACCCGCTCCATCACAAACAATCAGTAGGGCGCAGGTGGGAAAAACATCGAACGAAAATTCTAAAAAATTCTCCTTTTTGTCGCTCGCCAATTTTGTTATAATGACAATGTCTCACGAATTTTATCGCAACACACATAAAACAACAAAGGAGGCTAAAAATGCCAAAAAAGACACAACTCATGCAACATCTTGAAGAACAGCTCGGCGCCGCTGGCCACGACCCCCACACCCTCATGCGTGGCACCAAACGCCTGCTACGCAGCTACAACATTCTCGCCTGGCGCGCTGCCCTGGAGCCAGCCGCCCCGGCAGACGACGGCACCGCCTTCGTGCGCCAGATGCTCTCAGACGACACCACCCCAGCGCCCCACACTGGCTACAGTGCCGCCTGCCAAACACTGCGCCGCACCCTGGAAGCCATTGCCGCCTATCCGGAAAACGGCGCCCTCTACCATCGCATCTTAAACACCCTCTACTTCACCCCCAACCCACCCACCGATGGCGCCCTCTGGCCAGAGCTGCACCTGGAACGCAGCACCTACTACCAGCGCAAACAAGAAGCCATCGCCCTCTTTGCAAGCCTGCTCGCCAACTAAGCCGTAACAACCAAAAAGCCCATCTACACGTCTCGCACACAGCGAAACGCCCGCAGATGGGCTTTTTTGCCGCACATCAAAAAACGCAAGGGCAAAAACCCTTGCGCTTCACATCTTTATTCTTCTGCTGCCACTTTAGCTGGGTCGGCCGTCTTCCCATCCTCACCAAGGAAATACGTAAAATCATGTGCCGCTTCATAGTCGCTACGCTTCATTGTTTCATAAGAGAACGTTGTTGTCCAGGCAGCAGCATCGTCATCATCGGCTAAAGCAGCCAATGCCTCATCGCCGCCATGACCAGTATCGACAATATTGTTCACAAGCAGCCAATCATTCGCTTCTTTCTTAAACACATAGCCCTCATGGTTATCGGCTATAACTTCGTCTGTTTCCGGATTTTTCATTTCAAAAGTCACAATCACTTTTGCTGCATCGTCCGTCATCTCAAATTGTTCATAACGCAGATACGGCGCAGCCTCCGAAAAATCTTCATCGCTAAACGCTTCGGCAATATAGGCAGTGCGCGCATCTAATTCTGCTGCAAGTCCCAAAGCCGCTATCTTGTCGCTGTCTACCACGCCAATGTTACCTTCATAACCGCGATAAAGCACACCCAGCACATAGCTTTCCACAGCATCGGTAATCTTCTTCGCATCTGCCTGCACATCGTCACTCACTTGTACAACGCTGTCATCCACATAGAAATCAACACCATCAGCACTCGTTATTTTCGTATAGCTTTCCTCCGGCGCACTGGCAGACACCTGCTCTGGCTCTTCTGCACCGCACGCACAAGCCCCCAGCGTTAAGCAACACGCCAACACCAGCACAAAACCACGCTTTTTCATTGTTCTCACCCTTTCAAATGAAAATCTATTTTTTACCATTATACCAGAAAGCGCAAGGGCAAAACCCTTGCGCTTCTCCCATTCCTGGGATAGACGTATGATTAAATTGTAAAGGAATGGGCGTTATTGCATACACATATCAACCAGATATGGCTGAATCTTGTCGCGGAACTCGTCCACGGAGACATATTTTTTACCATTGCTTGAGATGATACGAACAGGAATGGTTTCGCTGCCTTCACCATTTTCTGCCGGCACTTGCAAATGTTTTTCATCAAGGGTGAAACCATAAGCATAGCCGTCATTGGCCTGATAGCGTGCATACAGTGTGGTGATGTCCACCCCCTGCATAAGACCACCTTCATAGAGATGGTTCCAGTCGTTCACATCGTCTTTCACATAAACGAAGGTTGGCTGGTCAATGCTGATGCCTACTGGCAATCCACCGCCAGGGCCGGACATTTGATGATCTGCAACAAAATCAATGCCCATGTTCGTTACGTTTGCCAGTTCACGCAGCTGTACATAGGTGTGGCCACCGTAAAGCAGCGAATTGTTGATAATCACCTGTGAGCCATTCACATAGGTGTTAAAAGGCAGCGGCTGAATCTCTGCTGCCTTTGCCTGTGTGGCAGGCACCAATGCACCAGCTGCCATCACAGCAGCGAGAACCATTGCAGTTATTCTTTTTTTCATAGGTATTCCTCCTTCTTTGTGTGGCTTTGCGTGTTGATCCATAGCTTAAACCACGCTAAAGCATTGTCTGAATAAGATCACGACAATCTTCTTATTCAATGCTTCTTTTACTTTACCATAAAAAATAGACAAAAACGAAAACGTAGGCTAAACAGCCACTAACGTAGGCTAAAAAAACAACGCCCATTGTTTTTTTAACAATGAGCGTTGTTTTTTGTGCTGTTATCAATATTTATAAACAATGAAACTTAATTGGAAATCACCGTCTTTTTGTTCAATGTGCGGAACGCTATCATAACGAGCTAAAGCGTTTCTTAGATTTTTCAAACCAAAGCCGTGGTTTTCATGATCTTCTTTACTTGTGACCAATGTGGCAGGTTGATGCGAAGGAAGTGGATTTTTAATTTTACAAATGAGTTTATTGTTTCGCTGAACCAGAAAAAAATCTATTTTCTTTTCTTCTTCCGTGCAACGCCTGCACGCTTCAATGGCATTATCCAGTGCATTGCCAAAGATGACGCATTGGTCAACAGGCTGTAAGAAAAGCTGATCAGAAATTTGCACGTTCAGCTGAAAATCAATGCCTTCTTTTTCTGCAACCGCTTTCTTGGTGCTGACCAGTGTATCAAAGGCGATATTTCCTGTGTTCACTGTGAGACTTTCTAGCTGCTGCGCTTGCAAAAGTTGAGCAATGTAAGCGTTACCCCCTTCTTCATCATGGCGGTTAAAGTAACCTTGAAGGGTTATCAATTGGTTGGTCATGTCGTGCTTCATGCTGCGTATTTCATCTTGTTTGGCTATCAAATCATTAAGATGTTTCAGTTGAAATTTCAAATGTTCTTCGTAGCGTTCCTGAAAACGTATGGCTTCGCTTTGTTTAGCTAATCGCTCATAGAGATAGATGGAAAAAAAGGTCGATAGAAAAAGACCACACGCACAAATAACTGTCATAGCAGCATAATGTGGATAAATACTAGGATCTAATTCATAGGTCAAGCGAGCTATTAAAAACATTGTAAACGCTGCACTGGCAAAAAGCAGGAAAAACATAAACCAATACGCATATCCGATTCTATATTCCCGTGCTTGATACTTAATGCGAATAAAATTACAAATAAAAATAGCAAGTAATTTACTGAGAAGCATACTCAAAACAGCATATCCAGAGTTTTTCAGAACTTCTTCAATAGGAAGGCTAAAGATAAATGCAACAAGATGGACTGAAAAGTTTTCTGCAATTCCGCTCATCAAAAAAGCTAAAACGGCTATCATTAACTTTTTAATAGAGCTGTCTTCATAAAAATAAGAAGCCACACAAAATATAACACTCACAACGAGAAAGACATTAACAAACGTTATAATAAAAAACAGATTGCACAGCTTAATCAATATCGCTAACGTTACATAGCCAATCACAAAAGACTTTTTTGAACGCGAAGAACGTCTTTGAAGAAAGGCTTCAAAAAGAAGAAAATAGATCAACGATTCAAAAAGAGGAAGAAATGTATAAGTTATTTGGTACATCATCCGAAATATTCCCTTTCTTCAAAATCAATCGTATGCTGCGTTTGCAAAAGTTGAGCAATGTAAGCGTTACCCCCTTCTTCATCATGGCGGTTAAAGTAACCTTGAAGGGTTATCAATTGGTTGGTCATGTCGTGCTTCATGCTGCGTATTTCATCTTGTTTGGCTATCAAATCATTAAGATGTTTCAGTTGAAATTTCAAATGTTCTTCGTAGCGTTCCTGAAAACGTATGGCTTCGCTTTGTTTAGCTAATCGCTCATAGAGATAGATGGAAAAAAAGGTCGATAGAAAAAGACCACACGCACAAATAGCGGTCATCATGGCGTAACGCTGATAGATGGCTGGTTCTAATTCGTACGTTAAACGGAAAACCACAAACATGGTAAAAGTGGCACTGCCAAAAAGCAGAAAAAACATGAGCCAATATTCGCGCCCAATCGCAGATTCTTGTTTCTTATGTTTTATACGTATGATGTTACAAATTAAAAGAGCGATTGCTTTGTCTATAATAATAGATAAAACGTTGTATTCTGGAATATTTAAGGTTTCATTGATACTAATATCAAAAATGAAGGTAACAAAATAAATCGAAAAAACTTCAGATACACCGCTAATTAGCACTGCAATAACGGTTATCAATAACTTCTTTATGTAGCTCCCTTCATAAAAAATACACGCTATAAAAAATGCGCCAAAAATAATAAATATAATATTAAAAAACGTAGTAAGAAGAAACCAGTTGCATAGTTTAATAAATGCAGCTAAAGCGATATATCCCGCAAAAATGTACCCTAAATGTTTATATAGCGGTCGCCGATATAAAAAAGCTTCAAACAAAAGAAAAAAAATCATTGCCTGAATCAATGGCAATATTGCTATAACAATTTCTTCCAAACTCATCCGAAATATTCCCTTTCTTCAAAATCAATCATGGCTTTGTCAAAATCAGCCCGATAGGCTTTGCCTATGGGTATGAGCGTAGTGCCGTCTTGCAGGGTGATTTCTGAACGATTCACGGTTTTCACAAAACGCAGATTGACCAGATAGCTTCTATGAACACGACAAAACATACCTTTTTCCAGCTTTTCTTCCAGTTCCGAGATGGTCATGCGTGTACGAAAAACACCTTGTTGCGTATAAATAACGCTGCCGTTGTGTTCGCTTTCGCAATAGAAAATGGTATGACAAGACAAACGAATGTATTCTTTGTTGTAGTAGAACGATAAGATGGTGTGTTCATGCGACAATTTCTTTTCGATATAGCTTAATGCTTCATAGACTTTTTCTTCTTGCAAAGGTTTGACCAGATAGCGCGCTGCATCACATTCAAAACATTGCGGCGCATAGTGTGTATGGCTGGTAACAAACACGATAATAACATCTTCATCCACAGCGCGGATGGCATTGGCTGTTTCAATGCCGTTCATGCCGCCCATTTCCATGTCGATGAAAAGAGCATCGTAGCGTTGGTGGTTTTCGGTGTAGTCACGCACGAGGTCTTCGCCGTTCTCGTAAGGCTCTGTTTCTATGGCGAGCGCTGGTTTGGCGTCGAAATAGGCTTTTAAGATGTCTATGTGTTCGCGGTTGTCATCGCAGATGGCAAAGCGCATTGGCGTTCCCTCTCTTTCTCTCTGTTGTGTTGTTTTATTATAGCGCACTACGCTTCTTTTGTAGAGACAAAACAATAACAAGCGCAATATGTGGCTTTTTCATTGCACATAAAAAAGCGCAAAGGCAAAAACCCTTGCGCTTCTCCCATTCCTGGGATAGACGTATGATTAAGTTGTAAAGGAATGAGCGTTATTGCATACACATATCAACCAGATATGGCTGAATCTTATCGCGGAACTCGTCCACGGAGACATATTTTTTACCATTGCTTGAGATGATACGAACAGGAATGGTTTCGCTGCCTTCACCATTTTCTGCCGGCACTTGCAAATGTTTTTCATCAAGGGTGAAACCATAAGCATAGCCGTCATTGGCCTGATAGCGTGCGTACAACGTGGTAATGTCCACCCCCTGCATAAGACCACCTTCATAGAGATGGTTCCAATCGTTCACATCGTCTTTCACATAAACGAAGGTTGGCTGGTCAATGCTAATGCCTTTTGGCAGTCCGCCGCCAGGGCCAGCCATAGATTCTTCATTGACAAAATCAATGCCCATGTTCGTTACGTTTGCCAGCTCACGCAGCTGCACATAGGTGTGGCCACCGTAGAGCAGCGAATTGTTGATAATCACCTGTGAGCCATTCACATAGGTGTTAAAAGGCAGCGGCTGAATCTCTGCTGCCTTTGCCTGTGTGGCAGGCACCAATGCACCAGCTGCCATCACAGCAGCGAGAACCATTGCAGTTATTCTTTTTTTCATAGGTATTCCTCCTTCTTTGTGTGGCTTTGCGTGTTGATCCATAGCTTAAACCACGCTAAAGCATTGTCTGAATAAGATCACGACACTTTTCTTATTCAATGCTTCTTTTACTTTACCATAAAATAGTGTTCATAACCGTCACACTGCGTAAACGACCATCTATATGCCGTAAACAACAAAAAAGCACCACGCTCTTTGTGGGAGCGTGGTGGGTGGTTATAAGCACAGTTCTTTTTCCTGCATGAGCAGGTAGGCTTTCATAAAGTGGTCTTTGTAGGTACGACCAAGTGGAATGATGGCGTCGGTGTAATAAAGGGTAATGTTGCTGCCTTTGATGCGTTTCACCCAAGCGAGATTCACAAGAAAGGCTTTGTGGGTGCGGGCGAATTGTTCGGCGGGCAATAATTTTTCCAGCTCGGCAATGGTTTTGTTCACACGGTAGGTGTCGTCTTTGGTAACAATAACCATGCTATGGTCGTGACATTCGCAATAGAGAATGTCGTTGCAATAAAGGCGCAGATGTTCTTTTTGAACGGTGATGTTGAGAACAGCGTTTGTTTGGCTGCATTTCTTAGCAATGGCTTGCACGGCTTCTGCCAAGTCGCTACTATTGAGCGGTTTCACGAGAAAACGAAACGGCGCACATTTGAAACTCTCCTGCATATATTTAGTATGCACGCTGACAAAAACAATGGGTATATGCTCATCAATGGCACGAATGGCGTTGGCTGTGTCGATGCCGTTCATGCCGCCCATTTCCATGTCGATAAAAAGCGCATCATAGTGACGGTTGTTGTCTATATAGTCACGCACCAGCTCTTCACCGCTTTCATATGGTTCGGTTTCAATAGCAAAAGCAGTTTGTTGGTCGAACATTTCTTTAAGCAAGTTGAGATGTTCACGGTTGTCGTCACAAATGGCAAAATACATACGGGGTCCCCCTTTCATGATTGAGACGCTGAGACGGTGTCGCCCTCATCTAAGAAAAGTTGAAAAAGCAAGGTAAAGGTGGCGCCTTCCTGCCTGAAAACAGGCAGGCTGTCGTAATGCGACAAGGCTTCTTTCATATTTTGAATACCATAGCCATGGTTATGGCGGTCTTTTTTACTGGTGGTAAGATTGAGCGTGTCAGAAACAGGAGCCGTATTGACCAATTTACAAAAGAGCGTGTTTTTTTTCTCCTGCAACACAAGGTGGATTGTGGGTGACAGGTTTTTGGCACGCTCACAGGCTTCAATAGCGTTATCCAGCGCATTACCAAAGATGATGCAAACATCGGCAGGGTCTATTGGCAATTTTTCCTGAATATGAAGCTGCATGGTGAAAGAAATGCCTTTGCTTTCAGCAAGGGCTTTTTTTGTGCTCAGGATAGCGTCTAATGCTGTGTTACCTGTGTCGATGGCAGAAACTTTACTTTGCAACTGCTGACTGATATTTTCCAAATAATGTTGACCACCATCTACATCGCCCTTATCCAAATAGCTTTTCAGGGCAATGAGTTGGTTGTCCATATCGTGGCGTATTTTTCTAACTTCCTTTTGTTTTAAGATAATTTCGTCCATGTGTTTAATCTGCGATGTCATTTGCTGCTCTGCCTGCGTTTGATTTTGAACCACTTGATTCAACCGATTCATGCGTTCATAAAAATACAAAACAAAAAAATTGCTGGCAAAAAGCCCAATGGAGCAAACCGTAGCCATGGCATTATAGATTTCATTATCCAGTTCGTATAACATCCAGAAAATCAGAGCTACTGCTATCACAGAAAAAGTAAACAATACGATGAACAGAACCCAATAAGTATCAATAAATTCCAAATCTTTGTTTTTGATTTTTACACGAATCGCATAAGCAGCCGCCAAATTCATTGCTTTTGAGAGAACGATTCCAAGGATGAAAAAAACAGGAATATTTAGGGATTCAGTGGTCGTTAAATGAAAAACCAAACTAATCATATTCATGACCACAATTTCTATCGAAGCCGAGATGACCCATGTCAATAATGGCACAAAAGCCCTCTTTTTCCAACTTGTTCGATAATAGAAGCAAGAAACAATGAGCGCAGAAAGAATCATGCCAATCGCATTCGCAATTTTATAAGAAAAATTGGCATTGACCACCATAATCATTCCGCTTAAAACAAGAAAGCCAACAACATATTGCCATGCCGCAAATGATTTACGTTTTTCAAAAAAGGTATCGAACAGCAAGAAGAACATAAGCGATTCGACAAAAGCTGTTCCATAATAGGCAAAATCGGTGATTGTCATATCATGCCTTCCTTTCATGTTTCGTGTTTTATTTATTATAACGTAAACTCATCTTCTATTGAGAAACAAAACACCTACAACCTTTGCGGTTATTGGGTGTAGTAGAGACAAAACAATAACAAGCACGGTGTTTTACAAAAACGGTTGCAAATCTTTACCTTATCTTGTGGGGGGCGGCTGGGCAGGGTATAATAGAGGGTACTGGCAAGGGTTGCCAAGGTTAAGTAGAAGGAAGGATCTTTATGATCGTTTACAGCGAACATGGCAAGGCGATTGGGCAAACAAGGCGGTCGCCGTGCGGTTGTATGACAGAGCTGGTGATTCAGGGCGAGCCATGGCGCACGATGTTGCAGGGTGTGCTGACAGATTATGCGCTGGCGGCGCCGTTTGCATCGCCGGATACGTACCGTTTGGTGGACGATGCAGACGCCGGTCGAAAGCTGGTGCAGGCGAAGAGTGTGCTGGAGGAAGGGCTTTGGGTGAATGTGGCAGAGCTTTTGGAGGACGCAGAGGGGCGCTGGGTGTTGTCGCTTTTGCGGATTCGTCCACAGTACAGTGGAAGGAGGCGTCGCCGTGAGCGAAGAGAAGCCAACTAGAAAGCAGCCACCAATGGTGTTGGTGAGTGCGTGTCTTTTAGGGATTGCCTGCCGTTATGATGGGGAGTCGAAACCAAATGAGCGGCTGTTGCAGTATAACCGGCGGTTTTCGCTGATTCCGTATTGTCCGGAAACGTATGGCGGGCTGGCAACGCCGCGGCCGGCGGCGGAGATTCAGCCAGACGGGCGTGTGGTGAATGAGGAGGGCGTTGATGTGAGTGCGGCGTACCAAAAGGGTGCAGAGCACGCTGTGGCGTTGTGCCGCGATTTTCACATTCGCTATGCGATTCTCAAAAGCCGCAGTCCGGCGTGCGGGCCGGAGAGTTCGTATGATGGCAGTTTTACCCACACGCTGACCAATCGTCCCGGCTGTACGGCGGCTGCGCTGATGGCTGCCGGTGTGCAGGTGTTTTCAGATGAGTCGTTTGAGGAAGGAATGATTGAGGAATGAGTGCGGTGCAGTATGTGGGGGTAGACGAGAGCGTGTGCATTGGCTGTGGAAGCTGTGCGGAGGTGTGTCCGGAGGTTTTTCGCATGACGGAGCGCGGCACGGCGGAGGCTTATGCAGCGGTATCTCCAGAGATGGTGCCGCAGGTAAAGGCAGCATGGCGTGTGTGCCCGCTGAAATGTATTCTCTGGGAAGATTAAAACGTTGAAAAGCAGAGGTTTTTGGCCTCTGCTTTTTTTAAGTTGTTTAACAAAAGTTTATAGTTTATTTACGCTTTTTTTATTGGCAGGTGGCGGTTTTCGGGCTATACTTAACCTAACAACCGGAGTTCTCATTATAAATGAATACATCTATAAAAGGAGGATTTTTCTCATGAAGAAAATTGTTGGTATTATTGTGGCATTGGCGCTTGTGGCGATTGTTGGGATTGGCGTGGGCTATTATTTCGCCGGCGGCACAAACAGCAAGGCGGCGTTGAGCGAGGAGGAAGCGCAATCTGTGGCTGTGGAAGATGCAGGCCTGGCAAAGGACGAGGTAGAGTTCACCAAGACGAAGCAGGATCGTGACGATGGCCGTATTCAGTATGATATTGAATTTATCGCTAAGAGCACGAACACACGTTATGATTACGAGATTGACGCTGAAACGGGCGCGATTCTTTCGGTAGACCGTGAAACGGGCCGAGGCGGCAATACGCAGCAGCCTGCCAATAACAACACGCAGAACAATGCACAAGCCAACCAGGGCAATGCACAGAACGGGCCACAGGCTGCCGGCGAGATTACTGCCGATGAAGCCAAGTCGATTGCGCTGAATCATGCTGGTGTGGCTGAGGCAGACGCCATTTATATGGATGTGACCTATGATTACGACGATGGCCGCACGGAATGGAGCGTGGATTTTGCCACGAGCACCACGGAGTATGATTATGAAATCAATGCCGCCGATGGCAGCATTATGAAGTCGGAGCAGGAACCACATAACAGATAATGGGCTTGATAGAAGCTGCGAGAGAAGAGAAGCTGGCAGGGTGCTGGCTTCTTTTTTATTGATGGCGAGCCTGATTGGCACAGCAAAAAAAGGACGAGCGTGTGTGCTCGTCCTTTTTGGTTGCAGCTTTTGGGCATATAAAAAGCGAGGCGAAAGAGGGTGTCTTTCGTCTCGCTATGTTTTTTAGTCTTCCACGATGACCACACGGCGGTGTGGCTCGTTGCCTTCGCTGTAAGAGCTAACGCCTTTCTGGTTTTCGATGGTGATATGAATGATGCGGCGTTCCCCTGCATTCATTGGGCTTAACACCACACGGCGATGGGTGCGGCGGCATTTTTCAGCCATGCGTTTTGCCAGGTTTTCGAGTTTGTCTGCCTGGCGTTCGCGATAATTTTCCACATCGAAAATAACGCTGCGGTGGTTTTCGAGCTTGCCGTTGATGACAAGGCTCAAGAGGAATTGCAGAGCGTTTAAGGTTTCACCGTGGCGGCCGATGAGAATGCCCACACGTTCACCGCTGATGTCAAAGCGGATGCTGGTGTCATCTTCGGTGACATGAACAACGGCATCTTCCACGTCAAGCGCTTTGAAGATTGGCGCAAGGAAGGCAAGGCCGATGGATTCAGCATCGCCTGTTTGTGCATCGGCTTGGCTGACCGCTTCCGGAACGATGTCGTCTAAGGAAGCAATTTTTTCGCCTGCGGAGAGTTCTTCCACAACAATGGTGGTTTCCTCTTCTACTGCTTCTGCTGGCGCAGGGCTTTCTGCCGGAGCGGCACTTGGTGCCTGTTCCACGGGCGCCGTTTTTGGTGCAGCAGGTGTTTCAACGGCTTTTGGCTCTTCTTCCTGAGCAGGCACGTTTTTGTTCACTTCAATGATGGCGTCTTTGCTGCCAATGCCAAAGATGCCGCGGCTTGGCTCCTGAATGACGGTGTAGCCGTTTTTAACGGCGTCGATTTTCCAGATGTCAGCGGCTTTTTTGATGGCTTCTTCGACGGTTTTGGCGGTAATTTTCATTTTTTCAATCATGACGATTCCCCCTGCAGCAACGACTTACTTATTCTTTTTTGGCGCCTGGTAGGTGGCTGTGCTGCCTTCTTTAGATGGCGCCTGATATTTAGCTTCACGTTTTTTGGCTTTGTGTTCGTTTTTGAGCTGCTGTTTTGTTTTCTTTTTAGATGGATTCTGGCCGCGTTTCTTTTCCAATTCTTTTTCTTTTTCACGCTGAGCCTGACGAGCAGCACGTTCTTCTGCACGTTTTTCCAATTCTTTTTTACGAATACGGTTCATAAGCAGCTGCTGGAATACCATGAAGCCAGAGGTGGTGAGCCAGTAGATAACCAACCCGCTTGGCATCTGCGTAGCTGAGAAGAACATGATGAGCGGCATGACATAAAGCATCATCTTCATGGTCATGTTCATCGGATTGGATGGATCCGTGGCTTGTGGGTTGATGCTCATGGCGATTTTTTGCTGAAGGAACATGACGAGACCCAAAATGATTGGTAAGATATAGGTTGGGTCGGTGTTATTCAGGCTGGAAATCCAGAAGAAGTTGGCATGTTCTACATTCGCAAAATCATAACTACGGAGAGCAAAGAAGAGGATGTAGAGGATTGGCAGCTGAATCAGGATTGGCAAGCAGCCGGCAACTGGCTTGACGTTGTATTCCTGATAGAGTTTCATCATCTCTTCCGAGAGCTTTTCACGGTTATTGGCGTATTTTCTTTGCAGTTCTTGCAGCTCTGGCTGAATTTCTGTCATACCGAGCATGGATTTCATCTGCATGATCGTCAAAGGCAACAAAATAATGCGGACGATCAAACCGAGAAAGATGATGGCCAAAGCATAGCTTGGAAAATTGATGAGCTCGGTAAAGTGATAGAGTCCTGTAATAAAGGACGAGAAAATATTAACTAATGTGCTCAAAATTGGCCTCGCGCGCACTGGGCGCTGAAGCGTTCACCTCCTGGGACGGGGTCTTTTGGTTTTAAGGAACGGGATCGTAGCCACCTTTAGAGAAGGGATTGCAGCGCAAAATGCGCCACAATGCCAAAGCGCCGCCCTTAAAGGCGCCGTATTTTGTGATGGCTTCGATGGCGTAGGCCGAGCAAGTCGGCACAAAACGGCATGTTGGCCCGCCTTTCAAGGCAGAGAGATAGGTTTGATAAAAACGGATCATCCAAAGGAGGCCGTTTTTAATGGGACTTTTCATAAATACCGCTTCTTTCTGCGAGCTTTAGAAATTCTTCTTCCAACATGGCATAATCCAGTGTGGTGATGGGCTTGCGTGCAACCACCACCACATCATAAGCGAGAAAGCCTTCCCAGTGCAAGCGCACAATTTCAGAAAGGCGGCGTTTGTAAAGATTGCGAACGTGCGCTTTGCCAACTTTTTTCGAGAGAGAAAAGCCAAAGCGGGCGTGGCCGAGGTTGTTCTTTTTGCTGTAAATGACCATCGTTGGGCAGGCTTTGGCGTTTTTGTAGCGATATATGTGAGAAAATTCCTCTCGCTTTTTGATTCTTCTTGGCGAAGCAAGCATGGTATCATTCACCCTTTTTTGACAATAAAGATAAAAGGCCCACTCGATATGATGAAGGCCTTCTTATCTCTATCTCAACTGTCTTTTCCATTTACGCGCTGAGCACTTTTCTTCCTTTTGCTCTTCTTCTCTTCAAGACATTGCGACCATTCTTGGAAAGCATTCTTCTACGGAAGCCGTGAACGCGTTTATGTTTCTTCTTCTTTGGCTGATAGGTACGTTTCATATTCACACCTCCTGAACTTGATTTACACGCATCTATCAATTTACTATAAGAGCCGCTATTTGTCAACGTTTTTCATTGATTTTCCCGAGAATTTTGCGCCTTTAAGCATCGCTTGGGGTCTTTGTATCGAGCAGGGTTTCTGCCACCACGCAAAAGAGAATGATGGCGGCGCCCACCTTACCCCAAAGGCTCAGCTGTTCGCCCAAAAGGAAATACGAAAAGAAGGCGGTGAGCACCGGCGCTGTGCACTGCAAAAGCGCCACGGTGCGTGAGGAAATGCCGCTTAGGGCGAGATTCTGCAAGAGATAGCCAATGAGCGTGCAGCCAATGGCCAGATACACGATGATGGCCCAGTTGGTAGGCGAAGCGCCCTGCAAGGTGAGGCCGCCTTCAAAGAAAAAGGCGCAGACGAGCGCAAGCAGCATACTCGCCGCTGCCTGCACGGCGGTGAGGGTGAGGGCATCCATGGCTTCCATGGCGGTGCCGCCGAAAACCAGTGAGGCAGCAATGAGCACCGCAGAGCCAAGCCCCACCACTTCGCCCATGCCAAAGCCGCTCATGCCGCCGCAAAAGAGATACAGCCCCACCACCACAAAAAGCTGCAACGGAATATGCACCCAATGGTAGCGTGCGCGGTAGAGCAGAAACGCCAAAAGCGGCGTGAGAATGGTCGCCATGGAGCGTAAAAAAGTGGCTGAGGTGGCGGTGGTGAGGTTTAAGGCAATGTTGTTGAGTACATAGCCACCCGCCACGCACAGGGAAGGCACCAGCCAAAGCCGCACAGGCACCGCCCTAAGCCCTCGCACAATGCGCTTGCCGCACAGCGCAAGCAGCACCAAAAGCGCCAGCGCATAACGCACCGTCATCAGCGAATACACGCTCATGGATGCGTACGCTGCCTTGGAAATGGGGTCGCCAAATCCGTAGAGCACGCTCTGCATGACAATCAAGGACGCACAAACGCCCGTCACTTTTGCGCCTGTTGCGCCAACCACTGTTTTCGACATCTGCTTCCCCGCCTTTTTTGTTTTTTTCTGACTTTTCTCTGTTCACTATAACAAAACACCGCCAACGCTGGCAACGAAAAAAGAGGCTCTCCGTAGAGAACCTCTTTTTTCGTTGCCTGTATCTCGGGCTTTATTCTGTAACAGCGCCGTTTGCCACATGAAAAATGGGATTATAGCCAAAGCCCTGAAAGCTAAAATCCATGTCGGTGCCGGTGATGAAGGTTTGAATCTGCTTTTTTACGACAATTTCCATCACTGCACGCTGGCGGTCTTTGTCCAGCTCGCTCATCACATCGTCCAAAAGAAGCAGGGGCTTTTGCCCGAGCTTTTTCTCAAACGCCAAGGTGGCAGCCAGTTTCATGGAAAGCACGGCGGTGCGCTGCTGGCCCTGGCTGCCATAGGTGCGGAGGTCGATGCCGTTTTCGTAGAACACAAGGTCATCACGATGCGGCCCTGCCAAACTCTGCCCACGGCGAATTTCTTCTTCCTCCAGCTCGGCAAGCAGCGAAAGAAAATGCGCCTTCATCACGGTGTCGTCCTCGTGCAGCACCTGTCCCAGGCTGGACTGATAGGTGAGGTCGAAACGGCCCTTCTGGCCTGTGAGGAAGGTGTGCACTCTTCGTGCCTGCGGCACCAGAAATGCCAGAAGATCCAGCCGTTTGCGAATCATCGCCACGCCCAGCCCCACCAGCTGCAAATTCCACGGCACAAGCTGGCTTTTTTCGGCACGATGACGGCGAATGTCGCGCAAAAGCTCACCACGCTGCGCCAGCACTCGCTCGTAGGCGTGGCGGGTGGCTTCATAATCGGGATAGAGTGCTTCCAGGTCACGGTCGATAAAACGCCGCCGCTCAGATGGCCCGTCTTTAATCACACTCAAGTCATCGGGCGTAAAAAGCACCGCTGCAAGGCGTGCCGGCAGCTGGCTCATGCGGCTGTATTTCACGCCGTTGAGCTTGATGCGCTTGCGGTGCGCCGGATCGTAGTAAATTTCCAGATGCTGCCTGCGGCTGGTTTCGTCAAGCACAAACAACCCCTGCACACGGAAATAATTGCGGTTCCAGTGCACCAGCTCCTGGTCTTTGTTGCCGCGAAAATTTTTCCCGTAGCAGAGGTAGTAAATGCTCTCCAACAGATTGGTTTTGCCCTGGCCATTGGCGCCAATGAAGATGTTTAGCGTTGGGTGCAGCGACAGCGTTTGGCTGCCATAGTTGCGCCAATCCTGGAGGGTGAGTTCCTGCAAAATCATCTTTTTTTCTCAAATTATTGTCTCAGTGGCAGCAAAAGATAGAGATAGCGTTCGTCGTTTTTCGGCTTGAACACACAAGGGCCAAGGTCGCCGCTCATCTCTACGTCCAGTGCATCGTAGTGCATTTTGCTGAGCGCATCGGCAAGAAAGGCAGCGTTAAAGAGAATGTTGACTTCATCGCCCTCCATATAGATGCCGATTTCTTCGTTCACCTGTCCACGTTCGGACGCTGTGCGAATGGTCATGCGGCCGCTTTCCACGTGCATACGAATTACAGAGGTGCCGTCTCTGTCTCTGCCAAAGAGGGTGGCACGCTCAATAGACTGACGCAGCGCCGTGCGTTCAATATCAAAATGAGTGGTGTGCGATTTTGGCAGCGCCGCACGATAAGGAGGAAATTCCCCTTTAATGAGCTGGCTGGTAATTTGCACGTTGCCACATTCAAAAAGAATCTGGTTTTTCGTGATGGACATATGAATGATGGCATCTTCTTCGGCAATGGCAATCACTTCCTGCAATGCACGCACAGGAATCACCACATGGTAATCGCCGCCGCTTTCGTTGTTGACCTTATCCTGCATCATCGCCAAACGGAACGAATCGGTACCGACAACGGTGAGATCGTTGCCGTTGACTTCAAAGAGCAAACCGGTGAAGATGGGGCGCAAGTCTTCTTTGCGGGCAGCAAACGAGGTTTGACGCACCAAATCTGCCAGGGTGGTTTGCGAAATGCTCATGCAGTGCAGAATGTCCATCTTTGGTGGTTTAGGAAAATCATAGCCTGGCCAGCCGTTCATTTCGGTGTCGTTTTGGTCGTAATGAATGGTCATTTTATCCTGGCCATTATAAGAGATGTTTTCAAACATCAGGTTAGTATCTGGCAGGCGCATGACGAAATCTCGGAACGATTTGCCGCTGACAACGGTATCCCCTTCTTCGATCACGTCCACCGGTACCGTACACTGAATACGCAAACCGGTATTTTCGATGGTGTCGGTTGCCACCATGGTGAGGTGGCCGTTCTTTGCAGACAGATAAATCCCGCTCAAGATGGGCTGCATGGCTTTTGCGGAAAGCGCACGCTGTACCACGCCCAAACCGGTGGTGAGGTTTTCTTTGATGGCGGTGAATTTCATGATGCTCTTCCTCTCCTTCTATGATATAGGTTAGTAGTCGTAGTATTAGGCACTGTGGATTTGTTGAAAAGCCGTTCAAATGCAGTGTTTTCAAGGCGTTTTTCCTGTTGAAAACCATTGGGATAGCAAAGGCGGGTTTTCAACAACTTCCACAGCGTTTTTTGTTTTCCCCAGAAAATCACATGTGGAAAACGATTTTTTGGAAAAAGCTGTGAAAAAGCAATGAATAAAAATTCATAAGCGTGAATAATAACGACAGCAAGCGATTTTCAAAAATCGGTGAAGGTTGGTCAGTTTTATGGCGCACGTTGGCGTTCACTAGGGATAACCTCTGCTATTTATCCACAAAAAACGGTCGTGTGTGGAAAACTTTGTGGATAAATCAGCCGAAATTAACGGATTTTCAGAGGTTTTCCACATAAATCCTCGGTTTTGCGGGTTACGTTTCACACAGTAGGTGGAAAACCTCTGTTTTTGCTGTTTTATGTGCAAAAGTTTTCCACGGCGTTCTCGCTTGCATATTCTTTACGGGCTTATGCAGCTTAGGATTCGATGGCACGGCGAATGTTGTGAATGTCGCTTTGCAGAAGCGGGTCTTGCGAGAGACTGTCCTCAATTTTGTCGATGGCATTGGAAACGGTGCTGTGGTCTTTCTTGAAAAGTTTGCCAATGGCTGGCAGGCTCATGGAGAGCAGATTGCGGCAGAAATACATCGACACCTGGCGTGGCAAAAGCACGTCTTTTTTGCGGCTGGTGCCCATCATTTTGTCACGGGAAAGACCGTAATACTCGCACACTTTCGTGATAACGATGTCTTGTGTCAGGTGCTTTTCATGGGTGACTTTGTTTTTGATGGTGCGTTCTGCCAGTTCCAGCGTAATCGGCTGGTTGGAGATGCGTGCCGTGCTGATGAGGGTTTGCAGCGCCCCTTCTAAGGTACGAATGTTCACATCAACATTATCAACAATGTATTCAATGATGCGGTTGTCCACCACGGCGTTTTCCATTTCTGCCTTCTTTTGCAAGATGGCGATGCGGGTTTCCAGATTTGGTACTTGAATGTCGCTCAACACGCCGCCTTCAAAACGGGTGACCAGGCGTTCTTCCAAATCGGGAATTTCGCGCGGCAATTTATCAGAGGTGATGATGATTTGGCGGTTGTTGTTGCGGAGCTGCTCAAAAGTATGGAAGAATTCTTCCTGGGTTCCTTCTTTACCGGTCAAAAATTGAATATCGTCAATCAAAAGAATATCCACGTTGCGGTATTTATCCCGAAATGCCACGTTTTGGTTGGAAGAAATCGAAGAAATGTATTCGTTGGTAAAGTTTTCGCAGGTGGTGAACTTGATTTTGGCGTTCGGCTGTGCCTGCAAAATCTGGTAGGCGATGGCATTGATGAGGTGGGTTTTGCCAAGGCCGGAATTGCCATAGATGAACAGCGGGTTGATGGTTTTCACACAGTCCAAATCACGGCTCATATCATCGGCGATGGCTTTGCAGAAAGCGTGCGCTGCTTCGTTGTTTTTGCCAATGACGAAGGTTTCAAAGGTATAGTTTGGCTGCAATTTGTGGCCGTCCAACACTTCCAGGCGTGGGGTTGGGCCGGCAGGCGTGAGGGTGTCAAAAATGTCGTGCTCGTTGCCCTTGCCTACCTCTTTTTTTTCAGCGCGCAGCTGGCGAAACTGTTCTGCCGATTCGCTGTCCAAAAAACGGATGTCAACATGGTCTTCCCCCAGCGCTTTACGCACCCATGTGAGCAGCGAATCCCCAAAGCCAAGATCCGTCAAGCCGGATCGCTGGGCATCGTTGTTTACCTCCACCACATAATGATGATCTACAAAATCCAGCGGCATCAAATCCCGATACCAGGCATTGTAGATAACGTCGGTCACCTCATTTTTAATCTGCATGAGGGCTGTTTGCCACGCCTGCATATAACGTTGCTCCATAATGGTTCCTCCAATTTTTATTGCTAGAGACGACTTTTCCACAAAATGTGGATGAATGGGCTGTGGAAAAAAGGTCGTCACAAATCATGCTCTCATAATCATAGCATACAAATTTCATTTTCGCACCCTCTGAAACACCGTTTAGAAAACGCTTTGGTGCACTTTTCCATAGGCTTTTCAACAGTTCCGCAGGAGCTTTCCAAAGCCTTAATAAAATCAACACCTGTATCTGACGGGATTTGAGGTAGTTTTCCACATATCCCCAGAATGTGAAAAAAACTTTTCCACAAGCGTAAAATTTTTTTACACAGCCTCTTTTTGTAAAAACGACGTCTTCCACAAGAAAATCCACACACCCGTTCTCTAGTAGGCACTATGAACGCAAGGGGCGAGATATGCACTTTTCCACAGTTTTCTTGTGGAAAAGTGTTGATTATTGTGGAAAAATCAGACAATAAAGAACAAGATGTCAACAGTTTTGGCGCTGCGTTGGGGAAAACAGGGGACGCTTTTGACGGGTGTTTTTGCGTTGCCGTGGCTTTGGCGTTTGTGCTACACTAGGGAGAGATTTTAGAGAAATGGGGAATCATTCATGGGCGTCACGGATACGATTGCGGCGATTATTACAGCGCCTGGGCGTGCAGCGGTTGGCATCATTCGTTTGAGTGGTGCACAGGCGGTGGAGCTGGCGCAGGCAGTATATGAAGGAAAGGCGGATTTTTCTCAGGCAGAAAGCCACACGATTCACTATGGCTGGGTGCGTGAGGGCGACAGGCGCATTGATGAGGCGTTGTTTTTGCTGATGCGTGGGCCACGCAGCTATACGGGCGAAGATGTGGTGGAGATTCAATGCCACGGGGGCACCACTTCGACGCAGGAGATTTTGCGTTTGCTTCTTAAAAAGGGGGCACGTTTGGCAGATGCAGGCGAGTTTACAAAACGTGCGTTTGTGAATGGCAAGCTGGATCTGACTCGGGCAGAAGCGGTGATGGACATTGTGGACGCTAAGAGCGAGGCGGCGCTGGCACAGGCGGTGGCGCAAAAAAGCGGTGTGCTGGAGGCACGGATTCGCAGTGCGCGTGATGCGGTGTTGGAGCTGGTGGCGTTTATTCAGGCGGATTTGGATTATCCGGAGGACGATATTGAACGCCTGAGCGATGAGGAGCTGGCGGAGCGTGTGGGCGCAGTGGCTGAGGACGTGGCTGCGCTGGTGCAGTCGGCAGAGCGTGGGCGTGTGTACCGTGAGGGTGTGCGTATGGTCATCATGGGGGCGCCGAATGTGGGCAAGTCGAGCTTGCTCAATGCGCTCTTGGGGCGTGATCGTGCGATTGTGACGGATATTGCCGGCACCACCCGTGATGTAGTGACGGAACATTTGACGATTCACGGTGTGCCGGTGGAAATTTTGGATACGGCGGGGATTCGTGAAACGGCCGATCAAATTGAAGCGATTGGCGTGGAGCGTGCCCGTGAGGCGGCGCAGGAAGCGGATTTGGTGCTTTATGTGATTGATTCTGCCCGTGGCGCCAGTGACGAGGATGTGGCACAAATGCGAGCACTTTCGGATAAGGCGTTGATTTTGGTGGCAAATAAGAGCGATTTGGCACCGGAGGCAGCGCTGCCGGAGGGCGTGCCGGTGGTGCGTACAGCGGCAAAGGCCGGTGTGGGCATGGAGGCATTGGAAGATGCCATTGCCGCACAGATTCTTTCTGATGCGCGTGTGGGCACAGGCGATGCCGCGGTGGTGTCAAACGCACGGCATCTGGCATTGTTGGAGCGCACGCAGAGCGATTTGGCGAGCTTCTTAGAGGGGCTTTCTTTTGGCATGAGCAAAGATATTTTGGTGATTGATTTGCAAAATGCCTGGGAAAATTTAGGGATGATTACTGGCGATACGGCATCGGAAGACCTCATTGATACGATTTTTGCAAACTTTTGCCTGGGAAAATAGGAGCACTTTTATTATGAAAAAAATATATGATTATCCCACCCATTATGATGTGATTGTCGTTGGCGGCGGCCATGCTGGCTGCGAAGCGGCGCTGGCTTGTGCCAAGCTGGGACATGAGACGCTGTTGTGCACGATTAGTTTGGACCATATTGCGCTTTTGCCATGCAATCCGTCTATTGGCGGTCCGGCGAAGGCACATTTGGTGCGTGAGATTGATGCGCTGGGCGGTGCGATGGGTGAAGTGGCTGATGAATGTCTGATTCAGATGCGTGTGCTGAACACGTCCAAGGGGCCGGCGGTACATTCGCTGCGTGCCCAGATGGACAAGGAGCTGTATCGGCATACGATGACGGCACGCCTGGAACATACCGAGCATTTGACGATTAAGCAGTTTATTGCGGAGGAGCTGCTCATAGAGGACGGCGCTGTGTGCGGCGTGGTGGACCATACGGGCATTGCCTATTATGGCAAGCGGGTGATTCTCTGCACGGGCACCTATTTGAAAAGCCGCATCATCATTGGCGAGTACAGCGAAAATGCCGGCCCACAGGGGCAGCTTGCGGCAAACAAGCTCTCCGATTCGCTGCGTGAGGCAGGCTTTGAGGTGGTGCGTTTCAAAACAGGCACACCGGCGCGTGTGGACGTGCGTAGTGTGGATTTTTCAAAGATGGAAGTGCAGCCGTCTGATGCCAGCGAGATGCATTTTTCGTTCTGGCACGACCATGATTATGACAATGGGTTGCCGAAGGTGGCTTGCCATCTCACCTACACCAATGCCGACACGCACGCCATCATTCGTGCCAATCTCGACCGCTCGCCGCTGTATTCGGGCTTTATTGAAGGCACGGGGCCACGCTACTGCCCTTCTATTGAGGACAAGGTGGTGCGTTTTTCAGATAAGAGCCGCCATCAGCTTTTCATTGAGCCGGAGGGGCTGGAAACGACGGAGCTGTATGTGCAGGGCTTTTCGTCGAGCCTGCCAATGGACGTGCAGCTCAAGATGATTCATACGCTGCCGGGGCTGGAAAAGTGCGAGGTGATGCGTCCGGCGTATGCTATTGAGTATGATTTGGTGGACCCACAGGAGCTGCGGCCAAGTTTAGAAATGAAGCGGGTGCGTGGGCTGTATTGCGCCGGACAAATCAATGGCACATCGGGCTACGAAGAAGCAGCGGCGCAGGGGTTGATGGCGGGCATCAATGCGAGCCTTTCCCTGCGTGGCGAAGAGCCGTTGGTGTTGGGGCGCCACGAGGCGTACATTGGGGTGTTGATTGACGACCTTGTGATTAAGGGTACGAACGAACCGTATCGTATGTTGACCAGCCGCTGCGAGTATCGCTTGCTGTTGCGTGAGGACAACGCCGACCGCCGTTTGTCGGACTATGGCCATAAAGTGGGGCTGCTTTCAGATGACAAATATGCGCGCTATCAGGCACGCTGGGCAGCCATTGAGGCAGAAATGGCACGTTTGCAAGCCACGTCGGTGCAGCCAGATGAGGTGGCAGCGATGCTTGAGGCAGCCGGCAGCGAGCTGCTGCGTCAGGGCACCCGTTTGGCACAGCTGCTCAAGCGGCCGATGCTGCATTATGCCGATCTTCTGGCACATGGCTTTGGCGATGATACGCTGGCGCCGGAAGTGACAAGCGAGGTTGAAATCATCATTAAATATGAAGGCTACATTCAAAAACAGCGTGAACAGGTGGGGCGTGCGGCGAAACTGGAAAGCCGCCGTCTGCCGGAGGATATGGATTATCAGAACGTGAGCAATCTGCGTTTGGAAGCACGCCAGAAGCTGGCTGCGGTGCGGCCGGAAACGGTGGGGCAAGCCAGCCGCATTTCCGGCGTGAATCCGGCGGACATCACGGCGCTGTTGGTGTGGCTTGAGCATACACGGAGGGCTTGACGATGCGAGACATTGAAACCTTGATTGCCCAAACGCTGGCGCCACGTTTTGCGCTGAGCGATACGCAGTGTGCACAGTTTGCCCGCTACTATGAGCTGCTTGTGGATTGGAACACACGCATGAACCTCACTGCCATTACGGCGCCTGCCGAAGCGGTGGAAAAACATTTTCTGGATAGTTTGCTGCTGCTTGAGGACGTGCCAATGGCTGCCGGCGAACGCCTGATTGATGTGGGCACAGGCGCTGGTTTTCCGGGGATTCCTCTTGCCATCGCCCGTCCGGCGCTTTCTGTGACGCTGTTGGACAGTTTGCGTAAGCGTGTAACGTTTTTGGAAGCGGTGATTTCTGAACTGGGGCTTTCTAACGTGCAGGCGTATCACGAGCGTGCCGAGCTTTTTGCCAAGCGCAGCGAACAGCGTGATGCTTACGACTGGGCAACGGCACGAGCGGTGGCACGTTTGCCGTTGCTTTTGGAATATTGCCTGCCGTTTGTGCGGACGGGCGGAACGTTTATTGCCTGCAAAGGGCCGGACGGCGCTCGCGAGCTGGCGGAATCTGCCCATGCGTTGGAAGCACTGCAAGGCCGCCATGTACGCACCTGCGCCCATACCCTGCCAGGCGGCGACACACGGGACATTCTCTTGATTGAAAAAGTGGCGCCAACCCCTTCACGCTTTCCACGCAAGCCCGGCGCTGCGGAAAAATCGCCGCTGCGCTGAATGGTTATCCAAACTTGAACATCAGTTATCCCCAGCTGTGGAAAAAATTCTGGAAAACTGTGGATAATTACCTAAGGTTTTCCAAAAGCCCTTTCATAAAAAGATAAAATTTCTCGGAATTTGTTGATGTTTTCCATAATCATCGCCAGTTTCCCACAGTTTTCCACCGATGTTTTCCACAACTGTGGGAATGTGTGGGAAAAATACACAGATTTTCCGCAGGCTTTCCACAGTGTTCCTCAATCGTTTGGGGATTTGACGAATAGTGAGAAAATTGTTATAATGATGATGGAAAATCATTTTTTCAGCGGCAGCAACTGTGGCCAGCTACCGCTGAAAAACAGGCAAAGCGCAACAAGGAGGTATGTGGAATGACCAATCTTCAAAGCTGCTGTTGTTTATCGCCTGTGGAATGTCGGGCGTAGCAATGTCACTTTTGACACGTGGATCCGACATACCAAACGTTTTTCACGGCAGTTTATGGCAAACAGGCGATGGCTTGTTTGCTTGCGTAAAAAAATCCCTTCCGCTTCATGTACTTATGAAACGGAAGGGATTTTTTTGTTTTCTTTCATTATAGCATAGAAAGAGAGACATAGAGAAACGTTCGCCAAAGCGATGCTTCAGGGATGAATGAATTGGCCGTCTTTGAGCGCTGGCTGCACATTGGGATTGTGGCGTGCAGGGTCGAAATAATCGGCGGTGCGGAAGTAAAACTGGCATTTCACACGGTCGCCGGCTTTGTAGCAGGCGCTGTCCTCCGGCACTTGCACGGTGGCACGCAGCTCACCGCCCAATGCTTCTAAGGTGCGGCGGCTGGCGGCGTTGTCGGGATTGCAGGTGATAATACATTCTTCCATGCCAAGTTCGTAGGCAAAGTGCAGCATCAGGCGAGAGGCTTTGAGCGCATAGTGGTGCCCACGATGCTGGCGATAGACACGGTAGCCGATGTTGCCGGAATAGGCAATTTCTGCGTGTGTGCCCAGGCGCAGGTCGCAATGGCCGAGTTCACGGCGCATTTCACTGGCAGAAACGATTTTGAAAAAATAGCTGGGCAGACCGCCCACATAGGCGGAGCCCCACTGGTACTGGCGCAGGAGCAGACAAATGTCGCCATCTGTGAGATGGGTGGTGGGCTGTGCGTGCAGCGGGTGCAAGAGATTTTTGAAAAAGGCCATAATAAAGATGCTCCTTGCTTGTAATCTTAGGTTGATTGTACCACATTCACCGCAAACATTCTATGCGAAAAGCATAACCCCAAAGAAGGCGCTGCCGTTAATGACCGCTGGTGGCTTTTAAGCCAATCAATCCTACAATGACCATGCCCACAAAGAGCGCGCGCAGCGGAAACATGGGTTCTTTGAAAAGAAGCATACCAACAATCACAGAACCTAACGCACCAATCCCTGTCCAGATGGCGTAAGCGGTGCCCATGGGCAGGGTTTTCATGACATGGGAAAGCAAGAAAAAGCTGGCAATCATGCCGATGATGGTGAGTGCGGTGTAAAAATGGACGGTGAAACCATGAGAGAGTTTCATGCAGGTGGCCCAAAAGACTTCAAAGAGTCCGGCGATGAAAAGTGTTATCCAAGCCATCGTTCCATCTCCTCCTTTCTTTTTCATCATGTGAGATTAACGTGTCGTTAAAGAACGTTAAGATGGGATAAAAATGCAAAAGAAAAAGACGCCGTGCAGCTGTATCTTCTAAGGCCTATCGATACAGTGCAGAGCGTCTGTGTCCACCCGGCGGCGGACGGTATTTTCTTTTGTTTTATGCTAACAAACGCTCTGCTTTTTGTCAAGAAATCCTGAGAAACAATCGTATTGGGTGGCTTGCAAGGGTCGCTGTGCCGTGCTATAATAATATAGTAAATCTATGCTGAAAGGGGTATTGGAGTATGTCTAAACATATTAAAACTATCAGCGCTCAGAAGCTTCAGAAAACCCTGAAGACTGGCGGCTGCGGCGAATGCCAGACCTCTTGCCAATCTGCGTGCAAAACCAGTTGCACTGTTGGCAACCAAGTATGCAAGCACTAATCCCATCCCGAGACCTGCCTGTGGCGCGGGTCTTTTCTTTTTCAAAGTGCAGTTGAGATTGCTTTCGGTTCGTAAGCAATCTCTTTTTTGTTCAAAAATTATTCAAAGATGGTAATTACCCCCACTTAACACTTAACGAACGCTGTTCATTAAGAAAAATAATCGTTTGGGTTTTGGTCTTTATCTTTTGTTTATGGGCTTAAAGTGCTATAACAAATTCTTGCGAACTTATAGTCCCATTATAGTAGTAGAGTAGTAGTAGAAAAAAGTGGAGGTTGATACTTATGGCAGAAATTTCTAAACGAACGCGTACAGCCATCTACCTCATGATGCTGGGGAGCTTTTTAGGGTCTATTAACCAGACGATTTTAAGTCCTGCTTTGCCAAGCATCATGGCTGACTTACACATTGATGCAGCATCTGGTCAGTGGCTGACAACCATCTTCCTGTTGGTCAATGGGATCATGATTCCTTGTACGGCTTATTTGATGGCGCGTTTCAAAACACGTCAGTTGTATCTGACAGCGATGAGCCTTTTTGCTTTGGGCACACTCTTGTGCGGTTTGTCACACAGCTTTGCGCTTTTGCTTGTAGCGCGTGTGCTTCAGGCCATGGGCTTTGGGGTGTTGATGCCACTGCTTAGTGGTACGGTGCTGATGGTTTATCCACCAAACCAGCGTGGTAAAGCCATGGGGATGATTGGTCTGGTTTTTGCAATCGCACCGGCCATTGGGCCTTCTCTTGCCGGCTTTTTTATTGATGCCTATGGTTGGAACGTGGTGTTCCTCGGCATTGTGCCATTGGTGCTTTTGGACATTATTCTTAGTGCTATCATCATGCCAAACACCGGTGAAACCCACCATATGACGCTGGATAAACCATCGGTGCTTTTATCTACCATCGGGTTTGGCGGCTTGCTTTACGGGTTTAGTTCCGTGGGCAGCTATGGCTGGACCTCTATGCACGTTTATGTGCCATTGGTGATCGGTGCTGTGGTGGTGGCGTTCTTTATCAAGCGCCAGAGCAAGCTGGAAACGCCGCTTTTGCGTTTTGATTCATTCCGCAGTCGTCGTTTCACTGTTGGGTTGATTCTTGGTATGATTATCAACGCTGCCCTGTTGTTTGGCGGCGTTTTAACCCCAATCTATCTTCAGGACATTCACGGTTACAGTGTGTTGACGTCTGCACTCATTATGCTGCCTGCTTCCCTTTTGGCAGCTTGTTTGAACCCAATCATTGGTGGGTTGTATGATAAAATCGGTGCACGCCCAATCGCCTTGTCTGGTTTGATTCTGCTGTTCATTGGTAGTGGTTCTTATGTATTCTTCCAGAAAGAAACAGCTATTTGGTTCTTAGTAGTTGTTTATATGGTGCGTATTTTGGGGATCAACTTTATCATGATGCCTATTAACACCTGGAGTATGTCTGATTTTGAGGGCGAGATTATTCCACACGCCAATGCGGTGTACAGCACCTTGCGACAGATTGCTGGTTCTGTGGGGACTGCTATTTTCGTTTCCATCTATTCGGTGGTTGCGCTCAGCTCGGATTCACTCACCGGCTTCCATTATGCCAACGGCGCTTCGGCGGTCTTGGTGCTTTTCGCCATTGTGTTGGCGTTCTTGAAGATCGAAAAACGCAGAAAGAAATCCTGGGAAAAATAATTTGCCTTCCTTTACGCTGCTGCATCTCTTTTGTGAGATGTGGCAGTTTTTTTTATGAAGGGCTTGCAAGATGGTGCCAGTCATGGTATTGTAGAATCCTACATGATAAGGCTGCTTCTCTTATGAGTCGCAACAAAACCCGCTGTCGAAAGATGGCGGGTTTTTTTATGGCCTGTGACGGGCCAATTTTTTTTGCTGCAAAAGCTTGACAGGATAATGTGTGCCGTGTATGATAAGTGTACTAGAAACGATAGTACAGTTATCGTACCATTTCCAGAGAGGAGGACGCAGAATGTTTCGTATTAACCAACGCAGCCCAAAACCGATTTATGAACAGATTGTTGACAGTGTAGAAAATTTAATTATCAGCGGTGCGCTCGTTAAAGATGAGCAGGTGCCGAGTGTGCGTGCGGTGGCGAAGGACCTTGCGGTGAACCCGAACACGATTCAGAAAGCCTATGGGCTTTTGGAAGAACGCGGTATTATTTATTCACGTCCGGGGCGTGGCAGCTTTGTAGCTGTGGACGCTGCGGATTTGCAATCACGGCGGCTGCCACAGGCGTATGAACGCTTGAATGTCGCCATTGATACGCTGCTTGCGCTAAAAGTGCCTTTGCGAGAGGTGCTTAGCTATGTGAAGGAGCGTTATGAACGTTCACAAAAAGGAGGAATGGATTCATGATTACGATTGATAATGTCAGCAAGCGTTTTGACAAGCGCATGGCACTGCGTAGCATCACCACGGAGATTCCATCAGGATGCATTTACGGCCTGTTAGGCTCCAATGGCAGTGGAAAATCCACGCTTTTGCGCTTGATGGCAGGCATCTACCGCCCCAACAAGGGCACGATTGCGCTCGATGCCGAGCCGGTGTTTGAGAAGCCTGGCACCAAGGAACGGATGTTTTACATTTCTGACGACCAATACACCGACCGCCATAGTTCCATCGCACAGATGGTGCAGTGGTACAGCCATATTTACCCAAACTACGACAAGGCGTTTGCGCTGGAAACGGCGAAACGTTTTGGGCTGGATGTGAAGGCGCCGTTTAAGACGTTTTCCAAGGGGATGCAGCGTCAGGCGCACTTGATTTTGGGCTTGGCGGTGAAACCGGCGGTGCTGTTGTGCGATGAAACCTTCGATGGGCTGGACCCTGTGAAGCGCAGAGCGGTGAAGCAGATGTTTTCCGACCTTGTGATGGACCACGGCACAACGATTGTCATTGCCAGCCATAATCTGCGTGAGCTGGAGGATATTTGCGACCAGATTGGCCTTCTGCATAACGGCAACCTTGTGTTTCAGCGCACGTTGGACGATCTTGAAAGCGATATGTTCAAGTTGCAGACGGCGTTTAAGATGGTGCATCGCAAAGAAGATTTTGCCGCTCTTTCGCCCGTCACCTTTGAGCAGCGTGGCCGCATGATTTCTATGATTGTGCGTGGCGAACGTGAGGACATTGAACAGAAAATTGCAGCCATGGCGCCGCTTTATGCGGAGGTGCTGCCACTGACGTTAGAAGAAATTTTAATTTTCATTACAGAAATGGAGGTGCTCGGCTATGACATCGAGGACATCTTACAATAGTCTCGGCAAAAATGTGCGTGACCAACTGCATAAGATGCGTAGTTTTATTTTGCTGCTTGCCGTGCTCTATTTTGGCGTGGGGCCCATCTGGCTGTTTTTGGAACTGTCGAGCTACCAGGTGTACGGCGAATTGGCGCTTTTAGGGCAGTTTTATTCGGATTACTTTACACCATACTATTTCATAGCAATTGGTCTCGGCACGCTGGGTGCCTTTTATGCCACCCGTTATCAAGATGTGCCGAATCAGTCCAATTTTTATCACAGTTTGCCGATCACCCGTTCCGGCCTCTTAAATGCACGGGTGCTGGCAGTGGTGTTGGTGCAGGTGCTCTTGCTTTTGACGGTGACAGCGGTAGACATTGCTGCGGCTGGCGTTGTAGCCGGACCAATCGGTGGCAGCAGTTTGGTGATCAATCTGGGGCTGACGGCGGGGATTCATTTTGTCAATATCATGCTCATCTTCCTGCTTTCACTGGCAGTGGCACTTTTTGCCGGACAACTGACCGCCAACACGGTGGGGCAAGTGGCGATGACAGCGGTGTTGCATTTGACGGTGCCTGTGCTCACAGAGGTGATTGACAATGTGGTGAGACTCTTTAACACTACAATTGATAGCATTGGTACGTTGGCATCAATAACTCGTTTCAACATTCTCACGGCGTTCAGCGGTATGCGTCTCACTATGCAAAGCCAGCTCAACAGCATCAACCCATTGTTTATGAATGTGGAAAACGCTGCCAATTATTCGCCAAATCTGGCGCTGTGGCCGCTTGGCACGCTGGTGTGCTATCTGGTGCTGATTGTGTTCTTCTTTGCTGCCACCTACTGGCTCTACAAGCGCCGTGCCGTGGAAAAAGCCGGTGACACGCTGATGTATCCATTGGTGGGGAGCGTGGTGAAAGGCATCTATGTGTTCCTGGCAGGCGTGCTTTCGGGCGTTTTCTTCTGGAACATCATTGGCGAAACGCTGGTGGGCTTTATCATTGGTGCTGTTCTCGGCATGATTGTGGTGCATCTGATTGCAGAAATGATTTACAGCCTGGATGTGGACGGCGTGCGCCGCAACTATGTGTCAAGCCTGGTGGGCTTGGTGTGTGCGCTGGCGCTCTGCCTGAGCTTGCAGATGGGGCTTGTGAATCCAGACGAACACCTGCCAAAGGCAGACAGCGTCAACGGGGCTGCTATTTCTATCAATAATCAGAACGATTTTAACATGAACGTGAAAAGCAGCGCCGCCACCGACCCAACAACCATTCAAACCATCATGAAAGCAGCCGATGAACTTCAGGCAGTAAATGTGACGCAGGACGATACCAGCGATACCAGCGACACGATGCAGGACTTGGTGGCGGTGCAGGTGGCCTACGACACAACCTTGGGCGGCAAAACTGAACGTCACTTTACGGTGACAATGGACGATGCCAAAACCATTCTGGCGCCGGTGTTGGACAACGCTCAGGCGATGAAAACGGCGTGGTCGAGCATTGTTGATGCCAAAGCGGACGACATTGTTTCGTTGAGCGTGATTCCTTCCTTAAATAATGTGATGAGCGATGAGAAAATTTCCTTGCTTTCGCTAGACGGCGGCGACTATAAGTATCAGAATACGCAAAACATAGATGCAGCAAGCAAAGCGCAAGCCGAAAAAGATCGTGAGCGTGCCGAAGCCCTACTTGCAGCCATGCAAAAAGACCTCGACCAGCGTAACAGCGAGGTGTTGGCGACCCGTGTGGTGGCGATGGTTAGCACAGGGATGCGTACCACTAACGAACAGGGCGTGGACGTGATTAACTGGGGCGGCAATTATCTGAACATCTATGCCGGCGATAAAAACACCGTGGCACTGTTGAATAAATGGCGTGAAGAAGGCTTTTTGCCAGATGAACGTTCCAATTTGCAGCAGCTTTTGAAAGGTTATAGTGCCATCGTTTACGACCCAAGCACCGAGAAGGATACCCAACTGGGCACCCTTTCCACCGATGCGCTGATTGATGCGTATTTGGCAGGCGACCTTCTCAGCTACGACCAGGTGAAGCTCTACGGTGTGAAAGCCGACGATCCAAGTCATCTCGTGGTTGGGATTTGCGATGGTGCAGCAGATGATGCGGATAGCAGCATCGTTGCCAATCTCTATGTGCGTGATGGTGCCGAGCTGACGCTCAATTCGTAAATAACAAAAAAGTAACAGCCGAGAGAGTCTCTCTCGGCTGTTTTTATTTTGCAGAGAAAAACATTGTTTTCTTGGTGAATTTTGGTGAGAAATACAGCATAAAGGTGACAGTTTTGTGACAATCTCCACAGAAACCTGTATATCATGGCACGTTTGCGGTATTATAATAGAGGTTTTGTGTATTGACGCAGCTCAGTACATATCTGTATTTCTTTCAAAGTTAAGAAAAAGTTGAGACATTTGGCAGGTAGTGAATGGAGACGGCCGCACTTTTTCAAAGGCCCTCAACCTGTCGGAGAAAGGACGTGACCTTACTTGAATTTGAAAAAATGGATGAGTGCAGTAACCCTTTGCGCAGTGACCTTAACGTGCACCGCAGTGCCGGCTTTTGCCGATAACGATACTGCCGGTGTTGGCGAAAGCAAGCCAAACCTGGGCGCAGCAGCCGATGCCATGAACGCAGCCATGGACCGCTTGAACGGCGGTGGCACAGGCTCCGGCAACAGTGGCGCTGGTCAGCCATCTGAACCAGTGGTTGGCATTGACTATGTGAGCCTGACCAATCCGGCAGTGACCATTGAAGGACAAACCTATCTGCCATTGCGTGCTACCTTAGGCGCCATGAAAGACCAGGCGCTGAATGTGGAATGGAAGGCTGAAGGCCAGGAAAAACTCAGACTGTACAACGACAAGGCAAACTTTGAAGTGTACCTTGTGAATGGAGAAACTGGTTTGCAGTTGCAGCAAGGCGGCACCACCTACACGCTGAAAAACGTGGATGGCATCACCTATGTGCAGCTCGATTTCATCGAAGCCATCACCCCAAGTGTGAATCTGGGGCTTTCCGGCGATAAAATTCTCGTGCTGAGCGCCGTAGACGGCAGCAATGTATGGGCTGGCAATTTCTGGGGCAACATGAACGCTTATCAGTCCCCTGTGGTTGAACCACCAGCACCACCGGAAGGACCAGTGACCCCACCAGATATTACCTATCCAGATGTGAAACCACCTGTAACGCCTCCAGACAATGGCAATGGCGGTAACAATGGTGGAAACGGCGGCAATGGTGGCGGCGTTATTGGCGACAACCTGCTCTGGCCAGCAGGCAGCACCTACATCACCTCTCCATATGGCTACCGCATTGACCCAGTTGGCGGCATTGTTGGCGACTTCCACCTTGGTGTAGACATCGCTGGCTCCACCGGAGACCCTGTTTATGCAGCACAGGGCGGCACCGTTATTCGTGCGTCCTGGTTCTCCACCTACGGCAACTGCGTAGATATTCAGCATCCAAGCGGCCTTGTAACACGTTATGCCCATCTCAGCGGCTACCATGTGTCTGTTGGCGACACCGTCAGCCAGGGACAGGTTATTGCAGATATTGGCGCAACCGGTAACGTCACCGGCCCACATCTGCACTTTGAAACCATCGTCAACGGCAGCACCGTTGACCCAATGAGCTTCTTTTAATGGCACGATTACGCCCAAAGGTTCGTCCTTTGGGCGTTTTTTGTTGGTCGCCGAACCATTTCCTTCTATAATATAGGCGCTAAAAAGCGACAAAATAGTGACGTGGGTATCTGGGAAAGATGACAGGGACGAGGGCAGAAGCAGCATATTGCCTCTTGTGCGTCATGCCTGTTGCTGCTATAATAAAAGTAAGGTTTTATCCTGCTATTGAAGAGTGAGACATCTTCTAAATTTCACCGTTACCGGTCATGCGGAATATAAACAGGCCGGCAAGAATTTTCACCGTTACCGGCCATGCGGAATATAAACAGGTCGGCAATAAAATGTCTCGCAGCCCTTTGCTATGATAAGCGAAGGGCTTATTTTATGCGGAGGAATTGTAAAATGGTACCCATCCAAGGTTACGTGTATTTTATTAAAGATGAATTTTTTGAGCTTGTTCAAGATCCTTATCTTATGCAAAATAAATCAACAACAAAGCGACCGCATTATTATGCTGTAAAAGACCGAAAAACAAGCCTTTATTGGATGATTCCATGTAGCAGCAAAATAGATAAATATCGACGCATCATTGAAAAACAAAAATTAAGAGGTCATGCGGTAACAACAATCAAAATCGAAAAAATCGCAGGGCGAACATCTGCGCTTCTATTATAGAATATGTTTCCAATTTCTGAAAAATATATTGAACCTTACTTGCGAGATGGTCGTCCTGTTCGTATGGGTAATCCAGATAGTATTCAACGCCTTGAGCGTGCTGCTAATCAAGTTGTTGGGATGATAAGAGCTGGCATTCAATTTACGCGCTGTCAGCCGGATGCTATGCGGATTGAACGCATAATGCTAGAAGAACAACATAGGATATGATGATAACAATGCTTTTTTTCGTTTTCGGGAAAAGAGGCGTTGTTTTTTTCTAAGAAATTCTAAGAAATAAGGATATTTTACTGAGTATGGCGCTCCGTATAGCTACCGGGTTCTTCATTTCCTTCTATAATATAGGCGCCAAAAAGCGACAAAATTATGACGCCTGTATCTGGAAAAGATGACAGGGACGAGGGCATATTTTTGTGACCAATGCTATGGGGCAGTGCCTGGCGTTGTGGTATACTTTGCTCATTGATTGAAAAAGAAAGGACGGTATCATGAGCGATAACAACGCTTCGATTTTGAAAATATTTGGCGTGATTCTCATGGCTTTCGGCCTTGTCTATGCCATGGTGGGCACACTGGCCCTTTTAGGAAGCGGTCTTGAGTTGATGCCTGGGCACAAGGCCGGAGAGATGCTTGTCGTCGCATTGGCTTATCTGGTGGCCTTGGTGGGCTTTATAGGCGGCGTGGCTTGTTTGCGTGGCAAAAGCCGATCAGCACGCATGGTGGGTTTGGTCATTGTCGTGGTGGGGGCGATTGCCCTGGTGTATGAGCTTTTAGCGGCGGCGAATCTCAACTTTTTTGACTGTTTGGCGGTGTTTTTTGGCGTCGCGCTTTGTGCAGCGGCGAGAGAATAATAGCGTGTGTTGGGTCTCTTCTTTCGGAGAAGAGGCCTTTTTTATATGCGAATCATAATAAGTTACAAGGGCGAAGAATCCGGCAAAAGGCGGTTTACGGCATCGTGAAAAAAAGTGCTTATTTTTTTCGCCAGGCTCTTGACAAGGTCCCGCAAAGCCGCGCCAGGACTGCGTTTGCAAAAAAGTTACGATTTTTTAGCAAGGCATTGCATTTTTAACAATAAATTGACACATCCTTTGTATGCCTTGTCAATCGCCAAAACTCTGTGGTAGGATAGCGCCTGTCGATGACACTGAACGAAAATGAAAAGGACGTGATTCCCATCATGAAACAAAAAGCCATCGCAACCATGCTTCTCATCGCTACCTGTGCCTTTGGTTTTGGCACGGCCCCTGCTTTTGCAGACGATACAACGGCTGTCACTTCTTCTATGCAGGGCGCAACGAGCGATCATCATATCGACCACTACACCCTTTCAAGCAGCGTGATCAACGATGCAGGCACCCTCTACCTGCCGCTGCGTTCCACCCTTGACGCTATGGGTGCTACGGTAACCACCAATCCTGACAAGCAGGACCGCAAGCTCAAGCTCACGACCGCTTCCGGCGATATGCAGCTTTACTACAACAACGACCACACCGCCATTTCCACCACTGCCAACGGTGCTTACTACGCTGTGAAATCGGTTGATGGCACCGTTTATGCGCCAATGGCGTTCATTCAGGAACTGACCAACCGTGTGGTGTCGGTGCATGGCAACACCCTCATGCTCATTCAGGTAGACGACAATGCGTTTTGGAAGAGCCTGGAAGCATACAGCGTTGACGATGCCTTTGTTACCAAAACCATCGGTGAAAAGATTGTTGCAAGTGCTATGAAGTATCTTGGTGTGCCTTATGTATGGGGCGGCACCACGCCTTATGGCTTCGATTGCAGCGGTTTGGTGCAGTATGTGTACGCTGAAAACGGCATCTCTATTCCTCGTGTGACGTATAGCCAGCAGGCAGCAGCCACACCGGTGGCGCTCAGCGATCTCAAGCCTGGCGACCTCGTATTCTGGGGTTACAGCGCTTATCATGTGGGCATCTACATTGGCAACGGCCAATACATTCATGCGCCAGCCCCTGGCCAGAGCGTTTGCATCCAGAGTTACAGCGCTTATCCATACACCAGCGGCGGTCGCATCGTTTAACAGACGTTTTGTGCATTTCTTATAGGAAGGAGCCGGCAATGGCCTGGTTCCTTCCTTTTTGTGCGTTCGTCTTTTTCAGATCGTTACTTTTTGTTACTTTTCCAAACGTGGCGCATAAAAAGGCGGTTTTTGGGCCATAGAGCCTGTTTGCGGCATGGACAATGGCCATTTTCTAACCGTTTTGTTACTTTTTTCACGCCTCTGTCATTTTTGGCAGGGGCGTGTTTTTTATCAAAGCAAGTGAGTTTGTCTTTGCTACCGTGCTGCAAATGGCTTTGTGGCGCGGTTTTTTGGCATTTATCCGCCGCTTACCGAGGGGAACAGTTTAGTGACAAATGCCGTCAAAACCTGTTCAAATGCACTTTTTTCCTGTATGATAGAAAACGTGTTGAAGAATAATGTGAAATATTTCATCGCCTGCGGCCTCTGTGGTGCTGTATGGCCGATGACCATTTGACGGGCTTTACTTTACTTTTGATCCACTGCGATCACGCCCCGTCTTTGAGAAAGGACGTGACTTCCCTTGAATTTGAAAAAATGGACAACCGCTTTGATGTTTTGTGCTGTAACACTTTTCTGCACAACCCCTGCTTTTGCTGCTGACGGCGACACCGATTATGTGGGCAACACCATTCCTAATCTGGCTGCTGCTGCGGAAGCAATGAACGCTGCGCTGAATGGCGGCGCTGGCGCACCTAGCACTCCTGAAACCCCAACCTTGCCACCGGATGTAAGCTACCCTGAAGTGGGCGCACCGGATGACGATGTTACTGGTGGAGACGACAGCACTGTTGATGACGTGATTGACGGCATTGACGACGCGACTGCAAAGAGCATCATTGAAACGGCTATGCAGTATCTTGGTGTACCTTATGTATGGGGCGGCACTACACCAGATGGTTTCGATTGCAGCGGTCTTGTACAGTATGTATTCGCACAAAATGGCATCAGCTTGCCACGTACCACCTACGAACAGCAGGCAGTGGTTGCTCCTGTTTCGCTGGATGCGTTGCAGCCTGGCGATCTGGTCTTCTGGGGCGAAAGTGCTTATCATGTAGGCATCTATATTGGCGATGGCCTTTACATTCATGCACCGGCTCCTGGTCAGAATGTGATGATTCAGAGCTACGATGCTTATTCTTATACGAGCGCTGGCCGTGTTTTAGCGTAAGCGGCGGTTCTCATAACGGAACGTCAATTTCCCTGTCTCTCTTTGAGAGACAGGTTTTTTTATGCAAAAGGGCTTGCCTGCACTGCGCTGAGATGGTATTATTTCATAGGCTGTTTATCGTCCATATGTGGGCGACAACGGCGTGACAATGATAAATTGAACGAAATTGATGATGAAAAAAGTAAGAAAAGTGAGGACGAATGATGAATACGTTAAGTATGAAACAGTTGCTCCTTCTGGGGATTACGTTGTTTTCGATGTTTTTCGGAGCGGGCAACCTGATTTTTCCGCCTTTTTTGGGCTTTCAGGCCGGTGAACGGGTGCTTCCTGCTTTCATTGGTTTTGTCATTACTGCCGTTATTTTCTCTGTGCTGGGCGTGGCAGCAGCTGCCTGGGTGGCGGCATCGACAAGCTGTGCGAAAAAGTGCACCCAATGTTCGGCAAAATTTTCACGATTGTGATTTATATTTGTATTGGGCCGCTGTTGGCGATTCCCCGCACCGCTGGCACGTCTTATGCGATGTTTGACTTTATCACCGCCAAAGCCGGCGAAGGAACGTTGTTTGGCGTGCCGGTGCAGCTGCTTTTGAGCATCGCTTTTTCGGCGCTCTTTTTTGCCGCTGCCGGCCTTTTGGCACGTGACCCTGCCAAGCTCAAAGACATTCTCGGCAAACGCATGACACCGATTTTGCTCTTTCTCATTGCCGTGATGTTTATTGCCAGCCTCTTCCATCCAGAGCTGGTGCCAGGGCTGGCGACAGATCGCTATGCCTCCGGTGCGGTAATGGCGGGCTTTGTGGACGGCTATCAAACGCTGGACACGCTGGCTGCGATGGTGTTTGGCATTGTCATTGCGCTGAACATTCGTGCCATGGGCGTGACCAATAATAAAGACGTGGCAGTGATTACCATTAAATCGGGCATCATTGCCGGCACCGTGCTGGCGCTGATTTACGGTATTCTCGCCTTTATGGGCGCTGATAGCATCACGTTGGTGAGCGCCGATGTAGAAAACGGCACCGCCATTCTCTCTGCGCTCTGCGGCGTCTTTTTCGGCCGTCTGGGGCCTATCATTCTGGCCGCCATCTTCTTTTTGGCGTGCTTCAACGTGTGCGTGGGGCTTCTGGCAAGCTGTGCGGAATATTTTTCGGCGAACTTCCACTTCCTTTCCTTCAATAAATGGCTGGTGGTGTTCACCGTTTGGAGCTTTGTCATCTCCATTATGGGCTTAGATGCCATTATTCGCTTCTCCACGCCAATCCTGAACCTGATTTATCCGGTGGCGCTGGTGATTATTGCGCTGAACCTCATTCCGCTGCGTTTCGTGCAAACCAAAGCCTTCTTCCGTGTGGCGGTGGTTGTCACCTTCGCCGCAAGCCTGTACAGTCTGTTATAATCCGGCGCAGAAATCGCCTATATAATAATGAAAGAAAAAGAAAGAACCTGTCTCTCTCGGAGACAGGTTCTTTGGCGTTTACGGGCAAATGAGGGCGTTTTACAGGCGTTTTGTAAAACAGATGATTCTACCTGCTTCATTAAAATGCAGGGCTTTGTGAAACTGAAAGCTGTCGGTATTGTCCAGCTCGCAGTCGCTGGCAAATTCTTTGCAGCCTTTGGCTTTGGCCCAGGCTTCACACGCTGCCAGAAGCGCACGGGCGTGGCCCTGGTGGCGATGCTCTTCTTTCACAAAAATACCCTCCAAATAGCCAACAGGTGTTGTCTCAGTGCCTTCCACATAGTCGTGGCGTAGTTGGCATTGTGCAAAGCCAATGGCGTTTGTGTTGTCGAAAGCTAAAAACAACTGTGCATCGTTATCTGTCAGCATGGCTGCAAATTCATCAGCAAGCACCCTGGGCTGTTCTTTCGGCCACAGTAGAGTGGCAAGATGTGTCAGGGTGTCAATATCTTGAGGTGTTGCTGCTCTTATCATCGCCTGATCCTCGCTTTCATGAGAGTGCTCTTATTCTCTTATTTTTTCGTACCAACAAAAAAGACGTCGACACTCGGCGTCTTTACATGGTTCATGTTAGTTGTGGTCAAATGAAACGTGTGCATCAACGAGATCTTTGTAACGTTCTCTCAGTTCGGCACGTTCCGGACTTTCGAGATAGGTTTTCAAATCTTCCAGACTACGCAGTTCAACAGTAATCATCAGATCCATGTTTTCTTTTAATGGAGAGACATTGCGATAAATTTGTGGATTTACAATGCCTTCATGACGTTTTTCAAGGGCTGCAAAACGGTCGGCAAAAACATCAATGATGCCGTCCGACAGCATATCTTCTTTGAAGTGCAGTAATAAATAATGAACCATCGGGATCTCCCTCCTTTAGGCTGAGGTTATTATACCATAAATGACAAAACGGTGGCAAACACTTTTATGAAATCTTTACACAGCAGCAGATGTTAGCGTGGGCTGTCCTTGCGAAAACCTTCTTTTTTCTGCTTTTGCTCGTTCAGCCGCTCCACCTCGTGCGGCACGAGAATGGCCTCGCCACTTTTGAAAAATGCTGCGCGCTCTTCATCGGTCATCTTTTCAAGCCGGCGCTGGCGTTCAAAATAACGCAGAAAATACACGCCCATCGCAACAAAGATAACGCCAAACACAAAAGCCAGCACACTGCGGCTGGATACAGCAATCATCATCATAATGACAGCCATGGTGAAGTCGATGATGGCTGTCACGAGGTTGATGGTTTTTTTCACGTTGCTTCATCCTCCCTCTTGCAGCTCGGCGCTGTTTTTTGCGCCGTATTCATGCTATACTGATTGTAACACGTTCTGGCAGAAAATGCCAACCCCCATTCTTTGCACGCGGGGGCTGAATGAAAGGAGATCTTGAACGATGGATTATGCCTATACATGCCCAAGTTTGTGGAAAAATCTGAGCGCCGAGGAAAAAGACAAGCTCTTTGCCTATGGCGAACGCTACAAAGCGTTTCTGGACGCCGGCAAAACCGAGCGTGCCTGCGCTGCCGAAATGGTGCGCCAGGCCAAAGAAGCCGGTTTTGTACCGCTGGAGGATGTGCTGGCGCAGGGCGCAACGCCACAAGCGGGCACCAAAATTGTTTACAATCATAAGAACAAAGCGGTGGTGCTCTTTGTCATGGGCAAACAACCGTTAGAAAAGGGAATGCACATCGTGGGCAGCCATATCGACGCCCCTCGGCTGGACCTCAAAGGCCACCCATTGTATGAGGACGGCGAACTGGCGCTCTTAAAAACCCATTACTATGGCGGCATCAAAAAATACCAGTGGACGTGCCTGCCTTTGGCGCTGCACGGGCTGGCGTATCGTGCCGATGGCACCCCTGTCACCCTGCGCCTGGGCGATGAAGCAGGCGACCCTGTGCTCTATATTACCGACCTCTTGCCACACCTTGGCAAACGCCAAAACGAGCAGAAACTTGCCGAAGCCATCACCGGCGAACAGCTCAACGCCATCATTGGCCATATGCCGGTGGACGATGAGGACGAAAAAGAACCAATCAAAGCCGCCGTGCTCGCCGCCCTGCATGAAAAATACGGCTTAGTAGAAGAAGACTTGCTCCTCGCCGAACTGGAGCTGGTGCCTGCACAAAACGCCGTGGACGTTGGGCTGGACCGCAGCCTGATTGCCGCCCATGGCCACGACGACCGCTCCTGCGCCTATGCCAGCTTCGATGCGCTGCTGCATCTGGACACGCCGGAAACCACAGCCGTGGGGCTTTTTGTGGACAAAGAAGAAATCGGCTCCGTGGGCAACACCTCTATGAGTGCGCGCTTCTTTGAAAACGTGCTGGCAGAGCTTTTTGCCCTCGAAGGTAAAGACACGGAACTTTCCGTGCGCCGTGCGCTGGCAAAAAGCCACGTGCTCTCGGCAGACGTGACCGCCGCACTCGACCCAACCTTCCCGGATGTCATGGACAAGCGCAACACCGCTTTCCTTGGCAAAGGTGTCTCCCTTTGCAAATTCACCGGTGCGCGCGGCAAAAGCGGCTCCAACGACGCCAACGCCGAATTTCTCCAAGCCCTGCGCCGCGCCTTCGCAGAAGCCGGCGTGCCTTGGCAGGCCGGCGAGCTTGGCCGTGTGGACGAAGGCGGCGGTGGCACCATTGCCTACATTCTCGCCGAACGTGGCGCCGAAGTGGTAGACTGCGGCGTGCCAATGCTCTCCATGCACGCACCAATCGAGCTTGTCAGCAAAGCCGATGTTTACTTCACCATGAAAGCCTACAAAGCCTTCTACGAAACCACCCTTTTATAAAAAATAAAAAGTCCGCTTGCAACCTCCATGGTTGCAAGCGGACTTTTTGCGTTTGCATGCGCTTAAAGCCGCTCAATGGCGGAAACAAGGGCGTCCACCTCTTTCTGCTCAGTCGCCCAACTGGTGCAGAAACGCACAATATCATGCCCATGCTCATCAACAGCATAGTTTTCAAAAATAAACGTTCTCGCAAACGCCGCCTGCTGCGCCTTGCTCAAAAGCACAAACTGCTGGTTGGTTGGGCTGTTCACATAAAGCGGCAAGCCCTTTCGCAGAAAGGCGTCACGAATCTGCATTGCCATGGCATCGGCACGCGCACCGATGCGGTGATACGCCCCTTCCGCAAAGAGCGTGTAAAACTGCACACCCAAGAGCCACCCCTTGGCAAGCACAGCGCCGTTTTGCTTCATATAAGTGCGGAAATGAGGCTTGAGCACATCGTTGGTAATCACCACTGCCTCGCCAAACAACGCCCCACACTTTGTGCCGCCGATGGTGAACACATCGCACAGTGCCGCCAAATCCCACAGCGTCACATCGTTGGCTTCGGCGCCCAACGCATACGCCAGGCGTGCGCCATCAACAAAAAGCAGCATATCGTACTCTTCACACACATCTTTCAGCGCCTGCAATTCTTCCAGCGAATACAGCGCCCCATACTCCGTTGGCTGCGACACATACACCAGCCGTGGCACCGTCAAATGCTCCGGTGCGCCGCCTTCCGCATACGCCTGCGCCACCGCACGCACCTGCTCGGCGCCCAGCTTGCCCTCGTGCCCGCATGGCAAAGCAATCACCTGATGCCCCGTGTTTTCTACCGAGCCAGCCTCATGGCCCACAATGTGCCCCGTTTGCGCGCACACCACACTTTCAATCGGCCGCAGCGCCGCCGCATGAACAATAAAATTCGCCTGTGTGGCCCCCGGCAGAAAATGAATGTCCGCATCGTCCCAGCCAATCTCCTCACGCAGCTTATTCGCCGCCGCCGTGCAGAGATCATCGGCGCCATAGCCCGGGAACGTCTCCTCATTCGTCTTTTCAATGGCTGCCAAAATCTCCGGCAGGCAGCCACGGTTGTAATCGTTGTTGAATCGAATCATCGGTCCTTCTCCTTTGTGCATAGCGTTGCTTTCAGTATAGCCGCTTGCTGCGAGAATTGCAAACCCTGCACTTGCTAAAAAGTAACGAAACGGTAACAAAATTGCTGTCCGAAATCCCGCGCAGCCAGCCACATTTTTTGCACAAGAGATTGGCAGACAGCATAGGACGTATGGTATAATAAATGAAAGAACTTGAGCAAGGAGGTTGACGCATCATGATGAGCAGCGCTACAATGCCTACGCACGCACGCACGCACGCACGCACGCACGCACGCACGCACGCACGCACGCACGCATAGCATAAGTCTGCCTATTTTTTCGTCATCTCTTTCTTACAGGGCGCATCATGCCCGTGGACTTTCCACGGGTGTGGTGCGCCTTTTTGTGTGCCTGGGCATCAGCGCCCGCCCACGCGAAAGCGATGGCTGGCGGCGGAACGCACACAATAGATGCACTTTTAGATGAGACTTGCAAAAGAAAGGACGATGAACCATGAAAAAACACAGACGAAAACTGCTCAGTGCCCTGCTTGCGCTTGCACTATTCACCACCACCGTGCCCGTGGCACCGGTGATGGCAGCGCAGGAGAGCGACCACACCCAAACCCTGCCTGCAGAGGACGGTACAGGCGACCAGCCACTTGTTGATGTGGGCGATACCAACGAACCGACCGGGTCGGTGGCAGACAAGAACCAGTATTGGGATAAAGAAGGCGACAACTGGGAAGCCAAACCTATTCCAGATCGTGCAACGGAAATTCCAGCGGAAAACCCTCCTATGGACTGGACAGCCAATGGCGAGAATGAAGGTTGGTACATTGTTAAGTCCGATGTGACCATCGGCAGTCGTGTCAGTGTAGAGGGCGATGTGCACCTCATTCTCGCCGATGGGGCATCGCTCACTGTGAACGGTGGGATTCAGGTGCAGGACGCGAATAAACTCACCATCTACGCCCAATCGACCGGTGACAAGATGGGCACCCTCACGGCGACCGGTGGCGAGAATGCAGCCGGCATCGGCGGCAGTAATGGAAGGTGCAGGTGGTAGCATCACCATCAATGGCGGTAAGGTAGAGGCGAAAGGCCTTGATGCTGGAGCCGGCATCGGCGGTGGTAATGGCGGTGACGGCGGTACCATCACCATCAATGGTGGTACGGTGACGGCGAAAGGTGGCGATATTGGTGCTGGCATCGGCGGCGGTAATAAAGGTGCAGGTGGTACCATCATCATCACTGGCGGTATGGTGACGGCGAAAGGTAAAGATGGTGGCGCGGGCATCGGTGGCGGTATTGGTGGTGCAGGCGGCAACCTCACCATTAGTGGCGGCACTGTGACGGTGACCGGTGGCAGTTATGCAGCCGGCATCGGCAACGGGTATACAGTCGGCAGCGGTGAGGATGATAGCGGCGGCAGTACCACCATCAGTGGCGGTACTGTGGAAGCAACCAATATTGATGGCGGCTTCGGCATCAAGGGTACTTTCTCAACCACAACAAAGGATGAGAAAGCCGGTCAGGCAGTGATTGTTGCTTCCGGCATCTACGATAAATCTCAAAAGGAGTATTGGAGCGGCATTATCTTTGAAGGAAGCAGCGGACAGCTCTATGGTAGCAGCGTCACCCCGATTGAGGATTTCACCATTCCTGCGGATTCAACCCTGACCATTCCGAAAGGCAAAACCCTGACCATTGACGAAGGCATCACCATGACCAATGACGGCACCATCATCAACAACGGCAAGATTATCAATAAGGGCACCATCACTAATAATGGTACGATTGAAGGCAACCAACCGATAGTGCCTGCCACAGGCGTTACCCTTGATAAAACCAGTTTAACCCTCACCGAAGGGGAGAGCGCACAGCTTACAGCAACGGTAATGCCAGAGAACGCAACGAACAAAGCCGTGACATGGGAAAGCAGTAACACAGATGTAGCCACAGTTGATGCAGATGGCACCGTGACAGCAGTGAACGCAGGCACGGCGACCATCACAGCAACGGCTGGCGAGGCAGAAGCCACCTGCACCGTCACTGTGGAAGCGGACGAACCACCGTTCAGCGGGCACTACACCTATCCGGTGAACGTGGCTGAGACGGAACATGGCAGCATTCTTCTGGCAAAAGAAAACCACTACGCTGCGGACGGTGAGAAAGTGTCCTTCACCGTGGTGCCAGATGAGGGCTATGCCACAGACACCGTGACAGTTACTACGAAGGCTGGCAAAGACGTGGCTGTGACCGATGAAGGCGAAGGCATCTACACCTTCACCATGCCAACAAGCGAAGTCACCCTCGCAGCCACCTTTGTGGAAACAGAAGAACCAGAACCAGAGCTGCCATTTACTGATGTGAGCGAAGACGACTGGTTCTACGACCCAGTGCGCTGGGCATTCTTAGAAGGCCTTATGACAGGCACCAGCGACACAGAATTTTCACCAAACCTCGCCACCACCCGTGGCATGATTGTGAGCGTGCTCTATCGTCTGGAAGGCAACCCTGATCTTTCCGACGACATTCTCGGCTACCCATACGAAGACGTGAACCCAGACGACTGGTACGCCATGCCGGTGTACTGGGCACGACTGCATGGCATCGTGAGCGGATACAGCGACAGCCAATTTGGCCCGAACGACGCCATCACCCGTGAACAGCTTGCAGCCATCCTCATGAACTACGCCGACTACAAAGGCATGGACGTGAGCGCACGCGCTGACTTGAGCGCATACAGCGATGCGGACACCATTTCGAGCTGGGCAACGGATACCATGCAATGGGCAGTGGCAGAAGGATACATCAGCGGCATGACAGCAGACACCCTTGAACCACAGGGCAGTGCGACCCGTGCTCAGGTAGCGAGCATCTTCCAACGATTCCTTGCTGAATAACAACATATGAACGACCAACACCCGATGCGTTTTGCATTGGGTGTTGGTCATTTTGTTTCACGTGAAACAAGGTGCGAAAAACGGCGAAAAATGTTTCACGTGAAACAATATTCGGTGGCGGTGGCGGAATGTTTCACGTGAAACATGAAAAAATTGCCGGAAAACGATAGAAATTCACGGCAAACGCTACCATCACTGCAAAAAACAGGCTATAATGAAAATACAACGGTGTTTCACGTGAAACATCATCTATCACAAGGAGGGGACACCATGGGACACATCATTGCCCTTGTGAACCAAAAAGGCGGCGTTGCCAAAACCACCACAGCCATCAATCTGGCGGCGGCGCTGAACAAAAAGAAGAAAAAAGTGCTGCTGGTGGATTTGGACCCACAGGCCAATGCTACGAGCGGCATTGGGGTGGATAAATCGACGTTATCGCACAGCATTTACGATGCGCTGACACGCGGCGTGCCGGTGGAGGAGGTGCGTGTGACAACGTATCGACGCGGGCTGGATCTTTTGCCATCGTCGATGGATTTGGCGGCAGCAGAGCACGAGCTGAACGCCATGGAGGACCGTGGCACCCATCTACGCACAGTGCTGGCACCGCTGAAGGACGCGTATGACTATATTTTGATTGACTGCCCGCCATCGCTTGGCATGATTACGATTAACGCCCTGAGCGCTGCTGACCAAATTTATGTGCCGATTCAGAGCGAGTATTACGCCCTGGAAGGCGTGGAGCAGCTAATGCAGACGGTGACGTTGGTGAAGCAAAGCTATAATCCGGATTTGTACATTGGCGGCATCATCATCACGATGTATGATGGCCGTATGCGATTGTCGCGCGATGTGGTGGAGACGGTGAAGGGCACGTTTGGCGATGTGGTTTTTAAGACGATGATTCCACGCAATGTGCGTTTGGCTGAGGCACCAAGTTATGGGCGTGCCATTATTGACTATGAGGCACTTTCTAAAGGGGCTTTGGCGTACAACAACCTGGCAAAGGAAGTGATTAAGCGTGGCTAAAGAAACAAAGAAGGGCCTTGGCAAGGGGCTGGGTGCGCTTTTTGGCGGCGATGTGGCGTTGAACACGCTGGTGCAGCCGCCGCAGGCAGGGGCGGATACCTCGGAAGAGGTGGCGGCGCTGGCGGCAAAGGACGACACCTATATGCAGATGCCGGTGGCGGAGATTCACGAAAATCCGTGGCAGCCACGACAACATTTTGATGAAGATGCACTGACCGACCTCACAGAGTCCATTCGTGAAAAGGGCGTGCTCTCGCCGCTCATTGTTTGCAAGAAGGACGGCAAAACGCTGGTGGTGGCTGGCGAGCGCCGTTTGCGTGCGGCGAAAAACGCTGGTTTGACTGAGGTGCCGGTGATTGTGCGTGATTTGAGCGATGAGGACATGGCACAGATTGCCCTGATTGAGAACATTCAGCGGGCGGATTTGAACGCCATTGAAGAAGCGAGCGGCTATGCGGCCCTCATCAAACGGTATGGCTACACGCAGCAGCAGCTGGCAGACTTGATGGGCAAGTCTCGCCCTTATATTGCCAATCTGTTGCGCTTATTGGAGCTGCCGGAAGTGGTGATGGACGCTCTGAAAGAGGGCAAAATCAGCGTCGGTCATGCGCGGGCGCTGTTGGCGATTAAAGACCCTGAACTGGCGGCTGGTTTGTGCAGTGATGTGATTGCACAGGATCTTTCGGTGCGTGCGCTGGAAAAGATGATTCAGGACATTCAACAGTACAGCGCCAGCTTAGACGAGAAGGTGAAACCGGCACGCAAAAGCCCAAACACCAAGTACCGTGCGCTGTGCGACCAGCTTGGCGAGCGGCTGCAAACCAAGGTGCAGGTGAGCGGCAGCGGCAAGAAGAGCCATCTTGTCATTGATTTTTACAGCGATGAGGACCTCACGCGTATTCTCGATGTGTTGGGCATTGAACTGTACTAGGAGCATTTTATGAAAAGACAACCTACTCTTGCCATTATTGGCGGCGGCGCATCGGGCATGGCGGCGGCACTTGCGGCTGCTGACGGCCGTGTGCGGGTGCAGCTTTACGAGAGCCAGAGCCGACTGGGCCGCAAGCTGTTGGCGACAGGCAACGGACGCTGCAATTTCTCTCATATGGATTTTGACGTGGCGAACTATCACGGGCAGCACCCTGCCTTTGTGCGAGACGCCCTGGCACGCTTTGATGAGGCGGATACGCTGGCGTTTTTTGAGGCGCTGGGGCTGGTGGCGACCACAGACGAGCGCGACCGCTACTATCCGGCATCGCTGCAAGCGCAGGCGGTGCTTGATGTATTGCGTCTGTCGCTGCAAGAGCGCGGTGTGGAGGTGCTGACGGACACACGCATTACAGGGCTGACGCGAGCGAAAAACGGGCATTTTGTGCTCCAACATGGCAAAGGGCGCAGCCATGCCGATGCGGTGATTATCGCCTGCGGCGGCGAAGCAGCGCCAAAGCTCGGCGGCAGCCGAGATGGCTACAAGCTGTTGCAGCAGATGGGGCATACGCTGGTGGCAACGGCGCCGGGCATTGTACAGCTTGAGGGCGAGGTGCAAAGCCTGAAAGCGGCTGCTGGCTTAAAACGGGACTGTGGCCTCACGCTTCGCAGTGAAGGAAAGATGCTGGCGCAGGATTGCGGCGAGCTGCTTATCACCGCTTATGGCATTTCCGGCCCGCCGGTGCTCCAATGCTCCGGTTTTGCAGTGCGGGCGCTGGAGCGCGGCGAACGTGTGGAAGCCGTGATTGACTTTTTTCCGGATGAAAGTGCCAGCGATTTGACAGAGATGCTCCTGGCGCGTCATGCACAGTTTGCCCAGCGCGATGCGGCGGCGTTCTTTGTGGGGCTGTTGCCACGGCTTTTGGCGCAGTGTGCGCTCAAGGCGTGCGGGGTGCGTCCGCAGGAACGGCTGACACAGGCGCAGGTGCGTGCGTTGGCAGAAAAACTTCACGCCTGGCCGGTGCGTATCACCGGCAGCCGTGGCTTTGCTGAGGCGCAGGTGACGCTTGGCGGCATCGACACTGCCGATTTTGACAGCGCCACGCTTGGCTCGTGGTTGGTGCCACGGCTTTATGCCTGCGGCGAAGTGCTGGACATTGACGGCGACTGCGGCGGTTACAATCTGCAATGGGCGTGGTCGTCGGGACGGCTTGCCGGCAGCAGCGCGTTACAAGATTTACTTTATTGAATAATATAAAGAAGGTGAAAATATGTCATTGTGGGATATTGTGATCGTCCTTGCGGTTTGTCTCGCCATTTTTCGTGGCTATTTCAAGGGTCTTTGCCGCCGTCTCAGCGATTGGGTGGGCATGGTGATTGCCGGCTGTGTCGCCTGCCTTTCGGTGAATCAGCTCAACGCCTTTGTCACGGGCACTTTCGGCGTGGACGGCCAAAGCAAGCTGGCGCAGTGGCTGGAGGACTATTTTGCCACCCGTGTGGCGTCTAATCCGGATAATCAGCTGGAAAGCCTCAAGCAATGGGTGGCGAATTTGTTTTTGCCGGACACCTTGAAGGAAAATTTGTACAATGCCATTGATAGCTCTGCTGGTGAAATTTATGTGAGCATTTACGAGCAAGTGGCGCGTGCTTTGGCGAACCCTCTGTGGCATTTGGTGCTGATTGTGGTGGGCACCATGGTGTTTTTTGCGCTGCTTATTCTTGTGGGCGAGCTGTTGGGCATTGTGATGCGGCGTTTCCATGTGACGATGGTGATTGACCGCTTTTTGGGCGCCATTGCCAGCGGTTTTCTGATGATGATTGTGATTGGGTTGTTCACCGCCATTTGTGTGCTGATTGTGCCGGAAGCATCGGGCTGGTTTGGGCGTGCGCTGCACAACAGCCTGATGGGGCCTATGCTGAATCAGGCGATAGACGGCCTTATCAAAGGAGGGCTTTTCTTCTAAATGGAGCTTTTTTATAACGACTACGCCACCTTCCTCAAGCATTATTATGAAGAGCCGGTGTATAAGATTCCCGTGAATTTGGCAGGCGGCAGCTGTCCGAACAGAGATGGGCGTTTGAGCACGGGCGGGTGTAGTTTTTGCGATGAGAGCGGCGCCGGTTTTCAGGCGCTGCCGGATGATCTCTCCATTCCCGAGCAGATTGCCGAGAACAAGGCGTTCTATGCCCGCCGTTTCAAATGCAAGCATTTCATTGTGTATTTGCAGACGTTTTCCAACACTTATATGCCGCTGTCCCGCTTTAAGCGTGTGATTGAAGCTGCCACTGCCGACCCTGCCATCATTGGCCTTTCCGTGTCCACCCGACCGGATTTGGTGCATCCTGCCTATCTGGAAGCGCTGGCAGAGCTGCGTGAACGTTGCGGCGGGCTGGATATTGACATTGAACTGGGGCTGCAAACGGTGAATTATCGCACGCTGCAAGCGGTGAACCGTGGGCACACGCTGGCGGCGTTTGTTGATGCGGTGCCGCGGATTCGCGCCTATGATTTTTCCACCTGCGCCCATGTGATTTTGAACCTTCCCGGCGACGATGCGCTTGATGCCAGAGAAACGGCGCGTATGCTTTCGGCACTGCACGTGGACATGGTGAAGCTGCACTCGCTGTACATTGTTGGCGGCACACGGTTGGCGAGACAATATGTGCTCGGCGAGTTTGACATGATTAGCCTGGACGAGTATGTGAATCGGGTGGTGGATTTTCTGGAGCTGCTCGACCCGAAAATTGTCATTCAGCGGCTTGTTGGCAAAGGGCCGCAGGAAAATCTGATTTTCTGCAACTGGGAAACGAGCTGGTGGAAAATCAAAGACGCCATCAACGCCGAATTTGAACGCCGTGGCACTTATCAGGGCGCGCGCTTCGATTATCTGGGCGGTGCGCTGATTGACGATCTGGCGGCGGAGTAACGGCAGGCGGAAGAAAGAGGTGAGAAACCCATGCCATTAGACAACCTTTTCACCGTGCCGCTTTTGGCATCGTTGGAGCCTGATGTGGCTGGCGATGTGGCGGATACAGCGGCAGAGACGGTGGAAACGGTGACAGACAGCGCCATCGACCAACTGGATGCGCTGAGCGAATTTTTTTCTTTCTTTAATTTGAACAACGTGCTCACCATTGGTGTGCGTGTGCTGGTGATTGTGTTGGTGTTCGTGCTGGCGTATCGTGGGGCACGCATCTTGGTGAACCGTGCCTACGACACGCGCTATCGCATCAGTCGTGTGAGCGATGAAAACCGCAAGCAATTAGAAACATCGCGCCGTATGGTGCTGAGTGTGATTTTCTATGCCATGCTCATCATTGGCGCCATGGCGGTGTTGGGCATTTTTGGTTTTGACATTCGCGCCCTGGCAACATCAGCAGGGATTGCCGGTGCGGCGCTGGTGCTCATTAGCCAGAATGTCATTCTCGACTGGATCAACGGTGTGTTTATTCTTGTGGAGCGGCAGTTCAGCGTGGGCGACTATGTGAAAATCGGCGAGTACGCCGGCGAGGTGCAGAGCATTACCATTCGCTGTACCGTGATTAAGACCGATTTTAACGAAACTGTGCGGATTCCGAACGGCGATATTAACGTGGTGGTCAACTATACGCAGGAGCCTGTGACGGAGTTTTTTGATATTCGTATTCACGATGCCTCAAGGCTCGATGAAGGGCGGGCGGTGCTGGAAGAAGTGTGCGCCCTGGTGAACGACCGCCATGCCGATGTGCTTGTAGCGCCGTGCCGTGTGCTCGGCGTGCAGGAAATCATCGGCACTGGGCTGACCATGCGCCTGACCTTTCAGAGCCGTAAGAGCGATACCTATGCCATATTGCGTAGCCTGCGTGAAGAGTGTATTCATGCGCTGAATGCGGTGGGCTTGCAGCAGCAGCTCAGCTGATTTGTCAGCGCATTTGTTTGAAAACAATTTGTCGAGAAAGGAGAAGCAGCCATGCCAATGAAACTCAATGTCGGCGATATGGTCGAACTAAAAAAAGCCCATCCTTGCGGGAGCAAACAGTTTCTGATTACCCGTGTTGGTATGGACTTTCGTATTCGCTGCCAGGGCTGTGGGCACGAAGCGTGGATTTCACGCATCAAGCTGGAACGTGCCATTCGCAAGGTGATGCCGCAGGCAGCGGACGACAATGAAGAAAAATAACTGAAAATAATAAAAGTGCTCTTAAAATAAGAGCACATAAAAAGGGACAGCAACCGCCAAACGGCTGTACTGTCCCTTTTGTCTGTTGTTTAATAAGGATCGCGCGGAAAGTTGTCCGCCATCATTTGATGCGCCTTCATGTGGGTGGCTTGCAGGTAGCTGTCTAAAAGCTCCTGCCCCACATAGCTCTGGCTGATGTATTCGTTATGAATACCGGCACGTTTGAGGTCGGCAGCCAATGCGGTGTAGGCGCCGATGTTTTGAATAAACAGCTGGTCTGGCCGTGCGCCGTTTTCAAAGAAGAAATCCCACAGGCGGCGCAAAAGCGTTTCCGCCCAGCCGCTTTCCGGCAAGATGACCTCGCTCCATTCGATGAAGCCGGTTTCCAAATCCACCAGGAAAAACGAGCGTGGCAGCATACTTTTGCCGGACACCATCAGCGGCAGATAGAAGAAATACAGCTCGTAGACGTGGCCATCGTTTGGCAGACGCTTCACACGGGCATCGGTAAATTCATCAACGACACAGCCCGATGCTTGCAGCCATTCGCTGCGTGTGAGCACAAAATCGTCTGTTTGCACGGGGCCGTCCTCGGTGAGCAGAAAGGCAGCGGTGCGGAAGCGTTCTTTGCCGCCCTGCCGCTGCAAACGATAGCGCGCGCTGGCATCGTCGTTTAGCTGGCATTTGGTGAGCAAGCGCAAAATGGCACGCAGATAGCGTTCCAAATGGGCGAAATCACGGTTGTCCACAATGGTTGCCAAGCCGTAGCCCGGACGCTGGCGGCGGAAGGTGATGCAGTGCTCACGCCCGTCCAGCTGACGTTTTTCGTAGCTGTTTAAGTTGGGCATATTGTAGCCCACTTCCAGATAATAGCCGTCGTAGCGGGCGACAAACTCATCGGCAGAAAGCACGTCATCGTCTGCAAACGGTTCCTGCTCCTGTTCTGCCAGCCATGCCCGCAAACCGGTTAAGCCGAGCATGAGACGAATGTCGCTGGTGCCCTCGCCATCGTCCTCCATCACAACGAGCACATAGGCGTCGGGATGGGCAGGGTCGATGAGCATAAAGGGCGCAATATTGCTCTCCCACGGGGCGAAACGGTTAATATCTTCCGCCACAGTGTAGAGGGCGTCATTTTGGTAGTGTTCTGTGGTTGCGTTGGTCATAATATTCTCCTATCGGTGAACCCGATGTTAGTAGTGTTATTGAAAAATGAGATGTTCTCTTTGTATTATAAATCGTTCACATACGCATCTCAAGAGTTGACGCAACGCTTTTTGAATTTGTTTGGATTTTGTTTAATTTATTTTTTGAAAGGAGTGGTTGTATGAAAACGCCACTATGGACGGCGCTTTCTGCTCATGTGGCGAAAGCGGCGCAAAGCACCCACACGCCCGGGCACAAAAGCGGGCGGCTAATTCCTGCTGCTTTGCGCGAAGCGTGGGGCGAGGCGGTGTGGCATTACGACCTCACAGAGCTGCCGGGGCTGGATAATCTGGCGCATCCGGAAGAGGTGCTCGCCGCTTCGATGGCAGAGTGGGCAAAGGACCGCAGCGTTGCCCATGTGCAATATCTGCTCGGGGGCAGTTCGCTGGGGCTGAAAGCAGCCATGCTGGCGCTGTGTCGTGGCGAAAAGGTGTTTGTACCACGCCACGCTCACCATAGCATCTACGAAGGGCTGGCGCTGGCAGGTGCTACGGTGGTGCCGCTTGAGGTGTGCTTTGATGAAGCGCTTGGAATACCCCTGGGCGTGGCGCCGGAAACCCTCGCTGCTGCCTGCGAAGCGCATCCGGATTGCCGGCGTATGGTGCTGGTGCATCCCACCTACCATGGCATCACCTGGCAGAATGAAGCGCTCGTATCCCTGGCACGGCAGAAAGGCGTACTGACGATTGCCGACAGCGCACACGGCGCACATTTTACGAGCACTTTCACGCCGCCTTCTGCCCTGGCGCTGGGTGCAGAAGTGGCGGTGGAAAGTGCTCATAAAACGCTGCCCTGTCTGACCCAGGCGAGCATTCTCCTGGTGCGTGAAGAGGCGTTGGTGGCGCCGTTGGTGCAGGCGGTGGCGCTTTTGCACACCACCTCGCCAAGCTATCTGTTGATGGCGAGTTTGGAGCAGGCGGGTGCCTGGCTTGCCAATGAGGGCGAGGCCGTGATGGAGGTGGGCGTGCAGCGCATCGCTGCGCTTGAGGAACGTTTTGCCCAAAACGCACAGCATATGCACATCATGCGAAAAAAAGCATGGCGGCAGGACCCGTTCAAACTCTATCTGCACTGTGCACACGCCAGCGGCGAAACACTGGCGCAGATGTTGGCGGCAGAAGGGGTGGACGCCGAAATGGCAGATGGCAGCGGCTGTCTGCTCATGCTGGGTTTAGATGGTGTAGATGCTGCGTTGGAAAAGGCGCTGTTTGCGGTGGACGCTGCGCTGGCGCAGGTGCAGGAGCCGCTGCCGGCGCCATGCTATCTGCAAACGCCGCCGGAGCGTGTGGTGTCTCTTGCCGATGCCTGGCTGGCACCACGCCGCACGCTGCCACTTTCAGAGGCGGTGGGCGAGGTGGCGGCAGCGCTCGTGGAAGCCTATCCGCCGGGGATACCGCTGGTGCTGCCTGGTGAGCGCATCACAGAGGCGGTGGTGCAGGCGTGGACAGCGAGCGGACGTCCTGCCGAGAGATGCGTGGAGGTGCTCGACAAGCGGTGAAAAAACATCTATAATAAAATGAGAATTTGTCTGCTGTTGGCGCAGCGCCGGCGGCAGTGAGAGCAAAGGAGAACCTATGCAATTTCGTGAGATTGTCGGCCAGAGCAGTGCCTGTATGCAGCTGCGCCGTGCTTTCCTTCATGGCCGTTTGAGCCACGCATATATTTTCGATGGGCCGGAAGGTGTCGGCAAACGCACAACGGCGCTTGCTTTGGCAGCGCTCCTGCTTTGCGAGACGCCGCACGAGGGCGACAGCTGCGGGGCGTGTGCCTCCTGCAAGCAGCTTGCCGCAGGCACCCATCCCGATTGCCACCTCATTGCGCCAGATGGCCGTGGCATTAAGATTAAGCAGATTCGTGAACTGCGGGCACGGCTTTCGGGCACGGCAAGCTACGGCGGCTATACCGTTGTGATTATTGACGCTGCCGAAACCATGACGCTGGAAGCCGCCAACGCTTTTTTGAAAACGGTGGAAGAGCCGCAAGGGCCAACCTGCTTCATTCTTGTGACCAATGGGGCGGAACGCCTGCCGGATACCATTCGCTCACGGGCGCAGACGGTGCGCTTTGCGCCGCTTTCGCAAGCAAATTTGGCTCATCTTTTAGGCACTGCTGCCGACACGCCCGAAGGGCACATTGCACTGGATTTGGCGCAAGGCTCCATCAGCAGGGCGCAGGCACTGCTTGCAGATGAGGCGCAGCGCAGCACGCTGATGGCACGACGAGAGGCGCTGGAAACGCTCTTGAGACAGTTGCCCACGCAGCATGACGGCGCCCTCTTGCGCTTTGCCGATGGCTTTAGCGGCGACCGTGACGGGGTGCTGGCGGAGGTGCTGCTCATTCGCCGCTATTATGAAGCACGCTTGAAAGAGAGCGCAGCCGCAGGCGGCGACCTCAGCGTTCCCCTGACGGTGCTGCATGACACCACCGTTGCGCTGGAGCGGCTGGGCACCAACGCCGAACCGTCCTTTATTTTGGGGGCGCTTCTCATCACCATGGCGCAGCACAGCCGTCATTAGCGCAGCCAAAAGCGCATCAAAGCCACTAGAGCCACTAGAAAGGAGAGCTTCTATGCCAGAGATTATAGGCGTACAATTTCAAAACGCCGGAAAAATATACGACTTCGACAGCCTGGGCGAACAGATTGAAAGCGGTGAATATGTCATCGTTGAAACAGGGCGGGGAATGGAATATGCTCGTGTAGCCCTGGGCACCCATTGGCTGCCGGAAGAGGACTTAAAAGAGCCGTTAAAACCTATCTTGCGCCGAGCTACGGCGGAGGACGCCGCCACCTATGCGGACAATCTGGAGGCGGCGAAAGAGGCGTATCGCATTTGTCAGGAAAAGATTGCCTACTGCCATCTTGATATGAAACTGGTCAATGTGGAATACACCTTCGACCGTGCCAAGGTTATTTTCAATTTCACCGCCGATGAGCGTGTGGATTTTCGTGAACTCATTAAAGAATTGGCGGCTGTTTTTCATACCCGCATTGAATTGCGCCAGATTGGCGTGCGTGATGAAGCCAAAATCATCGGCGGCGTGGGCATCTGCGGTCAGCCGCTGTGCTGCCATCGTTTCCTGAACGAATTTTTGCCGGTGTCCATTAAAATGGCAAAAGAGCAGAATCTTTCGCTGAACCCAACAAAAATCAGCGGCTGCTGCGGGCGTTTGCTGTGTTGTCTCAACTACGAAAACGAGCACTATGTGGAAAGCAACCGCCGTGCCAAAGAAGAGGCACGGGCGGCACGGGCCTCTGCCAAAAAAGAAGCAGAGCTGGCGGAAAGTTTAACCGCAGCCGCTTATCCGGACGAAAAAGAAGAGCTGCTGGAAAGTGAGAAAACAGATATAACGGTGGAAACCTATTACGACCCATCGCTTGTTTCCACTACCGTGGAAGCCATCAAGCATGAGGGCGGCAGCAATCGCCGTTCCAGCAGCCGCAGCAAAAACGACCACCGTGATAAAAAACAGAATGCCCCACGGGACAATAAGAACCAGAAACCAAAGAAACCAAAACGCAGCGCCAGCGACCACGAAGAATTTTTACCAAAAGAAGAAAAAATTCGCAACAAGCCACGCAAACGTGGCAGCCGTGGCGGACGCAGCCGGAATAAGAGCAATGGCAACCGTAAACCATCGGATAAGTGAGCCGGCAGCGGATTTGGAATGGACGGATTTGGCGTTGAACGGCTGGGGGCTGTATCAGCGGCGCGGCGGCTTGCGCTTTTCGATTGATGCCGTGCTTTTGGCGCATTTCGTTCAGAAAGCGGCGCATGGGCAAGTGCTTGATGCCTGCACGGGAACGGGGATTATCGCCTTTATTTTGGCATCACGCTTTCCTGGGGCGCAGATTACGGGCATTGACATTCAGCCGCAGCTGATTGATACGGCGCTTGCCAGCCGTGAGAGAAACGGCATTGCGCCAGAGCATCTCGCCTTCTTCGTTCAGGATATGCGCGAGAAGAACTGTGCGCTGTTCCGCCAGTTTGATGTGATGACGTGCAATCCGCCGTTTTTCAAGGTGGGGCATGGTGCAGCTAATCCCGATGAAGAAACAGACCTTGCCCGTCACGAACGCACCTGCAATTTGGAGGACGTGTTCCGTTTTGCCAGCTATGTGCTGCGGGAACGGGGGCGGCTTGCGCTGATTCATCGTGCCGCCCGTGCGGACGAGGTGTTGGATTGTGCCCGTGCGTACAAGTGCAAGCCCACCCGCTTGCAGCCTGTGTATGCCCGCAGCGGTGAAGCGGCAAAGCTCTTTCTTTTGGAATGTTGCTATCTGGGGCGGCAAGACCTTGTTCTTGAAGAACCGCTCTATATTTATGACGACGCGGGCTGCTACCGCCCAACCATTCAATCGTGGTATGAGGCTGGCGACAGTTCGCCACACAGCTAAAGCAAGGGGACACAGCTAGTCCTTTAGGGCGACGCGGGCTGCTACCGCCCAACCATTCAATCATGGTACGAGGGCAGCGACAGTTCGCCACGCAGCTAAAGCAAAGGAGAGTATCTATGGAAGAACAAACCATGCACACAGAAGGTATGCTCTATCTCTGTGCAACGCCCATCGGCAATCTGGAGGACATCACGTTGCGGGTGCTCAGGGTGCTTAACGAGGCCGATGTCATCTATTGTGAGGACACACGCAACACCTTGAAACTGCTGCGTCATTTCGAGATTGCAAAGCCTCTGGCCAGCTACCACGACCATTCGCCGCAGGCACAGGCAGAGAAGATTGCCGCACAGGTGCGTGAAGGCAAGCAGGTAGCGTTGGTGAGCGATGCCGGTATGCCGGTGATTTCCGACCCGGGCTTTGATTTGGTCAATCTTTTTCGCCGTGAGGGCTTGCCCTACACCGTGCTGCCTGGGGCAAGCGCAGGGCTGACAGCCCTGGTGCTTTCCGGTTTAGCGAGCGACCGTTTTATTTTTGAAGGCTTTCTGCCACGCAAGAAAAAAGATTTGGAAGCACGCCTGAGCTTGTTGGACAAAGAAACCGCCACCGCCCTTATCTACGAATCGCCGCACCGCCTGAACGCCACCCTCGACACCTTCGCCAAGCGTTGGCCGGAGCGTGAGTGTGCCGCCGTGCGTGAAATCAGCAAGCGTTTTGAAGAAACCGTGCGTGGCACCACCGAGGACGTTCAAGCCCATTTCCAAAGCCACGAACCACGCGGCGAATTTGTGCTGGTGCTTGCCGGTGCCAGCAGCCAGGCGCAGGAAGAAAACAGCTTGGAAGCGGCGCTTGCCTTGGCGCGTGCGTGTTTGGCAGAGGGTGCCAGCACCAATCAGGCGGCCAAAGAAGCCGCTGCCAAAACCGGCATCGCCAAACGCAGCATTTATCAAGCCCTCCTTGAAGAGGCAGCATCTCTCGGAAAGAAGGTTTCGCCGTGAAGCGCATCAGCAAATTACTTTATGTTCTCGCTGGGCTTGTGCTCATTGCCTATGCCTTGGCGAGCTATTATCTCATGTTCTGGGGTATGGTGCCGAGCTGGCTTTCGCCTTATCAGTTCACCGTGTTGGTGCTCATTGGCATCGCTCTCACTGTTCTTATCGGGCTGTTTCTGTTTGCCAAAGGGCTTTTCAGCCGCAGACGCCTGCCTGCCCTGTTTAGCGAGCAGGAGGACGGCGGCAGCGTTTATGTCACGCAAAAAGCATTACGCAACATCACCTACATCACCATTGAACGTTTTGAGGGTATTCTTGAGGATCGTGTGCGCGTGCGTGTACTTGCTGGCAAGCCTGCCAGCTATCGGGTGAAAATATGGTTGGGCATTGCCGAATACTCCGAGCTGCCCGCCCGCCACGACGCCATTCGCCAGGCGGTTGCAGACGCGCTGTACCGCTGCACCGGTGTGAAGGCGAGCCGTGTGGATCTTGTTTTTTACACCGCCCGCACCAAAGACGCCCACAACATTCCTGCTGATACCGCCGAAGGAGGTCAATCCGCATGAGCCAATCCAACGATGCCCCTTGGTGGGACCCTGATGCAAAAACCGACGACACAGCGGCAGAAGCCATCGACACACCGCCGGAAGCGCCGCCAGAAGAACCTGTCGGTACACCGCGCCGTTTGAATGGCATCAACCTTCTGAGTGATTGGATTGCTGCCAACCGCCATGCTGCCCTGTATATGCTCATCGGCTTTGTGCTCGCCCTTTGCATCATCTGCTTTGGTTTCGAGCGCACGCTTTTGGTGGCGTGCCTGGTACTGGCAGGCTACCTTCTTGGCAGTTGGCGTGACGGCAACCCACGTATCAGACACCACCTTACCAAATTTTACGAGCGCTGGATTAAAGACAATCCGTTTTTTAACGACTGATGCTTTGTATATGTGCAGAAAGGACTTGATACTATGAGTGACTACACCCCACAATCTCCAGTTGAACACCACGACAGCCTTGTGATTGATGATGCTGTCATCGAAAAAATCACTGCTGTTGTCGCTCGCAACACCGAAGGCATTCTTGATATGAAAGGCTCGCTGATGAGCGGCTTCGCCTCCAGCATTGGCGCTACTGCCAAAGCCTCCAAAGGCATCACCGCCTCGGTTGATGGAGCGGCTGCTTCCATCGAAATCAAGGCGATTCTCGAATACGGCGCCAGCGCACCGGCTATTTTTGAGCGCATTAAAACCGTGGTGCGTGAACAGGTAAAAGCCATGACCGGTTTAGAGGTGCGTGACATCAACTTCCGTGTGGTCAACATCATGACACGGGACGAATTTGAACGCGACAGCAAAAAAGCTGCCGCTCAGCAAGCACAAAGCTGAACGGCAGCCAACCCCGTCTCCATGCGTGAGGCGGGGATTTTTCTTGGGCACAGGAAAAACTTTACACAAACTTCATCTCAATTCTGTAACGTTCTCAACAATTTTGTGCTAAGATAGCGAAAGACATGAAAAGGAGTGTGAACCATTTGAAAATAAGTTTTGAAGACATCAAAAACAATAAAACCATTCGTGTGTACATTGAAAAAGCCGACCGCAGCCTGATGGGCATGGGATTTACCGAGCATAGCTTCGCCCATGTGACTCACGTTTCCTCGGTGGCTGGAAAAATCCTCAAGGCGCTGGGTTACAGCAAGCACGATATTGAAATTGCACGCATAGCGGGCTTTATGCACGACATTGGCAACGTGGTCAACCGCCACGACCATGCACAAACAGGCGCGCTTATGGCACTGCGTATTTTAGACGACATGGGCATGAAACCGGAGGACATTGCTTCTGTCATCACCGCTATTGGCAACCATGACGAGCCAAACGCCTACCCTGTCGATGCTGTTACCGCCGCCATCATCATTGCCGACAAAACCGACGTGCGCCAGTCTCGTGTACGCAACAAAGACAGCGCCACCTTCGACAAACATGACCGCGTCAACTACGCCGTGAAAGAAAGCGTTGTTAAAGTGGACGACCACCAAATTCGCTGCTCGCTTAAGCTCGACAAGAGCGTGTGCTCGGTGATGGATTACTTTGAAATCTTTCTGGAACGTATGATTCTTTGCCGCAAAGCCGCCGAACAACTTGGCTGCGAATTTGCCCTTGTTATCAACAAAGAACGTGTCATCTAAAAAACGCTGGCCGCCTTTTCGCAAAGGCTCCAGCGTTTTTTTGCGCCCTTTTTCAGGTGGTTTTCGCATCTGTTTTTAGGCAACAAAAAAGCGCAAGGTGTTCGCCTTGCGCTTTTGAATGTTTAGCATTGCGTCATTAGATGATGCCCTGTTCCATCATAGCTTCAGCAACTTTGAGGAAGCCAGCGATGTTAGCACCAGCAACGAGGTTGTAGCCGAAGCCATATTCTTCAGCTGCAGCAGCTGCGTTGTCATGGATGGTCTTCATGATTGCACGAAGTTTGCCATCAACTTCTTCTTCAGTCCAGAAGAGACGTTCGCTGTTCTGGCTCATTTCGAGAGCAGATACACCTACGCCACCAGCGTTAACGGCTTTGGAAGGAGCCATGATGATGTCATTTTCCTGGATGTATTCCATAGCATCGTTGGTGGTTGGCATGTTAGCAACTTCGATGTAGTATTTTACGCCGTTAGCAACGATCTTCTTAGCTTCGTCCATGTTAACGTCGTTCTGGGTAGCGGATGGCATAGCGATGTCAACCTTAACGCCCCATGGTTTTTCGCCTGGGTAGAAAGGAACACCGAACTTGTCAGCGTAATCCTGAACTTTGTCGCGGCCGGAAGCACGCATTTCGAGCAGGTAAGAAATCTTTTCAGGGGTGGTGATACCTTCTTCATCGTAGATGTAGCCGTCTGGACCGGAGAGGGTAACAACCTTAGCGCCTGCTTCAGCCATCTTGGTGCAAACGCCCCAAGCAACGTTACCGAAACCGGATACGGAAACGGTCTTGCCTTCGAGGGTGTCACCGCAATGTTTCATAACAGCATCAGCGAAGTAAACAGCACCGAAACCGGTAGCTTCTGGACGGATCAGGGAACCACCATAGCTCATGCCTTTACCAGTGAGAACGCCGTTTTCGAAGGCGCCACGGATGCGGCGATACTGGCCATAGAGGTAACCGATTTCACGGCCGCCAACACCGATGTCACCAGCAGGAACGTCGACGTCTGGACCAATGTGACGATAGAGTTCGGTCATGAAAGCCTGGCAGAAGCGCATGATTTCGCCATCGCTCTTACCACGTGGGTCGAAGTCAGAACCACCCTTGCCGCCGCCGATTGGCAGACCGGTCAGAGCGTTTTTGAAGATCTGTTCAAAGCCCAGGAACTTGATGATACCGATGTATACGGATGGGTGGAAACGGAGACCGCCTTTGTAAGGCCCGATTGCGCCATTGAACTGTACGCGATAACCGCGGTTGACTTGAACTTCGCCTTTGTCGTCAACCCAGGTCACACGGAAGCTGATCTGACGTTCAGGTTCGGTCAAGCGACCAAGAAGGTTGGTTGCTTCGTATTCAGGATGCTGGTTAACAACACCTTCAAGAGATTTGAAAACTTCTTCTACTGCCTGCAAAAATTCTGGTTCATTGGCGTTACGTTTTTTAACGTCTTCCAATACGCGTTCCATGTAAGCATTCATGTTTGTATTCCTCCCAAATATCAATTACGGAATTTTTCAGAATGAATTTTTCATTCACTCTTCTTTCATTATAGGATTCTCATCGGTGCTTGTCAAAATATATCGTAACTTTCTGATAAAAAAATGCGAGCTTTCATATGTTTCAGACATTTTTTGCAACCATAAACTAAGTTTTTAATGCTTTCATCATTTTTTCTAATAGATAATGCCGCCGGAACGTAAAAAAATCCCTGCCACCGTGTATAACGATGGCAGGGAAGAATGAACTTAGATCGAGTCGGTTGCGGAATGTTTGTTGGTAGTAACGGCATCGTCCAGGCACTGTTCATCGCAGATGCCTTCAAATTCGCCGGCTTCCACTTCCTGAGCAATGGTTGCAACTTTTTCTTGCAAGGCAGTGGAGCTGTAATAATCTTTGCGTTTAACAACAAAGAAGATGGCACCAATAACCACCCACACAGCCAGGAACGCCCAAGCCTGTGGAGAAAGGAAACCAGGCGAGAATGGCAGCACCAGAAGCAGGATAAAGAAGGTGGCAAAGAGCACACCGAGACCGGAGATGACCATTTGCTTCTTGTTGCCTTCGCGGCGTGCTGTAACAAAAGCAGCGGCAGTGGCATAGAGGAAGCCAAGGTCGGCACCGACAGCGGTCATATCAACGAGCCAGCTGAGTACCTGACGGCCAAAGAAAGGTGCAATCACAGCCAGAATCATCATGAAGAGGATACCAAGGCGTGGTACATGATACTTGCTGTCGAGTTTTTTGAAACCGCTTGGCAGCGCATCAGCAATGGCCATGGAGTAAAGCAGGCGGCTGCCGGAGAGGTAGAACGCATTCAAACCACTGACAATCCCGCAGAGCATGGCGATGGCCAAAAGAATGAGGCCGACAGTACCGATCAGTGCTTGAATAGCAGCACCGGTAGCCCAGTTGGAATTGTCCACGATGTATTGCTGCCATGGTGCGACAATAGCGGTAGCAATGTTCATAACCATGTACATGAGGGCAGAAACAGAAATGGAGCTTACAAGCAGCACTGCTGTTTTCTTATTAGAAAATGCCAACTCTTCCGAGGCTTGCGGTATGCAGCCGAAACCAACAAACGCCCATGGTGCCAGAGCAGCAACGGCAAACACAGAAGCCAGCGCTGTTTTATCCGGAGCAAAGAATGGTTGCAGGTTGGACCAATCCACCCCGCCCATGAGAATGGCAGCAGCGATTACGAGCATGGAACCGCACAACCCCAGCGCAACGGCGGTACCAAACCAGCTGGCGGCTTCAACACCGCGCATATTGATAAGACCAACAATCACAATGGCGGCAATATCAACAATCAATTCCCCGCCGTACACTGTCCAACCAGCAATTTCGTAAAGCGGCATGGTTTGCAGTGGACCAGGGAAAATGTAGCGGGCAACCAAACCAACGGCGGTGCCGTTCATTGGAATCAGTGCCCAATAGGCGAGTGCTAAAAACCAACCGCAGATGAAAGCGTGGGTTTTGCCGAACACCGTATCCGCATAGACGAATTCGCCGCCGGCTACTGGATATTTACTGATGAGGTAGCTGTAACTGAAAGCGATGACAATAATCATCGCGGCCCCAAGTATGAGACCCAAAGAAGCACCGATTGGGCCGGCGTCCGGAAGCAGGGTATCCCCAGGCATAACGAAGCAGCCCCAGCCAATCATTGCGCCGAGCGCCAACGCCCATACCCCGAGGGAGCTCAACCCCTTCGACAGATGTGTTTCTTGTTGTGACATAAAAACAGACACTCCTTTTTTGAACTTTGAACATTCAACGATTTTCACGTTTCTCCCTGAAACATCTTTGGCGCCGCAGCATGGAAATTGCCACTGCACTCTAGGTATTTCAGCGAGATGAGTGTATTATACCGAAAATTTCAAGGGAAAAACAGTCATTTATCACATAAAGATTAAATAACCGCGAGTTTGTTGCAGATTTTTACTGTAATTATGGCGGAGAAATGACATTTTTTCGTTCTATTTATGCTTTGTTTGAAGGTTTTTGCGATGTGAAAACATAAGTTTTACTTTTGGAATGGCAAGTGTTCTTATTTATATGTGTGATGGTTTTCGGAAAAATTTGTCATTAAATTAAAATGGGTATCAACGAATAGAAGAAACACATAAAAATGACATAAAGAAATAAGCCCCGCATTGTTGCGTTGGTGTTGTTTATTGAAGGCTTATTCACTCAGTTGTAGTTATGATATTTATAATAGAAAGAATATGTTTTGCCAGCGAATAAAAGTGCAGCGTTTTATGGCATAAGAAAGCGGGCATATCGCTTTTGGCGACATACCCGCTGTGTGTAGTTATGCTTCTTGTTCGCTGTTTTCTTCCTGCGCTGCAACGTTCTCGGCGTTTTCTGGCAGCACGCCCACCAGCATGAGCAGTTCGTGCACGTCCTCCACCGGCACAATGGTGAGGCCGGCTTTGATTTCGTCGTCAATATCGGCGAGGTCACGTTCGTTTTCCTTTGGAATGTACACGGTGGTGATGCCAGCCCGCTGCGCCGCCATGAGTTTTTCAGGCAGTCCGCCAATGGCTGTGATGGCACCACGCAGCGAAACTTCGCCGGTCATGGCGCAGTTTGGCGCCACCGCACGGCCTGTGAGCAGAGAGGCAATGGCAGTGGTGAGCGATACACCGGCGGAAGGGCCGTCTTTTGGCACGGCGCCATCGGGCACATGAATGTGCAGGTCGTTCTTTTCAAAACGTTCGCTTTCTTCTGGGAAGAGTGCTTTCACCAGGCTCATCGCCAAATATGCCGATTCTTTCATCACATCGCCAAGTTTACCGGTGAGCAGGAGCTTGCCGCTGCCTTTGGTAAAGAGCGTTTCAATGAAGAGAATTTCACCGCCGTATTGTGTCCACGCCAAACCGGTGACCACCCCTGGCTTTTTCTCGGAAAGAATGTGGTCGTGGAGGTATGGCTGCGTATCCAGCCAGGTGTGCAGGTCGTCTGGCTGCACGGTGAACGGCCCTTCCTCGCCTTTGGCGAGCTTCACGGCTGCCTGGCGGCAAAGGCTGTCGATGCGCTTACGCAAGCCGCGCACACCGCTTTCCATGGTGTAGTCGTCAATCAGAGCGGTGAGGGTGTCGTCTGGAATGTTGAGGGTGCCTTCCGGCAATCCGTTTTGCTCGTAGGCCGCTTTGAGCAGGTGCTCTTTGGCGATGGCACGCTTATCACCGGCGGTATAGCCGCTGAAATTGATGACTTCCATGCGGTTTAAGAGCGGTGCCGGAATGGTGTCGGTGGTATTGGCGGTGCATACAAAGAACACATCGGAAAGGTCAAACGGCACGTTTAAGTAGTGATCGACAAAGGTGCTGTTTTGCTCTGGGTCGAGCACTTCTAAGAGCGCACTGGCTGGATCGCCGTTGTAGGAAGCGGAAAGCTTGTCCACTTCGTCCAGCACCATCACAGGGTTGGACACACCTGCCTTGTGAATGCCGTCAATAATACGGCCTGCCATGGCGCCAATGTAGGTGCGGCGATGCCCGCGAATATCCGCCTCATCGCGCACCCCGCCCAGGCTCACCCGTGCATACTTACGCCCCAGCGCACGGGCAATGCTCTGCCCCACCGAGGTTTTGCCGGTGCCCGGAGGCCCCACAAAGAGCAAAATGGAACCGGCTTGCTTCTTTCTTAATGCCATCACGGCGATTTGCTCAATCACACGGGTTTTGACTTTCTTTAAGCCGTAGTGATCTTCGTTGAGGATATTTTCTGCCGCAGCCACATCAATATCTTTGGCTTCTTCTTTCTGCCAAGGCAGAGAGAGCAGGTATTCCATATAATCGTAGAGCAGCGCATATTCATTGCCGCCGTTTTCACGCTCCAGACGGTTTAACACCTTTTTTGCTTCGGCACGAGCCAAATCGTTTAATGGCAGTTCTTCAATCTGAGTGGCAAAACGCTGCATATCCGAGGCTTCCTCGGGGTGCATTTCTTCCAGCTCACGCTGCAATATATCAATCTGACGGCGCAGTGCCTGCTCGCGCATATTCTGCTCATACTCAAACTTCTGCGCTTCCATGGCCTCGGCGTTGGCACGGCTGACCTCAATAAAGGTGTAGATGAGTTGCTCAATGGCTTCTACACGGCCACGTTCGCTGGAATAGGTGAGCACCTCGTAGCGTTCTTCGTTGTTGGCGGCCAGCCATGGGGATAGCGTAATCGCAGCTTCCTCAATGGTGGAAAGCGAATCAATCATTGGCGCCACTTTTTGCCCCCACTCAAAGCTGCCGGCAAATTCCTGCAGCGCCTGCTTGATAGCACGCAAACGCAATGAACGCTCTTCTGGCGTAATATCCGCATAATCCGGCAGCGATGTGGTCATCACAGAAAGCATGGCGTCATCGTCCACGGTCACGTCGTCAATATGCAGCCGCTCCTGTAAACGAATTGTGACATAGTTTTCTTCGCTGGACACCTCGGTGATGACCCCGCCCACACCAAGCTCGTAAAAATCGGTGGCGGTGTAGGCATAGCGCGCCTTGCGCTCTTTGGCAATGAGCAGCACCACCTGCTCGCCGCTTGCGGCAGGGGCAAGGGCAAATTCTTCAAACTCTGCCGACTTTACATAGAGATTGACCCCCGGCACAACGAGCACATCATATAATGGTAAAACAAACATTAGGCAAAACTCCCATCTTATTAGCCAACACGCCAGACGAGTGCTAAAGCGTGTTAAAATAAAAACTGTCGCTGTCGGCGGCAACCTGACAACAACAGGCATTTCACTACAATATAATGATAGTATCATGTCAGCGAAAACCTGTCAAGCAACGCCGGCGCCTTTGCGGCGCACGCAGAAAAAATTGTATGTTATCCGTCGATTTTCGCTGGCTTTGTCACGCTCGCCAGCTCAAAACGGCTCTGGACTGGTGCTATCCGGCGAAAATTTTTTTGCGCCTGCCGTTGGTAGAAAATAGGCGAAAAGTAATAGCAGAGCGCGGCCACGGTGCATTTTTTCACAAAAGAAATATAATGAAAATGAAAAAGAGTTTCTGTCATTTATTCAATTTTCGTAAAATTATGACCACTATTTGCTGCGCCATCTGTGCGAAATGAGACGAAACAGTTTGAACCGCACAATGAGGGTTATTTTCAGTGCGCTGTATAAAAATAGACTTTGCTCATTTGAGAACTTTTACTATTTTTTTGATAAATTTTCGCTGGTCTCCGCTGCATTGACATTTGTTCTTGCCAGACTTATAATTCAATCAATTCAAAACATTCAACAAAGCGCATAAACATTCGAGCCTATGCGCCATTATTTTAAGGAGGTTTGACTTATGTCCACTTATTATTTCCTGCCTACTCGTAACGTTTTTGGTGAAGGGGCTGTCAACGAAGTTGGCGATCTCATGAAGAGTTTGAATGTACGATCTGCGATGATCGTTACCGATAAATTCTTGGCGACTTCCGGCATGGCTGACCGTGTGGTGAACATTCTTAAAGACAGTGGCATGGACGCTGTGGTTTTCGATGGGGCGGAACCAAACCCTACCGATAAAAATGTTGAAGCCGGCGTGGCGTTCTTCAATCACCATACCTGCGACTCCATCATCTCTCTGGGCGGCGGCTCCTCTCATGACTGCGCCAAAGGGATTGCGCTGGTGGCTTCCAACGGCGGCCGTATCCACGATTACGAAGGCATCGACAAAGCCTCCAAAGATTTAATGCCAATGCTGGCTATCAATACCACCGCAGGGACGGCGTCCGAAATCACGCGTTTCTGCATCATCACCGATACAAGCCGCCATGTTAAGATGGCGATTGTTGACTGGCGTGTAACACCAAAGGTGGCTATCAACGACCCTGAACTGATGAAAGGTATGCCACCATCTCTGACTGCTGCCACCGGTATGGACGCACTCACACACGCTATTGAAGCTTATGTGTCCTCCGATGCCAACCCTCTGACCGATGCGGCTGCGCTGAAAGCCATCGAAATGATTTACAAATACCTGCCAAAGGCTGTGGCAAACGGCGACTATATGCGTGCCCGCGATAAGATGGCATATGCACAGTATCTCGCCGGCATTGCTTTCAACAACGCTTCTTTGGGTTATGTCCATGCCATGGCGCATCAGCTTGGCGGTTATTACAACCTGCCTCATGGTGTTTGCAATGCCATTCTCCTGCCATACGTTGAGGAGTTCAACATCATTGGTAACATGAACCGTTTCCGTGATATTGCTGAAGCCATGGGTATCAATACCAAGCAAATGACCACTACTGAAGCGGCTGATCGCTGCATTGATGCCATTCGCCTTTTGAGCCGTCAGATTGGTATTCCTAACAATCTGCGTGGGCTGGGCGTGAAGCCGGAAGATTTCCAGATTATGGCAGAAAATGCACAGAAAGACGTTTGCTGCCTGACAAACCCTCGCAAAGCAACGCTGGAACAGGTTATCGAAATTTATCGCCGTGCTTACGAAGGCGAAGAAAAGCCACAGGTTTGCAACGACGCCGTTTAATTGTTCATGTCTGTCTTCCTTTCAATCTTATAGATACGCAAAAGACGCGCTTCCCCCGGGAGCGCGTCTTTTGCTGTTTATTCGGCGCTGGTCACTGTGTTGTGCAAGGTGCCGATGTGTTCAATTTCGATGGCAATGTCATCGCCCGGTGCCAGGTGCCCCACGCCGGCTGGTGTGCCGCTGTAAATCACATCGCCGGGATAAAGCGTGGTGAACGCAGAAAGGTGGGCAATCAGACGGGCAATGCCGAAAATCATCAGCGAGGTGTTGCCGTCCTGGCGCAGCTCGCCGTTTAAGCGCGTGCGGATAGAAAGGTCCTGCGGATTTTCAATATCGGTGGCAATCCATGGGCCAAGTGGCTTGTACGTTGGCTGAGATTTGGCACGCAGCCACTGCTTGTCGGCGTTTTGAAAGGTGCGGTCGCTGACATCGTTGCCAATGGTGTAGCCCAGCACATAGTCCAGCGCTTCTTCCTCGCTCACACGGCTGGCACGCCGCCCAATCACCGCCACCAGTTCGCCTTCGTAATCCACCGTGTGGTCCAGCCGAGTGATGCCAATGGCTGTGTCTGGCCCAGTGATGGCGGTGGAAGCGCAGAGGAAAGCAATCGGATCGTCCGGATTGGCACGTGTTGGGTCGATATGCTTAAATTCGTCCACATGTGCAGCATAGTTTAAGCCAATCGCATACACATGCTGTGGTGTGACAGGTGCCAAAAGCGTGCAGGCGTCTAAGGGCAGCGTGGTGCGTGTCAGCGCAATTTCTGGGCCAAAAATATCGCCGTCCACCAACGTGGCTGTGCCTGCTTCCTCGTCGATGGCTGCGTAATAAATTTGCTGTTCGTAGTTGATGCGTCCAATCTTCATAATCGTGCTCCTTTCTGGTTGGCAAACAAGTTCCTTCATTATATTATACACGAACTTCCCCCCTCTTGACACGCCCTTTTCGCCTTCGTGAATTGCATAGGCGGAGGAGGCATGGTATTCTCTATATATAGTGTTTATGGTCGAGGATAACCACTAAAAGGAGGAACCATCATGAGACAAAGCAAACTGACCGACCAGCAACGCCTTGATGCCGTTCACGCCTATCTTGCCGGTGCCGGCAGTTACCAAATCATCGCCGGACAATTTGGCATCAGCGCCCGCACCCTTCGTGATCTTGTCGCCCTCTATCAAAGCCAGGGAAAAGAAGCCTTGGAAAACACAGCCTCGAACATCTACTACTCGCCCGAACTGAAGCGTCGGGCGGTGGAGGACTATCAAAATGGCCTTGGCAGCCAGCGTGACATCTGCGAACGCTACAACATTCGTGCTCGCACTCAGCTTCGCAGCTGGATTAAACAATTCGCCAGCGAGCAAGAACCGTTTGCGCCTGTGGCGACTGGCGGCGAACACTACGACGTGCCCGGCCGCAAAACCACCTTTGCCGAACGTGTCGAAATCGTTTGCCACTGTCTCGACAACGGGCTGGATTACCGCCAAACCATTGACACCTACCACGTCAGCTACCAGCAAATCTACTCCTGGGTACGAAAATATCGCCAAACCGGCCCAGACGGCTTGCTGGATCGTCGTGGACGACCAAAAAAAGAGAGCGAACTCAGCCTTGTTGAGCGTATGCAGGCTGAAATTAAACTGCTGCAAGCCGAAAACCATCGCCTGCAAGTGGAAAACACAGCCCTAAAAAAACTGCGCCATCTCGAAAGGAGGTGGGACTGAGCGGCGTTCGCCACGAACGGGAATACCACGTTCTTCAAGATATGCACCAGGACGGTTACAGCATTGCCGAACTGTGTCGGGCGCTGTCCATCAGCCGCTCCGCCTACTACAAATGGTGCCACCGCACACCCAGCCCCAGCGAACGGGAAAACCGCCGCATCCTTGCCGAAATGCGAGCACTCTACCATCAATTCGGCGGCATCTATGGCTATCGGCGGCTGTGTGATGAATACAACGCCCTCCATGGCACCCATTATAATGAAAAAAGATTTTATCGCCTTGCCAAAATTGGCGGCCTGCGCGCTGTCATTCGCACACCACGCCCCACCAAAAACGCCGCTCCCATCGCCCAACTACCTGCCAACATCCTCGCCCGAGACTTCACCGCCCAAAGCCCCAATCAGAAATGGCTCACCGACATCACCGAATTGGAATACGCCAACGGCCAAAAACTTTACCTCAGCGCCATACTCGACCTCGGTGCACACGACATCGTTGCCTTCGCCATCAGCCCGGCTAATAACAACAACCTTGTCTTTACCACCTTCGACCGAGCCATCGAAAAATACCCCGACGCCCACCCTCTTGTCCATAGCGACCGCGGATTTCAGTACACCAACATTAAATTCAAAAGCAAACTTCGCGACCACGGAATGCTGCAAAGTATGTCGCGCGCCGGTATGTGCCTCGACAACGCCCCCATGGAAGCCTTTTGGGGCACCCTCAAAAGCGAAATGTACCACCTCCACCACTTTGACGACTACGACACCCTTGCCGGTGCCATTGAAGGTTACATTCACTTCTATAATACACGCCGCCGACAACGCAGCCTCGACCACCTGCCGCCTCTCGCCTACCGCAAACGCCATGAACCAGAAAAACACGACACCTGAACCTGAAAAAATCCCTTCGCAAAACTCGGCGAGGGGATTTTGTTCTTTCCCCTGTCTCTCTCGGGGGGGAGGGTTCAATTTTGGGGGGGACTTCTTTTTGCTTTTTTTCGCTCGACGTCACTCAGTAACAGATTGGTGACAGATGCAAAATCTAGCCTCCTATCCCTTGAATTTATTGTAAAAGCATTGTATAATGAGTGAGCAATTAGGTAATGGTCAAATGGTAGATTAGCGCTTTGCGACCATAATGATCTATTACTTAACTGCAAATAGCTCTCCGATCCCAGGTGGAGGGAGAGCGGTATGATCCATAGCTAAGTCATCTGGGGGAAAGGAGGAGTAAGGCCACAGCAAATCTCCGGCAGAGGCAGGACGACGATGCCAATGCAAACCCAACCGCTGACGCGGTCGTGGACGTACAGGGGAACAGACGGGAGGCGAGTCTCGTGAGGTTCCAACCCGATGCTGGGAGGAAAAGCCCAGTGCCTGAATTGCGGACAGGCGAAGAGGTTCCGCGAAGAAAATATTTGGGAGGGAATAAATTTGAAAAAGATCTCTAAGAAGATTGTTTCGCTGGTAACGCTGGCAGCTTTTGCGCTGACCTTGGTTCCAGCTGCTGCTTTTGCAGCTTCTGGCGATCCAGCACTTGATGTTTCTGTTTTGAAAACAGTTGAAAAGAATGTTGAGGTAGAAAATGGTGCATCTGTTCAGTTAACTTTTGACCTTTTGGACAGTGCTTATCAAGATGCTACAAATAATGCTGACAATGTTATCGTTTGGGCTGAAGATGCAGAAGGCAATCGTACCAGTGCAGCTGCTTTCTATCAAGACAATAGTGGTACTCAGGGTACAGAATTGACTCCTAGTCAGGCTCAGACATATAGTTTTTCAACTCCTACAGTTGCGAATGACAGCAAGTTGTGGGTGAGCTTTGCACGCCCTGGCGTTTATACTCTGCATGCGGCTCAGTTAGATAAAGCAGACGCTGTTGATGCAAAGATTAAAAGCGTTTTCGGTGGTAGTGCTGAAGGTTATCAGACCATTACTGTAGCTGCTGGTGACGTACAGTCCATCAAAGTTGATGGCGCAGGTTCTGCTGTAACGAATGGTCAAGATGGGGTAGTGTCTGGCAATATTTTTGCAAACAACACTCAGACTAAAGAAATCAGTGTGGTTGCATATACCGATGAAGCTGCTACTGATGGTAAAGTTGCTGCTGGCAAAACCTTTACTATCGGTACCAACAACAGCAACCTGACTGTTACTCCTGTAAATGCTCAGAAAGATGGTACTGTTGTTACCGATAACAGTGGTGCGTTTAAGTTACATGTTACTGCTGCAAAGGCTGGTCAGTATTTTATCAATTTGAACAGCGAAGATGGTTTCGCTGCACGTCTGGTTGTTACTGCAACAGATAATAGCACTGAATACCCAGCAACCATCACTGCTGATAATACTGATGTAACCATGAATTTGGCAGATGCAACGTCCTTTGAAAATGTTGTTCAGTTTAGTGTTGCAGACCAGAATGGTGATGCTATGAAAGCTGCTGATGTAATTACTGCTGAAGGAAATTATGCAGCTTCTGCTACTGATACAGATAGAGAAGACTATGTGAAGCTCGTTAGTAAGCCAGATAAATTCAAAGGCGAAGGCAAAGACTTCCAACTCGTTAAGAAAACTCTTAAAAACGGTGATGATGTCTTGACCCTTGAATATAAAGGCAGCGATTCACTGGTTGCTGGCGAATATACCGTGCGTGTTGCACTTTATAAGACCGGCGACTATGCAGATGCTACCATTAAGCTTGGCAAATTTGATGCAAACAATGTTACTGACTTGAAGGTTGTTCCAGAAACCGATACAGTTACTTATGATGCAACCACTGTTACCTATGATGTATACGCTGTTGATAAAAATGGTGTAGAAAGCAATATTACAGATGGTACTAATTATGTAATTGGCGTTGATGCTCCATCTGTTTTAGGTACACCAGTAACCAGCAAAAAAGGCGAAGTAACATTCCCTAATACTATTCTTGAAAAAGATAAAGCAGATGTTGTTGGTAATAAGATTGTTCTGACTGTTTATAGCGATATTTATAACAAGATGAACACTGCTAAAGTAACGATTGTCGATAAAGACGTTGCTGAAGGTTTGGCGTTTGATGTTGACAAGGGTCCTGCTAATGAAAATAATACTGTAAAGGTATCCGTTGTCGATGCAGATGGTAACATTGTAAAAGTTGATGGCAAAGTAAAAGCATATGTAGCTTCCAGCTCTAATGAAACAGTAAACTATGACGTTAAAGCTGGTAATGAAGTTGTAAACGGCAAGAATGGTAGTATCGAAGTATTTGCTGATGGCGAAACTACTCTGGATATCGTTGTTGCAGTTGTAGATTCTACAAACAAAAAGATTTATGCAGACACTTTGACCTACACCGTAGGTAAAGAAGATGTCAATGCTGATACCAGCGTTGTTATGACCATCGGTTCCACCGACTACATCGTTAACAACGAAATCGTTACCGGTGATGCTGCTCCTTATGTAGACGGCAACTGGAGAACCATGGTTCCTGTTCGTGCTTTGGCTGAAACCTTCGGTGCTGAAGTAACCTTCGAAGACAACGTCATCACCATTGTTGATGGCGACAAGACCATCGTGATGACTGTTGGCGAAGAAGCTTACACTGTAAACGATGAAGAAAAGACCATGGACACTGTTCCAGTCATCGGCGAAGGGGATCGTACTTTCGTACCAACCCGTTTCGTAGCTGAAGCTCTGGGCTACACTGTAACCCCACTTCAGGATGCTAATGGTCTGACCGCTAGCGTTGTCTTCCAGAAATAATTGAGGGATCTCCACTCTAACATTCAATCACGTTCCTGGAAACTATTCATAGAAAAGAACCCCATCTCGATTGAGGTGGGGTTCTTCATTTATGGAAGAGGTGTGCTCTTAAATTAAAATGGTCGTATTCTTTCTATGGCGTTAGCGCTGGGATAAGCGGGGCGGCTATTTTTGGTATCAGTGGGGGCGAAATTCCTTGTATCAAATAGGGTTGCTATGAATTGTTAAACGATTATTGCGTATGGCTGAGAAAACGGGTATAATAAGAATACAGACAGACGAATTTATATGATATATTTAAGGAGTGACAGATCATGACTCAGCGTGTTGATTTACGTGATTTTGTTGAAGATGAATATTGTGAAGATGTAAAGGAAGTTGCATCGAAGGTTGGCGTTCAGGTTGTTTGCAACGATGAAGATTCTGCAGAAGAAGAAAGCAAGAATGCTATCCATGTTCAGGATTTTGATGGTTGCGATAATGTTGTTGAAACGGCTTCCAAATTTGGTGTGCAGGTTGTCTGCGACGACGAAGAATAATTTTTGTACGGTATGAAAGGTCCCGAGGGTTTCGGGGCCTTTTTTTGTTGAGCGGGGTGTGGTAATCGTTAAAAAATCTCAATGATGTGTTTTTCGGGGATATGCTATACTAATGATACTGACACTTCATACGGAGGATGCACGATGCTGCAAATAAAAAATATTCGTAAGACATACACGACGGGTTCGTTTACGCAGGTGGCGTTGAATGGTGTTTCGCTGGATTTGCGTGATAATGAGTTTGTTGCCATTTTGGGGCCGTCGGGTTCGGGGAAGACGACGCTTCTTAATATTATTGGTGGGTTGGATCGTTACGAATCCGGCGATTTGGTGATCAATGGTGTTTCCACAAAGGAATATCGTGATCGTGATTGGGATGCTTACCGCAATCATTCGATTGGGTTTGTGTTCCAAAGTTATAATTTGATTCCGCACCAGACGGTGCTGGCGAATGTGGAGCTAGCGCTGACGATTTCGGGTGTATCTAAGCGTGAGCGCAGCCGCCGTGCCAAAGAGGCGCTGGAAAAGGTGGGGCTTGGCGAGCATATTAACAAGCGGCCAAATCAGCTTTCCGGCGGGCAGATGCAGCGTGTGGCGATTGCCCGTGCGTTGGTGAACGATCCGAGCATTGTCTTGGCGGATGAGCCAACGGGGGCGCTCGATAGTGAGACGAGTGTGCAGATTATGGAGCTGCTCAAGGAGGTGGCGCGTGACCGTTTGGTTGTGATGGTAACGCACAATCCTGAGTTGGCGGATAGTTATGCAACGCGCATTGTGCGCCTGAAAGATGGTGTGATTACAGATGACAGCGACCCTGTAACGCCGGAGGAGGTGGACAATACGCCGCCAGTGGCGAAGTCGATGGGGCGTGCGTCGATGTCGTTTGGCACATCGCTTTCGTTGTCGTTTAAGAATCTTTGGACGAAAAAAGCCCGCACGCTGCTCACGGCTTTTGCGGGCTCCATTGGCATTATTGGCATTGCGCTGATTCTTTCTCTGTCCACAGGGGTGAATGATTATATCAACGATATTCAGCAAGATGCCATGAATGCGTATCCGATCATTATTAACGCTGAAACGGTGGATATGTCCAGCCTGATGAACAGCGCCGGTTTGATGGCGAGCGAAGCGGCAGAGGTGAAGGACGACACCAACGAGGTGCACGCCAACAATGCGCTGCTTGAGATGGACGCCAACATGAATGCGTCCATCACAGAAAACGACCTCACCGCTTTTAAGAACTATTTGGACGACCCAGACAGCGACATTCGCCAGTATTTGGGTGACAACGGCATTGTCTATTCTTATAATGTTGACTTTGATGTTTATACCACGGACCCAGATGGCGCCATTATTAACACCAACCGTTCCACAAAAACGTCTATGGACGAGATGGAAGAAAGCCAGGAAAACATTGATGATTACGATGTTGCTGTGAACATGAATCCAATGCTGGCTGGCTCTACCATTGGGGCGGAAAACTTTGATGAGATTATTCCTGGTAACGACGATGCGTTGATTAGTGATGTTGTGACAGATAGTTACGATGTTGTTGCCGGTTCGTGGCCAGATGCTTACAACGAAGTGGTGCTCGTGCTGGATGATGAAAACAGCATTCCGAGCGATGTGCTCTATCAGCTTGGTTTGATTGACGATGATACCTACGATGGTATTTTGGATGCGTTGGAAGCTGGTGAAGACGCCGAAGAACCATCTTGGAGCTATGACACGTTGTTGGGTAAGAGTTTCAAGTTGGTACCGGCCTGCGATTTTTATAAAGACAACGGTGATGGCACCTTTACGGATGTGCGCGACGATGTGAGCCGTCAACAAGAGCTGTACGATGGTGGTATTCCGCTTTCTGTGAGCGGGATCATTCGACCAAAAGACGGTAGTGAAAATGCGTCTATTCAGAGCAACGTGGCCTACACCCGTGCGCTGACCGATTACCTCATCGACTACACCGATCAGAGCGCTGTTGTTACCGCACAAGAAGCCAACCCAAATGTGAACGTGCTTACCGGTGTTGAATTTACCGCACCGGACGATGCAGCCAAAGCTGCCGACGCTACAGCTTATATGCAAAGCCTTGGTGTGAGCGAAAAAGCTTCCCTCTATGCCATGATGATGATGGCCATGAGTCAGGAAAATGCTGCACAAGGGGCCGAAGGCGACAGTGCCGCCGCAGCTATGGCAGGCATGGGTGGCGATGAGAGTGCCATGGCTGCGGCGCTGGATGCGTGGCTTGCCAGCGAACCGGATCAAGCAGTGCTTGTTGACTTTTACGACCAATACATGGGTGATGTGACCTACGAAGATAACCTCACCGACTTTGGCAAGGTCAGCCTGGATGCGCCATATTCCATCAGCATCTATACAGACACCTTTGAAGACAAAGAAGGCGTTACCGCGTGCATCGACGCTTACAATGCTGACCGCTCAGAAGAAGAACAGATCACCTACACCGACTATGTGGCGCTGCTCACCAACTCTCTCACCAGCATGGTCAATGTTGTTACCTACGTGCTCATTGCCTTCGTGGCAGTATCCCTCATTGTTAGCTGCATCATGATTGGCATTATCACGCACATCAGCGTGCTTGAACGCACCAAAGAAATTGGTATCTTGCGTGCTATTGGGGCATCTAAGCGCAACATCAGCCGTGTGTTTAATGCTGAAACCCTCATTATTGGGCTGTGCAGCGGCGCACTTGGCGTGGGCATATCCGTTGCGCTTACCTATCCAATCAACGCGCTCTTGCATCAGCTCATTGATAACGCAGGCGTCACCGTCTTCCTGCCACCGGTGGCTGGCGGTGTGCTCGTGCTCATCAGCGTCATCATCACCATGCTTGGCGGCATGATTCCGGCACGCAAAGCAGCGAAAAAAGACCCAGTCATCGCCCTGCGTACAGAATAAATACGCCAGTAAAACAAAACACGCTTGTCATCACGGCAAGCGTGTTTTTCTTTTGCAAAAACGCACCATCATCTTACGGCCAAATGCTCTCATTAGCAGCGTGCGTTTTTTGCGGCGAGGGGATTTTGTTCTTTCCCCTGTCTCTCTCGGGGGGGAGGGTTCAATTTTGGGGGGGACTTCTTTTTGCCCCTTTCGGCGGCGCAGGGACGTTTGGTGGTTACAGAAGGTGGGAGCCTCGCGGAAATCCGCGGGGCTTTTTTCTTTGCCTTTCTTTAGAGCGCATAGAGGGTGTGCGTGTTCAGTCGGGTTAGACGATGGCACGCAGAAAGACGAAGACATGACAAACGACAGGCCGCCCGCCAACGGGCACAGGTGGAGGAGAGAGCAGGTATGACCTGCTAAGTCATCTGGGGGAAAGGAGGAGTAAGGCCACAGCAAATCTCCGGCAGAGGCAGGACGACGATGCCAATGCAAACCCAACCGCTGACGCGGTCGTGGACGTACAGGGGAACAGACGGGAGGCGAGTCTCGTGAGGTTCCAACCCGATGCTGGGAGGAAAAGCCCAGTGCCTGAATTGCGGACAGGCGAAGAGGTTCCGCGAAGAAAATATTTGGGAGGGAATAAATTTGAAAAAGATCTCTAAGAAGATTGTTTCGCTGGTAACGCTGGCAGCGTTCGCGCTGACCTTGGTTCCAGCAGCTGCTTTCGCAAGTGATGTTGATACAGGAAATTCTACTTTTGCTGTAGCTTCTGAATCTGCGAATACGCTGAAAGTAACTTTGGATTTGAAAGACAGCGGCAGTAGTACATCTGATGATTTTACTAATTTGAATGTAAAGGTAGCTGTTAGCGGTTTAAGTGACGCTACCACCGTAGACAAAGGTACTAATGTTAAAAGTTTGGCTACAGATGGTTATACACCATCTACAGCCAGCGATGCAATCACTTTCACTAATGTACCTGGTGGTACTCATGAAGTAACCGTAACCATTGATCCTGATACAACTCAATCAGACGATGAACAGACACTGACTGAACAAACTGCGACTGTAAAGGATGCATTTAGTTTGGTGAGCGAACAAACCAGTTTCTTCTACACCAATGATGCAGACGCAACTGCGACAGTTGGTGGCGAGGTACCGGTTACTTTTGAATTCCGTGATGCTTCTGGACAGCCATTGAACAATGTCAATGTTGAGAATGATAAGATTGTTGTTTGGGCAACCGATGAAAACAACAATGTAACGGATGCATTGAAGGTTACAGGTGACGATGCGAATGCTGCAGCATGGGAGAACACCTATGCACAATCGATTGATGGGGTTCAAAATCTGAAGGTTAAATTCAGTCGTTCTGGTCTCTACACGCTTCATGCAGCAAAAGTTGTTGGGACTCCTGAAACTATCAGCGATCTTGAAGCAACCCAGTTCCAGTATGAACCTGATCGCCAGACTATTGATGTAGAAGCTGCATCCAGCGATGTAACAAAGGTTGAAATGAATGGCGATAATGTAACATCTGATTCTGAAGCTAATACTTTTAAGGCTACCCTTGATAAAGCTAATGGTGCAGAATCTAACACACATACCGTTACTGTTTATGGTGAAAAAGGCGTGCTCGCTAATAAGGATTTCACCGTATCCAGCTCTTCTTCTGCACTGCGTGTAACTGCTCTGTCTATGACAGGCACTGCTTCTGAAGACGGTACCATTACTACTAACCGTAATGGTGAATTCAAGATTAACTACAACGCAACTGCTGCAGGTACCTATAAGGTATATCTCACCACCGAAGATGGTTTCCGTGCAACTCTGAACGTAACTGCTGGCGATAGCAACCGTTATGCTGATACTATTGTTGCTAATGAAACCGGTACCACCGTGGATGCTTCTCAGGTAGAAACTACCGGTAGCTTGATCAATGCAGTGACTTACACCATTACCGATAACAATGGTAATGTGATCACTGATGATCAGATCACCGATGGTATCTTGGTCAACGAAGGTTGCGTAACTGGTGACGCTGACTACATCAAACTGCTTCATAGCCCAGAAAAATTCCATGGCAAAGCAACCAATTTCAAACTTGCTTACATTGATGATACCTATACGCTGAAGTACACTGGTTCCGATCTTGTAGCTGGTGAATACACCGTTCGTCTTATCCTTGATGAAAAAGGCAATTATGCCGATGCTACCTTCACTGTTGGTAACTTCAATGCCAATAAGGTAGAAAGCATGGAATTGACCACCACCTCTGATAAGGTTGTTTATACTAAAGGAACCATTAACTATAAGGTTCTTGCTGTTGACGCTAATGGCGTTGCTAAGGATGTAACTTTAGCTCATCAATACAACCTTGGTATTGCTGCTCCAACCGGCTTGGATGTAGAAGATAAGAAGGACGGCACAATTACAGTGAACATTGCATCTAATACGGATAAGGAATCTGTTGTTGGTACCAAGATCAATTTGGTTGCCGCAAGCGATGTTTACGGTAAACTGGCTCAGACCAGTGTGACTGTTGTTGACGAAGGTGTTGTAGCTGGTCTTGAATTTGATAAGACCGAAGGTGCTGTTAACAAGAACAATGTTGTTAAGGCAACTGTTGTTGATGAAGAAGGCAATACTATTGACAGTGTAAATGGTCAAGTTTTTGCTTATGTTGTTGACCAGTCCAATGCAGATGCTAAGGTTGATGTAACGGCTGGTGGCAATGCGAACAAAGGTGTTGGTTCTATCACCATTTTCAGTGATAAAGAAACCACTGTTGACATTGTTGTTGGTATTCAAGCTAAAAATGGCGATCCCGATAGTGCTATTTATGCAGACACTTTGACCTACACCATCGGTAAAGGCGACATCAACGCCGACAAACTCGTTGCTATGACCATCGGTTCTTCCGACTACATTGTGAACAACGATGTTGTTAAGGGTGACGCTGCTCCTTATGTAGACGGCAACTGGAGAACGATGGTTCCTGTTCGTGCTTTGGCTGAAACCTTCGGTGCAGAAGTAACCTTCGAAGACAATGTCATCACCATCGTTGATGGCGACAAGACCATCGTGATGACTGTTGGCGAAGAAGCTTACACTGTAAACGATGAAGAAAAGACCATGGACACTGTTCCAGTGATTGGCGAAGGGGATCGTACTTTCGTACCAACCCGTTTCGTAGCTGAAGCGCTGGGCTACACTGTAACCCCACTTCAGGATGCTAATGGTCTGACCGCTAGCGTAGTTTTCCAGAAATAAGGAAATATGGATCTCCCCCGTTCATTCAATCATGTATTTCTGGTTGATATAAGGTCCTTCTGGGACCGGCTATGTATCGCAAAGGCCGTACCTCGTTTGAGGTGCGGCCTTTGTTTTTTATTGCAATAGTATGGCTGCTCTGTTAGGATGGTTAAAAGGGGGCGGCGTGATGAAACAAAAGCTGTCGATAGATGAGCAGATTGCTCATCTTAGGGCAAAAGGTGTGCAGTTTCGGCTTATGAGTGAAAATGCGGCACGAGCATATTTACAGGAACATAGCAATTATTTCAAGCTGGCTTCCTATCGCAAAAATTACCAAAAACATCCAGGTGGAGCTAAGGCTGGGCAATATATTGACTTGGATTTTGCTTATTTGGTGGACTTGGCTGAGATTGATATGCATCTGCGTTATCAGGTTGTGCACATGGCGTTGGATGTGGAACATCATGTGAAATTGCGTTTGTTGCACTTGGTGGATGAGAGTGATGAGGATGGTTATGAGATTGTGCAGGATTTTGTTGCTGGTTTAGATGTGCATCAGCAACGATTGCTGCGAGCTGAGCTGGAACGTAATCGTACAAATACTTACTGTGGAGATCTGGTGCGTAAATACGAACGTGCTATGCCAATTTGGGTATTTGTAGAGCTCATTCCATTTGGCCGCCTGATTTCTTTGTACAAATTCTGCGGTAAGCGTTTTGATGTATCGGAGATGGAAGAACATTTTTATCGTCTGCGTCAATGCAAAGAATTACGCAATGCTGCAGCGCACAGCAACTGTGTGCTTAACGACCTTCATACTAATACCGTGCGCTATCGCTCGAAAGTCAACAGCGTTATGCAGGCGTTGGCTGAGATTTCCACGATTCGCAAAGGATTTCGACAACAAAAGATGAAGAACGAACGTTTACAGCAAATCGTTACATTACTTTATATGCACAAATTGCTGGTGACCAGTGTTAGTATGCATGAGCGTGAAGCGGTGAAATTGCATGATCTTCTGAGGCGTATTGACCAGCACATTGATTATTATGAACATAATGAGTTGGTGGCTTCGAGCTTCATCTTTTTGCGTGAGGTGATTGACAGCTGGTTTGCGGTCACGTAAAATAGAATTACACAGCAAAAGGTTTGACCTTTTACGGGGCGGGATTGCACAAGCGATCTTTGCCCTGTTTTTTTATATAGCAAAACGGCGAGGGGATTTTGTTCTTTCCCCTGTCTCTCTCGGGGGGGAGGGTTCAAATTTTGGGGGGGACTTCTTTTTGCCCCTTTCGGCGGCGTAGAGGCGTTCGGTGGTTACAGAAGGTGGAAGCCTCGCGGAAATCCGTGGGGCTTTTTTCTTTGCCTTTTTTTAGAGCGCATAGAGGGTGTGCGTGTTCAGTCGGGATAGACGATGGCACGCAGAAAGACGAGGACATGACAAACGACAGGCCGCCCGCCAACGGGCACAGGTGGAGGAGAGAGCAGG
>CAUWHJ010000014.1:0-78659 GCA_963558655.1 uncultured Peptococcaceae bacterium
GTTCAGTACCTTGCAGGACATGAAAACAGCAAAACAACTATGGACATCTATGCAAGGGTAAAGTACAATAAACCTGAGGAGTTATTTGATGTGGTAAATCGAGCATTGGCAAAGGATAGATAATAAATTACCAAACTTGAAATGCCAGTTTGGCATCTCAAGTTGTTATAGGGCTAATCTTTACTGCGACAGGGCAAGATATTCAGACACAACAAACCCCAGAAACAGCTTGTTTCTGGGGTTTTTCTTATTTTACAAAATCGTATAAAAAAGCTAATTTTTTTCATTACAGCCCACACACAGCCCACATAAAGCCCACACTATATTTTGTTGATAGCATCCAACAAAAGTTTAACTTCTATGTGCGTGTAGACAATTTGAGTAACGCTGTTTCCTGAGTGGCCAACTATCTTTTTTATGATTCGCTCGTCCACGCCTGCTGCGGTAAGGAGACTGACACAGGTGTGGCGAGTGTCATGTGGACGATGATGCATGTCGAAACGCTCCATGATAGATTTCCAGTAGCTGTCATAGAAATTTCTGTATTGCCACGGTTCACCGTTGTTGGCAAGTGCAAAGTCGGTTGGATTGTCAGCGAAGTAGACGAAGTAGTCGTACACTTTATCCGCTATCGGCACAGAACGTATTCCGGCTTTGGTTTTTGATTTTGTAATGTCAAAATAATGCTTATCGAGGTACAGATGGGCTTTGTCTAGCTCTAGCAGTTCAGAAATGCGCACACCTGTGTATATAAGCATGAGAATGATTTTAACTGTGTCATTGTCGGTGTGTTGCCACAGTGTTGCGAGTTCATCTTCCGAAAAAGGCGCTCTATCGATTTTGTCTGGATTGCCTGGTTTTGATATGTCAAGGTAGGTGGGTATTTTTCCGCGATCGGCGCTAATGTATTCGTGTTTCACTGCATACTCAAAAAGCTGCAAGGCTAAGGATTTGACTTTTTTCAACGTTGGAGTGTTCTTACCGCTTACATCCAAAGCGTGTTGTAGATGGTCGAGCTTTATTTCGCGCAAAATTTTATTCTCGACAGGTTGCAGCACTTTCCAAGCGGCTTTATAACCTTTGATATTGGATTCGGAAATGGCAGGGAAATGTTCATAGCTCCATTTTTCATAAACATCACTAAGGGTGTAATTGTTAATGACATAAGGTGTTTCGTGATAAGCTGCGAGGGCTTGCATAGCTTCTTTTTTCGTTGCGTAATAGCCTATTGTGATTCTGTGCTGTTTGACTTTTTGGGTCTCTTGATTGATGTCCCATGCTTGTGTAAGACGCACACGAAAAGGTCTACGTCTGTTTCCGGGCAGTTTTTCGATGCTGCCGTAGCCGTTTGGTAGTCTCATAGGATCACCACCTTACTCGCACCAGGCATCAGTCTGATTGCCGTACCAATCTTCCCATGCTCCGTAGTCGGATATTTCTGGGATGTTTAGATCGCCGAGCTTGACCATTGTTACCGCTGCAAACTGTGCAGCACGTTTTTCTCGTGGCATCTTAGGATATGTCTTAGATGTTGGACGAGATAGGTTGATGATGTCATTGTAGTTTTCTGTTCCTTGCATAATAAAAACCTCCTAATTTAGGGTGCACTAAACTAAGGAGGTGTGATATACTAATAGTTGTGAGCTATGGAGTAATCACATCTCCTTAGTAGGGCCTCGTCCTGTTGGTAGCAGGGCGGGGCTCTTTTTGTTTAGGCGTTAGAACTGTGAATAGTTTCGGTGTAATATTGTCCTAGTCTAGATATAAGATCTGGTGGGAGTCCAGTTATTTTTGAATATGATGTAAACATTGGTTCTTGCTGAAGATCCGAAGAATCATGCTGATCTTGTTGAATCAAAAAGGCAATTTCCTTTAGCAATTCAAGTTTCAAATCCGATGTTCCTAGTAGAAATATGAGCGATAGGAGAAAAGCATACACATCATTTTTCCCACGTATTTCTCGAGACACTTCTTCCTTTGTGAGAAGAGGTGTTGTTTGAGCAATTGGCCGGAGCAGGGTTTTTGAAAAATAAGTTTTGGTCGGTTTAAAAGAGTAGTATTTGAGATTGTGAGCGATTCTATTGCGGAACTTTCTTATCAGTGTGATACTGATTTTTAGAAATTCTTTTTGCAACTCTGTTTCTAAAGGAAAGTCTGGGAAGAAGAAATGAAGAACTTGTCTTTTTTGCTCATCCAACATGAAAGAATAGAGATCAATAACATCAGTGAAATTCGTGTTCTTGAATAAAATCCAGGCAGGAACATGGTTGTGGTTTTCTAGGTAATATTTTGTTGGGTTTTGCGCCTTGGTATGTTGCGCGTTTTTCCGAATGTTAGCGATTGTTTCTTCCACAACTTTTGTTCGTTTCTTCCACGGTGGTCTCTGTATGTAATGTTTGGGATCAAGATAATCGTCCATTGTGACGCCGAAATCTTTTGAAATGACATAGGAGATATGGTTTTTGAAGGTATCTTCTATGTAGGTACAATATTTGAGAAAAATATGTTGAAAACTTTTGTCAAAATAATGAAATCTACATAGAAATTCAATTGTTATATTGCTACTGAATTTTCCGGTTTCTTGGTCGCGAAAACAATCTTGATAACCATTTATTAGATTATAATATGATAATGTTTGAAGTGCATTTCGAGCAAAGATGTCATTATATATCAATAATCCATCTTTACTTTTTAGCTTTGAAATCATTTCTTCGTAAGTTAAGAATGGTTTATCCGGAGCAATAGTTTGTTTCATAAAAAAACTCCCTTAAGCATATAATGCCTAGGGAGTTGTTAGTCGGCCAAACCTGCTAGCATAGGTTATTAAACGGCCATCGACCAAGTTATACAAGACATTATACGCTTTTTTTTTGAAAAGTCAAGGTTTGATTCTAAGCTCATCGCCTACAGAAATAACAGGATTTCCAGAAATCTTCCTATTTGTGATTTGTTCCTCGTTTACCTTTAGGCTAGCGACATGAGAAGTTGTTGTGACATATTCGTTGAACGGTGTAAAAATGTTTGATTTTGTGCGTACGATTTTCTTGCACAGAGAAAAGTTTTCATATAGCGTGACCACTTCAACTTGATCTTTGATAAAATCCAATGTACCTAAATTTTCACCGGTTTGGGGATCTACAACCGATCCGCCTGTTTCAAAAATTTCTAATGTATCACCATCGGATAATCCTTGATTGCTGCCTCCGTTAATGAGAATACGAGTAGGGTCGAGTATTTCTATTACTCGAAAAATGGCATCTTTGGACATGACTTGCATTCCTCCCTTTCAATCAGTCGTTGTACACTGCAATATTTATAGGATTAAACCAGATGCAGCCGCCGTCGAATTCTTTGTACAGCCCATATCGTTGCTGATAATAGGCGATGAGATCGACAAGATATGCGTATGGTACACCTAGAATTTCAATCAGCTCCCATACGTCTGTTGGGTGGTGTTCGAGAACGATTTTTATGAAACGTTCAACAGGCATAAATTTTTCATGCGCCCAACGTCTGGCGGCAAGCTCTTGTTTGCGACTGTTTTGTTTTGATTGATCCAGAATATTGCCATAATTAGTTTTAGCATGACCCCATTCTTCATAGAGTGTGATCATTTTTTCATTGGTGGGTAAGTTTTTATTGATGGCTACTCGGCCATCTGCGTAGAGGCCGTGAAGATCCTTACAGGTAAAATCAAATTCAAGCACTTCAATGCCATCATTTTCAATTTCATCGACAAGTTCTTCATAGTTAGTCATCGATATTCCTCTTTTCTTTGGAGGCGATGTAGTCAATGAAGTTGGCAATATCATCTAAGGCTTCCTGAGAAAATTCTTTGCCCTCGAAATGTGCCGCGATGGTTTCTGGAACGTATGAGACTTTAGGGATAACATTTTCTTGGTTATCTTTTTTTTCTTCCAGAAGCTCTGATTTATTTATGCCGAAATACTGAGCAAGTTTTTCGACGGCTCCCATTCGTGGAGTTGCTTTTAATTTTAGCCATTTTCCGACAGCACTTTCACTGACGCCTGCTATTTTGCTAATTTCGACATTAGATAGGTTGTGTAAAGATTTATAGTAACTTAAGTTTTGAGCAAAAATGCGCCTAATGGTTTCTTCGCTCATAAAATTCACCTCCTCATGAGCTTATTATAGAATAAAATTCCGGAAATCGCAAACAATATTTTGGAAAACACGAATTTAATTCTTGACTGGAATTAAATTCTAGATTATACTGTGTATACAGTCAAGGAGGTGAGCCAATGAGTGACTTTAAGATTACGCTGAAAGCTGCGAGGGTGAACGCCGGATTAACCGTTCGTGACGCAGCTGAAAGACTAGGTGTGGCTGCATCAACAATTGTTGCCTGGGAAAAAAATCCGGAGAAGATCAATGCTTTGTGTCAAAGTAAGATTTCAGAGGTATACCATATTGATACGGATAATATTATTTTTTTATCTGGAAACTAGAATTAAATTCTAGTTTTGGATCGGGAGGTGAAAAGATGATAGATCCACTTTATAAAGCTGTGTTTGAGAAATGTTACAAAGCCGAGAGACTAATGACTGCGTTTATGGTCATGTCGGAAGCCAACAGACGGCGCCTGTATGAAAAGATGGGACGTGGTCATTTAGAATTCTGGCAAAATGAATATTATTCACTGATGAGAATGATTGCGAAGGGACAAGCGCAAGATAGCTATGAACAGTGGAAAGGAGAGATACAAAATGAAAAATTACAAGTGCATCAATAGTGGTGAGCAAATCAGGTTACACAAGCTGATTTCAAGTGGCGATATCGATGATGATTCGCTGATTGAAATTTATGGTGCGGATGGCAGGCTGATAACCCGCGGTGAATGGTATCGTGATTGGATGCTGGATCATATCGACGAAGTTGGTGTGGCTTGGAATCCAAACGACGACCAAACGGTACATTTCTTGTTAAGGGGGTGATGAGATGCAAGAGAAGATCAGAGAGCTTGCAAGTGCGTACAATGGGGCGCACACGTTGGGTGAAGCAAAAGATCGCAGATCAGAGTTGTATACCGAGTTGATACGTATTATGGGTCCGGGAGGATTTCTTGTGGAGTATAGCCAACAGGCGTTTGTCGCAGAGGGGTATCCGATGATCCGGGCAATCGCAACACCGCAAGGTATTATTACGCCAGATTATTGGGAGGAGGTTTGAATAATGAACTATCGTTCATTCAATGATAGCCGTTTGCTGATAGAAAGTGAGATCGCACGCTATAACGAAGCGTGGGAGTGTGAGAAAGATGTGGATATGCTGCAAGAACTCTTTGACCGAGTGTGCGTGACCGCGCATTGGTTGAAGATGCACGAGAGCTTTCAAAAAGTAGAACTTGTTTGGGGCGATTGGCGTGATGAATTTCCTTGCGTTAAAGGTGTCCATCTTGTTCAACGCATTGAAGAAGAACTTAGGTTTTTTCCAAAAATGAAAGAAGGTGATGATTTTGGAGCCTATGTCGAGCGTAAGGTACCTGCAAGAGAATGTACAGCTGTTGATTGATGCTGAGGGATCAATCAAGCAGCTTTGCGAGGCAAGCGGGCTCAATTATGACACGATCAAACGCATGCAGCGTGGTATATCCTGTCGGCTGACTACGGTGGATAGGCTGGCGCGATACGCGGGTAAAAGCATTGGAGAAATGTTTTTGAAGCCGGGGCTTGAGACCGCTTGGTACGATGACACGCGCTTGGAATATCTATCGAAAAATCTTGATATGGTGATGTGTGATTTGGATCTCAAGGAACTTAGCGCTGCGCTCGAGATGCCAACGTCGGCTGTTGAAAAGATTTTGAATAACGAGGTTAAACCGATGACAAGAACGCTCGGCAAGTTAGCGGAAGCGTTGAACGAAGAGGTTGCAGATTTGTTCTTACCACCGGAAGGAGAATGAGTATGTCAATGAATCGAATTAGTGTAATTGATGCAGCAAAGCTTATGGGTGTATCGGACCAGTTTGTGCGTATCGGGTTGCAAAAGGGTGTGTTGCCTTTTGGATACGCAGTTAAGCGTAAGAGATGGAGTTATTACATCTCACCATTGAAATTTGCTGAATATACGGGAATCCCAATGGAGGAGGTGAATCAGTATTGCTGTACAAAATCCTGAAACGCGTTACAAGTGCCATAGTTGGTGCGATTATAACGCTGATTACTCTTGATTTGGCGGTGTTAGCTATCCTGCTTAACGGGCCTATGCAGGTTGTCTGTTCGGTGTTAATGCTGGCAGGTATGCTATTAACCATTTACTGGATGGTTACACCGCTGGAGGGTAAAAGAAAAGCCGCAAAACGTGCGGACACACGTTAAGCGGCATAGAAAAATACATTTCAATTTGAGTATAACACAGGAGGACAAGAAATGAAATATGAATTAAAAGTTGAAGCAGAATCAATGGATGAACTTTTAGGGTTGTTTGCAAATTTGAAAGACAGACCGATCAATGAGTTGCCGAAGCCTAGCAAGGTTACGGTTGAGGTGGGCGATGAGCCGCAATCGAAACCAGCAACATCTACAGAGCCTGAGGCACCAGTGATTACGCTGGCAGATGTGCAGCGGAAGTTTAAGGCGAAAGCCAATACTGGCAACAAGGCACATATGCGTGAGATCTTGCAGCACTATGGCGCTAATCGTGTGAGCGAGCTCAAAGAATCGGATTATGCGGATGTGATGCAAGAGCTCGAACTGGTGGAGGCATAAAATGGCACAACACGCATTACTCAGCGCATCGAGCGCGGCGCGATGGCTCAACTGTCCGCGTTCGGTGCGATTGACGGAGAATATCAAGGAAGAGGGGGCAAGCGTTTATGCTGCCGAAGGTACTCTTGCCCATGCATTGGCCGAGGACGCACTGCGCTGGTACAAAGACCACGGCTCACTCAAGGGCTGGCGCATCCCACGTAAGCTGAAAGACAGCGATCTGTGGTATGACGGCATGAAGGACGATGTGTTTCCCTATGTGGAGTATGTGATCGAGACTTTCGAATCGCGTGGAGAAGCGTCGGCACTAGATATCGAAAGCCGACTGGATTTCTCAGAATATGTACCTGACGGCTTCGGTACAGGGGACGCCGTGATTGTGGATGATGGCACGCTCGAAATTGTGGACTTGAAGTTTGGTAAAGGTGTCCCTGTCGATGCAGACAACAACCCACAGATTATGCTCTATGGTTTGGGCGCACTTTTAGCCTACGATTACATTTATTCCATCGAAAAAGTGCGGATGACGATTGTGCAACCGCGTTTGGATCACATCACGACGTTTGAGATAGCAGCAGCTGATCTACTTGACTGGGCTGAGAATACGGTTAAGCCAATCGCAAAGCTTGCCTATGATGGTAAAGGCGAGCAGAAAGCTGGTGACTGGTGTAGATGGTGCAAGATTAAAGCGACTTGCCGCACTCGCGCTCAGACACTTATGGCAATCACGGATAAACGCAATCAGGAAGAACTTAGCGATGAGGAAATCTCTGAAATCCTATCAGCGCGAGACGCCATCAAACGCTGGCTCACGGACATTGAAGATACAGTCATGGATCGTCTGACCGCTGGCGGAAAGCTCGGGGGCTGGAAGCTTGTTGAAGGCCGAAGCAATCGCAAAATCAATGATCCGGAAAAACTTGCAGGCTGTCTGATGGAATACTATCCTGCAGAACTGATCTATAAGCCGCAAGAACTGAAAACACTGACCGATTTGGAAAAGCTCGTAGGCAAGAAACGCTTTGCTGATGAATTTGGCGATTTTGTGTATAAACCCGAGGGCAAACCAACGTTGGTGCCGGAAAGCGATAAGCGTCCAGCGTTGCATACTCCTGAAGCAGAGTTTGAATTTGAGGAGGCAGAAGGATGAGCACTGAAAACTTCGAGGTTTTGAACGAACTGAAAGAAATCAACCGTACATTGAAGAATATCGAAAAGAATACACAGAACAACGGTAATTTGGTTATTCCAAAGGAATTGATCGCAATGCTGTTTAATATGAACAACACTATGAATTTTGGAGGTAATTGAAATGAGTAACACTAACACAATCCTTAGAGGCCGAATCTCTTATGCACACATCTTCGAACCGCACGCCATGGAAGGGCAAGATCCTAAATATAGTTTGTCGCTGATCATCTCAAAAGACGATGAAGTGATGATCGCAAGGGCGAAGAAGGCCATTGAAGCGGCAGTGCAGAACGGCATTGAAAAGAAATGGGGCGGTAAAAAGCCTTCGGGCTTGCATCTGCCACTCAGAGACGGTGATGAAGACCGTCCAGACGATCCGGCTTATGCTAACAGTTACTTTATCAACTGCAACGCCGGTGAAAAATATCCGCCACAGGTGGTGCTCCGTTATCGAGACCCTGAGACCGGAAAACCCATGCTGGGCGATGAGGATACGGTATATAGCGGCTGCATCTGCAATGTATCTGTGAACTTCTATCCCTTCGCTGTGAGTGGCAACAAAGGTGTTGCCGCCGGCTTAGGCAACGTCCAGAAGTGGGAAGACGGCGAACGTCTTGGCGGTAGTCGTAAGAGTGCCGAAAGTGAGTTCGACTTTGACGAAGCAGAAGAGGCTGATCTCGATGACCTCTTATGATCACAGCCTTGCCATTGATATAGAAACTTTTAGTGATCTTGATTTGGGTGCTGTCGGTGTTTACAAGTACACCGACACCCCATCTTTTGATGTACTGCTCTTTGCTTATGCGTATGACGATGAGCCGGTGCAGATCATTGATCTGACCAAAGACAAGTTGCCGCAGGGGCTGGTGCGTGATCTCTATGATAGGCACGTGCTTAAAACGGCGTTCAATGCATCCTTTGAACGGGTGTGCTTGAATAAATACCTGAATGGATTCACAGGCCCATGGGATTGCACGATGATTCGGGCTTGGGAGCTGGGCATTGCCGGCAATCTTGCCACCGTTGGCAGACGTGTAGGCATCGCCGAAGAAGAGCGCAAGCTCGACGGCTCGCAGCTCATTCGGACGTTTTGCAAACCGAGGAAACCCAGCAAGAACAATCCCTCGACACGTTGGATGCCAGCAGACAAGCCAGAAGAGTGGGCGGCGTTTACAGAATACTGCATGAGAGACGTTGAAGCAGAACGGGCGATAAGAAATAAGCTTATTCAGCTGCCAATGCTCGAACAGGAACACCAGCTGTACCAGTTGGATCAAGCCATCAACGACCGAGGAATCCGTATAGACGTTGATTTTTGCAAAGCAGCTATAAAGATATCCGATGACATTACCGCGGCCGCAGAACGAAAATATGAGGCGCTCACAGGCACTGCCAGCCCTCGACAGGTGGCAGCGTTAAAAGCATGGATACAGAATCAGACGGGCGTTGAGGTTGAATCGTTGGCCAAAGACAGGATGCCAGAATTGATAGAACAATTTGCTGACTATCCAGACGTTGTGGAGGCGTTGCGTTTGCGCTCATTGCTTGGCAAGTCATCCATTGCCAAATACGGCAAGATGCTTGAGACGGCATGCAGCGACGGGCGCAGCCGTGGCAATATCCAGTTCTTTGGCGCTCACACGGGAAGATGGGCTGGACGACTTATCCAGCTGCAAAACCTCAGCCGCAACAGTTTGGACGATCTGGACACAGCACGCGCAACAGTAGCCACCGGGGACGCAGAGTTGCTTGATATGATTTACGACGATCCGACAGATATTCTGCGTCAGTGTATACGCACAGCAATTATCCCCAATCCGGGGAAAAAGTTTATTGTCGCCGACTTTAGTGCGATCGAGGCCCGCGTGATCGCGTGGCTGGCGGGCGAGCGCTGGCGGTTGGAAACGTTTGAGGCTGGTGGCGACATCTACTGTGCGTCGGCGTCGCAGATGTTCGGTGTTCCCGTGGTCAAGCATGGCGTCAATGGTCACCTGCGCCAGAAGGGTAAAGTCGCCGAGCTGGCCCTCGGTTATGCGGGATCGGTAGGCGCGCTCAAAGCGATGGGCGCACTTAAGATGGGTATGGCTGAAAACGAGCTCAAGCCAATCGTGGATAAATGGCGGGAAGCCAGCCCACATGTGGTGAAGCTGTGGCATCTCATTGAAGATGCGTGCATCGCATGTATCAGGGATCACCAGCCGCATCGCATCAATAAGTACCTATCTGTGCTGTGGGAAAAGGGGTTGTTGTTTGTGGTGCTCCCGTCTGGTCGGCGCATGGGCTATGCACGTCCACAACTGGATGTTGATCAATACGGGCGTGCAAGAATGAGTTATGAAGACGTTACTTTAGGGAAGGTTGGTCGCGTTGAAACCTATTACGGGAAATTGACCGAAAACGTGGTGCAGGCAGTAGCGCGGGATTGTTTGGCGCATGCCATGTTGGCATTGGATGCTAAGGGATATGAAATCGTTTTCCATGTCCACGATGAGTGCATCATCGAAGTGCCGGAGCACGAAGACGCACTCGAAGATGTCTGCCGTATCATGGGAAAGTCGATACCGTGGGCGCCAGGGCTGCCATTAAGGGCTGATGGCTATGAATGCTGTTATTACAAGAAAGATTGAGGAGGATTAACAATGACTGACTATATTGAAAGAAAAGCACTAGATAAAGCGTTGGCGGTAGCAGGCGCTTTGGATAGCGTCAAGCGGCGCAAGGCGTGGGTCGAGGCGGTCTGCATTGTGCATGATATGCCCGCCGCGGACGTTGCGCCGGTGGTGCACGCAGAGAATGTTACAAACGCGCACCCATCTGACGAGTTTGAATGCTCTAATTGTGGTCTCATTTTGCGAAATTACAGTAGGTATGACCCAGAAGAAGACGCTTACTATGAATTTACAGATTGGAACCACTGTCCTAGATGTGGCGCAAGAATGGATGGCGAATAAAAATGAAAATCAAAATTGAAGGCTTATTGCCTGCCGTTGGGTCTAAACCTATATACGACTGGGAAATCTATGTTGATGGTGAGCCTTACGAGGTTAAAACTCTGTATGACAACCAGACGTGGGATGAGTTAGAAATTGATATTGAGCCCAAAAAGCACGAAGAGGAAGGTGAGAAAATGCTGAATATTGATAGGTACAGGAATGATCTTGTTAAGGCAATCAATGGATCTGCTATGCCAATAGAAGAAACTATATGCGTTGCGGCGGATAAAGACAGCTATGGGGAAGCTCTTAGTTGGCTGTTCAGCAAATATGAACCGCCATTGCTAGAGAACGGCGACGCACTGAAGCCGGGCGATTGGATTATGGTGAAGGATGATGATGACGAACCTTGGACTAATGTGCAATTCCTTGCCTACATCGACGGGGTGTTTTACACAAGAGAACCATTGCTTGGAGGAACGTTCAAGATCAAGGCGTATCTGCAAGCCTGCCTGCTGATGGAGGGAGAATGATGAAAGATGAACATTGGACGCCGGTGCAGGAAGCCCTTCCAAAAAATGAGCAGGCGGTGTTGTTTTCAGTCCTTTGTCGGGCTAAAAACATTGCATTGACATTGCCTTCTGGTGAGGTCGTGCGTTGTTATAACGGCATAAATTTTAGAGTTACTTGCATGGGATTCTTTTACGCAAAAACTGGCTGTTTCTCAGCACTTTATTGTCCGCTTGAGGATAATGATGATTTTTACATCGGCGATGAAGATAAAAAAGTCACCGCCTGGGCACCTCTGCCCGTACCCTATCAAGGGAGTTGATGCTCGATGCAAGAATTTACAATCGCCACCGGCGCGAGTCGAATGGCGGTGAAATGGAAAAATAAACAGACTTCTCTCGAGGCGTTCATAGAGCGCCTCGGGGATCCTGTTATAACGGCAGAAACAGCCGCTCAGTATGCGGCAATGCAGAAAGAAGACAAAGACGCTGCCAAGGATGTAGGAGGTTTCGTTGCTGGCTCTCTCGCAGATGGTAAGCGCGGTGCTGGTCATGTGCAGTGGCGCAGTATGGTAACGCTGGATCTCGACAACGTGGACACGCACGTATCTGTGGCGGTTAAAACGATCACAGACCGGTGCCCTTATATGTGGATACTGCATCCGACGCACAGCCATCAGGACCGCGCGCCGCGGCTACGCCTGATCCTGCCACTCGAAACCAACGTCACAGAAGATCAGTACGAGCCGATCGCCAGACGCATTGCAGCGGATATCAATATTGATTGGTTCGATCCGACAACGTTTCAGGCGTCGCGTCTGATGTTCTGGCCGTCGGTGCCGCTGGATATGAGAGAAACCTATGCGCGGATCTTCACCATACACGATGGCGCGCTTTGTGCTGGTGCAGAGGTCCTTATGCGGTACACTGACTGGCGCAACGTTGGCGAATGGCCTACGACAGGACGCGAAGCGGATCACGTGCAGCACCGCGCGAAGGTACAAGGGAATCCCCTTGAGAAAAATGGCGTGGTGGGTATCTTTTGCCGAGCCTATGACATTCATGAGGTGATCGCAAAGCACTTGACCGACGTGTATGTACCGACGGAAAAGCCAGATCGGTATACCTATGCCGCTGGTTCTACGGTTGGCGGGTTGGTTGTTTATGACGATGTTTTCGCCTACGATAACCATGGCACCTCGCCAGCCAGCGGGACGCTGTGCAACGCCTTCGACCTTGTGCGCATCCACAAATTCGGCGCACTCGATGAGCGGTGTCGTGTAGATACGGAAATCACCAAACGCCCAAGCTATCAAGAAATGTGCACCTGGGTGGAAAGTGATGAAGGCTTCAAGCGCCAACGAGCCAAAGAACTGAAGGATCGCCAGGACGCTGCAGCGACAGAGTTTGATTATGATGATGCTGAAGAGGAAAAGGATTGGCGCGAGGATCTTGTTTACGACAAAACAGGTCTCATCCCAGCCAAGTTGATTCAGAACGTGGTGCTTATCCTGAATAACGATGAAGCGCTCAAAGATCGGCTGTACGTTGACGAATTTGCTGGTCGAAACATCGTCAAAGGCGGTACGCCGTGGGACGAAGAAACACGCTCACGGGATTGGACGGACAATGATGATGCTAATCTCAGGGCGTATTTGGAGGAGGAATATAAATTGTATTGTCCGGGGAAAGTTGCGGATGGTATCAGCAAGGTGTTTACAGAAAACACGATACATCCAGTACGTGAATATCTGCTGGGCCTGCCAGCATGGGACGGCACCGAACGCATTGCGGATCTGCTTATCAATTACCTTGGTGCGGAGCCAACGGATTACACAAGGGCTGTCACTAAGACACATCTTGTCGCAGCGGTGGCACGCGTGATGGAGCCTGGGATCAAGTATGATACGATGATCACTCTGTCAGGTAAACAAGGGCTGGGTAAGTCTACGTTCATACGGATTTTGTGCGGCGATGATTGGTTTAACGATTCTATCCGCGATTTCAAAGGTAAGGAGCCGTTTGAGCAGATCCAAGGAAGCTGGATGGTAGAAATTGGCGAGCTTGCTGCCTACCGAAAGTCGGACAAAGAAGAGTTCAAGGCGTTTATTTCGAAAACTTCGGACGTGTACCGCCCAGCATATGGGCGTCGCACGGTGCATCAGCCGCGCCAATGCATCTTTTGGGGCACCACCAATGAAGTACAATTCCTTCGCGATGTCACCGGTGAGCGTCGCACGTGGCCTGTCGCTTGCGGGGTAGTGCCTGTGGTGCAGGACATCTTCGAACAGCTACCGGCGGAGCGTGACCAGATCTGGGCGGAAGCACTGACAGCGTATCGCGATGGCTGGCCTTTGGTATTGTCGCCAGCGATGGAAAAAACCGCTGATGAGGTTCGAAGCGCCTTCACCGAAGAGGATGCGCGCGTTTACGCCATCGAGGAATATCTCGAAAAAGAGTTGCCACTTGATTGGAAGGATTGGGCCCTTATTGACCGATGTGGTTGGATTGATGATTACGAACTTAGACCAAAAGGCGTGAAGACGGCGCCGCGAGAGCAGATTACAGCGCTGGAAATTTGGTGCGAATGTTTTCATGGCAGCATGAATGATTTCCCTAAGCGCGATAACAGTGAAATTAATCTCATCATGAACAACTTGCCAGAATGGGAACGTGCAGGACAGTGTCGTCTGGGAGTAGCTTACGAGGGACGCCGTCCTAAAGTATCGTTTGTACGCAAAAAGATAAGAAATGGCGGAAAATAGAGAGGAGCAGAACGCGTCATTAGGGTGACACAGGGTGTCACCCTAAAACCCTCAAGTGTCACCCTGTGTCACCCATGATTTTTGTGATGGGTGACAGCTGTTTTTCTGTTCATTGACGCATTTCTTATACTAGTGGCACCCTGTCACCCTAAAAATAGATGAAAAGACTAGAAATAAAAAATTTAGAAATATGAGTTATAGTATAACTCATAAAACGAAAATAATAAAAAATAATGTATATAGGAAATTTGGGTGCCAGGGTGACACCTTATTCATTCAACAAACACAAAACATTTTATCATGGAGGGATGAAGTAAGAGTGGAATACAGACAAGAGAAAAGCATCGAGGGATACTTCTGCGAGCAAGTGAAACAGATCGGCGGCTATGCGATGAAGATCACTTCGCCGGGGATGGCTGGTGTGCCTGATCGCCTGGTGCTGTTCAATGGTGTCGCAGTTTTCGTTGAGCTGAAAGCGCCAACAAAAGAACCAAAATCGCGCCAGAAGGCGGTGCACCGTTTTCTCTACCGCCTGGGCTTTCCGGTGTCTGTTATAGACAGTAAGGAGATGGTTGATCGATTCGTGCAGGAGGTGGAGCGCCGTGGAATTTGTACCACATGATTATCAGCGCGCGGCGATGAAGTGGATCGTTGATAAGCCAAAATGTGGGCTGTTTTTGGACATGGGCCTTGGGAAGACGGTGACTACACTGACGGCATTGGACTATCTCATGTACCAGGAATTCGAGATCGACAAGGCTCTAGTCGTTGCGCCGAAGCGCGTGGTCACGGATACCTGGGCGCGCGAGTGTCAGAAATGGGATCATTTGAACCATCTCGAGGTTTCGCCGATCGTCGGGACACCTCGAGAACGACGCGCAGCCATTCGCCGGCAGGCAGATATTTATCTTGTCAGCCGCGATAACATCAAGTGGCTGATTGAGACATTGGACGGTGTCTGGCCTTATGATGTGCTTGTTCTCGATGAGCTGTCGAGCTTCAAGAATCCGCAAACGAATCGCTTCAAGGCCCTGCGCAAGGTTGCCTATAAGTGCAAGCGCGTGATCGGCCTCACTGGCACGCCGGCGCCAAACGGCTATACAGATCTATGGAGCCAGATTTATCTACTGGATCAGGGCAAGCGTCTGGGGAAAACGTTGACTGATTTTCGACGCCGGTACTGTGAAGCGATCCGGTATCCATACTTTGTGAAATGGTCAGTGCCGAAGGAACATCTTCACGACATCGACAGGAAGATCTCAGACATCTGCATCAGCATGACAGCGAAGGATTATCTCAAGCTGCCGCCGGTGTACAGCATTATCACGAATGTTACGTTGGACAAGAAAGCACAACGCGCCTATGATGAGATGAAACAGGAAGCCGTGCTTGAGCTGGCTGGTACCGAGATCATCGGCGTGACCGCTGCAGCGCTTATGAACAAGCTGCTGCAGATCGCCGGCGGTGCAGTATATGACGAAGACGGTGCTGTGACTGAGATCCACGATGCGAAGCTGGAAGCCCTTGAGCAGATCGTAGAAGAATCACAGGGGCAACCGGTGTTGGTGTTCTACAGTTATAAGTTTGATGTTGATAGGATCCGTCAACGCTTTTCTGAGGTACGAACATTGGAAACGGATCAAGATATCACAGACTGGAACGCTGGGAAAGTGCCTGTCATGTTGGCTCATCCTGCGAGCTGTGGTCACGGCCTCAATCTCCAACAAGGCGGTCACATTATCGTGTGGTTTGGTCCGACGTGGAGCTTGGAGCTTTACCAGCAAGCAAACGCCCGGCTTAATCGCCAAGGCCAGGATAAACCCGTGATGATTTATCATCTCATCGCAACAGGTACCGTGGATGAGCGCGTCATGGTGGCATTGGAAAATAAGTCAACGACACAGGCCGCGTTGATCGATTGCGTCAAGGCCGAGATTGGAAGTGTAAAACATGTGGAAAAAGCAGCCGTGTAAAGAATGTACGATTAGACACCCATCGTGCCACATGCAGTGCCAGCCTTATATGGCGTGGCGCGAGTGGTATGACGATGTGAAAGAAAAGCAGCGAGAGGATCACGAATGGGCGGAAATCAAAAGCCATCGTGAAGACCGTTTTAGAAAGCAGAAGAAAGGACGGTATAAAAAATGAACTTGACTGAATACGCAGAATGGGTATGGCAGCGACACGAACCTGATCCGGTGTATGTGGGATTTTATTGGGACAATCTCAGAGAAGCCTGCGAGGGCCTTGCCAGTGAAAGTGGTGAGCTGTTGCAGTGTCAGAGAAAGATGACTTACGAGCGAACCATGATACCGCCGGGTGAATTTCTGATCGAGGCGGCGGATGTTCTACACTATCTGGCACTGTTCTGTCGGCAGGCCGGTGTCGGCGTGGATGATCTGGCAAACATCAATATGAGTAAGTTGAAAGCTCGAGATCTCGGACGGCAAGCAGATTTTGAAATGATGTTTCGTGCGTGGAAGCCGGAAGTCGAACTGTTGAGAGAGTATCTTGATCGCGTGAATCGAATGACGGTTCTGATGTGTACGGAGGGTGATGCGGATGAGCCCATGCAGTGGTGGTGGTATGACCAGAAAGGGAAGGTGAAAAATGACAGCGAAGGAACAACTGAACGAGATTAGGTATATGGGGTTGGAGATTGATGTGCTGCAGGAGGAGGTTATGCGGCTGCGGCAGGAAGCGGAGGGCATCAAGGCGATGGCACTCTCGGACATGCCGAAGGGCGGTCAGCCGAAGGACGCGGCGGCGATCATCGCGGAGGTGGCGGATTTGCAGCGCATACGCTATGCGCTGACGTTGGAACGGATGGAGAAGCGTGAGCAGGCGATGGTGGTCATCACCAGGATGGAGGATGGGGATCAGCGCGCGGTGTTAATCATGCGTTACATTCTCGGGAAATCGTGGAACGATATTGCCGATGAGATGCATTACTCCATGCGTGGCATCTTCAAAATTCACGGACAAGCTTTACAGGAATTTGAGCAAGTGTGCAGTAAAGTGCAGTTCGATCTGTGATATCATGTAATTGGGTTTTAAGGGGCCAAAAGTGGTTTTTCTGGTTGATCATTCCCCTTTCATTTTTGACACCTCCTTTTTTTATGATAACCGCGCTTTAGGTAGAGGCGCGGTATTTTTATACCCAAAATTCAGCAAGGAAAGGTGGCGGTATCGATGCAACTCATCTATAAGCCTCTTCACAATCTCCGACCATATGATAAAAATCCGCGTAATAATGCCGCCGCCGTTCCATATGTTGCTAACAGCATCAAGACATTCGGCTTTAAGGTGCCGATCATTGTTGATAGAGACGATGTGATCGTCTGCGGGCACACACGTGCTGAAGCAGCCAAACAACTTGGCATGACAGAGGTACCTTGCGTCGTGGCCGATGACCTGACGCCGGATCAGATTCAAGCATTTCGCCTGGCGGACAACAAAGTCAGTGAGCTGGCCGAATGGGATACAGATCTTCTGGCCGACGAGCTGGATGATCTCGATGATTGGGACATGGACGATTTTGGCTTTTTGGATGACGACGATGAAGACATCTTCGCCGAGGAAGAAGAAATGGAAGCGCCTGAGTCGAAGAAAGAGAATGAACGACTGCGCACCGATCGAGCTTACAACCTGGACCTGATTGATCCATATGGATTAGCCGGAAAATATGAGATGCCGATCATTGAGAATGACCACTTCATTCCTGACAAATTGATCTCGTTCAACTACGCCCTGACCAGCAAGGAAAAACATGTGGGCGTTCATTTTTTCGTGGACGACTATCAGTTTGAGCGCGTGTGGAACGATCCGGAGGGCTATGTGGATACCCTGAGCCAATACGATTGTGTGTTCAGCCCAGATTTTAGTTTATATACAGAGATGCCTCTAGCGATGAAGATATGGAACGTGTATCGCAGTCGTTTAGTGGGCAATTTTTATCAGCAGATGGGGCTCAAGGTGATTCCTACACTCAGCTGGTGTGAGCCGGCGACATATGAATTTTGCTTTGATGGTATCCCCAAAAGGAGCATCGTTGCCATCTCTACCATCGGCGTCAAGCAGGACAAAAAGGCCATGCAGATATGGCTGGATGGTATGGATGAGATGATGCAGCGCATTCAGCCGCAGGTCGTCATCGAGTATGGCGGCGATGTGGGATATGACTATGGAAAAACGCGCGTCGTGCGCTTCGGCAACACGAATGCAGAGAGGATGGCTAAGCTATGAACCAACAGCTGAGGAGTGTGATTTGATGGGTGGTAGAGGAGCTAGTAGCGCTTCAGGCAGAAGGAGATCTGGCGGTGGTGTAAAAAATCGTGGTGTGACCATTGGTACCCCTGGTACGGGTATGCAAGTCACCAGCGAGGGTAGATTGAATGGAAAAATCTATTTCGTAAATAATTATGGGGAGTACCGCGATTATGATCAGCCATCGCGTGTTTTAAACCATGCTGCCGTTCAAAGAATGGTGCAAAGTGGAAATGCGAGATTTCTGAAACAAAATGAAATGACGTCCTTGAATAATGCACGTGACGGGTGGCAGGCTAATAAACCCGGCTATGAATTGTATGGGTATGATCAAAGCGATATACGAGGAAGAAGTAAATTAGTGTATAGACCGAGACAAAGTAGGTGATGAGACATGGCTAAGAGGGGACGACCTCAGAAAGAGATTGATCAGAAAGAGTTTGAAAAGCTCTGTGAGCTGCAGTGCACACAAGATGAGATCTGTGGTTGGTTCGACATCACCGACAAAACACTGAACGCCTGGTGCAAACGCACATACAAAGCGAATTTTTCCGAAGTATTTGCGCAAAAACGCGGAAAAGGGAAAATAGCACTCAGGCGTTATCAATTCCAGCAAGCAAAAAAGAATGCGACAATGGCTATTTGGCTTGGCAAACAATGGCTAGGTCAGACAGACCAAGTTAAGGTACAAACTCAGGCAATTCCGGTTGTGATCGAAAATGACCTCGAAGACTGAACAGATAACAACACGAAATATTAAGCTGTCGGATATCGTCGGTGGCGGCTACAAAGAGTTTTGGAATTTCAAAGGCCGCTACCGTGTGTGTAAAGGCAGCCGTGCCAGCAAGAAAAGCAAAACCACGGCGCTGAATTTCATCGTGCGCATGATGCAGTACCCGCTCGCCAATATGTTGGTTGTGCGCAAGGTCTATAGCACCCTGGCGAACAGCTGTTTCACCGAGCTCAAGTGGGCCATCCACCGCTTGGGCGTTGAAGAATATTGGGAATTTAAGCGCAATCCGCTCGAAATGACCTATCTGCCGACCGGCCAGAAGATTTATTTTCGCGGCATGGATGATGGTTTGAAGATCACATCCATCACCGTGGAAGTTGGATACCTTTGCTGGTGCTGGATCGAAGAAGCGTATGAGCTATCGAATGAAAACCAGTTCAACCTTTTAGATGAATCTATCCGTGGCGCGCTGCCACCGGAAAGCGGGCTTTTCAAACAGATCACGCTGATCTTCAACCCATGGAACGAACACCACTGGTTGAAGCAGCGCTTTTTTGATGTCAAAGATGATCCTGATATTCTGGCGATGACCACCAACTATCTTTGTAATGAGTGGCTGGATGATTCTGACCGCCGACTTTTCGAGCGCATGAAGCGCGACAACCCAAAACGCTACCGTGTAGCAGGCCTCGGCGAGTGGGGCGTTGTTGATGGCACCGTTTATGCGAATTGGGAAGAAAAGGCATTCAGCGTTGAGGAAGTCAGCAAGATTGTCGGCGTCAAATCTGCGTTTGGTCTGGACTTTGGCTATGTCAACGACCCATCAGCGCTCTTCTGTGGCCTTGTCAGTACAGAGAGTAAAACGATCTGGGTATTTGATGAAATGTATGAGCACGCGCTGAGCAATGAAGACATTGCCGCAAAAATCCATGAAATGGGTTACCAGAAAGAACGTATCATCGCCGACAGCGCTGAGCCAAAATCGATCGATCGTCTCTATGACTTGGGTATCTATCGCATCGAACGCGCCAAAAAGGGCCGCGACAGCGTGCGTTATGGCATTGACAACATCCGCGATTATCATATTATCATTCATCCTAAATGCGTGAATTTCTTGACAGAAATCAGCAATTACACTTGGAAGGAAGATCCGAAGACAGGCAAAAAGCTGAATGAGCCTGTCGGTGATTTCAACCACTTGATGGACGCCATGCGCTATGCCATGGAAGGCTTCGGCGATGCGTCGGCCTTTAGTTTTGATTGACCTTGGAGGTGGACACCATTATTAGTCTACTTGATAAATTTTCAAACGTGTTCGCCAACCTGGGTGAGCACAGCGCGAAAAAAACAGATTACATCGAAAACGAGATTTACCAGTTCATGCATAGTCCGAAGCGTGAGGCGATGATGACTGGTGAACGCTATTATGTCGGCAACCATGACATCCTATACCGAAAGCGCGAGATGATCGGCGAGAACGGCGAACTGGAAGAAGTCAGGAATCTGCCAAACAATAAAGTGGTCAACAACCAGTATGCAAAGCTGGTCGACCAGAAAGCCAATTACCTATTGGGTAATCCGCTGTCGATCCAGACGGATAACGAAGTTTATGCCGATCTGTTGAATGAAACGCTGGGGCCGGCATTTCATCGCACGCTGAAAAACATTGGCGAGGATGCGTTAAACTGTGGCATCGGCTGGCTCTTGGTTCATTATGACGAAAACGGTGATTTGCAGTTGAAGCGGATCCGACCTTATGAGCTGATACCCGGTTGGCAAGATGCAGAGCACACGATCCTTGATTTTGCCATCCGCATTTACCCTGTTATCGAGTGCGAGGGCATCAATGAAAATGTGGGCTGGCGTGTTGAGGTTTTCGATAAAACCGGCATTACTTATTACGAGTACGATGGTGCGCTAAAACCTTGCGAGCCATACCACGAGAATTACATTACGCAGATTACTGGTGATAGTGAGATCGGCTTTAATTGGGATAACATACCGCTGATCGCGTTCAAATACAACAGTAAAGAGATCCCGCTGATTAAGAAATGCAAGGTGCTGCAGGATGGGTTCAACGTCATGATGAGTGACTTCGAAAACAACATGCAGGAAGACGCCAGAAATACAATCCTAGTGCTCACCAACTATGATGGTGAAAACCTTGGCGAGTTCCGGCGTAACCTTGCCACTTTTGGCGCGGTGAAGGTCAGAAACACCGGCGAAACGCGCGGCGGTGTTAGCACGCTGCAAGTCGAGGTCAACGCCGCCAATTACAACCTTGTGCTGGCGCTGCTCAAGCAAGCCCTGATCGAGAATGCGATGGGGTACGATGCGAAGGACGATCGCCTGGCTGGCAATCCGAACCAAATGAATATCCAGAGCATGTACTCGGACATCGATCTGGACGCCAACGGTATGGAGATGGAATTCCAGGCGGCGATGGCGCAGCTGGTGTGGTTCCTGAGCGCGCATTTCGCGAACACCGGACAAGGCGATTTTGAAGGTGAGAAAGTCGATTTCACCTTTAACCGCGATGTCTTGATAAATGAATCTGAATTGATCGCCAACCTCAGAGCGTCCGAGGGCCTTATCAGCCGTGAAACCCGCATCGCAAAACATCCGTATGTGACGGATCCACAAGCTGAGCTGGAACGTATGCGGCAGGAAGAGCAAGAGTCGATACAGCAGATGATGGATTATCAGGACCTTGGTGTAGGCGGTGAGCCAGATGGTACTGAGGAATGATGAATATTGGAAACGCCGCGCTGAACAGCTAGAAGATGCACTGAATGCTAAGAACCGTCAAACCTATGCAGAGCTCGAGCGCATCTTTGACCGAGCTATTCGCGACATCGACAAAGCCATTCGTCGGTGGTACACACGATATTTGGTGAATAACGATGATATCAACCTTGCAGAAGCCAAGCGCAGACTGGCGAAGCGCGAGTTGGAAGAATTCAAGTGGGATGTGCAAGAGTACATTCGCAAAGGTCGTGAAAACGGCGTGTCGGCCGATTGGGAAAAGCAGCTTGAAAATGCTTCGGCGCGTGTTCATATCTCACGGCTTGAGGCGCTCAAGATGGAACTGCAGCAGTACATCGAAGAGGTGTATGGGCAGGAACAAACGGCCGTGCAGCGCCACCTAGAGGATACGTACCGCGATACCTATTACCACCAAGCCTTTGAGATTTACCAGGGCATTGGTGTTGGCTGGACCTTCGCAGAGATCGACGAGGATTATCTCGCCAAGGTGCTGGCAAAGCCCTGGGCGCCGGATCGCTATAATTTCAGTCAGCGTATCTGGAAAAACAAAGATAAGCTGTTGTCCAACGCCCACCAGATCATCAGCCGTCATCTCATTTTAGGCAGCGATCCACAGAAGCCCATTGATGAGCTGGCGCAGGTGATGGGCGTGAGCAAGCGCAACGCTGGACGCCTGGTCATGACGGAAAGCGCTTACTTCGCCGGTGAGGCAAGGAAAGACTGTTTCAACGCGCTGGGTGTCGAGCGGTATAAGATCATCGCTACACTGGACCTTAAGACCTCTGCGATCTGCCGCGAAATGGATGGCAAGGTTTTCCGGCAATCCGAATATGAAGCCGGTACCACTGCACCACCATTCCATCCGAATTGCCGTACAACCACGGCACCCTACTATGAAGATATGGAAGGCCTCGGTGAACGTGCTGCGCGTGATCCGGAGACGGGGAAGACCTACCGCGTGCCTGCGAGCATGACGTACAACGAGTGGTATGAGAAGTACGTGGGAAGTGTGGAAAGTGAACGCACGGGTAAGCATGACAGGCGAGATCATCCAGAGATTAAGGTTAATAAACAAGCGATTAACCGCCCGGATTATAGAAGTAAATTCGATAAACTCACAGATAATGAGGTATTAAATCAAAACCTGTATAAATCAGCGAAGGAGATCCTCAAACATCGTGATGGTACTTTTCAGGAAGACTTATACCTGCTTCATAAAGAGACCGGTCAGGTACTGTATAAAAACACCACTTCAACCGTGAAACAGGGTGTTGCCTATACAGATGCGATGCGTAAACTTGTTAAGCGATATCCAAACCAGCTGGTCACTTTACATAACTATCCGCAAAGTATGCCACCAAGTGGGGATGACATCCACACTCAACAAATAAAAGGTTACGCTATGGGGGTTGTCGTAGGGCACGACGGCAAAGTTTTCAAATATAAAATAAATGAAAATACAAAACCATTCACTGTTATGCAGTACAAAATGGCCGTTGCCAAACACAAAGCAAAGGGTTACAATGAAGCTGAAGCGCAGGCAAGAGCGCTGCAAGACTTATCCAAAGATTACCATTTTGACTTTGAGGAAGTGAACTTTTGATGATGACTGAACGACTTCAAGAATATTATCGTCGCTGGCCAGAGCCTATGCAGTGGCGCGACTATGAGTACGACGGACCGCTTTCAGATGATGATCAGGAACGGCTTGACTTCGTGTTGACGTTGTCAGAAAAAGAACAACGTGTAATTTTGCTCAATGAAGGAAATTCGAAAGAAGCCGTTGACCGATTGTTTAGTAAAGATGAATAAACCATGAGCATTTTGGAAAAAAGCTCCTCGGTAAGCAGGTCAAAGTCATCTGCACCGACGGCCTTGAGTATCTGAAAGACAATAGCTTTATGGAGCGTGCAGCGAACGCTGTTAAAGGCGTCGCCGATGTTATTTTATAATCGCCACCCACATGGGTGGTTTTTTCATGCGCATTTTTAAGGGAGGTCACCACCATGCACGAACGCAAAGAAGGCATCAACGGCCAGAGCTTTTTACACACGGACCAGCTACACACGGTAACCGTGCCGTGCTTGTACGAAAAAGTGAAGATCTGGAATGGAACAGACTATCAGATCGGTTACCGCCCGATTTATTTGCAAACCCCGCCAGGCGGTTTGATCACCTACGGTGAGGTCATCAACGGATTGGATGAGACCTGAGCATGTCGTTAAAATGCTCTAATCTCCCCCATTTTTTATAGATGCGGGCCACATCGCCCGCGTATGCCGGCATAGCATAATGGCTTATTGCAGCTGCCTTGTAAGCAGAAGATTGTGGGTTCAAGTCCTACTGCCGGCTTTGACCTTGACACGTCGTTAAACTGTCTATTTTTTATGCAAAAATTCGCTGGCCCGGCGTTACAGGGGCAACACGTGCCGTCAAGGATCAGACGTAAAAAACTGTATGCGTGATAGGAGGTAACCAACTATGCAAAGAGAATTTTTAACAAACCTTGGACTGGAAAAAGAAACCATTGACCAGATTATGGCGGAAAACGGCAAGGACATCAACGCGGAGAAGGCGAAGCTGGATGCTTTGCAGGCAACGCTTGATGAAGCCAATGAGACCATCAAAGGCTTTAAGGCGAAAGATCTTGACGTTGATGCTGCCAAAAAATCTGCTGAGGAATGGGAAGCGAAGTACAAGGAAGCGGAAAAAGCCCGCAAAGCAGCTGCGCGAGATCATGCGCTGTCGCAAGAGCTGGGTAAGACCAACACAGTTGACCCTGATTTGCTGAAAGCATGCCTGGATATGGATAAGATCATCTTTGATGACGATAACGGCAAAATCATTGGGCTTGACGATCAAATCGCAGGCATCAAGGAAAACAAGCCGTATTTGTTTGAGGCAGAAAAGAAGCCGAAACTCAAAGGGGCACATCTCGGCGAACCATCTGACGTGCCTGCAGGTGAAGAACCGGCAGATTTTGGCAAGATGACTTACAGCGAGATGACTGCTTACATCGAGCAGCATCCAGAGGCAGCACAGCAACTCGCAAGACACTAAGAAAGGATTGATACCAAATGGCAAATACAAAATTCGATGCTAAGTCGTTTAACCCGGAAGCGTTTGGGCGATATATCGAGGCGATCCCAAATGTGACCAAAACAGAGCTGGCTAGAAGCGGTGCAGTAGGTACTAATGCGAATGCCCGTGATGCTCTGTCTAATCAGACCGGTAGCCTCTACGCACGCGTGCCATACTTCGGCCGTATTACGGGAGCAACCAGCCAGAACAACGATGGTAATACAGACATTACCTCTAGCTCTACTACTACATACGAGCAAGGCTTTGTGACTGCATCCAGAATGGACGCTTGGACGGAGCGCAGTTTTAGCCGTAACATCTCTGCAGGTGTGAATTTCATGGACCACGTTGCCCAGGAAATTGCATCCCATTATAAACCGGAGGTAAGACAAGCAATGCTGCTTGCCATGCTCAAAGGAATTTTTTCTATGGCGCCAACTGGCGGCGGTATCGCAGCTACTGCGGCAACAGAATTTTTGGAAAAGCACACCTATGATATTACTGGTAATGAAGGTGACGCGGCGCTGGTAGGCCCTGCAACGCTGAACAGTGCCATCCAGCAGGCTTGCGGCGATAACAAGAGCATTTTTACCCTTGTTATCATGCATTCCGCAGTGGCAACGAATTTGGAGAATCAGAAGCTCTTGAAGTACCTGACTTATACTGATGGGGACGGTATTGAGCGTGATTTGCCGCTCGCAACCTGGAACGGTCGCCTTGTGTTGATTGACGATGGAATGCCAGTGGAAACAGTGGCTGGATCGGGCGACGGTGAAGATGCAATTCCAGCTTATGTCAAGTACACCACCTATGTACTTGGCAATGGCGCGATCATCCTTGATGACATTGGTGATGCAGTACCATACGAAATGGATCGCGATCCTAAGGTTAATGGCGGGGAAGATACCCTCTATGTACGCGATAGATTTATCTGTGGCGTCGATGGTATCAGCTTTGAGAAACCTGCTACCTTGACCGCGTCTGCATCTAACGCAGATTTGGCGAATGGTGCAAACTGGGCCATCATTAACGATGGTACGACTGCTATTCCGCATAAAGCAATTGCTATCGCACAAATCATCTCTAAGGGTTGATCACTATGACCATCTACGATGCTGTGGAGGCGATCAGCGCGGAACTATCCGCGTTGGTCGATCTCTATTTTGATCCAACAGACTATGAAGGGCTTGACCTGCAGAGTGATGCCTTTGCCAGACGCATGAAGCGTGCCCTTTTTGATCTGCTCCACGAATGCAATCGCGCGGATTTGCCGGAATCTGCCAGAGTACCATTTCTGCAATGGGTACTTGATGCAGCCCTTGTTGATGCTTATGAGGCCGGTGTACTATCACCAGATGAGGAAACACTCAGTAAGGTGCGGCCAAAAGATAGTGTGTCCATTAAGTCGACCAACGTTAGTTATGGCAAGTCTGACTATGAGATCGTTAGAGATGACCGTCGTGAGCTATATAAGACCTTGGCGGATGAGCTGGATCAAAGATGGTATGAGTTGGCTGCAACGCTGAGAAAGATGAGGTGGTGACTATGAGCCTTATCGATTATGAGGCGTACTTTGACGCTATCTCAGAGCTTTTTGATTGCAGCGCTACCGTCTACGGTGTAGCGGACGCACCAGCTTTTAACGGTGCTTCCCCAAACATTTCAGGACGCAAACCGGAATTGAGCGAACCACTCTATGTGGATGTGCCGTGCTATGTGGAGTACGAAAACGCTGATGTGGTTGTTGGCGACATGCCGACGGTGACACAGACGATCACTCTCATCTGCGCGAATAGTTATGAGATCCCAGAAGGCGCCACAATTGACGTGGTCAAACATGGCGCACAACGACGTTTCCGTGCTGCCGGCATCGCAGATCATCTGGGATCGCACCAGGAAATTCCTTTGGAGGGCGTTGACTATGCCTGCTGATACTTCGGATTGGGATGTTTTCATCGACGATCTACGGCGTATTCGGCGCACGCCTTACGTGTTTTATCGCGAGTGTGCGCATGAGCTTGCAGCGTGATTATTGGCACTTGCCATACCGCGCACGCCAGTAGGTACTTATCCCAATGACAGTGGTAAAAAAGGTGGCACCTTGCGTCGTGGATGGACGGCGAAAAGTCATCGTGAAGCCGCCAGCGATCCGGGCACACCATCACAGGCAGCAGCAAAAGCCTGGGCGTATAGCTTGCCCGTACGACACAGAGGCGATACTTATGAGATTGATGTTATTAACCCTGTCGAGTACGCATCTTACGTGGAGTATGGACACAGGCAAGAGCCTGGGCGATTTGTACCAGCCATCGGAAAACGCTTGAAAGCAAGCTGGGTGGAAGGTCAATACATGTTGACCACATCAGAAGCAGAGCTTAAATCCATCCAGCCAAAAGTGTTGGAGGCGGTTCTGCAGCGTTGGCTAACGGAGGTGTTTGATCATGGTCAATAATCTCATAGTACCGATTATCAATGGCATTGCAGATGCGCTTGCACAGATCAATCCAGACGCAAAGATTTTTACTGACACGCCCGATAACGTTCAACCGAACGATGCGGGCTATTTTTATATCAACGGACCGATCTCCATCACGGAGACGCGGTTTTTGAAGGACAGGCACCAATTAAGGCTTACCTTTGATGTCATGTATTTTCCGCCGGATACGGCAACGGCGGATGCTGGACTGTTATCTGGCATCGCTTTTGCCATGGTGGAAAGCTGCTATCAGATCACGCCCGCCAGCGTAAAAGATGGCGTCTATACAAAGGACGCTTTGGGGAAGCGCGGTTTTGATAGGTCGACCACCATTGTTGATGGCGTGGTGCATGTCATGGCGAGCTATGATCTATGGCTTACAACCAAAGAAAAGAAAGAGCTTGTCAAATCTGTTACTTTTACTTTCGAGAAGAACGAATAGGAGGGAATCTCCATGGGATTTGGTGGAGGATTATACACCGAACAAAATAAGATCCTGCCGGGTGCTTATTTCAAATTCCAGAGTGAAGGTTCCACTGTTGCTACTTATGCCACTCGTGGTCTTGTGGGGTTGATAGCTCCATCAGATTGGTCAGACGGCAAGGTGATGCGGTTGGTGGTACCTGCGCTGGAATTTGAACACAAGGGGGCGTTGGTGTGGCCTAGAGATGCAGAAAAGGCTATCGGCTATGATGCTTATGCAGCACTACCGACGTCTTACAGTGGCGAAACTGATCTCGCCAAATGGCTACCGATCTTTGTGCGTGAAGTGTTCCGTAATGCTACGGGATGCTTTATTTATCCATTGTTAGGCACGACAAAGGCGAAAGCGACCTGCACTTATGGTACGGCAACAAAATACGGTGAGCGCGGTAATGCGTTAGCGGTAAAAATAGTCGCTGAAGACGACGATTTTTCTGTGATAACCTTGCTTGATGGCAATGTTGTCGATGAACAGACGGTTGGCGCTTATGCAGATCTTGTAGACAATGCGTGGGTAACGTGGGATAAGGCTGATGTCGAATTGACTGAAACTGCATCTACTGTGTTTACAGGTGGTGTGAGTGGCACTCCTGACGCTACCGAAGTTGTTGCTGCCGTTGAACAGCTTGGCGGCTTTGGCGTTAATATGATCGTACCTATGATTACAATGACAGATACAGCGGCCTTTGATGCGTTTTTGGCGCAAAATGAAAAGTATGGTCATTGGATGCAAATGGTTTGTGATCATGATGCGGCATGGCTGCCTGAGGGCGGCTCTGAATATTGTATTGGCCCCGATATGGGTACCACCAATAATTTGGTTAATGTGGAACTGCTCTATCCGTGGATTGCCGGTGCAGAGGCATCTTGCGCTCTGAACGGCACACTGGATAACAGAAAATATGATGGCGAGATCATTGATTTTCTTGTGAATACTCAGGGATTAAAGCCGCCGACCCAGGAAGAACTTGAGTATGGTATGCGCGCTGGTTACATGATGTTGCATACTGTCGGAACAGAATGGCGTGTCTTAAACGATGACAATACTTTAATTGAGTATACGCAAAATAAAGACGAAGCGTTTCATCGCAACCAGACGATTCGCGTTTTACAGACCACAGCGAATGACTGGTATGGTATTTTCGTCAATGAATTCCTTGGCAAAGCCGGTACCGATGAAGAGGATCGCACCAATTACAAAATGCGTCTCGTCAAGAGCGCACAAAATTTTGTAAAACAAAAAGCTATTAAGAATTTCGACTCTAAGGATATCGTGGTCAGTGAAGGCGAGCAGAGCGACAGCTATCATGTTGCTTATTTCGTCCAGCCAAACCATTGCGTTCGCAAAGTTTACCACGAAATCACTGTGGCCGCGTTCAATGGTTAAGGAGGTGGGCTAAATGGGTTTAATTACAGCGGATATTATGGATGATCGTCTGATCGTCAATGGTACGGAGGCCCGCGCTTATCTGCTTTTTCCAGACGGGAGACGCAAAGCCTGGGCGAACTTGATTAAGTTTTCTGCTCAAATCGATTACAGTAAAACACAGTATCCAGTATTGGGGATGCGCACCAAACCAAGTCGCAAGGGTCAGGGCGCCATCACGGGTAGCTCCACACAGCATTACAACGCCAGCGAATTTCGTGAGGCGGCACTCGAATATCAAAATACAGGTGTTGACAGTTATTATGATGTGCAGATCGTCAACGAAGATCCTAATAGCGGTGTAGGCCGTCAGACTGTTGTGCTCTATGGACTTAACTTTGATAGTGTACCTTTGGCGTTGATTGATGCCGAAGCAGACTATTTGACTGAAGATCTTAGCTTTACCGCCAACAGCTTTGATTTGGAGAATGTCTTCGGAACCGGCGGCTTAAAGGATGCGTAATGCTGCGTATGATCGTTGCCGCGTTGTGCTATTTGATGTGCGGCGCGGTAACGTTGTTTATTTTTAGACTATATTTTCTGGAGGTACGAAAAATGAATTTAGACAGACTAATGAAGCAGAACGTTGAGCAATGCGAAAACGTACAATATGCGCCATCTAAGCGCATGAAAGAGGAAGATGGGTCTCTGGTAAAGTGGACATTGCGCCCGCTCACTACGAAAGAATATGACAACATTATGGAGAAGCACACCCAACGCAACATCGCCAGCAAGCGCAAAGGCGGCACCAGTGTACAAGTAGATATGGTTGCTGTGCTGGATGACATGGTGCTGACCTCTTTGGTGGAGCCTTCTCTTGCTGATTTGGAAAATAAAAATCTGCAGGATAGCTGGGGTGTGTTTGAACCGCTTGATTTGCTTAAGGCTATGCTTACTGCTGGCGAGATGACTGATCTGCGTGAAGAGGTGCAGAGTATTTCTGGCTTTGACGCAGAGGCAACGGCCGATTTGGCTGACGAAATCAAAAAAAAATAGATGCAGGGGATGATCTGGACACCAGCATGGCCTATCTCATGCTGATGGATCACCATATCTTACCTCACGAATACAACGCCTTGCCTGGATCGGTAAAGGCGTTTTTAATTGCCGCTTATCGCAAGAAAAGCGAGGATCAGGAAGAAGCGAACAGAAAGTTAGAAGCAGCCGCAAAAAGGAAGTGATAGCTGATGGCTAAGATAGGCACAACGTTTTCCCTCATCGATCATTTAACAGCACCGTTACAGCGAATTGAGCGTCAAGTTGCTCGTACAAAGCAGATGGTTGACACCACGGGTGCAGCGTTTGACCAGATGGGATCGCCAATCGCAGATGCCGAAGCACGACAAACACGATTTAATAACGCACTTGCTGAGGGTAATCAAAGTGCAGGAAAAATGACCAACAGCCTGCGCAATATGGCTGCAGCTGCGCTGGGCTTTGCTACTGCGACTAATATAATCCGTGAATTTGTGCAGGTTAGTGATGAGATGACCAGCGCGGAGGCACGTTTGGCTGGTATCGTGGATGATGTAAACACCGTTGAATCCCTGTCACAAAAGGTCTATGATTCCGCGCAGCGTTCTCGTGGCGCGTATGCTTCTACGGCGCAGTTCGTTGCTCGTGTAGGCCAGATGGCCGGTGATTTGTTTACTAACGATGAGTTGGTACGTTTTGCCGAAACGCTCAACAAACAGATGGTCATTAACGGTACAAGTACATGGGAAGCTGAAGCGGCGATGACGCAGCTCTCACAAGCCTTGGGATCTGGTGTGCTGCGCGGCGAAGAATTGAACTCGGTCTTTGAACAGGCGCCGGGTGTTATCCGCCTCATCTCTGATTATCTTGGTGTCGAGATTGGGCAAATTCGAGACATGGCAGCCGAAGGTATGCTCACATCAGAAATCGTCAAAAACGCTGTGCTTTCTGGTGCGGATGAGATTGATGCCGCCTTTGCAGAGATGCCAATGACTTGGGCACAGACTTGGCAGAGCTTTATTAACCAAGTAGCATGGGCGCTCAAGCCATTATCTGCTGAATGGTCAGAGTTCCTTAATACTGCCGGTGTGCAAGAGTTCATTTCCACGCTTGCCACTGGCATTGGCATTGCTGCGAACCTTGCTGTCGCCATATTGGATGCGGCACAAAATTCCACGGTCGCCACGGTGGCATTTAAGGTGTTGGCAGCGGTGATAGGCGTTTCCCTTGTACTCGCCTTTAGCGGATTGGTAAAGGCAACCATTCTTGCTGAATCTTCCATGATTGGTGCTGCACTTAGGTCGGCAGCTGCTTTTGTTGCAGCTCATGCACCTTTGATTGCGTTTATTGCCATTTTCGCATTGATTGTTGCCGCGGCTCAGGCCATGGGGATTTCGTTCCGTGACGTCATGCTTGATATAGCGGGGCATGTCACAGGCAGTGCTAATGTAATTCGTTGGGCTTTCCAAAATGCTTGGGAGCAGGTAAAAACAGATACCTATAATGCATTGCAGTGGATGCTTGGGAAGATTACCGATTTCCTTAACTGGGTTGCCGATAAGGTCAACGGTAGCAAGCTGCTGAATAAAATTGGTATCTCTGCAGATTATGTGGATTTCACACCAAATTATAAAAGCTATCAGTGGGTGTCAGAACAGGAAGCCTTTGAGCGCGGCTATGCTAATGGCGTATATGGTATGAATAAGGTCTTCAACACTGTCAATGGCGCAATCTCAAGCCTAAAAGACTTCGCTGGTCAAGCCGAAGCGATCAGCGGTAGCAGCCTGCAAATCGGTGATATCCCGACTGCTGAGGATATCGGAGTTGGTGCAGGCAGTGAAGAAGCGGCCGACATCGCAGATACGAAGGACGCCAGCGAACAGACTGCAGAAAACACGAAAATCCTCGCTGAGCAGGTGAAGAAAATTGGTTATAGCGCTGAGCTGCTTACTCAAATCGCTCGAGGTCAGGCGATGCAAAAAATAGAACAGAATATCAGGCTTGATATCAGTGCGCCAATCAACGGAACGAACAAATCCGACGCAGACGGTTTTGTGCAGGAATTGGTTGATCAACTTGAAGTGCAGCTCAAGAACAGCAAACGCAGCCTTGCAGGGTTGGGGGTGTAAGTGATGCCGACAGTAAATGTAACTACGAACTCTGGCAGCTCGTTGCTTAGTGGCAGTAACGGCAATGGTGGTATGCACTCATTGTATATCGGGGATGTGCTCATGCCTATTGCGCCGGCGAAGATCACAGTCAAGATGGTTAACAAAAATACCACGATTGACTTGGCATCGGGTGGTGTCTATAAGGTGCTTAATCCGCCAGGGCTAACAGGCTATGAGTTTGAGCTGATTATTCCACATGACCAGAACAGTCTTCCCTTTGCTGTTTACGAAGATGGCTACAAGTCACCTCAGTATTTCTTTGATTTGTTCGAGAAGCTGAAAACGGCGGCTACCATTGATGAGAGCGTGTTTCCATTTATTTTCGTCGATAACTCTAACGAGCCTACACTCATTTCGACAAAATGCACACTGGAAGAATACGAAATCTCTCAGGATGCGGATGAGGACATTCTGGATTATCGTGTCAACATGAAGTTAGAGCGTTACGATGAACACGTTACCCAATCATTTGTCCTTGTGCAAGATGAAGATGGCAGTTGGGTCGCTATTGATGAGAGTGTGCACAATGCCTTGCAAGGCGCAGCAGATGCGACGAATGCGGCATGGAATATTATCCACATGGCGCAAGGGGCGGCAGACCTTAGCCAGCACATGAAAACGGAGACGGCAATGAAGATGTCGCAGGCGTGTGCAACGATGATGGGCAATTTGGCGACAGTCAAAAATGCACGAGATCTGGCAGATAAAAACAGTCTTAATCCTTGTGATACCATTCCGGCGGGGACGGTGATCAAGTCATGAGCGATGTTGTGCAGAACAGTATCCCGGTAGGTCAGCACGCTGGTGCGCACATCGAGTTATACACAGTCAATGGTGATGGCACACCGGGAAAAATGTTTATTCCTGTGCTGTTGGATGACATTCGCATCACGAGCACTTATGATACCAACCCGTCTAAGATGGTTTTTACCGTACTCAAAGAGGGTGCGCTGAACTTTGGCATGGGGACCAAAGCCGTGCTCCGGATGAACGATCAGATCATCTGGGTGGGCTATGTGATGTACAAGCATCGCACCAGTGATGTCAAAATCGAGTGTACCGCTTATGATCAACTTCGGTATTTGAAAAATAAGATCAATAAGTCTTTCACTGAGCAATTCAAAATCGAGGATGCCATTAAAGACATCCTTAAAGACATGGATTTACCAATGGGCGATTTTGATGAGTTAGAAGAATGTTGGATGCAGCCGTGTGTGTATGATCAACAGGAAGCCTTGGACGTGATCGATGATCTGTGCACCGATTATTTACGCCGCTTACAGGTAAACCTTGTCTTCTTTGACAATGCTGGGGAAATTTGTTTGAGAACGTTGGATAATATGCGCGTGACCAATCAGTTTTTCACAGCAGATGAGATGAACGATTGGGATTACACGTCCAGTATCGAAAACAGTTACAACTCTATTGTTGTCGACCTATTGCAGAGTGACGGAGAAACGCATGACCGTTTTATTACCGTTGAAGATGAGGGTAACATCAACCGTTGGGGCTTGTTGCGATATATGGATAAAGACAATGAGGGCGCGACCATTGCAAAGAATAAGGCAGAATCGCTGCTCAAACTATTAAACCGCGAGACGCGAACGCTCAAGCTAAAAGAGGCTTTAGGGAATACTCAGGTGCGCGCCGGATCGTTGGTTGCTGTGAAACTCAACCTCGGCGATATGCTGCTTTATAGCTGGATGGTTGTCCAAGAGGTGACGCACACCATAGGACAGAGCGGCTATACGATGGATATGGATGTGCGGAACTCTGCTCTTGGATTTGAGGATCCGATTTCACCAGAGGGTGTGTTCCAGGTCAACAAACCAACTTCGACTGGCTCATCCAGCACCACCAGTGTAGGCGGCTCGGGTACCAACGAAGAGCGCACTTACAATTTTTTGCGCGCCAACGGCTTCACAGCTCAGGCAGCGTGCGGCGTCATGGGAAATATCTGGGCCGAATCTGGATTCCAGCTTACGGTTGAAGAATATAGTGGTGGCGGCGGTTATGGCCTGATGCAGTGGACTGGTAGCCGGCGCACAAACCTAATGAGTTGGTGCCAGTCAAATGGCAAAGATTATACTTCACTCGATGGTCAGCTTGGTTATTTTCTTTATGAATTTAATGGTGGTGATTCCACTTGGGTGGCATATGCAAACGCACAGTGCGCAGGCGTTACAGGCTTTAAGAATTTGGTTAGCGTTGAAAGTGCAACGACACTCTTCTTGCGAGGTTTTGAGCGCGCTGGCGTGGAACGGTTGCAAGAGCGTCTTAACAAGGCGAACGAATACTATAATAAGTGGGGCAGCTATACGACGATTCCGGGAACGGATACAAGCAGCAGTGCACAAGGAAACGGTCAGTATACAGGATACATGGGCTGGCCATTTGCAAATGGCGGAGGATATATTACGCAGAATTTTTCATGGAACGGATATTCTGGTCATTTGGGGATGGATATTTCTACGAGAAGCGGTACTGGTGCGGGATCTCCTGTTCTTGCGGTTGATGGCGGTGTTGTTGCCAGTGCTGGGTGGGCAGTCAGCCATTCTACTTATGGTAATGAAGTCAACATTAAGCATAAAGATGGTTTGTATACACGCTATGCTCACCTTTCGACCATAAATGTAAGCACAGGACAAAAAGTTAGCAAAGGACAGCAGATTGGTATTGAAGGTAATACCGGAAATAGCCACGGTACGCATTTGCACATTGAAGTTCATGCGGGTATTCCAAACGGTCAAAGATATGATCCCGCTGGATATTTACACAGAAATGGATAAGGTGATACCTAATGATCAATCCAAACAACATCAACCGATTGGCAACATTGTTGCGAGAAACCACAGATGAAGGCATAACCGCGTCATCTCCTGCCGAAATAGTGCCTCTAAGTCTGATATCCGTTAATCCTGATAGGTGGCAAAAGGGGGTTGAACTGCCGATTCCTGCTCAATGTCTCATCTTTCCAAAAGGGCTGGGATTTGACACTCAGGATGTGGGCAAGACGTTCCTTTTTGTTCAAATGCGCAAAGATAAAGTTGGCAAACAGTATTATTTCTGGGGCGAAAGAGGTGTGACCGGAAATGGCAATAGTACCTAATTATCAGACTGGGCTTGTAATCAAGGATCTGACTGTTGAGCCGCAACCATCTCTTACATGGGGGATGCAGTTAGATGGTAACAGGTGCATCGGAAAGAAAGACGATGTTGATGCATTACTACAAACGATTTTCTGTATTCTGTCAACAGAGCAAGGGGCTTACTCCATCTATCCGCCAACGTATGGGCTTAAGATGCGTGATTTATATGGTAAACCTGCACCATATATTTACGCCATTTTGTGTGACCGAATAAGAGCAGCGTTAACAATGGATGACCGTATTACAGCCGTAGATAATTTTTCGTATAGCAGCACGGGGGACGCTATGTTAATTTCTTTTTCAGTGCACACCAATTTTACCGACGAGGAGATCAAGGGGGCTTATTATGTACGATGATATTTCAACGCAATCTCTTTTGACCGAGCTGTTATCTCGTGTAGACAATAGCATGGACAAACGTGAATCCTCTTTGATCTATGCAACATTAGCAGCTGTGGCGCCTGAATTTTTTCAAGGCTATCTGAATCTAAGCTATATCATTGATCAGGCGTTTGCTGATACTGCTGATCGAGAGCATCTTATCTTACGAGCCAAGGAACAGGGGATCGCACCAAAAACAGCAACCTATACGGTTGTAAAAGGCAAATTTAATATCTCTGTGCCGCAAGGGGCGCGCTTTTCGGCGCTTAATACAGAATATAATTTTTACACCATCGAGCCATGCACTCAGAATGAGGAGGATGGCTATTTTTATGCGCAAATGCAATGTGAAACCGTTGGTGATTTGCCGGATGAATCCTATGTTGGCCCTATTACGCCTATTGATATTTCTGGCAATGTAACTGAAATCGAAGGTCTCGCAGTTGCGGAAATTGTTGAGATTATCCAACGTGGCGAGAATGAAGAAGACACAGAGACCTTCCGTAACCGATACTTTGTCGAAACAAAATGGGAACATTACGGTGGGAACATCGCAGACTATGAAAATATGTGTGCATTGATGAATGGTGTTGGTGATGTGAAGGTGATTCCTGTGTGGGACGGTGGTGGTACGGTGAAGTTGGTGCTGGTTGATACCGATATGCTGCCGCCATCTGATGAATTTATAATTCAGGCGAAAGAACAAATCGATCCACCTGAGTTAGAAGGCGAAGGTTACGGGAAAGCGCCCATCGATCATACGGTGACGGTGGTGGCAGCGGATAAGCATACCATTGACATTACGATGCAGCTCACTTATGAGGACGGGCAGGACTGGTCCATGCTTGGCGAGCAGATCACAGAGGTCATCGAAGCCTATTTCGCAGAAACGCGAAAAGAATGGAAAGAAAGCAAAGGCTTGGTGATCCGCATCGCACACATCGAAAGTGCTGTGCTTGATGTAGAAGGCGTTGTCGATATAACAGGTACAACCTTGAATGGTGAACAACAAAACGTCACATGCGATGAATACGCGGTGCCGATTTTAGGGACGGTGAGTGAAGCATGATTGATTTGAAAACTTTGTCGGTTGATATCCTACGAAGTTGGCCACCATATCTGCAAGAAAAGTTGGAAATGCAAGAGCTGGCTGAAACGTTAAATCTGTCATTGAAAGAATTATACGCAGCTATGGATAAGGCGTATCGTAATTTCTTTGTTATGACGGCTGATGAGGACGGCCTTGCTCGATTTGAAGATTATTATGGGATTCAGCCGCGTAATGACAGTACGCTTGAAGATCGCCGCTTAGAAATCCTTGCTAAAATGCAGACGCGATTGCCGTATACAAAGCGTATGCTCAATCAACTCTTAAAAGCCTTGCTTGGCGAGGATATGTATACCCTAGAGATCAAAACAAGTGAATATCTTGTCAAAGTTACGGTTGAATTGCGGCGTAAAAACCAAGTGCAATCTGTCGCTGATCTATTGCGGCGCGTGATCCCAGCCAACATGAATTATGAAATACTGATACGTTACAACCAGTATTATATGCTGACAAAGTTTACTTATGAGGAATTGGCTGCGTACACTTGTGACGAGGTAAAAGAATCACCAGAGATCAAAGAAATTTACCTCGAACGTGGGGGTGAACTTATATGAAAGAAACACCAGAATACAAATTTAAGATACCGGAACCAGCGGATTTTGTGAACATCCCTGAATGGTGGGGTGGAGAGTCTGAAACCTTAGAGGCTACTCTAAAAGCTTTTAAGGATACGTTGGAAACGTTGAAAAGTGATGTTGACGATGCGTTAGATACATCGATTGAAGCTTTAGAGACGCAATTAGATGAGCTTGCTAAACGTGTAACAAACAATGAGACGAATATTGAGAACCTAGAGACGGAACTCGATGCCCAAGGAAAAAAACTCACAGAGTGGTGGCTCTACCTAAAGGAGAACTACGACTACACCTGTGATATGCCAGCGGACACCTCGACCAAGCCTTACAGCTACACCGAGACGGTCAAAGATGGCGAGACGATCAAAGGTACGCTCGTCACAACGATGAACGCAGATGACACCTATACCGAGGTGTACACCATCGGCGAGACAACGCGTACACGGACATGGTCGAAAGCGGATAATCAGTGGAAGGGAGTGTGGAGTTGATATGGAACCAACGATTTTAGATGCAATAAAGAACAAGGGGACGGGTATTCCAGCGCCGTCCTTAGGTGGAATCGCCTCGGCTAGTTATGAAGATGGTATTGAGATTGCGTATGATTGCAACCTGGGTTCTTATATGAATGGTGAAACATATGCATCAAACGGAGAACGAGAAGATATTGCATCGGTAACAAAGGGCGTTATGTTCCGCTATAAAACAGATAGTTATCCTATAAATCATAACGATGGAACACTTGCTTTTATAGACGAAGATATATTTCTTGTAAATGAAGATGGAAGTAAAACGGCGAAAAATAAAAGCCGTCGTGTAGTTGGTTTAGAAACAGGTAAAACCTATTATTTCACAGCGTTTCCGTACAGTACATATGGTGTCTATAATGAAATGTTAAGCAGAGCAAACTGTACTAAATGTCAATGGACAGGAACTAAAGGTACGCTGACGGTGAATGTCACGCGGGATTTTGATTACTTACCGTTAGACGAATATACGGTGACATTGACACCAACGGCTGGCGGTGACGCCATTACAAAGACGCAGAGCGGCGAAGGTGCTGTTGTGTTTAGTGGTGTAGAAGGCGGAGAATATACTTTATCGTTTTCAGGAGTTAATCACTTTATAGCTCCATCAAGTCAAAAAATAACTGTTAATGCAGGACAACCTAATAATTTCACTGCACAATATAAGTTACATGTAGTTTTATCAGATTTATCTTGGAATGAAATTGATGCTATATCACAAGGTGGAAATGCTAGTAACTTTTTTTCGGTTGGTAACACAATAGATGTTCAAGTTCTTGGTCAACAAATTACTTTTATGATTTTAGGATTTAATCAAGATGCTTATAAAGGCTCAAAAGGAGAAATTGGTATAACTTTCGGTATGAAACATTTACTGAAAGATTTATATAAAATAAATTCTAGTATTAGTCCTAATAGAAATTTTTGGGAATCTGAATTGCAATCATTTTTGGATAATGATGTATATAATAGCTTACCTTCCGATTTGAAATCTGTAATAAAACCTGCGGCAAAACTCGCATCAATTTATAAAGACGGTATTCAACAGCAAGCGTGGGCAACTAAAAAATTGTTTTTATTAGGGGAATATGAAATAACAGGTAAAAATGACAAAAGTCATGGTGCAGAAGGACCATATTATTCCGCATATCTTCATGAAGACTTACTCGAAAAAAAGTTATCAAACGGAACTGGAGAGCCATCAAAATATTGGTTAAGAACATTACCAACAAACGATACTTTTGGAGAAACAGGTTTTTTTTGTTGTGTTAGCGATAAAGGCGAGATTCAAATAAACAATGATGTTACTGAAAATGCTCTTTGTTTTTGTTTTTGCGTTTAAGGAGTGAACTGTTTTGTACAGAATCAAAGATGCTGAATATGGTGCAATTATTGAAGAAGGTTTTAATTTTCAATGGGCTAAACAACAACGTTTAGTAGATTTTCCAATTGTCGCTGAAAGTTTAGAAGAAGCAGATGGAGTCCGTTTGTCCGATGGCTCATTGGTTGGTATTAAAAAAGATCGTGAACCTGGCGCACCTAACATGGACAATTACACGCCACTGGTTATTGTAGAAGAAATCAGCGGTGAGCCATATATTATGCAAGAGCTTGAAGCGATGAAATCACAGCTTAATGAGGTCCATACTTATCAAACAAGCGAAACGGTGCTTAAGAATGACCTCGATACCGCTTATCGAAACGGTGTAAACGAGTATCAGTAAGGGAGGAACATCCTATGTCAATCATGGAAATGAACGAAGTCTTGCGGGCTGTCGGTGAAGTGAAAAACGAATGTATAAATATTGGGTGGGGGATTTCTTCAATAGAAGAACTCTCCACGGCTATTAAGGACGGTGTAACCGCGATTGGTAACGCGGGGGTTATTAAGAGCGGTGTGGTGAAGTCGGTGCAGAGAGGGAGCATTTATATAGACTTGTATGTATTTGATGATGACCCAGAAAAGGCAAAATCTATAAAAATTCCAATTAGTCCGGTTAATTTATCTAAAAGTGTGCTGCTGTTATTTGGCGATAATTCAGACACCAATGTTAATGGTTCTGAGAGAACAATAGCACTTAATGCAGATAGCATAGTGTTCACGTTAATGTCAGATACTCACACTGCGTATTGGCGCTATGAGCCTTTATTTTGGCAGGTTATCGAGTTTTATTGATAGGAGGAAAAGCAGATGGAACCAATCATGCTTGATGAAATTAAGAAACTTTTAGCAATATACTGGGGGGTATAAAGAGCGTACAGAGAGGGGCGACCACACTTGACTTGATGGTAAATTCAGATGGAGGTCCGGATAGAGGGACAAAAACAATTAACATTAGCCCAATTGACCCAAAGAAAAGTTTTCTGTTCCTTTATGCGGAAAATCAGGAAAAATATGTTGATGCATCGGGTGTGGTAAAAACGATTACCTTAAATGAGGACTCCATAACCTTTCTCTTGACCAGCGAAAGCTACTATGCGACATGGAAGCTAAATCCGTTATATTGGCAAGTGGTTGAATTTAAGTAAGAGGTGATTATTTTGGACATCGTAGAAATGAACGAAATACTATCCCGTTTAGATTATTACGGGGGGGGGTATATTAAGCAGAGGTACAGTCAAGCAAGTACAGAGAGGGATTGCAAATATCAAGGTGGATAAAAACAGCACAGCAACAATTACTGTGAATGCAATCAATCTTGATAAAGCAGTTGAATTTACAGATTTCTCAATGACAAATATAAGCTATGGCGCAAAGGTAACCGTCTCGTTGACAAAAGAAGGGCTTTTGTTTACTAATACTGGAAATGTTTCATCTGACGTTACAGGACCATGGACCATAGCGGAATTTTACTAAGAGGTGAAACTTATGGACCCAATAATGCTGAATGAGATAAAAGAACTTTTGACAATATACGGGGGGGTATAAAGAGCGTACAAAGCGGATATGCAGTTGTGAAAAGTCCGGGTGCGACATCAAGCATTGAAAGTATAGTAAATGAGATTCCGATTGCTGAGGTAAATGCTAAAAAATCATTTATTTTATATGACATCACATTAGAGCCTGAGAGTGGTGGTGTGTTGCGATATAGAGAAGGTAGTGTTGCAATAGAAAACGATAAGATTATTGTGACGTTGAAAAAGGTATCAACTTTAGCAGACGAAGCGTTGGCGTATTTTACGTGGCAACTTATAGAAGGTAAATAATGAGGTGAATAATATGTCAATCGTAGAAATGAACGAAATTAAAAACGCCATTGCAGGCGTAGAAGACAAAGTAGAGTATAACGTGGGGGCATAAATACCCTCTTAGAAGATGTTGCACAATTACAGGACGATGCGACAGCAATTAAGGCCAAGGGCGTTGTAAAGAGTGTGCAGCGTGGTGTTTATAACGCAAATGTAGATACAGGATCAGGTGTAATAATTGCCAATATATCTCAGGTAGATACAAGTAAAAGTGTTCTGATTTGCAACATTGAATCATGGGATAGTTATGACGGAGATAGAAAGCAATTAGCAGTTACTTTGCAGCCGGATAAGATCGTAATGGATGTATATACAGGGAGCGCGGACAGGGATAAGGTTTGTATTTCGTGGCAGGTTATTGAGTTTTATTAAGGAAGGAAGATGAACATGGATGCAATTTTATATGATGCAATCAAATATAACGGGGGGGCATAAACTCCCTATTGAATAGAGGGACGGTCAAGAGTGTGCAGAAGGGCGAATCTGCAAGCGAAATTTCTATTCCGAAAAACACTAATGATTTTTATTCATACTATATCAATATTAGCCCGGTTGATTTAAGTAAAGCTATTTTAGTAAGTGATTTTTGGAACAGTAACCATTCTGGTGAGGATATTGTAGAACTCTTAAGCGTCGTGCTAGAAAATAACAGAATCCATATTAAACTTAGAAATATTAACGTTAGTTATGATGAAACTATAACATTATATGGTGCTTGGCAAGTAATAGAATTTTATTGATAAGGAGGTTATGCCTAATGAGCGAAGAAAAGAAAATATGGTATTACGCGCAAATTACAGACGATAACATCTGTTGCGGCGTATCGCAGTTATCAGGCGTTGTCGAGGCTGACAACATGATCGAGCTAGAGAGCTATGACACAAGCCTGATCGGTAAGATGTGGGCGGGCGGTGAGTGGGTGGAAAACCCTAACCCACCAGAGCCACCGGAACCATCGCACGAGCCAACCACGCAGGACATCATGGACGAACTCAAGGCGATGCAGGGCGATCAGGTGCCAGCAGCAAAGTTAGATAGTGCCTATCGTGAGGGCGTTAATGCCTACGTTTAGGCATTAAAAAAACGCGCCGCTTATGGCGCGTAGATGGGTTTTAATTGCTGATAATTTCAATTTTGCAATCGAGGGCGTTTGTGATTTTGACGATTGTTTCCAGTGTGGGGGATGTGCGTTTGCTTTCTAGGCGAGCAATAGAGGGCTGAGCAATGTTTGATGCTTTGGCTAATTGCTGTTGTGTCATACCACGTTCCTCGCGCATAGCAATGAGACTGTCAATAAACTGTGAGCACTCGTTTGTCATCGGTATTCATCTCCTACAAGGATGCCCTTATCATAGAGGATTTCTGGGGCCATATCTATATCATCGTTCCATGCGATTGACCCACAGCTTAGATAAGGCTGCATAAAGAGCTTTTTATTACTAAGTGGTGCCCATGGGCGTTCAGAAAGGTATGGTGTCATATCGAAGCGTTTAACTTCACCGGATGCAAATGTCAAAGTGAGGGAATAGTCATCATTAGGAATGACATTTTTGACGACCCAATTTGGTGTGGACATAGATGTTCAGCTCCTTTCATGAAAGTATTGAACCCCTCTTATTTGAGAGGTTCAATCTTATAGAGGTCACCGCGTTCTTTTGCGATTTCCCAGTTTGCAATGAGTTCATCTCTGTGAATATCGGCCCAGGTTTGGACGTATTTAATTTTAGACTTAGGGAAGTCGCCGCTGATGACGTTTCCGTCCATGTCAAACAAAGCGCTTTGGCCTTGATATTCAGCATGAAAATGTGGTGGGTTGTGGTCATCAAAGTACATACGAATGATGATTCCGTAGAACATTGATATAATTGGCATTTAACTCATCTCCTTTACTGTGTTTATTATAACACGAATGTTATGACGTGTCAATAACAATTTTGTTATTAAAAGAAAGGAATGATAAAACATGAACGAATTATATACCGAAGCAATGCGCGATAAAGGTCTGGCTGATGCAGCGGATCTGCAAAAACGAGCACCGGAAATGGATGGTACAGCTCTTTATGCGGAAGAGGACAAGATTCCTGACTTTCAGGCGGCACGTACTACAAAGAACATGATCGAACGTCCGCTAGGATTCATCTGCAGAAGTTCAGCCAGACGGGTTATGAAGATGATCCAGCCATATGACAGTGACGTATACACCCAGGAGCCGGAGGAGCTGCCTGCTCAGTGGGCGCCATATTGGTCGAAGGATCCACAACACGCCGTGGACTTTATCGCGATTTCAACCGCGCCATGGATGATTGGTGATTGCTGTAAGTGGGAAGGGCACGTCTATCGCTGTAAAGAAGATAATGTTGTTTGGTCGCCAGGGGATCAGCCGCAGCGCTGGGAGGATCTTGGCACGGTTGAGAGCGTGATGGAGGTGTAACCGATGGACCAGACAGCAGCCCATATTTTTGACGTGCTACGAGCGGCAACGGAGACGCCGGAGGGCAAGGTGATCTATATCCTCGCTGTGATCTGCGTGCTAATGATTATTGATTTTGTGACTGGCAGTGTGGCGGCATGGCGCAACCCAAGTATTGATTTCCGGAGCCAGGAGGGCATTAACGGAATTCTGCGTAAACTATGCAGCATCATTGTGTTGGTGGCGTGCATCCCTATCGCTCCGTTGGTGCCAGCTGATGCAGGTGTGGCAGCACTTATTGTGCTTTATGTTGGGTACTTACTCATGGAGTTTAAGAGTATTTTAGAGAACCTTGCTAAACTGGGCGTGGAGATTACGCCATTGGAAGGTTTTTTGGACAAGCTCGAACAAGACAATAAAGAAGGAAAGGATGATAAGTAATGGAATTATTGGACGTTACAAGCATTGCTGAGGCATTGATTACTTTGCTGATCGCTGTTGTTGGCGTTGTGTACACCTATCTGCGTAACAAGAGCAACAATGCCGATCAGCTCGACCGCTGGGTGCAAATTGCTGTTTATGCGGCGGAACAGGCGTATAAGACAGGGATGACAGAGGACCGCAAGGCTTATGCACAGGATGTGTTGGCAAAACAAGGCCTCAAGCTCGATTGGTCAAAGGTCGACGATATGATCGAGGCTGCCGTCAATCAACTGCCGCCAGTACAGCGCACGGTGACCAGTGAATCAATGATGGATGGGAGGGGTGACTGATGAGTTACACACTTAGTCAGATGTGGCTGCCGGAATCCCTCTACGGTCTCAAGGCCAGCTATGCCATGACGCCACAGGGCATTGTCGTGCATAACACTGCCGGCAGTGCCAGTGCGCGAAGTGAAGCAACAGCCATGCTCAATAACGGCAACTCGGTGAGTTATCATGTTGTTATCGACGAGAGCGAGGCTATTGAGTTGATTCCATTTTCCAGGAACGCTTGGCACGCGGGCGATGGTTCTACTGGCTACGCCAACCGCAACCTGATCGGTATCGAGATTGCTCGCAGTATGGATTATTCTAGCGAAAAGTACGACAGAGCAGAGGCTAATGCCGTCGAGTACATCGCATGGGTTTGTGTGCAGTATGGTTGGGACAGCGCACAGCTGCATCAGCATAATTGGTATTCCTCGACTGCGTGCCCACATCGCTTGAAGGATCACTGGACTACATTCTGCAACCAGGTTGACGCTAGGATCGCAGAGATCAGAGCCGACAGCAATGGAAATCCATCTGACGACAATCCAAACCAGCCAACGACCGACGATCAAGGCAAGGTCAAAGTTACACTCCATGGCTACGAGCGAGACGTGCGTGGCATCAACAAAGACGGCACCGTTTACGTCAGCGTGCGCGATCTACTGAGCCAGATGGGCTATGATGTAGGCTGGGCGGATGGCAAAGTGACGGTAGAATACCATAAAGGCGCATAAGACAATGAAACCCCTGCTGTAATGGCAGGGGTGTATTTTAATTTTTTTTTGAACGTAGCCAATAAAGGACCTTCATCCACATAAAGCGAAGATACTTTATTCCATAATATATAGAGTATGGACCAATATATATTATGAAAGCTTCAATTAGTTCCGGTGGCTATAGGTTCTGACTTAGTAGAATGGAAAGTAGAAACTACAATCCATCTAAAATGAAACTTGTTATCATTCCGTTTCCCTCCTTTCTTATTTTTTCTGATTAAATTATACGATAATTTTTGTTAATGTGCATTGGTTATATGATGGTAAGAGTTGTTTTTTCTTTCATTATATAAGAGAAAATCACACAGATAGCCCACAGAGCATAGCACAGATGGCATTATTGAGCCGTTTGTAGTTCTCCAAGCGCTAATCTTTACTGCGACAGGGCAAGATATTCAGACACAACAAACCCCAGAAACAAGCTGTTTCTGGGGTTTTTCTTATGCCATAAAATTGTGGCAGCGGCTGCTGCCGGTGACTATTGGTTCTTTTGCGTTGCTGTTTGGTTTATGATAGCCTGGCAAAGGGATATTTTATAGAGGCGGGACATTGACAGTGTTGTGGTAGGATAATAAAATATATAAGATAACCTATTTTTATTCGCTGGAAGGGGTGAAAATGGTGCTTTATCTGATTATTGTGGTGGTGTCGTTGGTGGGGGCGCTGATTCAGGGGGTAACTGGTTTTGGTGCTTCGTTGACGATGATGACGCTTTTGCCATATTTTATGGCGTTGCCTCAGGCGGTGGCGATTAGCTGTGTGATACCGTTGGCACAGATGGCGGCATTGGTGTGGTTGTATCGTCGTGCGCTCAACTGGCGGCGTGTGCTCATTCCGTCGGTGTTTTATCTTGTTGGCTGCTGGTTGTCGATTCGGCATACGTTGTCGTTTGATCCGATGGCATTGAAGTTTTCATTTGGCCTCTTTTTAATTGTTATAGGTATTTATTTTTTGCGATTCAGCGAAAAAGCTAAGGTAAATGATACTGTTCCGGTGATGGTGGTGTGCAGTTTTGTGTCGGGGCTTATCAATGGGCTTTTTGGGGTCGGCGGGCCGCTTATGGTGCTTTATTATATGGCTGCTTGTGATTCTATGGATGAATATGTAGCCAATTTGCAATGCTGTTTTATGATTACGGATATTTATTGCCTTGTTTTGCGTGTTCAGGAAGGTATTTTTACAACGGACCTCATTGGGCCGTCGATTGTGGGTATTATTGTTATTTTGATTGGGCAGGTGTTTGCTGCGCGGATTGTTAAAAAAATCAACAGCGAAGATGTGATTCGTCGGTTGACGTATATCATGGTTTGCGTATCTGGTTTGATTATGGGGCTGACAAATTTGCCGTTTTAGGAAGAGGGGGCGCATGATGAATTTTAAAGATTTGCCAAATCTGGAACCGTGTTTTTTCAAAAAAGGCTCGGTGTTAATTCAAGATGGGGATAGGGTGGATTATGTCTATTATTTACGGAAGGGGACGGTTTATAGAGAAATTGTTACTGATACCGGTGTTGAAAGCATTTTGTCGTGCAAAGAAGGCGGCGGGCTTACGGATTCTATCATTGGTATTCTTTTGCTCTATGGTCACGAAGCGCCATATATTTCCGGCAATAATTTTGTTGCTGGCACCGATTGCTATTGTTTGCGTATTCCCGTGGATGTGATTAAAGGGTATTTGCATACGCGACCAGAGCTTTTAGAGGAGCTTGTAGGCACGGCCATTCATGAATGTGGGTATTTGATGAATCTTTATCTTGGCAAGAGCGAGGCGCCAGCGCCGGCTGCGCTTTGTACATGGATGCTGGAGCGTTTGGAAAAACGGGTAGATGGGCAGTATCTGCCGAGCTACCACCATGATGATATTGCTAAGTTTCTTAATTTGCACAAGGTGACGGTATCGCGCATTTTTAGTGCGTTGCGACGTGAAGGAGTGTTGGAAAAAACAGACCATGGTTTGCGTGTGCGTGATATGAGCAGGTTGCGTGATTATGCGGATAATCGCCGTCATTTGCGCTATTCCTGACGGTGTGTGTAAAAATGGCAGACGTTTTTGTCTCTTCAAAAATATTTGTGCAAAAAAACAATAAAAAAATTAACCCGGGTTATTGATTTCTTCTTAGAGCATATATAAAATGGATTTATCAGTTGATGGTATTGAACATGACTGCTGAATCTCTAAGGAGGAAAATTTATGAGTTCTACTATCTACCCTACTGGTACTACAATCTATGATCCAGAAAAAGCGTGGAGCGGCTATACGCTCATGCCAATTGGCAAAGTTGGTGCTGTTTTGATCGACATGAACGGCAATGTTGTTAAAGTTTGGAAGGATTTCCAAGGCTTCCCAAATAAGCTCCTCAAGGGCGGTTATGTCATGGGCTCCCTCGGTGTTCGTGACAGTGCATTCTCTTATCAGGACCAGACAGACCTGACACAGCTTGACTGGGATGGTAACGTTGTTTGGAAATTCAATAAAAAAGAATACATCGAAGACGAAGGCAAAGAACCAATGTGGATGGCACGCCAGCATCACGACTATCAGCGTGAAGGTAACCCAGTTGGTTACTATGTGCCAGGCATGGAATGCAAAACTGACAGTGGTAACACCTTGATTCTCTGCCATGAAACCATCCATGACCACAAGATCAGCGATAAGCAGCTCTTAGACGATGTTTTCATCGAAGTTGACTGGGAAGGCAACATTGTTTGGGAATGGCATGTACACGATCACTTCCGTGAACTTGGTTTCTCCCAGGCAGCAAAGAACGTTCTCTTCCGTAACCCTAACCAGCATTTCACTCAGAATGGTGAACTTGGTGACTGGATGCACATCAACTCTATGAGCTATCTTGGGCCAAACAAATGGTATGATGCTGGTGACGAACGTTTCAAACCAGACAATATCATTTGGGATGCTCGTGAAGCTAATATTCTTGCTATCATTGACAAGGAAACTGGTAAGATTGTTTGGAAACTTGGTCCAGACTTCACTGAAACCAAAGAAAGCCGTCGCATCGGTCAGATCATTGGTCAGCATCATGTTCACATGATTCCAAAAGGTCTGCCAGGTGAAGGTAACATCCTTATCTTCGATAACGGTGGCTGGGCTGGTTATGGTCTGCCTGACCGCATGAGTGTCGATGGTACCAAAGTTGATATTCGTGACCACTCCAGAATCCTCGAAATCGACCCAACCACGCTCAAGGTTGTTTGGAGCTATGTTGGTGGCGATACCCACAAAGGCGCTATGGGCGCATTCATCACCAATACCAGATTCTACAGCCAGCTTATCAGTGCTGCACAGCGTTTGCCTAATGGTAACACGCTGATTACCGAAGGTTGCTGCTCCAGAATCTTTGAAGTAACCCCAGATAAAGAAGTTGTTTGGGAATACATCGCTCCATTCAATAAGGAAAATGATGGTCTGTTTGTATATCGTGCATATCGTTATCCATACGATTATGTACCACAGCTTGACAAGCCAGAAGAAGTGCCTGTTAAGCCTCTTGACATCACCACTTTCCGTGTTCCTGGCGCTGCTGAAGGTATGCTCCAGAACTTCACTGAAGTTCCAGAAGCGCTTGGTTATACCTCTGAAATGGCAGCTTGCGTAACCGACGATCAGATTGAAGACGGCGCAAGCGAAGCTGATCCAGATGATGAAGTAACTGGCGCTAAATTCTAATCATAGATTACTATGTATAACGACCGCTTCGTAGAGAAGTGGTCGTTTTTTTATTGGTGGAAGGGTGAAAAAATAGCGCCGTTATTGTTTTTGAGATATGATGGCTCAATAAAGAAAAACAGCTACATCGCTTTTGGTCGATGTAGCCGTTTTGTTATTGATGAAAGGGTTGACGTGTAAGAATATGCGTGCTGGGTGTCCAGATTTCTGGCAGACGATAGTCTGTGGGTTCGGAGGGGAGAGGGGCGCCGACAAGCTGGCAATCAAAACCACAGGCGAGAATGGTGCAGTGAGATGGGAGCGTTGGTAAAAAGCGGTCGTAATAACCGGCGCCGTAACCTAAACGCGTGCCGTAAGGGTCGAAAAGAAGTCCAGGAACCAGACAGAAGTCGATGCTTTCGAGAGGCAATGGTTCAAGTGCGTTCGGTGCAATTTCGCGCAGGTTGCCGATGGTGGTGACTAAGGGAGTGTCTTTGGTGTAACGGCAAACGCTCATGCAATGGTCTGCCTCACAGTGTGTGAGAGCGACGATTTTGTTGTTCGCCCAGGCTGCTTGAATGAGAGCGGCGGTGGACCACTCGCTGCCAAAACTTAGATAGAGCAATACGGTTTTAGCTCGCTGCCAGCGTGGGTCATGAATGAGATGGTGCGTGAGGATGGTTTCTTGGCTGATGCGTTCGGCATTTGACAGCGTTTTGCGGCGCTGCTTTCCTTTGTTGCGCCATTCGTCTTTTGTCATAATCATTCCTCCTTGCTATCAGTATAGCGCGGATGTGGCTGTTCGACAAGAAACGGCGGCTAAGACTGTGTGAAATTGGCAAAAAACGTAAATCTCCTCTTGCAATTTTTGATAAGTGTGTTATTATAATATCAGTGGTTAGCACTCGAGTAATTAGAGTGCTAACAAAAGATTTGAGAATCAATTTGAGGAGGCTCTTATTTATGAATATCAAACCATTGGGCGATAAAGTTGTTGTAAAACCAGCAAAGGTTGAAGAAAAAACAGAAAGCGGCATCATTCTGCCGGGTTCTGCTCAGGAAAAGCCACATCAGGGGACTGTTGTTGCAGTTGGCCCTGGCCCTAGAGATGAAAAAGGTAACCACATCGCTTTGGACGTTAAAGAAGGCGATCGTGTCATCTACGGCAAATTTGGTGGCGTAGATCTCAAGTATGACAACGAAGATTACATTGTTCTTTCGGAAAAAGATATTCTCGTCGTTTTAGACTAATCTTGAACACAAGCAATTAGGAGGCAATTCTTATTATGGCAAAAGAAATTCGTTTTGATGCAGAAGCGCGTGCTGCGCTTGAAGTTGGTGTCAATGCTGTTGCAGATGCTGTACGTGTAACGCTTGGGCCTAAAGGTCGCAATGTGGTTCTTTCTCGTCCTTATGGTGCCCCAACCATTACTAATGATGGTGTAACGATTGCACGTGAAATTGATTTGGAAGATCCATTTGAAAATATGGGTGCTCAGCTGCTCAAGGAAGTATCCATTAAGACCAATGATGTAGCAGGTGATGGGACTACCACCGCAACTGTTCTTGCACAAGCTATGGTACGCGAAGGTTTGAAGAATATTGCTGCTGGTGCTAACCCAATGATCCTGAGAAAGGGTATGCAGGCTGCTTGCAACCGTGCAGTTGAAGAAATCCATAAGATTAGCCAGCCAATCAAGAGCAAAGAAGCCATCGCTCAGGTTGCTGCTATTTCTTCTGCTGATGATGAAATTGGTAAATTGATTGCAGACGCAATGGAAACTGTTGGTAATGATGGTGTTATCACGGTTGAAGATTCCAAGACTTTCGGTACGTCCATGGAAGTGGTTGAAGGGATGCAGTTTGACCGTGGGTACATTTCTCCATATATGGTGACCAACACCGAAAAGATGAGTGCTGTACTCGATGAACCATACATTCTCGTAACGGATAAGAAGATCTCTAACATTCAGGACATTCTGCCTGTACTTGAACAGATTGTTAAGACCGGTAAAGCACTCCTCATTATTGCTGAAGATGTGGAAGGCGAAGCACTCACCACAATGATTCTTAACCGTCTGCGTGGTACCTTTACTTGCGTGGCTGTTAAGGCACCTGGTTTTGGCGATCGTCGTAAAGAAATGCTGAAGGACATTGCAGCTCTCACTGGTGCTACTGTTGTGACCGATGAACTTGGTTACAAGTTAGAAGATACCACCATTGATATGCTTGGTGCTGCACGTCAGGTTACTGTTGATAAAGACAACACTACTATTGTTGATGGTCGTGGCGACAAGGCTGCTATTGAAGCACGTGTGGATCAGATTCGTCGTCTGATCGAAGAAACCACTTCCGATTTCGATCGTGAAAAATATCAGGAACGTCTCGCTAAACTCGCTGGTGGCGTTGCTGTGCTCCAAGTTGGTGCTGCTACTGAAACCGAACTCACTGAAAAGAAACATCGCATTGAAGATGCACTTTCTGCAACCAAGGCTGCTGTTGAAGAAGGTATCGTAGCGGGTGGTGGTACTGCTCTGCTCGATATTCAGGCTACCCTTGATGAAGTGACCTTTGAAGAAGCTGATGCAATGACTGGTGTGGCTATTGTTAAGAAAGCACTTGAAGCACCTGTTCGTCAGATTGCTGAAAATGCCGGCGTTGAAGGCAGCGTTGTTTGCGAACGTGTAAAATCTCTGCCTGTTGGTGAAGGTTACAACGCATTGAAAGATGATTATGAAAATATGATTGATGTAGCTGGCGTTATCGACCCGGCAAAAGTTACACGTAGTGCCTTGCAGAATGCTGTATCTATTGCCAGCATGATTTTGACCACCGAAACCCTCGTGGCTGACGTGAGCAAGGAAGATCCAAACGCAGCGGCAGCAGCTGCTGGCGGCATGGGCATGATGTAATTTTATAGATTGCATAGGCTGGTTAATTCCCTAGAGCCTGTGGTATAATTGAACAAAGCCAACAAGCGGAGCCTTCGTGGGCCTTCCGCTTGTTGTGTTTATAGCGAGTTTTTCATAGGAAAGGGGTATGAGTTTCAATGAGTCAATGTGAAGGTTGCGCTTCTGCCAGCACCTGCGGTGGTTCTTGCCCAAGCGGTCAGGAACAACAGCTGACGGAAGCCCAGAAACATACCAATATTAAAAACATCATTGTAGTTATGAGCGGTAAGGGCGGCGTTGGTAAATCCAGCTTCTCTTCTGTGCTCGCCATGGCGTTGCGTAAACGTGGCTTTGAAGTTGGTCTGCTTGATGCCGACATTACTGGTCCAAGTATTCCAAAACTTTTTGGTGTCAACCATCAGCCTGCCATGGGTGAATATGGCATTGAGCCAATCGAAAGCAAATCAGGCATTAAGCTCATGAGTATGAACTTTTTACTGCCACATGATGATGATCCTGTTGTTTGGCGTGGTGCACTGATTACTGGCGTGGTACAGCAGTTTATTACCGATGTTTGCTGGGGCGAATTGGACTACTTGGTGGTAGACCTGCCACCAGGAACTGGTGATGTGCCACTGACCATCATGCAGAGCCTTAAAGTTGGCGGTGTGCTTATGGTAACAACGCCGCAGGGGCTTTCTAACATGGTTGTGCGTAAAGGACTCAAGATGATTGAGCTTATGAATGTGCCTGCGCTTGGTATTGCTGAAAACATGAGCTATCTGCGTTGCGATCATTGCGGCGAACGCATCAATCTTTTTGGGGAAAGTCATGTACAGGAAACCTGTGACGCATTCCAAGTTCCGTTGATTGGTCAGTTCCCACTTGATCCACATCTGGCAGAAATGGGCGATGCTGGTGATATCGAAGCGTATGATGGCGAAGTGCTTTCGTTGATGACAGAAAACCTTGATCGTCTCCTGAAAGGGCTTGGCGAAGGTTTAATGGAATAATTGTTGAATCCCGTGCGTATGCGCGGGATTTTTTGCTTGAATGGTATTTGTTCGCAAAGAAACTTGGGATGTTTGGCTGTTGGCGCTGGCTTCACTTTGGGTTGTGGGCTGTAACGAAAACATCACCCTTTATTTTGGCTGAAATAGAACTTGAGAATTTCTCATTCATTTGTTACCATGGAAAGGTATTATATGAGCGGAAGTATGCCGCTGACGAAACATTGTTAATTGTTATTGACCATAGAGGGGATTTTGTATATGTGTGGATTTGTAGGTTATTTGCCTGGTAGCATAACTCGGAACTATGACGATGAAACCATTATTCAGCAGATGATGGATACCATTCGCCATCGCGGGCCGGACAGTGGTGGGTATCATATTGCAGAGCAGGCGGTGTTGGGATTTCGTCGTTTGACAATTATTGACTTGAGTGATGCAGGCAATCAGCCGCTTTTTGATGAAAGCGGGCGTTATACGCTTGTTTTTAATGGAGAGATTTATAATCATAAAGATATTCGTGCTGAACTGGAAGCGAAGGGGTATCATTTCAAGAGTCATACCGACAGTGAAGTGCTCGTACATGGCTATGCCGAATGGCAAGAAGGTATTCTTGATAAGGTGCGGGGTATGTTTGCTTTTGCCATTTGGGACGAACAGGAAAAGAGCCTTTTTTTGGCACGCGATATGTTTGGCATTAAGCCACTGTATTATGGAAAAGCATCAAACGATGGCACTTTTTTCTTTGGGTCTGAAATTAAGAGCTTTTTGCCGCATCCGTCTTTTGTGAAAGAAGTGAATAAGAATGCGGTGTTGCCTTATCTTACGTTCCAATATCCGGTAACGAATGAAACTTTTTTCAAAGATATCTATAAATTGGAACCAGGAACCTGGATGCGCGTTGATGCACAGGGGCGTATGACCCGTAAGCGTTACTGGGATTTTGAATTTAATGGCACCGATGAATCTTTGGAAAGTTACATTCAACAGATTTCAGATGTGCTTAAGGATTCGGTGAAGGTGCATAAGATTGCTGATGTACCGGTGGGGGCGTTCCTTTCAGGTGGCATTGACTCGAGCTATATTACGGCGCTGTTCAAGCCGAAAAACACCTTCTCTGTCGGCTTTGGAGATTATGAAGGGCGTTTTAATGAGACGGATTTGGCACATCGCCTCTCAGAAATTCTTGGCTTTAATCATCACATTCGCCTGATTGGTGCTGACGATTTCTTTGATGCGCTGCCGGCTATTCAATATCATCTCGATGAACCGCAATCCAATCTTTCGACCGTGCCGCTGTATTTCCTTACGAAACTTGCCAGTGAACATGTTACAGTAGTGCTTTCCGGCGAAGGTGCCGATGAGCTTTTTGGCGGATATGAAAGCTATATGCGTACACCGCATTTGCAGATGTATGATCGCATAGTGCCGCATGGCATTCGTCGCGGATTGTGCAAGGTGGCTCGGCATCTGCCAAACAATCGTCTTACTGATCTGATGGTGCGTGGCGGCCAAACGCCGGAAGAGTATTTCATTGGACAAGCGAAAGTCTTTCCGGAAGATGAGGCACGTGCTGTGCTTAAAGCACCATTTCGCAATGGCGTAACTGTAAGTGAACTGACGGCGCCGGTGTATCAGAGCGTTAAAGATAAAGATGACGTCACTAAGATGATGACCATTGATATGCGCCTTTGGTTGCCGGGCGATATTTTGCTTAAGGCAGATAAAATGAGCTCTGCACATTCTTTGGAGCTGCGTGTACCGTTCCTTGATAAAGACGTTATGAAGGTAGCGGAAAAGATACCAACGAAATTCCGCATTAAAGATGGTCTTAGTAAATATGCGCTTCGCAAAGCAGCACTTGCCGAATTGCCGGAAGAATGGGCGCGACGTCCAAAAAATGGATTTCCTGTTCCGATTCGCGATTGGTTAAAACAAGAAAAATATTATAATTATGTGAAAGAAATCTTTGAATCGCCAGAAGCAGGCATCTTTTTCGATCAGGAAAAATTGTTGGGCTATCTCGATGAACATTATCAAGGAAAAGCCATGCGCCAGCGCTATATTTACACAGCAATGTCGCTTATTCTCTGGTATCGTGAATATTTCATAAAGCGTTAAGTAAAGAGCACGTTCTCACTTTGAGGGAACGTGCTTTTTATATTTTCTTAGATGCTTAGTTGTGCGGAATTTTTATTGGTGTGTAGTTGTTGACAAGATTTGCCATCATCGGCTGAATCTGTCATAATAGTTGGCGAGGAGGGACGACAATGGGTGAACACTATACGTATCTTGTGCGTTGTGCGGACGGAAGTTTTTACTGTGGTTATGCCACAGACCCTGTGGCGCGTGCAAAGGTGCACAACAGTGGACGTGGTGCAAAGTATACGCGTGCCCGTTTGCCGGTCACTCTGGTTTATACAGAATCTTTTGCTACGAAGGAAGCGGCCATGAGCCGCGAGTGGCATATAAAACGCTTGAGTCATGCCCAAAAAGCGGCGTTGGTACAGGCGTATCAGAAGCAAAGAGAGGAATCCTTATGACGACCTTACTAATGATAGATGGAAATAGTTTAGCGAATCGCGCTTATTATGGGGTGCCGCGGCTGACAAACGCCAAAGGTGTGCCAACGAATGCGGTTTTTGGCTTTTTGAATACCATGCAATCGGTGATTGAACGGTTTAAGCCTGATGCGCTTTTTGTGGCTTTTGATGTGTCGAAAAAGGTGTTTCGCCACGAACGGTATGCGGACTATAAGGGGACACGTACCGGTATGCCGGAGGACCTTTTGACGCAGATGCCGTTGATTCGTGAAGCGCTTTCGTATATGAACATTGAAACCTTCGGGATTCAGGGTTATGAGGCGGACGATGTTATTGGCACGATGAGTGCACATCAGACGGCGATTGGCGGAAAAAGTATCATCTTGAGCGGAGATAGAGATTTATTTCAGCTGGTAGATGAGCAAGTGACTGTTTGTTTTCCGAAGAGCAAGGGTGCTGACATGGAAATTGTTACGCCGGAATTTTTAGCGGAACACTATGGTTTAACGCCACAGCTCGTGATTGAAATGAAAGGGCTTATGGGTGATAAAAGCGATAATATTCCAGGTGTGAATGGCGTTGGTGAGAAAACAGCCAAAAAACTCTTGGATGATTATGGCAGTGTAGAAAATCTCTATGCCCATTTAGAGGATTTGCAAGGGAAAAAACTTTACGATAAATTGCTTGCCGGCAAGGAAGATGCGTTGCTTTCTAAAGAGTTGGCGACCATTAAACGCGATGTGCCGATTGATTTTGAAAGCCTTGATTTTAGTTTCGACCAACCGGATGTGGCAGCACTGACGTTGTTTTATAAGGAGCTTGGGCTGACAAAGCTTTTGCGTAAGTTAGAAGCGGACTATGGCATGACTGCGCTGGAAGAGGCAGGCGAAGTGGTGCCTGCACAATCAACAGGTGTGTTCTGTGCGAATGTGGAAGAAGCGGTGGACCTTTTGAGCGCATTAGGTGCCGGGCATTATCCGATGTTGGTTGATGTAGATGCCGATTATCATCCGCAGCGATTTTTTTGGCGTTCTGAGGCACATAATTATGGTGTGGTGATTGCACAGTCAGAAGAATGGGACCATCTTGTTGAAGCGTTGTCCAAACTTTTTGCACGTGATGATGTTTTTGTGCTTACGGATGATGCCAAGGTGTTTGCACGTGCTCTGCTTTTGGGCGGATGTGATGTTGAGCGTGTGAGCTTTGATGTGGTGCTGAGTGATTATCTCTTGCAGCCGGAAGGCGGTGACCACGAGTTGGCACGGGCTTGTGAAGTGTATTTGGGGCGCGGTCTGGTAGAAGATGAAGCAGTACGTCCATTTGCTGCGTTGGAAGTGGTAGAGGATGCGTATCCGGTGATGCGCGCACAGATGGTTGAACACGGCTGCATGAGTCTTTACCGTGATGTGGAATTACCGTTGGCATGGCTTTTGGCACGCATGGAACTTGTTGGCGTGCGGGTGGATACAACTTATCTTGAAAAGTTGCAGGTTGAATTTGATGCACGTATTCAAGAGATTGAAAAAGATATTGAAATTATGGCAGGCGAACCAGTGAATCCGAACTCGCCAAAACAACTTGGGCATATCCTTTTTGAAGTGCTGGAACTGCCTGTCGTGAAGAAAACAAAGACAGGCTATTCCACCAGTGCGGAAGTGCTTGAAACATTGCGTGACAATCATCCGATTGTTGGCCGTGTGCTTGACTATCGCCAGTTGGCGAAACTCAAGAGCACTTATGTAGATGGGTTGCTCAAACTTGTTGATAATAATGATCGTGTGCATACGTCCTTTAATCAAACAGTGACCGCCACAGGGCGACTTTCCAGTACAGCGCCAAACCTGCAAAATATTCCTGTGCGTACGGAAGAAGGCAAACGTATTCGCAGAGCGTTTATTCCGATCGGGAAGCAGAATATCCTCATCAGCGCAGACTATTCTCAAATTGAATTGCGTGTGCTGGCGCATCTTTCGGGGGACGATATGCTTATGCAAGCTTTTTTGCAAGGAGAAGACATTCATCGCCGTACGGCTTCGGAAGTTTTTCATGTGGCGATGGATGAAGTGACAGCCGACCAGCGCCGCACGGCTAAAGCCGTCAATTTTGGCATCATTTATGGTCAAACGGATTATGGCTTGGCTAAAGAGCTTGGCATTAGCCGTCGTGAAGCACAAGCCTATATCGACCTTTGCTTTTCACGCTATCCATTGGTTCAAACCTTTATCAATGACACCATTGTGCAGGCCAGAGAGCAAGGCTATGTGACAACCATGATGGGACGTCGCCGCTATATTAAAGACATCAATAGCCGCAACCGCAATTTGCGCCAGTTTGCGGAACGCACAGCCGTCAATTCGCCAATTCAGGGCACTGCGGCAGACATCATTAAGCTGGCGATGCTGCGCTGTGAAAAAGCCATCGAAGACAATCACATTGATGCAAAAATGCTTTTGCAAGTGCACGATGAATTGATTTTTGAAGTTTCGCGTGAAGGGGCTTTGGCCCTGAGCCAGGTGGTAAAGCAGTCGATGGAAGAAGCGGTGGCGTTAAATGTGCCGCTCAAGGTAGACCTTAAAGCGGGCTTTAACTGGCAAGAAATGGAGAACATCTAATGCCAGAATTGCCAGAAGTGGAAACAGTTTGTCGGGGCTTGCGTGCTCGGATTCTGGGACGGTCTATCGTGCGCGTCATGGTGCGTACATCAGATGTGCTGCACATGGCGCAGCCGGATGTGGCTGCTTTTACAAAGGTGCTTACGGGAACTTACATTGAAGCGATAATGCGGCGTGGCAAGTACATTCTTTTTGCGTTGACGAAAGAAGGCAAAAAGCTGTGGCTTCTGTGTCATTTGCGTATGACGGGAAAACTACTTGTGCGTAAGGCTGATGACGCACCTGAAAAGCATACACACCTTGTCTTTTTTCTCGATGACGGTCAGGCGGTGCATTATCATGATGTGCGCCGCTTTGGCGGTTTTACGCTCATGCAGGAAGATCCGTTTGCGCGGCCGCCGTTGGCAGCTCTCGGTCCGGAGCCGTTGAGCGAAGCCTTTGATGCGGCGATGTTCAAAGCGTGTTGCAAAGGGCGAAAACGGCCAGTGAAAGCGCAACTGCTTGATCAATCGGTGGTGGCTGGCATTGGCAATATCTATGCGGACGAAATTCTTTTCCGCGCTGGCGTGCGCCCGCGGAAAAGTGCTGCTCGTTTAACGGCAGCTGAGTGCGGTGCTATTGTGGAGGCAACCAAAGATGTGCTGCAAGAAGCCATTGCGGCTGGCGGCAGCACCATTCGCGATTATGTTGACAGCGAAGCCAAAGCTGGCAGTTTTCAACTGGCGCATCAGGTCTATGGTCGTGCCGGTCAACCGTGTCGGCAGTGTGGCACCACACTCAAGAGCGTGCAAGTGGCAGGACGCAGCAGTGTGTATTGTCCGCATTGTCAAAAAAGTTAGGAGGGCACATGGTGATTATAGGTCTTACTGGTGGCATTGCTTCCGGAAAAACAGTTGTTAGCGATTATTTGAAGGAGCTAGGCTATCCTATTGTCGATGCTGATGAACTGGCGCGCGATATTATGGCGCCTGAAAGTGCTGTGCTGCATAGGGTGCGTGCTGCTTTTGGTGATACGGTGTTTTGTGACGATGGCACATTGGATCGTGCTGCCTTGGGTCGAAAAGTTTTCTCAGACGAAAAAGCGCGCGCCACACTTGATGCCATCACACATCCGGCGATTCGTTGCTTGGCGGAAAAACGATTTGGCGAGCTGCAAGCGGAGCCGTTGGTATTTTTTGTGGTGCCGCTTTTGTATGAAAGTGGAATGGATGCGCTTTGCGATAAAGTGTGGCTGGTACACACCGATGAAACCTTGCGCCAACAACGCCTGATGAAGCGTGACGGCATCAATGAAGGCTATGCAGCGCAAAAGATGCAGGCGCAGATGTCAGAAGTGGAGCGCTTGGCGAAAGCGCCTTATGTGCTGGAAAACAACGGCGATAAAGAGAAACTTCGCGCTCAGGTGAAAAAATTGCTAAAAAACGAAAAAAAGTGTTGACGAATCACTTTTCATTTCGTATAATAAATCTCGTCGCTGAGGGATGCACCGAAGCGGCGAGACACCAAGCGGTGGTGGCGGAATTGGCATACGCGCACGTTTGAGGGGCGTGTGAGGCAACTCGTACGGGTTCAAGTCCCGTCCACCGCAGTAAACGACAGTCGCTAACGACTGTCGTTTTTTTGTGCTGTTCATCTGTTGACAACGTTCGCCAAAACGGATACAATCAAACTATTGGAAATATATAAACTCTAGTCATCAATTTTCATCTTTAGATGAAATCCAAGGAGGAATTTTTGTAATGGCAAAAGAACAATTTCAGCGTACAAAACCACACGTAAACATTGGTACCATCGGTCACGTTGACCATGGTAAAACCACCACCACCGCTGCAATCACCGCAGTACTTTCCCTGGAAGGTAAAGCAGCAAGCACCAAGTTCGAAGATATCGATAAGGCGCCAGAAGAAAGAGAACGCGGTATTACCATTAACACCGCTCACGTAGAATACGAAACCGACACCCGTCACTACGCACACGTAGACTGCCCAGGGCACGCTGACTATGTTAAGAACATGATCACCGGTGCTGCACAGATGGACGGCGCTATCCTCGTTGTTTCCGCAGCTGATGGTCCAATGCCACAGACCCGCGAACACATCCTGCTCGCTCGTCAGGTAGGCGTACCATACATCGTCGTATTCATGAACAAATGCGACCTCGTAGACGACGAAGAACTGCTCGACCTCGTAGAAATGGAAATTCGCGAACTTCTGAGCGAATACGACTACCCAGGTGATGACATCCCAGTTATCCGTGGTTCCGGCTACCAGGCACTGCAGGACCCAACCGGTCCATGGGCAGAAGGCATCAAAGAACTCATGGCAGCAGTTGATGAATACATCCCAACCCCAACCCGTGACATCGACAAGCCATTCCTGATGCCAGTCGAAGACGTATTCTCCATCACCGGTCGTGGTACCGTAGCAACCGGTCGTGTAGAACGTGGCCAGCTGAAAGTCGGCGACGAACTGCAGATCGTAGGTATCAAGCCAGAAATCAAGAAAACCGTTTGCACCGGCGTAGAAATGTTCCGTAAGATTCTCGACCATGCAGAAGCAGGGGACAACATCGGCGTACTGCTCCGTGGTGTAGATAAGAAAGAAATCGAACGTGGCCAGGTATTGGCACATCCAAACACCATCACCCCACACACCAAGTTCGAAGCACAGGTATACGTACTGACGAAAGAAGAAGGTGGCCGTCATAAACCATTCTTCGATGGTTATCGTCCACAGTTCTACTTCCGCACCACCGACGTAACCGGTACCATCAGCCTGCCAGAAGGCGTAGAAATGGTAATGCCTGGTGACCACGTCACCATGACCGTAGAACTGATCCACCCAATCGCAATGGAAGAAGGTCTTCAGTTCGCAATTCGTGAAGGTGGCCACACCGTAGGTGCTGGTACTGTTGCTAAGATCTTTGAATAATCTTTAAGATGAAAATCCGAGAGCCTTTGCTCTCGGATTTTTTGCGTTGTAAGGTAATTGTAAGGCGGCGGTCATCTGCGTGTAAGCATGGCTTGTTAAAATGAAAGCACTTCAAGTAAAGGAGATGCTTTTATGAAAATTCGTTTGCTATTTATCGTTCCTTTCTGTGCACTTGTCGGTTACGTGCTTTTGGCTCGTCCGGCGCAGCTGAGTGTGGGAAGGGGGATGTATTATTGATGAAACGTTTTCTGCAAGTTGTGCTTGCGGCTATTGTGTTGCTGCTCGCAGTGGCTGTTGTGTTTTTCTGGACGGGGATTGGCAGCAGAGATTACTATACGCAAATCGACAACAGCAAGTGTGTGGCGATTACGCCAGATGCTGGCATGACGCATGAATACACGCTTTCGGCTTATGATGAAACTGGTCAGATGAAGGAAATTGTTTTTCGCACCGAGCGTGTGCTGCGAGATACGGCTTATTTGAAACTGACGGTTGCACCGTTGCGTGGTGTGGTGAGCTGGGAAGAAATACAGCTTGCCGAGATGCCACAAGCTGCCAGTGAACGCATTGGTGAGTGAAAGAAAACTGAGCGCCTGACAGATGACAGAAAAGTGTCCGTCAGGCGTTTTGTTTGATTTTATGCGTATGGTGGTCGCATTGGCGCTATATTTTCGATGATAGAGCGAACAATCGCTAAAAATGTATGATGGCAGTGAAAAAATCGCTCTGAATTCTTGTGCCCCGTTGACGCCGGCGCTGAGAATTTATATAATAAACGTTAGTGAATTCTTCTATTGTTATAGAACACAGGGGAAAAAGAGAAAGGGCCATCAAACATGAAAGAACAATATGATTTTAAGAAAATAGAATCAAAATGGCAGCAGAAGTGGGCTGACGCCGATATGTATCGTGCTGATGATAGCCAAAAACCAAACTACTACTGCCTGGAAATGTTCCCATATCCATCGGGCAACCTCCATATGGGTCATGTGCGTAACTATTCCATTGGGGATGTTATTGCACGATTTAAGACCATGCACGGTTATAATGTGCTGCATCCGATGGGCTGGGATTCCTTTGGCTTGCCAGCAGAAAATGCTGCCATTAAGCATGGTATTCCACCGGCTAAATGGACGAAGGAAAATATCGCCAATATGAAGCGTCAATTTAAGGCGCTGGGGCTTAGCTTTGACTGGGACCGTGAAGTTACCACCTGCCTGCCGGATTATTATCGCTGGACACAGTGGATTTTCCTGCAGCTGTACAAAAATGGGCTGGCTTATAAGAAAAATGCCAATGTGAACTGGTGCCCAGGCTGTGCAACGGTGCTTGCCAATGAACAGGTTGTGGACGGTAAGTGTGAACGCTGCGATTCTGTTGTTGAAAAGAAAGCGCTGGATCAGTGGTTCTTTAAGATTACCGATTATGCACAGCGTCTCTTAGACGATCTCGACAAACTCGAAGGTTGGCCAAATAAGGTCAAGGTGATGCAGGAAAACTGGATCGGTCGTTCTGAAGGGGCAATGATTACATTTGAAACCGAACAGGGTGATGCGTTTGAAGTCTTTACGACACGTCCGGATACGCTGTTTGGTGTTTCTTATGTGGTTTTTGCGCCGGAACATCCGCTGGTTGCCAAGCTCATTGAAGGCAAGGCTGAAAAGGCTGCTGTTGAAGCCTTTGTGGATAAAACGATGAAGATGAGTGAAATTGAACGTACTTCCACAGAAACTGAAAAGGAAGGCGTTTTCACCGGTGCTTATGCCACAAACCCAATCAATGGCAAGAAAGTGCCTATTTATATTGGCAATTATGTCATCTATGAATATGGCACAGGGGCGGTCATGGGTGTGCCTTCAGGCGATGAACGTGACTTTATGTTCGCTAAGAAATACGATTTGCCAATCGTCGTTGTTGTGACGCCAAAAGACCATGTGCTTACCGTTGACGAAATGGAAACGGCTTATGTGGACGAAGGTGTGATGATAAATTCTGGCGAATTTGACGGTATGAACAACGTTGAAGCCGGAAAAGCCATTGTTGCCAAGCTCGAAGAAATGGGCAAAGGTCATGCTACGGTCAATTTCCGTCTGCGTGACTGGTTGATTAGCCGTCAGCGTTATTGGGGTGCACCAATTCCAATCATTTACTGCGATGACTGCGGTGCAGTGCCAGTGCCTGAAGATCAGCTGCCTGTGATGCTGCCTGAAGATGTGAAATTTAAGCCAACCGGTGAATCGCCGCTGACTTATGTTAAAGACTTTGTTGAAACGACTTGCCCAATTTGCGGCAAACCAGCTCGTCGGGAAACGGATACCATGGATACTTTTGTTTGTTCCAGCTGGTATTTCCTGCGCTATTGTGATCCACACAACAGTGATATGCCATTTGCGAAAGACAAGGCCGATTTCTGGATGGAACATGGCGTTGATCAGTACATCGGCGGTGTAGAACACGCTATTTTGCACTTGCTTTATGCACGCTTCTTTACGAAAGTATTCCATGACTTTGGTATGTGCAGCACCGATGAGCCATTCCAGAATCTGCTGACTCAGGGAATGGTGCTTAAAGACGGCGCAAAGATGAGTAAATCGAAGGGAAATATTGTTTCTCCGGAAGATATTTTGAATCAGTACGGTGCAGATACTGCACGTCTCTTCATTCTTTTTGCGGCTCCACCGGATCGTGATTTGGAATGGAACGATCGTGCTGTGGAAGGCTGCTATCGTTTCCTGAATCGTGTATGGCGTTTGGTAGTAGAATACTATTTGGATGACGAAGCAGGAACCGTGGATGCCGGCGCAGAAAAAGATTTACGCCGCCTTACCCACACTACCATCAAGCGTGTCACCGAAGATGTTTCCAAGCGTTTCAACTTTAATACTGCCATTTCTGCGATTATGGAAATGGTCAACGGGCTGTATCACTTCCGTGAAACAAGTGGTCAGAAAGTGACGCCTGCTGTACGCGAAGCCGTGGAGGCCCTGATGCTGCTTTTGGCACCAATCACGCCGCACATTGCAGAAGAAATGTGGGAAAAAACTGGGCACAGTGACAGTATTCATCTTCAGAAATGGCCAGAAGTGGACGAATCTGCGCTTGAAGTTGATGAAGTGGAACTGGCTGTTCAGGTGAATGGTAAACTCAAAGCACGCATTGTCGTTGCCAATGACCTTGACAAAGAAGCCATCATCGAAACGGCGATGCAGGAACAAAAAGTTCAGGATGCTATTGCAGGTAAAACGGTACGCAAAAACATCGTTGTTCCGGGCAAACTGGTCAATATCGTAGTAGGTTAAGCTTATGAATTATACAGAGCAAACAACAAATATTCACATTCCGCGACTTGTTGTCGCTGCTGTGCAAGGGCGCTCTGGCAAGACCACGTTCACCATAGGGTTGCAACGCGCCCTTAGGGAGCGTGGTCTTTTGCTACAAGGCTTCAAAAAGGGACCAGATTATATCGACCCAAGCTGGTCTACCTTTGCCAGTGGCATACCTTGCCGCAATCTCGATGCAGTGATGATGACAAAAGAACAAATTCTCCATTCTTTTATCAACCATGCCAAAGACAAAGATATTGCCGTGGTGGAAGGTGCTATGGGCATCTTCGATGGGCTGGATTGGCAAGGCTCTAACAGCACTGCTGAACTTGCTGTTACCTTGCAGGCGCCTGTTATATTGGTGGTTAATACGACACGCATCACACGCAGCGTAGCGGCTATTATTAACGGCGTTGTTGGCTTTGATAAACGTGTCAACATTGCCGGTGTTGTGCTCAATCAGGTGGCACGTCCGCGACATTTGAATCTTATGACAAAGGTCATCGAAGAATATTGTGATGTACCGCTTTTGGGTGCGCTGCCAAAGAGCAAAAACGTGGAAATTCCAGATCGACATTTGGGACTGATTCCAGCTGCCGAACAAGATGCCCTGCAAGCACGTATTGATGGGTTGGCGAAACTGGTTAGCGACCATGTTGACCTGGAAGTTCTTTTGCGTATCGCTGAGGCTGCACCAGCCCTCAAGGACCCACTTCCGGAAAGACAGCAAGAAGTCATCAAAGACAAAGTGCGTATCGGTGTTTTCCGTGATCGTGCCTTTAGCTTTTACTATCCAGAAAACCTCGAAGCCTTGACCAGAGAAGGAGCAGAGTTGATCGATATTGACGCCTTGCAGGAAACGTCTCTGCCGGCGCTGGATGGTCTTTATATTGGCGGTGGTTTTCCGGAGATTTTTGCACAGCATCTTGCAGATAATGTGGGTATGCGGCAAGCGGTGAAAGAAGCATCGGAAGCAGGTATGCCGATTTATGCCGAATGTGGCGGACTCATGTATTTGGTGAGGGAATTGGTAAGTGAAAATAATCACTATCCGATGGCAGGCATTTTTGATGCCAGTGTGACAATGGAACAACGTCCTGTTGGCTTGGGCTATACCGTGCAACGTGCTACAACAGAAAATCCTTTCTTTGCGGAAGGCATGAAGCTGGTTGGTCATGAATTTCACCACTCGCGTGTAGAAATGGCGGAACCAACGTCGTTTGGCTTTGCCACAGAACGTGGTAAAGGCATCTGCGAAATAGACGGGCAAATCATGGATGGGCTTGTGAGCCGCAATACATTGGCGACTTATCACCATTTCCACGCTGCGTCCTCTGAGGTTTGGGCGAAAAATTTTGTACAATTAGCAGAAGCTTTCCATAAAAATAAATGATATTTATTGATGAAATTAAGATAATCACATTCTGAACGGCGGCTATTTATTGCAAAATTTCACAAAGTGTGAGAAACTAATGAAAGTAGATGAGTGATTTGTCGGGTTACGACAAAGAAGATAATCTATTATAGGAAGGAGCGAAGAAACATGTACTTAGTAGAAGTTGACGAAACCAAGTGCGTTGGTTGCGGTGCTTGTGCATCCGACTGCCCACAAAACGTTTACGAAATTGTTGATGGCGTATCCACCGTTAACGAAAACGAATGCATTGGTTGCCAGACCTGCATTGCAGTTTGCCCTGCTGATGCCATTGCTTTGAACGAATATTGATTCCATTCACGGGTTTGTCCCGTGACAAATAACATGGAGGTGTATGGATTTGTCTACCAACAATAGACCGATGATGGAAGAGATGAAGAAAGGCAAATGGCCTTCCTTCGTCAAGGAAATTGAAAAAGCCTCTTCCTCCGTCAATAAAGAAGTATGCGATACTTTGCTCGATTTATTGGAAGAATCTTACGAAGTTAAGATGCCACTGTGGAAACACGGCGGTATCGTAGGTGTCCGCAGTTACGGCGGCGGTGTTGTAGGGCGTTACACTCTGAAGCCTGAAAAATACCCAGCTGTAACCGAATTCCACACCATGCGTATCAACCAGCCTTCCGGCTTCTTCTACAAGTCTGAAGACCTTCGCACTCTGTGCGACATTTGGGACAAGCATGGTTCCGGCATCACCAATATGCATGGTGCAACCGGTGACGTTATTTTCCTTGGTACTACCACCGAACATCTGCAGCCTTGCTTCAACGATCTGTCTGAAGCTGGTTGGGACCTTGGTGGTTCCGGTTCTAACCTCAGAACCCCAAGCTGCTGCGTAGGTCCTGGCCGTTGCGAATTCGCATGCTATGATACGCTGGACTTCACCTACAATGTCACCCAGCACTATCAGATGGAATTGCACCGCCCAATGTGGCCTTACAAGTCCAAAATTAAAGCTTCTGGTTGCCCTAACGACTGCGTATCTGCAACTGCTCGTTCCGATATTGCGGTTATTGGTACCTGGAGAGATGACATCCAGGTAGACCAGGCTGAAGTTGCTGCTTATGCAGATGCTGGGCTGCCAATCAAGGCTATCATCGGCCGTTGCCCAACCCATTGCATCAGCTATGACGCTGACAAGAAGGAAATCACCATTGACAACGCTAACTGCACCCGTTGCATGCACTGCATCAACAACATGCCAAAGGCTCTGCACGTTGGTAAAGACAAAGGTGCTTCCATCCTGCTCGGTGGTAAAGCTACCATCGTACAGTCCGCTTTCCTCGGCTGGGTTGTTGTACCATTCATGAAGCTCGACAAAGAAAACGACTACGAAAACTTCAAAGATTTCGTAGAACGCGTTTGGGATTGGTGGGATGAACACGCTAAGACCCGTGAACGTCTCGGCGAATTGATCTACCGACTCGGCATGAACTCCATGCTTAAAGCGATCGACATGAAGCCAGTACCTCAGATGGTTGATCACCCACGTGAAAACCCATATATCTACTGGTATGGTGAAGATTTTAATCAAACGGAGGTGGCTGAATAATGATGTCTCAATACGCTGCAACTGATATTGGACCTCCGCACTACTGGGATAAAATGCCTAAAATGTGCCAGGACAACTATGGTCAGTGGCAATATCATGAAAAAATTAAACCAGGTGTTCTGAAACACGTTGGCCCTGCAGGTGCTCTTTACACTGTACGTGTAGGTTCTACCCGTCTGCTCTCCACCGAAACCATTCGTTGGTTTGCTGACCTCGCAGACAAATACTGCGATGGGCATCTTCGTTTCACAACCCGTACTTCTATCGAACTTATGACCACTGAAGAAGCTAACGTGGATAAGATCATCGAAGAAGTAGAAGCTTACGGCTTCCCAGTTGGTGGTACTGGTCGCTCCCTGCGCACCATGCTCCATACCCAGGGTTGGGTACACTGCCATAGTGCAGCTACCGATGCTTCTGGTACCGTTAAAGCAGTTATGGATGCTCTCTATGACTACTTCAAACGCGATGACCTGCCAGCTCATCTGAAAATTTCCATGGCTTGCTGCTTGAACATGTGCGGCGCTGTACACTGCTCCGACATTTCTTTCGTAGGTATGCACAGAACGATTCCTCGCGTTATCGACGAACAAGTTGCTGACTCCTGCGAAATTCCTAACCTCGTTGCAGCTTGCCCAGTAGGTGCTATTCGTCCAAATCCTAAGAAGAAATCTGTTACGATCAACGAAGAAAAGTGCATGTACTGCGGTAACTGCTTCTCCGTCTGCCCAGCACTGCCTATCGCAGACCCTGAAAACGATGGTCTCGCAGTATTCGTTGGTGGTAAGGTTTCCAACGCTCGTACGGGCCCAACCTTCTCCAAGCTGGTTGTTCCTTACATCCCTAACGAACCACCAAGATGGCCAACTCTCGTTAACACCATCAAGCACTTGGTTGAAATCTGGGTTGAAAACGCTATGCCAGGCGAACGCTATGGTGAATGGGTTGAACGTATCGGTTGGGAAAAATTCTTTGAAATTTCCGGTCTGGAATTCACCGATAAGCACATCGATGACTTTACATTCTCTGTAAAGACCTTCCGCACGACCTCTAACTTCAAATATACCAACGCAGTTGAAACCATGTAATTTGGTTTAGCCCTGTAACATCTGTCGAAAGGAGATGTCATAATGGCTGACTTTACCAAAGAAGAACTCGAAGCGAAGATCATCGAATTCCTCGGCACCAAAGACAAAGCGAAGAACCGTGAAATCGCTGATGCTCTTGGTGTGAAGAAACGCGATGTCGACGTTGCGGTAGCTGACTTGGCAAACGATGGGAAGATTGAATATCTCTATCTTGGGACTTCCTATGTAACGCTTCCTAAGAAGTAATTTCTTAGGGTTGAATTTGGAGGGTTCAGAGGAAAGCATTAGTAATTCTTTTTGAATCCTCCGTTAAATTGCTTTTCATTACCTTAAGGTAATGGTATAATGTGAAAAGGAGATACAAATGGCCCTCTTGGATGATTGCATGGAATGGTTAGACTTTTGTGAAGATTTGATTCGTGAGATTTCTGACTCGAAGTTGAGTGAGTATAAAATGGGTCAGGTCGATGGCTTGAGAATGGCTACAGAAATGCTGAAAGACTATTTGGTCGAATATCCTGGGTTTGTAGATCCAATACACAAATTTGACAAATTTAAAATGTGAGGTGCTTTATCAATGCCAGAAATCGATGTAAATGGTAAAAAAGTTGAAGTCGATGAAGACGGTTTCTTAGTAAGCCTTGACCAGTGGGATGAAGATGTTGCTAAGTACTTGGCTGAAACCGAAGGTCTCAGCGAACTCAGCGAAGATCACTGGAAACTCATCAACTATCTCAAAGACTACTACAATGAATACGGTATCGCTCCAATGGTACGTAAGATGACCAAGGAATCTGGTTTCTCCCTGAAAGAAATCTATGATCTCTTCCCATCTGGTCCAGCTAAGGGCGCATGCAAAATCGCTGGTCTTCCAAAACCAACCGGTTGCGTATAATTTTATACGTTCAATTTGGAATACAAGGGTGCATCGGGTTGCCGATGCACCCTTTTTATATGCACTTTTGCGACAAAAGGTGTGCGCTGGGGAGATATGTAAAAATATTTGGATAAAATTGCTCGTGGGAAAATTGCATTCACGACCGTTATTTGTTATAGTAAAAGAATACAGTAAGGGAGGGTTTATGATGAAGAAATTTCATGAAGTTGAAATTGCTGGTTTGAAACGTCAACTGCCTTTGTACCAAATTGATGAAGAAACGTGGATCCCTCTGTTCATTGCCTACAATGACTTGCCCTTGATTCAGGCGGCTGCGGCTGCGCTATTGGAAAAAGTGCCGGATTTTGACTGTATTGTAACAGAAGAAATTCAGGGCATTACCTTAGCCTATGCAATGACGCTGCTTGCAGGAAAGGAGCGTTTCGTGGTTGCGCGCAAGAGTGCAAAAGCGTATATGGACGACGTTGTTGCTATTCAAGTTGTTGAACGTCGCGGCGATGAAGAGCATTATAAACGGTTGTATTTATCGAAAGATGATGCAGCCTATATGACAGATAAGCGAGTATTGTTGGTTGATGATGTGGTTTTGCATGGTTCAACGATGACTGCGTTGGCTGATTTGGTGGAAGCACTTGGTGGCTATGTGGTTGGTGAAGCCAGCATCATTCGCCATGGTTTTCAAAGCAGTATTTCAGACGAATACGTTGATAAATCCTACCTGCTGTCGTTGCCTTTATTTACAAATGATGGCGAGCAAATTGACCAAGAGAATATATAAGTATATAAATGGAGATGAGTTATTCTATGAGAAGTGATCAAGTAAAAAAAGGCCCTACGCGTGCGCCCCATCGTTCGCTGTTCCGAGCTATGGGCTATACAACAGAAGATTTGGCAAAGCCTTTAATTGGTGTTGTTAATGCACAAAATGAAGTGATTCCGGGTCATTTTCATTTGGATGAAATCGCTAATGCTGTGAAAGCGGGCGTTTTAGGCGCCGGCGGTACGCCAATGGAATTTCCTGCGATTGGGCTTTGTGATGGCATTGCGATGAATCATTCTGGTATGAACTATTCTTTAGCAACGCGCGAACTGATTGCCGATTCTATTGAGGCCATGTATATGGCTTATAAGTTTGATGGTTTGGTGTTGATTGGGAACTGTGACAAAATTGTACCAGGGATGCTGATGGCAGCTGCACGTCTTAATGTGCCTTGCGTGTATGTCAGCGGTGGTCCAATGTTGCCAGGTCGTTATCGCGGTGAAGACAGTGATTTGAGCCGCGGCGGTTTTGAAGCGGTTGGTGCCTACACCGCCGGTAAAATTGATGAAGCAACCTTAACCGAGCTTGAAGAAACCGCTTGTCAAACGTGTGGCTCTTGTTCGGGTATGTATACAGCTAATACCATTAACTGCTTGGCAGAAGTGCTTGGCTTAGCATTACCTGGCAATGGCACGATTCCTGCTCCATATGGTGCACGTAAAGCGCTGGGGCGTAAGGCTGGGAAGCAGGTCATGGAAATGGTCGAAAAGAACATTTGTGCACGCGATATTTTAACGCGCGAGGCTTTTCTTAACGCTATCACGGTGGATATGGCCATTGGTGGTTCGACCAACACGGTGCTTCATTTGATGGCGATTGCAAACCAGGCTCATGTTAAAATTACCTTGGAGGATTTCGATCGTATTTCCAATGAAACTGCACAGGTGTGCAAATTGAGTCCTGCCAATACGCAGCATATCAGCGATCTGAATGAGGCAGGCGGGATTCCTGCTTTGCTTAAGCAGTTGCTTGATGCTGGTAAGGTAGATGGTTCCGTAATGACGGTTACTGGTAAAACCTTGGCAGAAAATGTTGCTGATGCAGTGGTAAAAAATCGAGATGTGATTCATTCTATTGAGGATGCTTATTCGCAAACGGGTGGTTTGGCTGTATTGCGTGGCAATCTGGCACCGGACGGTGCTGTTGTGAAGCAGGGGGCTGTGGCACCTGAGATGCTCAAGCATTCCGGCCCTGCTCGTGTCTTTGATTCTGAAGCAGAAGCGTTTGAAGCTATTACAGAAGGCAGAATTCATTCTGGTGATGTTGTGGTTATTCGCTATGAAGGCCCTAAGGGCGGCCCTGGCATGAAAGAAATGCTCTCACCAACCTCTGCTATTATCGGTGCTGGTTTGGGTAAAGAAGTGGCACTTTTGACCGATGGCCGTTTTTCTGGCGCAACTGCTGGCGCCTGCATTGGCCACATTTCTCCGGAAGCTGCTGAAGGTGGTCCGCTTGGGTTGGTAGAAGAAGGCGACATGATTGACATTGACATTCCAAATAGGACGTTGTCTGTTCGCCTTACTGATGAGGAGATGGAAGCGCGGAAGGCAAATCGTAAATCGCCAAAGCGAGATCTTATCGACAATTCTTATTTGCGTCGCTATGCATATCTTGTTACCTCTGCCAGCACTGGAGCAGTGATGCGAGATCCGCTGCTTGATGATGAAAACTAAATATCAGCGTCTGCATTTGCGTGCATTGCATCAATTTATAAGAACAGGAACCTTGAAGGGTTCCTGTTTTTTGATGCAATGTGTCGTTGTTGAACGTGGTGACATGGTAAAGACGGCAACTATTAAGAATTGAAGATAAAGATTGGGGATTTATAGAATATCACGTATATTTGTGGTAGGATAACGATGTGTCAAAGGTGAGAAAGGAGAGGGGCCAATGCGAATAATGATTGTCACAGAGGATTTTCTGCCTGCGACCGATGGTTTGGTGTTAAGATTGACAGAAGCCATTCGTTATTTTCTCAAAGAAGGGCATCAGGTTGTTGTCATTACGCCGGACAGAGGCATTGACCAGTTTGAGGATGCGACCATTTATGGCATTCCGGACAAACATTTGCCATTTGGGAAAAAAATATTGTGGGCACCTTCTTTGAAACGTATCAACGAGATTATGTTGGATTTCTCGCCACAGGTGGTACATATTGTAAATCCGATGCTTTTAGGAAATGTGGCCTCGCAGTATGCAGCTAAATTGGGGATTCCCATGGTAGTGAGCTATCATACCAATTATATGCTGAAGGCGAAAGACTACTATCTTAATTATCGGATATCGGAAAAAATGTTGTGGAAAATGCGGCAGAAAGTATCTGCTGCTGCTTCTATGAATTTGTGTACTTCTCATGTCATGCGTCATGTGCTTGCACAATATGGAATTACAAATGCTCATGTGTTAAAACGTGGGGTGGATTTGGAAAAACGCCATCCGCATTTTGTGTCTGAAGATATGAGAATGATTCTTGCAAAAGGGCAAAAAAATAAGAAGTTGTTGGTTTATGTTGGTGGCTTGCAAAAACGGAAAAATTTGGAAGCGTTGCTGCCAATGATGAAGCGACGTGACGATGTTTGTCTGGCTGTTGTGGGTGATGGGCCATACCGAAAAGAGTTGGAACGTGCCTTTGCTGGAACAAACTGTGTATTTACAGGTTTTTTGCGTGGGCGCAATTTGGCGGAAGCCTATGCTTCGGGCGATGCCTTCATTTTCCCAACGTTGGATGAACAAGTGGGGTTGACGCTGCTCGAAGCCATGGCATCAGGTGTGCCGATTATTGCGGCGCGTAGTCCGTTGATTACGGAACAGTTTAAGGACGGGCGTGATGCAATTTTTTACACGGCTGGCGACGAAGATTCGCTGGATGCAGCGATTACCCGTTTAGATGATGCGGAAATGATGCGGCGAATGCGTGTGATTGCACGCAAGGAGGCGGAGGCTTCGAGCTGGGAACGAGCCAGTCAGCAGTTGATGGACTATTATAACATCGCCTATGTGCGGGCAACACATTATAACTAAACAGAAAGTGGTGTATTTATGAACGAAAAAATTTTGGTTGTTGAAGACGAAGAAAACATTCGGACCAACATAAAAGAATATCTTGAAACCCAAAATTATCAGGTTCTTGAAGCTGGTGATGGTGAAAAGGGTTTGGAAATGGTTGAAACTGCCAAACCAGATTTAATTATCTTGGACCTTATGTTGCCAAAATTAGATGGTATGGAAGTGTGTAAGCGTGTGCGCCGCGATCATAATACACCGATCATCATGGTGACGGCACGCAACGAAGAAATTGATAAATTATTGGGATTAGAATTGGGTGCCGATGATTATATCACCAAGCCATTTAGTTTGCGTGAGTTGAATGCACGTATCAAGGCGGTTTTTCGCCGCAGCAAACATATTGTTGAAAATGTGGAAGAAGTGCGTGTTTTTGGCAAGTTGGAAATCAATCTGGATCGTCGCGAGGTGTTCTATGATGGTAAAAGCATTGACCTTACGCCATCGGAATATGCCATTTTAACGACCCTGAGTGAAAATGTTGGCAGACCATACAGCCGCTTGCAGCTGCTCACCGCTACGTTGGGTGAAAGTTATGCAGGGTATGAACGTGCTATTGATACGCATGTTAGCAATTTACGCAAAAAAATTGAACCGAATCCGCAGAAACCGATTTTTATTCAAACGGTTTATGGATTAGGCTATAAGTTTGGCGATAAATATGAGACTATCGACTAAAATTATTTCCCTGATGACCTTAATGGCTGTTCTGACAGGTCTTATTGTGGGCGGTGTAACCCTGCAACTCATGGGACGCAGTTTCAATGCTTATTTGGAACAGAACAGCCGAACAGAAATAAGCGAATGGCGTGATTATTATCTGAACTATTACGAACTCAATGGCGAGTCATGGGAAGGCGTGCAAAATTATGTGATACAAAATAGCGCAGTTCGCAGCAATTACGGCGTTTGGGTATTGCATGAGCCGGAAATTTCCGTAGCACTGCTTAGCACAGATGGTATTATTCTCACCAATTCTGAATCAAGTAAAGTAGGGCAACGTGTGCAAGATCAAGTGCTGAATTTTGGGTATCCACTTTATGAGAACGATTCTCAAAATCTTGTGGGCTATTTGGTGCCAGCGGATTATCTTGGCTACAAATTCTGGGCACTCATCAACAGCTATTTGAGAGATACACGTCAATCTGTTGTACTGGGAATTATTGTTACAGTTATTCTTGCCATTGTTTTGGGCTGGTTTGTTGCAAAAAATCTTACCAAACCGCTTGAAAAACTGACACGTTCTGTGCGCCGCATTGGCCAAGGTTCCACCAACGAAAAAGTCAACATTGATAATGATGATGAGATTGGCGAACTAGCCTTGGCGTTTAACCAGATGTCCAGCGAGCTTTCTCGGGCCAACGATGCACGCGTGCAAATGTTTGCAGATATTAGCCATGAATTGCGTACACCGATTACTGCAATTGCTGGAACGCTGGAAAATAAATTGGTTAAAAATGAAAGCTGCACGCCGGAAGAAATTTCTGCACTTTATGATGAAATGCTGCGTCTCGGTGGCATGGTAACGGAGCTTCAGAACATTTCTCGTCTGGATGCCGGGCATATGCCGATCAATAAAACACTGATTGACTTTCAGAGCTTTTTCCAGGATTTTCTGGTTATCGTTGACGCCGATGCAGAGTCGCGTAATATTGTTGTGAAAGTAGAATTTGCGGACAATCTGCCTTATTGTTACGCCGATCCGGAACGCCTTAAACAAATTGTCTTAAACCTTGTCAGCAATGCGCTGCGTTACACGAGCGATGGCGGTGTTGTGATTTTTAAGGCATGGGCGGATAAAGAAAACTTCATCTTTTCCGTGGCTGATACAGGCATCGGCATGAGTGAAGAAGACTGCGCCCATGTGTTCGACCGTTTCTATCGCAGCGATCGTTCGCGTGCGCGAGAAACAGGTGGAACAGGGCTTGGCATGGCAATCACCGAAGGTTTGGTGCTTGCTCATGGCGGGCGAATTGAGGTTAAAAGTAAAAAAGACATTGGCACGACTTTCACCGTTTATCTGCCGCTCTACGATGAAAAATCAGAAATGAAACGAGAAAAAGCGGAAGCGAGAAAAGAGAAAGCAGAGGCTAAGAAAGCTTAACTTCATAACATAGTAAAAGCTCATTTTCTGGCGACATTTAATGCCGAGAAAATGAGCTTTTTGTCTAAAACGTTGATATATAGCCGCTTGTGCAAAATATTACATATTGCAGGATGATGGCTGAATGTGTAAAATAGAGAGGTAAACGAAATAATTGGGAGGCGACCTAAGATTGGATGAACGAATCAAATTGTTATTAAAAAAGACGCGGCGTTATCAGCTGCTCTTTGTTGCGCTTGCCGTGGTTTGCCTTCTGGTGTTTCTTGTATTCAACTTTAGCTTGAATGATCGGGCTGGCGCGTTTGATGTGCGCCAGGCTAAAAGTCAAGTAGAAATACCGGTTACGCGTGAAGGTCTTACAGACCTCAATATTGAAGCTAGTGATGTCAAGCTTGAAGTCGGTATGGTATCTAGTCTCTCTAAGCCTCAAGTCATATTAGCTGGTAAAGGTTACAGTGACCAAGTTGCGAAGGTAGATCTTGAAGGAACCAAATGCACAGTTTCTCTGCAAGGCTCAAGTCCAAGTGATCCTGAAGATTTAACCATGCAAGTGCTTTTGCCGCAAAGTGACTATGCAAGTGTCATTATCTATGGCAGCGGACTGGATTTGCATGTGGAAGATTTACGTACAGGATTTTTGGTAACTACCGTTGGTAACAGTGGTTATGCTTATTTTGCGAATATCAAAGCCGATAGTATGCAAGTTTTGAACAGCGGAACACCACTGCGTTTCTACGACAACCAAGCAACCACATTGAGCGTGAATGGTGTCAGCGGCTCGGTGACATTCCTTGAAAATGATTTTGAACGTGTAGATGCAGCCACTGAAAGCGGTTCTATGTTCTGCTATGACACACGACTCAAAGGTCAGTGGAACCTGCAAAGTGAAAGCGGCGACATTACCATGCTAACACGCAACCTGCCTTACAATGCCCTTATCCAGGCAAGTTCAACATGGGGTGGGCAAGTAGACATTGGTTATAAAGGCCGTTACTGGGATGAAGCGCAAGTGACCATGCTTGAAAACGGTGCTTACGTTGGCAGTGTGGGCAACAACCCGAACAAATTTATCCAAGCCATCACTGGCGATGGAAATATCAGCATCGGTCAACGTGAACGTTACAGCGATCTTGATCCATACGCAGGCGATTATCCATATGCCGATACCAATCCATATCTCATTGAACGATCAACCATCACTAAATAAAATTAAAAAGCGACTGGCGCTGAAAAACAGAGGCCAGTCGTTTTTTTGTTGAAAAAATAAAGGAGGTTTTTCTATATGACAAGCATTTTTGTCTTTCTCATTGTTCTTTTCGCCTGCACCCTGGGAGCCATTTCCGGCCTTGGTGGGGGCATCATCGTCAAACCTTTGATGGACGCACTGGGTGGCTTTTCTGCTGGCAGTGTGAATGCGATGGCTAGCATTACAATACTTACCATGACAATAGTAAGTATCCTCAAAAGCAGAAAAAATGCACGCAACATTGATTGGCGCATTGTTATCTTTTTCACTATTGGTAGCGTTATTGGTGGCGTGCTTGGTCAATTTATTCTGGACCATTTTATTACCAGCAGCAATGATGCAACAGTTATCATTGTGCAAAGTGTTTTTCAAATTTTTATCGTGTTGCTCATTATCCTGCATGAAATTGTCAAACAACGGCTTCCACATTTTCATGTAAAAAGTCCGGCACTCATGACAACCATAGGCACTCTGCTAGGCACAATCGCTGCGTTTTTAAGCATTGGTGGGGGCATTTTCAATCGCCCTGTTCTTGTTATCTTGCTTTCTATGACCAGTAAAAGCGCTGCTTTTACCTCATTATGTATCATTCTTTGTGCACAAGGTGCCAATGTTGTTACCATGGGTTTAACCACACACTTTTCTTATGTAGATCCAAGCGTGCTTCCATTCATGATGGTAGCGGCTATTGCAGGTGGATATCTTGGTGGCTATATAGCGACGCACGTTAACGATAAATACTTTGATCGTATTTTCATGATAACGCTTCTGATTATTCTGGCGCTGAATGTTGGTAACCTTGTCAATCATGTTGTTTAAGCAAATAAAAGAAAGCTGCAAACTTGAAAACATCAAGTTTGCAGCTTTTGTGTTTAGAAAATATAGTCCATTGCTTCATACAAATTGCTGAAGCGAAACGTAAAACCCTCGTCCAGTACATTACGTGGTTCGATATAATTACCACGCATCAAGGTGTCGGCGCGTAATTTGCCCCACCACAGATAAAGCAACGCTTTCGGTGCAGCATGAGAGTGGTTCTGACCGATAAAACTACCTGCCAACCCAGCAAATTCGTACTGTTGATTCATTGCTGGGGCGGTTAGATTGTAAATATCATGCTTGCCACCTTCATGTTCGATCAAAAATGTAACAATACGCGTCCAATCTTGGTGGTGAATCCATGGGAATGGCTGTTCGCCAGAGCCATAGATGCCAGAAAAACCAGACTTGATTGGCTTTGTAATTTGATGGAAAACATGGCCGCCAATGCCCAGAACATTTGATGTACGCAAAACAATGACACGGTCAAAAATATCATCCAAAGATCGTCCGGCAGCTTCAATATCGACAAACATTTTTGCGTAATAATCCTTACCGGCTGGCCCGTCTTCGTCATAAATATGAGTTGGACGTGTGGTCCCCATACCATAATAAGCAGAAGAGGAGGCGACAATCAGCAATCTAGGGCGTTCAGTTGGACAAGTGCCTTCGATCCACTTGCGTAAATGTTGCAGTGGGCGAGTACGCGTCTCAACAATCTCTTCGCGGAAAGATTGTGACCAACGTTTTACGCTCACAGGAATTCCAGCTAAATGGATTACAAAAGCAATAGGTTCATTGATCTCTGAAAAATGAGCAATGTATTTAACATTGCGTGAATCATAATGTGCTTCGGGATGGCGCGTCATTACAATACAGCGATAACCATTATGAGAAAGATGGGTCACCAGATTATTTCCTAAAAAACCGGTACCGCCCATTACAAGAACAGTCTCCGTCATGTTCAAAGGCCTCCTTTGCCTAAAATCATATATCTATTGTAATCCAGAACAAAACATACGCGCAAGACGGAAAGTGATAATAAATACTAATTTCAGGTTTACCAGCAGCTCATTGAGAAAGTACATTATAAAATAATAGTAAGGTTCGACAATAGCTCATTACAGAGCATAGCTTTAGAGAACGCCTGAACCCATCGCCGCCATGTGCGGCGAATTTTTTTGCAAAAAAATGAGAAAAGGGGTTGACGAAAGTGGAAAGAGAGAGTAGA
>CAUWHJ010000015.1:0-71197 GCA_963558655.1 uncultured Peptococcaceae bacterium
AGATTGTTTCGCTGGTAACGCTGGCAGCGTTCGCGCTGACCTTGGTTCCAGCAGCAGCTTTTGCGGCAGACGCCACTAGTGAATCTACTGTCAATGTAAAAACTGTGACCACAGGTTCAAATGGTGCTACAACTGCAGTTGTGGATGTAACTGTAGACGCAAATACTGCTCAGAATGGCAAAAATGTGTATGTTTGGGTTGAAAAAGACAATGCAGTATATGAAGGTGCAACCTTTGCAGATGATTTTGATGCTACCAATGGAAAATCTGGTGACTTGAAGAATGCTGGTGTTGCCCAGAATCCAGAAGCAGGAACGTATACAGCGACAATCACTATCAATACCTCTGGTGATTACACCATTCATGCTGGTATCGAAGCTGATAATACTACCGCTAATAATAGATCAGAGTTGACCCTTTTCTCTGTAGCTGAGGGTGGCAGCAATGCTGTAAATTCAGCTGACAATCAGAGCAGCTCTTACTTTACCGTGGAAGAAAATGTTGAAGTAGATGCTGGTGATCCAGTGGAAACAGCATTCCAGATTAAGGCTGACGACAATACAGCATCTGGAAGCCTGTCAAACGTAGTTGTTTGGGCAGAGGATGCAGGTAATAATATTACATCTGCTGCTGATTTTACTTCTGATGAAGCCACTGTTAAAGCAGCAACTAACAATGATAAAGTTTTTGTAGTTAACCAAGATACTGGCGTTGCTGATGGTACTAAGCTGGATGTTACCTTTAGCCGTGGTGGCGATTATAAAATCTATGCTGCTACTGTTAAGGATGTAACTGCTATTCATGCTGGCCAAATCAGAGATACCGTATTTAAGGATAACGAACTTGCACCTTTGATTGGTCAGGCAAGCAGTCGTAACACTGTCAAAGTTAGTAATGTAGCTGCTACCACTGATGTTTATAGCCTTGATGTAGCTCAGGAAGGTGCAAAGCTTCAGTCTGTTAAAGATAATGGCAGTGCAACCCTTTTAAGTGTTTTGCCAAACAAAACCGACAAGAAAACGGTTACTTTGACTGCAAAAGATGAAAATGGTAACACTCTTTCTGGTAAGGAATTTACTGTTACTACTAATTCTGGTTTGACAGTAACTGGTGATAACACTACCGATGTATTTGGTCAGATTGAATTGGATTATCAAGCTAGCAAAGCTGGTAAATACACCATCAACGTTGTATGTGATGATTTCAATGCAAAACTGATTGTTGATATTCAGCGGGATGAAGCTGCTCCTGACAAGTTTATTGTTGCAAAAGATGGTGGCGTAGCTGATATTACTAAAGTTACTGATGAAAAGAATTTTGCAAATGCTGTTCAGTTGAATGTTGTTGACAAGGATGGCAACGCCGTAAGCAAAGACAACTCTAATTGGTCGAAAGAACCTATTTGGAAAGGTACAAATGTTGGCGACCAGAAACTCGTTGACTATGTAGAAATCGTTACTCAGCCGGATAAAGCAAAACTGACTGATAAAGACGTTCAACTTGTTTACGATGATGTGCAGGGTGTTTATACCTTGAAGATCAACAATGCTCCAACGCTCAAAGAAGGCGATTATACCGTAAGCCTTTCTTTGTTGAGCGGTAAAAATGTAGAAGTTGATTTCACTCTTGCAAAAGCAGGTGATCCTGTTGCGCTTGAATTTGATGGTAAGGATACTGTAGCTGCTGATAGTAACTACAATGGGACACTTTGGTTTGTAGATAAGAATGGGCTCAAGACGGCTGTTACTAATGCTAACTCCAATACTATCATTGGCTATCAAGGCAATGGTGTAGCTGATGCTAAGGATCTTATCATTAACGATGATAATAAATTCTCCTTTACTGCTAAAGATGGAGAAGCTTATTATGGTACCAAAGTAACTTTGTATGCTATTGACAACGAAAAAGGTCTTTCTGCAACAAAAGACATTACTATTGTTGATCCAACGATTACTGAATCTGTCACCTTTGATTATGACAGCACAAATGGCGCTGCTAATCAGGACAATACTGTGAAATTAACGCTCGTTGATGAAAACGGTAAAGTCATGAAAGAGCTGACTGGTGTTCAGTTGAATGCATTTGTTGCAAGCTCTTCTGTTGAAGATGCAAATGTAACTGTTGATACCAATAACGTACAGGTTACAAATGGTAAAGCAACCTTTACCGTTTATGCTGATAAAGAAACTGAAGCAGAAATTCTGGTTTCCTTTGTCAAAGACGGAAAAATGTATGCTGATACTTTGACCTATACCTTTGGTGAACAGGATGTTAATGCTGATAAGATTGTTGCTATGACCATCGGTTCTACCGATTACATTGTTAACAACGATATCGTTAAGGGCGATGCTGCTCCTTATGTAGATGGCAACTGGAGAACGATGGTTCCTGTTCGTGCTTTGGCTGAAACCTTCGGTGCTACTGTTGACTTTGACAACGATACCCGTGTGATCACCATCGTTGATGGCGATACCGAAATCGTTATGACTGTTGGCGAAACTGCTTACACCGTTAATGGCGAAGAAGCTAACATGGACACTGCTCCTGTGATTGGCGACAGCGATCGTACTTATGTACCAGTTCGTTTCGTAGCTGAAGCGCTGGGTTACACTGTAACTCCACTTCAGGATGCCAACAACTTGACTGCTGGCGTTGTCTTCCAGAAATAATTGAGGGATCTCCACTCTAACATTCAATCATGTATTTCTGGTTGATATAAGGTCCTTCTGGGACCGGCTATGTATCGCAAAGGCCGCACCTCATTTGAGGTGCGGCCTTTGTTTTTTTATGTGCATTCGTTCATTTCAAATAATAGTATTTGCTGGCTCCGCGGCCCTGGCTTTCGATGAGTCCGGCTTCGCTCATTTGTTTTGCCACGACGTAGGCTCTGGTGCGTTTGACGCCCAGAAGATTTTGCAGGCCTTGCTCGGTGATGGTGCCGTGTTCAGCAAGGTAATCGAGCACGCGCTGCATTTGTGGGGTGATGGCGCTGTGTTGTGTGGTGGTTTCATGCTGGGCAGATGCGGCGTGGTTCATGTTGGGTAGAATGAGTTTGAAGGTGTTTGTTGTGACTTCGATGCGTGGTTTCAGTGCACAGGTTTCGTACAATTTGTACAGGCGGCGAATGCCGGTGCCGTAGGATTCAATCAGGCGCAGGCGATGAAAAACTTCGGCGAGTTTTTGATTGCGTGGCTGAGAAATGCCGCTTTGAATGTCTTCCACAGACAAGCCTGCCACCAATCCACCGATGGAGATAAATTCCATGGCGGCATTGCTGACGTTGATGATGATGCTGCCGCTAAAACTGTAATCACGGTGAACAATGGCATTGAGCAGTGCTTCACGTAATGCCTCTTCGGGATAATCCTTGGTTTCAATGCGTGTGAGCCCTTCAAACGTGGCGGCTGTGCGATTGCATAATAAAAGATAGGCGTAGGTATCGTTAAGCTGCTGGAACAACGAACCGCCAAATTCCTTGGCATCGTTGAATACCGTGCGTGCTTCATCGCTAAACACCGCCACCTTCACAGTGTGTTGGCATTGGTCGGATAAGAGCAACGCCAGATTGGTGTATTGCTCATCACGGGCATTGCGTAATCCCAATGCGATGAATTTGTCCTCGCCAAACGCAACACCGTACTGAGCAAAAGCCTGTGCGGCTGCATCAAACGTCAACGATTGCTGCATGGCACGCATTTGCTCAAACACATCGCCATCGGCATCTTTAATCATCTGGCGAATCCACTCCGGTGATGCCGGCGCACTTGATGCGCCCTGCCGCACATAGACGCCGTTGGGTTTCAGCCCCTTTCCTTTCAAATAATAAGGCTTGGCACTTCCTTCTGCCACCTCCACACGAATGACCTTGCCCTCTTGCAGCGCATAACGCACAAACATTGTCACATCTGGCACAATTGCATCGCGCACACCGTTGGTCAGCCGTGTGTATGTTGCGTCCACATCGTCAAGCCCCACCGTTTGGCCGTCATCGTTTACGCCAATATAGATGGTGCCGCCGTCTGTGTTTGCAAAAGCAATCACCTCCTTGTAAATTTCATCTGTCCACTGCGCCTTCAATTCCACACGCTCATTTTCAATCATCGTGTGCGCCTCCTTTCTACTCTTTATTATACGCCGATTGTCACTCATTACAATGAAAAAAGTGAATATTCACCATAGATGGTGAACATTTAGTGATTGTTCATTGGCTGGTATCAATGAAAAACATATCGGCGGCGAGGGGATTTTGTTCTTTCCCCTGTCTCTCTCGGGGGGGAGGGTTCAATTTTGGGGGGGACTTCTTTTTGCCCCTTTCGGCAGCGTAGAGACGTTTGGTGGTGATAGAAGGTGGGAGCCTCGCGGGAAATCCGCGGGGCTTTTTTCTTTGCCTTTCTTTAGAGCACATAGAGGGTGTGCGTGTTTGGTCGGGATAGACGATGGCGCATAGAAAGACGAGGACATGACAAACAAAAGGCCGCCCGCCAACGGGCACAGGTGGAGGGGAGAGCAGGTATGACCTGCTAAGTCATCTGGGGGAAAGGAGGAGTAAGGCCACAGCAAATCTCCGGCAGAGGCAGGACGACGATGCCAATGCAAACCCAACCGCTGACGCGGTCGTGGACGTACAGGGGAACAGACGGGAGGCGAGTCTCGTGAGGTTCCAACCCGATGCTGGGAGGAAAAGCCCAGTGCCTGAATTGCGGACAGGCGAAGAGGTTCCGCGAAGAAAATATTTGGGAGGGAATAAATTTGAAAAAGATCTCTAAGAAGATTGTTTCGCTGGTAACGCTGGCAGCATTCGCGCTGACCTTGGTTCCAGCAGCAGCTTTTGCGGCTCCAGAAGATAAAACTGGTTATACCGTAAAAGAAGCTAACTACAACAAAGCTACTGTAAATATTACACTTAGTGATGAAGATGTAGCAGATCTCAATGCAACTGAAAATGCAGGGAATGTTTTGGTGTGGGCTGAAGATAGCGACGGCATTGTGGACATGAGCGCAGAAGGTGTTGAATATAGTGAAGGTACCGAATGGGCTCAGAATGACATTGATGTACTGTCTCCTGCATCTAACAAAATGAGCGTTGATCTTACTTTTGCAAAAGATGGTGACTATAAGATCTATGTTGCTTTGAATAAAGGTCCGGATTTTGTTTCTAAAGTTGAAGATGCAAAAAAAATTGCAACCGAAGCAGGTAGTTTCGCAACCAAATTTGCTGATCTTGACTATTCTGGTTATGGTGTAGTGAATGCTGGTGTTGTTCAGGAAGAAACCACCGTTGAAATGGGAGATACCCTTGATACTACTTTTGTTGTAAATTATGACTTCAATAAAGGTACGGAAGCTCCTCTGAATAATGTTTGGATTTGGGCTGAAGATAAAGATGGTGACGTTGCAGACGTTGTATCTTTTGATGGAGAAAAAGGCAAAAAGAGCTTTGACGAAGTTACCAACGGCGCTCCTAAAGTAAAAGTTACCTTCAATAAAGATGGCGACTATACTTTACGCGCTGGTGTAGCACCAGCTTCTGAAAATACGCTGGACAAAGCTAAGGAAAATCCATTGGCAGATTCTACCCTTGTAAAAGTTTCTGCTGAACCAGTTGTTATTGATGAATTTGCTGATGTAGAAGCAACTCTTACTATTGATGATGTAGAGAGCGCTCCTATTGATGTTGAAACCAAAGATGACACCCTTGGCGTTTTGGATTTGACAGGAACTGAATTTGCTTATGATGGCGTTGATACGATTACACTGACTGGTGTTGCTAAGGACGAAAAAGGTAATACAATTCAGGGTAAAACTATCACTGCAACCACCAATAAAAACACAGCTGTTGAATTTGATGATGCCGATAAAGAGAATGTTGCTACCACAGTGACAGATAACTTTGGTCGCTTCAGCATTAGCTTTGTAATGCCTAACCAGGAAAATGCTACTGTTACTTTCACTAATGAAGAAGATAACATTTCTTACACCGTTCAAATCTATGCTGTAAAATCTACTGCTGAAAACATCGATAGAACCTTGACTGGTGGATATGTCTTAGCTGGTAACGACAGCAAGTATGGTACCGAAGTTTATGCAAAGGCAAGTAAGACTGCGCCTGTTTCCTTCGCTGATGCAGTACAATTTGAAATTACTGATCAGAAGGGTGAAGCATTAACTGGCCCAGCGGCTGCTGCTGATGCAAAGATTGATGTAAGACATGTTGGTAAGAATTCTACTCTTAGAAATGACGATCTTGCCTTAATTTGGGATGCTAACAATGGTGTTTATACCTTAGGTTACACTGGTGCAGCTACCGCTGATGGCAATTATGCAAAAGATCTGGTTCCTGGTAAATATGAAGTACGTGTTGCTCTTCCTAGCAACGACAACGCTACTGTAACTTTCAATGTTGATAAGTTTGGCAAAGTTCAAGATACAGTTCTTGCTATCACAGCCAGCGATTATGATCAGTCTCCTGCTAACCCTAACGAAGAAGTGCTGACTGTTGATGATACTATCACTCTTGGTCAGAGAGTTACTGTAAATGCAAAGTATGTTGATGAAAACGGTCTTAAAGTTGCTGCTAACGATGTAAGCTTCAACTTCAATGGTAAGGCAGTTTCTGATTGGAAGAATGATAACAATAGCTTTGCTACCGAACCTGACATCCGCGCAAATGATTCTCTCATTGGCACCACCGTTAAAGTTATTGCATTCAATACTGCTAACAAACAGCTTGTTGAAAAGACTTTGACTGTTGCTGATTCTTACACCGATAAGAACCTTGAATTTAGTGATGACAATGGTGCTGTAAGCAAGGATAACAAAGTTACAGTATCTGTTGTTAACGAAGAGGGCAAAGTTCAGCAAGTTGAAGGCGATATGACAGCTTGGGTTGCTGATCAGAGTAACGAAGATGCTAAGGTTTCCGTTGAAGTTAACAAGAACGGTGTTCATGATGTACAGAATGGTAAAGGTTCTCTGACTGTTTATGCTGATCAGGAAACTACTGCTGACATTACTGTTGTTGTGAAAGCTGGTACTGAAGCATACTATGGCACCCTCGAATACACCTTCGGTTCAGAAGATGCTCTTGCTAACCGTACCGTTGTTATGACTATCAATTCTACCGAATATGTTGTCAATAACAATATCATCACCGGTGATGCAGCTCCATATATTGATGAAAATTGGAGAACTATGGTTCCTATCCGTGCATTGATGGAAGCTTTCGATGCTGAAGTTGTTTGGGATGAAAGTGATCCAGATGTAGTAACCATTAACTATGATGGCGATACTCAGATTGTTATGAACGTTGGCGAAACTGCTTATACTGTTGATGGTGAAGAAGGTAACATGGATACTGTACCTGTCAATAAGGATGGTCGTGTTTACGTTCCAATTCGCTTTGTAGCTGAAGGTATTGGTTTCAATGTAACGCCGCTCTATGATGACAACAATCTCACTGCTTCCGTTGTATTCCAGCGCTAATCATCTGTTGATAGCACTGAATGAGTGAATATAATCCCGTCTCTTTCGAGAGGCGGGATTTTTTGTGCTTTCCACCCTTGACAGTGGGGGTGGGGCTTGGTAGGATAAGGGTGTTCAATATGCGCCGGAGGGTTTTTGGACCGGATAAGGCTGCGGGCGGTTGTCTGCGTTCTTATCCGGTCTTTTTTGTTGGGCTTTGCGGCGAGGTTTGGGAGGCGATTTTTTGAACAAGACGTTTATTGTTGTGTTGATTGCGTTTATGAACATGATTGTGCCGTTGTCGTTGGATATGTATTTGCCGGCGGTGCCGCATATGACGGAGGCGTTTTCAACAACGGAGTCGATGGTGAATCTGACGTTGGTGGGGTTCTATTTTTTCATGGCGATTGGTATGCTGGTGTTTGGGCCGCTTTCGGATAAGTATGGGCGCAGACGGCTGCTTTTTGCGGGGTCTTTGGTGTATGCGGTGTTCAGCGTGGTTTGTGCGCTCTCAACGTCGATTTGGATGCTGACGTTTGCGCGTGTGGCTGAGGCGTTGGGCGCCGGCTGTATGGTGGCAATCTCAACGGCGATGATTAAAGATTGTTTTGACCAGAAGGCGCGCAGCTCGATTTTGGCGGTGGTGCAGGCGATGGCTGTTGTGGCACCAATGGTGGCACCGATTGTTGGGGCGTTTATTGTAACGCACGCCGGTTGGCGGGCTACGTTTGCGGTGCTGGGTGTGTTTGGTGCGCTGAGCACGGTGGCGGTGCTGTTTGTGAAGGAGACGTTGGCGCCGCAGATGCGTTATGAGGGTACGCTGCTTGGCAGTTTGGGCCTTTTGGTGACGGTAGGGCGCAATGTGAATTTTTCGGTGTATCTGCTTTCGGCGGCGATGTTGGCGGCACCGTACATGGGTTATGTGGCGGTGTGTTCTTATGTGTATATTTCGTTTTTCGGCTTGTCGGAAACGCAGTACAGTTATTATTTTGCGGTCAATTCGGCGGTAGCAATTTTGGGGCCGCTTTTGTATGTAAAGCTGACACAGCGTGTGACGCCGCGTAAGTTGATGCATCTGTGCATTGTGTTGGCGTTGGCGTGCGGGGTGGCGCTGCTGCTTTTTGGCGCAACAATGCCGGTGGTGTTTTTGCTGTGCTTTCTGCCGTTTACGATTGTTGAGAGTGCGCTGCGTCCGATGAGTACGGCTATTTTGCTGAATCAGCAGGAGAAGGATGCCGGTTCGGCGTCGTCGCTCATCAATTTTGTGCACACGGTGCTGGGCAGTGTGGGCATGGTGCTGGCGCCTGTCATTGCATCGAGCTACATCGACGGGCTTGGGATATTACTGGTTGTTTTCTCGGCGATTGCCGGCGTGCTCTGGCTTTGGGTGCTTGCGCGCGGTAAGCGCAGCGGCCAGCCGCTCAAGGGCATTGAACAGTTGAATAAATGAATGAGATGCACTCCGTTTTGGGGTGCGTTTTTTGCGTGCGGGGCAGGGTGCTGTGGTATAATGGGGAGTATGAGAGCATAAAGATGAAATAAAGGGGGAGTTTTGTGGAAACAACGTTATCCGCGATGCTGTTGTTTGCAGCATTGGTGTTGTTTGTAGTGTCGATTTTGAAAAAGGTGACGGTGCGTATTGGGGTGCCGTCGTTGTTGGCGTTCATTGTGCTGGGCATGGTGTTTGGCTCGGACGGGCTTTTGAAGATTCCTTTTGCCGACTATCAACTGGCGGAGACGGTGAGCACGGCGGCACTGGCGATTATTATGTTTTACGGCGGCTTTGGCACAAATTGGAAAGTGGCAAAACCGGTGGCGGCGGTGTCGATGGTGCTGTCGAGCCTGGGCACGATGGCAACGGCTGCGCTTGTGGGGCTGTTTTGCCATGTTGTGCTGGGTATGTCGCTTTTGGAGGGGCTTTTGTGCGGGGCCCTCTTGTCCTCCACTGATGCGGCATCGGTGTTTTCGGTACTGCGTTCGCGTAATCTGGCCCTCAAAGAAAATACGGCGTCGCTTTTGGAGCTTGAAAGCGGCTCTAACGATCCTTTCGCCTATATGCTGACGCTGGTTTTGCTTACAGCGATGGCGTCGCAGATTACCGCCGGAGAGATTGCTGCCATGTTTGCGGTGCAGCTGGCGCTGGGGCTTTTCTTTGGCTTCGGCATTGGGCTTTTGGCACGCTGGGTGTTGCAGCGTGGCGTGTTCGATGCCTCTGAAACGGTGATGATTTTCATTGTGGCGGTGGCACTGGCGGGCTATGCCTTGCCGCAGGGGCTTGGCGGCAATGGCTTTTTGTCGGTGTACATTGTTGGTATGCTTTTGGGCAACAGCACCCTTCCGGAGCGGCAAGCACTGGTACCGTTCTTTGACGGCGTGACGAGTATTCTCGATGCCACGCTCTTCTTTTTGCTGGGGCTGCTCTCGTTTCCATCGCAGATGGTAGATGTTGTGCTGCCGGCGCTGGCAATTGCGCTGTTTCTCACCTTTGTGGCACGGCCTGTGGCTACGTTTGTGCTTATGGCACCTTTCGGCGGCAGTGTGGCACGGCGTGTGCTCGTATCCTTCGCTGGCTTGCGTGGAGCGGCGTCCATCGTGTTTGCGATTGTAGCGGTGATTCACCCAGCGGAGCTGGAAAACGATCTTTTTAACATTGTCTTTGTGGTCGTGCTCTTTTCCATCGCCTTTCAAGGCTCACTCTTGCCGTTTGTGGCAAAAAAGCTCGGCATGATTGACGAAGGCGGCAACGTTTTCAAAACATTCACCGACTATGTGGACGAAACCCCCGTCAATTTTATACAGTTTGAAATTACGCCAGACCATGCTTGGAATGGCTGTGCCGTGCGAGACATCACTCTGCCGCCCGGCTCCATTTTGGTTACGCTGCGCCGTGGCAGAGAAGAAATGATTCCTAAAGGCAACACCGTGCTTGAAGCAGGCGACGTGCTGGTGCTCTGTGCGTTGGAAGAAGGCGGCGCACCGGATATTACGCTGGTGGAAAAAGTGATCGAAAAAGAAGACCTCGTGCCGCACATGACCCTGGCAGACCTGCCGCACCGTCCCCATTCGCTCATCGTGCTCATTCAGCGTGACGGCGAATACCTCATTCCAGACGGCAGCACCAGCCTGAAACTCGGCGATAAACTGCTCATCAATTACACCGAAGAAGCCATCGGCGCCATGCAGCGTTACAAAGCTGCACAAAAGCTGCATTGAGGGCAGATACGGTAGGAAACAATGAAAAGGCACTCAGAGAATATCAATAATCAGTTGCAAGACAAGAAGATAAGAAAAAAACACCGACTAGCCCTTTAGAGGGAAAGTCGGTGTTAGCAGTATGATTGCCAGCTCTATTCAGAGCACTCTTTAGAGTGTAGCCACACGTCATAGGGTCTTGTAGGAGTAGATATAGCAGGCACTTCAGTTCGTTGCCAGTGGTCTTTTGCTGTGTTATACTAAAAAACGAGGTGCTGTTCATACGGTAAACGGCTCACCCTTGACTGATTGTATTGCTTTACGCAAATAATCAGGAAAGGGGAGATTCAGCTTGGAATTGCTATTGGGCGAAAAAAATAGCCGCTGCCCTACCAAAGCTCGCGGCTAAAACCAAAACACAAAGGTGAGCCGTCTGCTGACAGCACCTTTTTCTATTTGCATGATACTATTTTGCACACGCTTTGTCAAAAGCTATTTTGTGGGTATGTGCCCTTGCGTATTTTTGAAAAGTGGATAGTCCGGTTTTTTGCCGCCCGTTTTGCGTGCGTAAATGCCGTGTTTTATCGCTGGTGTTTTTTGGTGCAGGCGGGTATCATAGAAGCATCACAACAGGAGGTGCTTATGATGAGTTTAGGAAACAGTTTGGCGAAGGCGCGCAAAAATGCCGGCATGACACAGGAGAGTGTGGCAGAGAAACTCGGCGTGAGCCGTCAAACCATTTCAAAGTGGGAATTGGACGAGACACTGCCTGATATTCGCCAGTCGAAGCAGCTGGCGACGCTCTATGGTGTGAGCCTGGATGCGCTGATTGATTTTGATGTGGAGGTGCAGGAGCTTACCGACATGATCGACCGCGTGAGCGAAGAAACGCAGGCCAAGGTGGATTAGACGGCGCTGTGGGCGCAGAAATATCCCATTCTGGCACGCTATCCGGCGGAGGTGGATACAGCAGCTTACGCCGAAACGCTGCGCGGCTTGCTGGCACAGCTACAAAGCACGCATGGTTACAGCGATGAGGACGCTTTCCTCGTACTCAAAGATATTCTTGCACAGCTCTGGACGAGCGGCCAACATTAACAGGTAGCAGGGATGTTTCGTATTCACAAGTGCGGGCAGGTTTGCTATAATACTATAAGGTGTTGCCTGAGGCAGCACCTTTGACAATGAATTGGTTTTATCAACCAGCGTTAGCATATTATAAGGAGGATGAATCATGAGCACACGTTGTGCCTATTGTGGCAAAGAGGTTCCGGAGGGTGAAACCTTTTGCAGTGAAGCGTGCGCGGCACAGTACAACAGCGCACTTTCGGGCGCTGTCAGCCAGCAAAAATGGCTGTATTTGGGCCTTTGCCTGAGCCTTTTGGTGATTCTTTTCGGGCCGGTCAGCGGCACAGAGCAGCTCACAGGCATTGGAGTGGTGCTTTTGGGCTTTGTGCTGGTGAAATGGCCGTTCACCTTAGCCGAGGTGGTGCGCCAGGTGGGCTATGCTTTTGCCCGCAATATTTGCCGCACCGTGGGCGTTACGCTCATGCCTCTTGGCTTTGTGACCATCTTTTTCATGTAAAAAAACGCCGCAGCGTTTTTAGAACGAAGCGCTTCACATTGTACAGTTTCGCTTTGCGTTTCTGTGCAATGTGGCGCTTTTTTTATGTTGTGTACTTTTCAAAAAGGGCTGCCTTTACAGCTTGTTTGTTTTGTAGTACAATGAACTACAAGATGGAAAGGAGAGAGGGTTATGAGTTTTTCTATTAGGCTGACACAGGAAGAACGCCAACTTGCAGAAAGTTATGCGAAACTACACGCCATCTCTTTAGCGGAAGCGTTTAAGCGTGCGCTATTTGAAAAAATCGAGGATGAATATGATCTTACTGTTGCAGACGAGGCGTATAACGACTATCTTGAAAATGGCAAACAAAGCAGACCGTTTTCGGAACTGTGCAAGGAACTGGATTTATGAGCTATATGGTAGAGACAACGCCACGCTTTGACAAGGAATTTCGGAAACTTGATCGTTATACACAGAAGATGATTGCTGCCTGGATTCATAAAAATCTTTCCGGTTGTGAAAATCCCCGTCAACATGGAAAAGCTTTGACGGCGAACCGTAAAGGGCAATGGCGTTACCGTATCGGCGATTATCGCCTTATTTGTCACATAGAAGATGAGCGTCTTATCATTCTTGCACTTTCTATTGGGCATAGAAAGCAAATTTACGATTAAACCATTCGTTAGGCATAACAATAAACGCCGCAGCGTTTCGTAAGGAAACGTTGCGGCGTTTTTCTATGCCTGGAACCAATTTTCGGCGTAAGCCTTGAGCGCTGGAATGATGTTTTCGATGGTGAGGCCGGTGGTGTTGATGCAAAGATCGTACCCGCGGCGGTCTCCCCACTCGTAGGTGGCGAGAATATCGTGCGTTTTGGCACGGTTTTTATCCACCTGGCGGATTTTCTTTTCATAGTCCTTGTCGCTTCGCATGACAGCTTCTGTTTCGCGCTTGCGGCAGCGGGCAATGCGCGCCGCCATCTCGGCGTGCACGAAAAGACGCAGCGGTGCATGGTCGCGCAGAATGATGTCGGCATTGCGGCCAACAATGACACAATGGCTCTGTGCAGCCAGCGTTTTGATGAGCGTGGTTTGCTGCTGAAAAAGCACGGTGGAATGGTCGGTCAGATAGGTGGGCAGCACGGCAAAGGTTTGCCCCACGGTAATGGGAAACAGCGACTGTGGGCTGCTTTCCTCAAGCAGATGCTCAAGATAGCGTTCGTCCAACGCCGTTTGTTCCGCCAGAAGCGTGAGAATTTCACGGTCATAATAGGCATAGCCCAGCGCATCGGCCAAACGCTTGCCCAACTCGCGGCCGCCGCTGCCAAATTCGCGGCTGATGGTGATGATGTTCATAAATCTTCCTCCTGCAAAGGCGCCCACGGCGTCGTTCTTGCCCCAAGTATAGCAGACAGTGGGAAGGGGCGCAAGCGTGTCGGACGAGAGAAAACGAGCGCTTTTGGCGCTCGTTGTTGCATTAGCCTAATTGGTCAAAGCGCATGAGGATGGTGGCCAGCTGGGCGCGGGTGGCGCCGGATGCTGGTGCCAGGGTGGTGTCGGTGAGACCGGTGATGAGGCCGGTTTCAATGCCCCAGCGCATGGCGTCCTCGGCCCATGGGGCGATGGTGTCGCTGTCGGTGTAGGCGGAGAGGTCGGCATTGGCCGCTGGGCTGCCCTGGTAGCGATGGAACATGGTGATGAGTTCCTGACGGCTGACGCTGTCGTTTGGCCGTAAGCCGTCGGAGATGCCGTTTTCTATCGCCCAGGCTTGCACGCCGCTGTACCATTCAGGCCCGTCTGGCAGGGTGGCATCGGCTTGGCGGGCAAGCACCGCCCAAATCATGGCGCGGGTGACGTTTGCCTGCGGCGCAAAGAGGTCGTCGGTGGTGCCGACCATGAGACCTGTTTCGTAGACATAGCGGACAGGGTCGGCAAACCAGTCGCTTGGGAATACGTCGTCAAACGGCAGGGTGTCTGCGGTGGTGACAACAAAGCCTGCTTGCAGGGTGACGGCGCTTTCCGGCATGGTGAAGCTGTAACGGCTGTGGCCAAGGGCGCGGATTTCCAGCTTGCGGCCAGCATCGGCGATGGCAAGCAGGCTGTCTAAGGTGTAGCCGTCGTCCGGCAATACGGTGATGGTGACTTTGGTACCAGCGGCGGCGTGGGTTGGTGAAAAGAGCAGACCGCCATGTTCAGGCTTTGCAGCGAGCTGCACTGGATAGAGCGGGCTGTCATCAGGGCCAGGGTCGGCGCCTGTTGCGCGCGAGAGGGTGAGGGTGGTGGTGCTTGGGGTTTTGCCTTCGCCTTGCACGCTGATGGAGACGGTGGTGCTGCCTTCGGCAGGGACGCTGATGGCGTCTGTCCAGTCGGCAGAGGCGAGGGGTTGGCCGTTTACGCTGATGGCATCGCTGCTTTGTGCCATGATGCGAACGCTCTCTGCCTCCTGCGGCAGGGTGATGTGTTGTGTGGTGTCGGAGGTGTCGAGGTGTTGGTTTGTGTCGCCGTAGCGCAGGGCGAGGTCGGTGAGCTGTGCGCTGGCGCGTGTGAAGGTTTTTTCTGTGACATTACCGCGCTTGCCGTCTATTTCCGCATAGGCACGGACGGTGATGCTGTCGCCGGCGTTGTCCAGCGTGTCCAGCATGATGGGTGCGCTGTAAAGTTCGTAGCCGTTTCCGGTGTCAACATAGATGTCGGCATCAGCGGCGGCAGTAAGCGAAAGCTGGGTGCCTTCCGCAACCGGCCCTTCCATGGCAGAGAACTGCACCTGTGGGACAGCAGCGCCGCTTTTCGGCAGCGGATTGGTGAAGCCTTTAATGCAAAGGTTGGTGATGTAGTAGTTGTTGTCCACATGGCCAGCCACATCACGCCATTTTCCATCAACAAGCGCATAGCTTTCGCCGCCGTTGCCCATGTAAACAGGCACATCATTGGCATTTGACATTGGGCACCATTCAATGGCGAGCGGCTGTGCATAGCTTGGGTTGTGGAAGGTGACAACGATGCTGAAGCGTTCGCCTTTCTCTAGCGCAACGGCTTCGTCCAGGGTGATGGTGTGATAGCCGGCGTAGGTTTCGCGCCCACTTTGGCTGAGCATTTTTTTGCCGGAGGTAGGTTGGTCTTTGTCAACATCAGTATAGATGGCGATGTCGTAGCTGGTGCCGGCATCGGTGGTGTAGAAGCTCACGGCTTCAAGCTGTTCGTCGCTTTCAGCAGTGAAGATGTTGGCGCCGGTGGCGGTGGTTGGCGTTTCGCTGTTCGTGCTGATGGAGTAGGACCAACCGGTGATGTCATACTGGTAGTTGTGGGCGTAGTTATCGGCTTCTTCCAGTAGATAGGCATTGCCGCCGGAGATGGTTTTGTCCTCATACGATAGCCAGAAATAGCCGTCATCGCCCCAGTCGGTGCCCCAGCTGTTGCGTACCAGCCAGGCGCCGTCATGGGCGGGCTGATTGCCTGACACAAAGTTTTCTTTTGGAAAGGTGTCGTCCCAGCCAACAATGAGCACGGCGTGGTCGGAAGGGCGTTTGCTGTTGTTGTAAACGGCATAGGTATCCGGATTGTAGGTGTTGGTGCCATGGGCGTAGTAGTTGGTGCTCACCGGTCCCTCGCTCATGAGCAGCTGCTTCACAATATCTCGGTCTACCTGCGTGTTTTGATTGTAGTTGTTGTAGATGCCGTGCGGCATATAGTAAGCGTCTTGCAAATGAAAATCGGCGGTGTAGCGTAGATCCTCGCTGAGCGCTGGCTGCTGATTTGGCAGCATGGGTGCTTTGTCGTAGGTTACAGGCCCCTTCCATGCCGCCATTGTGCCCACGGCACGCCCATCGTTGCCGCCGCCCACATAGGGATGAAGCCCTGAGACAGGTGCAAACTCTTCTTCTTCGTTGCCATGGTAGCAAAACCAGGCTGTATGTATGGGCGAGAGTGCCAGCTGCGGAAACTGGTCACGGATACTGCCCGCCGCTGCCGAATTGGCGGCAATCGTCCAGCACACGCCGAGGTCTCCCTGGTCGCTCACAGGGTCTACCAGCCCTTGCTCGCGCAGGTCGAACTGCGCCGGCAGTGCGCCGCGGCTTGTGAGCATTGATGCAGTGCCGGCAAGGTTGGCATAGCTTTCGCTGAGATAGGAAAAATCCTGCGCCGGCGGCATCGTGCCCTCGCCGCCTTCTTCCAGCCAATCGAGATAGGCGGGGTTAATGGCACTTTCGTCTATATAGGCAGCCAGTGGGCTTTCTTTTGTGGGAGTGGCAGCGTCTGCCTCTGGCGGCAGCGCCGCAAGAAGAAGGGCGGCGGCAAGCGCAGCGCTGAGTAAACGTTTATGAAACATGGCACATTCCTCCGAAAAAATCCTCATACAAATACCAACATAGGTGTTGGGTTACTACTATCATAGCCGACAAATGCGTACTCTGCAATGGAAAGCTGATAGCAGACGGCATTTTTCTGATGCGGTGCAACGAATCGTTGCAGGACAGTCTTGCGGCGCGCCGTTTTGGCCCTAGGAGAGCCTGGGAAAAGGGGGTACAATAAAAAGAAAAAGATTGATGGAAAGGATTGGTCTTTCATGGAAGAGATGCAGGAAGAACGCGCAGCGGCTCTTGATTTAGAAACGCTCAAGGAACGTGCTGCTCGCTGCGTTTGCAAATATTGTGGCAGTCCGCTCAAGGTGGAGCGCATCATGTATCATAATTGTGAGGCGGCGCGTAGTGAGTTGTTTTGCCCACGCTGCGACCGTATCGAATTTGGCGTTGAGCGTGAAGTGTATCTGGCGGCGAAATATTATGTGGATACGTTCCATTTTAATTTATATCCGGGCTTGGAGGACAACGCGCAGCGCCAGCGCATGAACGTAGCGAAAATCGCCGAGATTATGGACTGGCAGAACAACAAACTTGGTATTGCCGATGAGAATGGCTTTCGCGTGCCGCTGGATGTGCAGCCGGATACCCTTGGCCGCACCAGCATCTTTCGCGCCAGCGATTTGGAAGAAGGGGAGTGAGCGCGATGGACAAACAGCCGCTCATTGATGTGCGAGGCCTTTCCTGCAAATCGGGCAGCAGCTATTTGCTTCACGATGTGAGCTGGCAGGTGTATTCCGGCGAGCATTGGGTGGTGTTTGGGCTTAATGGCAGCGGCAAGACCACGCTCTTGGGCGCTGTCGCTGGCTTTCAGCCTTATACACATGGCAGCCTGCGTGTGTTTGGCGAAAGTTACACCGATGACAATATTTTCCGTTTGCGTCGGCGCATTAGTTTTGTTTCAAGCTCTTTTTTTGATAAAATTGTCGGCAAAGAATCGGTGATGAATCTGGTGCTCTCAGGCCTTTTCGGCAGCCTTGGCGTGCGTGGTTTTGTCAGTGACAACGATCGCGTGCGCGCTGAAACCTTGCTTTGCGCCTTCGGGTTAGAGGACAAGATGGACTATCCATTTAGTATGCTTTCTAAAGGCGAACACCAAAATGTGCTCATCGCACGTGCCCTCCTGGCAAAGCCGGAAATTCTCATTCTTGATGAACCGGGCACCGGCTTGGATGTGTTGGCGCGCGAGAAAACCCTCTACCTTGTTGAACGTTTGGCAGAGGCCACGAACACCGCCATCATTTATGTGACCCACTATCCGGAAGAATTGCGTCCGGCTTTTGACCATTGTCTCATGCTGCGGCATGGGCGCGTATATAAAAAAGGGCCAACCGCTGACCTTTTTCGCGAAGACGTGCTCAACGACTTTTTTGCAGAACCGATCGCTTTACACACCGACGCCGATGGCCGCTACGAAGTGCGTGCGACGGAACCGGAAAGCCTGTATGCTTGCCTGAGACAACAAAAGGAGGTGCTTTGAATGGGTACACGCGATGATATGTGCGGCATCGATGTGGGCCGCATGGCGGAGCTTGGCGGCTTCGCTGAAGAAATTACCATCTATGGCTGTGCCTACAAAGAAAACGGTGAAGTGCTCTACCGTGTGACTGACGACGCCGATGAAGCCTATCGTTTTTACGATGGTGCCGCGCGTAAAGGGCTTTTGCCAACCCTGCCACATATCTATGTGCGGCGGGAAATTATTCCGGCTGGTCAGCGTGAACGTATGACCGACGAAGCCAAACGCACCTGCGCTCGTCAGATGCATGCTGCTTTTGATGCCTCTTTTTGGACACTTTTGGATACACTCGCTGCCTGCGCGCCGACAAATGGCGCTTATGAGATGCTTGAACGCCATCGCCAAGCGCTCGAAAGCCGTTATGCGCGTGAACCGCTGGCGCTCTTTTCTGTCTTTCTTGACGAAGCCTTGCGCCGTCATCGTCTGACGCGAGAGGCTTATGAACATTTTGCCGTCTGGGTACAGGAAAACGAAGAAAAAATGGCCGACGACTGGATTGTTAAAGAACGCAACGAACGGACCTTTTATGGCTTTGCCAGTGGTGATTCTGCCGATGCCCTGCGTTTGCAAGTGGATACCGCACCATACAACCTGCTTGAAAAACAACAAGCGTTGCGCCTGCAAGGGAAAAACGTGACTCCAATGTTCTGCCAAACCATGCAGTATAGAGAAAGTGCTGAACTGCCAAAAGTGCGCCGCCAGTTTCAGGAATGGCTGAAAGATACTGCTGTGCAAGTGGCACTGCCATTTGAAACTGCTCTCACCAGCGGCGATACACCAAAAGCACCGTTTGCGGCAGCCGACTATGAAACGCTCTCAGAAGCCGCCCGCCGGACCCTCGACTATTACCTGCATCTTTGGGGGTTGGCTTAAAAATTCTATCATGATACATAAAGACCCTCGCTAACGGGAGAATATTCCGTTGGCGAGGGTCTTCGTTGTAGTTAGTACTGTGTTGCCTGTTCTTGGACCAAAGCGGTAAAAGCCTGGCTGACAGGATCGTATTCAGGCTGTGCGTTGGTGGCAAGCATGATGTCAATAGTTAAATCTTCTTCAAAAGGAACGAAAACAACATCGTTATCGTTGAAGAGCAAACTGAAATCAGACATCCGCCTGCTCCCAAACCCGACATAACGGCCCGAGGCGATAAGTTGCCCGTAAAGCTGGCGACTTTGAGTGAGAAGTGCCGGCTCAATCTTGCCCAGACGCTGCAGGAGCTTGGTTAAAGGATGGGTTTCGCTGATATCTGTTTGCAACATAGCAATCGGTTGTTGCAACATCTCATTGACAGATATTTGCTTACGTTTCGCTAAAGGCGATTGGGCACTGACAATACAAATATATTCATCTTTTGTAAAAGGTGTTAAATGAATTTGTTCGATGTATGGTGTGTAGACATCGCGCAGATGTTCATTGTGCATGATGACCACCAAAGCGATACTGTCACGATGCAAAGAAATATATTGCATACAATCAAGGGTGTTGGCCTCGCGAATTTTGTAACGTACCCGTGGATAAAGCGCGCTGAATTGTTCTAATAGAGAAGGCATGGCAATAGCATTGGCAATCGGTGCACCCCAGACAAGCAGATCACCCTCGAGATTTTTCTGACGCTCGATGTGTGCAATATCTAACCGAACCTGTTGAAACGCACGCGATGTTTCGCGCGCCACTGGCAGGAAAATTTCACCAGCAGGTGTTAGCGTCATGCCCTTGGGACTACGCACGAAAAGCTGGGCCTTCATTTCTTCTTCCAACTGGCGAATGATTTTACTGACACTTTGATGCGTGGTATAAAATTCCAGACTGGTTTTGGTGATGGAATGATTTTCAGCCAGCGCAATGAAATATTTAATGTGTTCTGCACGCATGATGATATCTCCTTCTCATGATGTAGGTACTTTATCAAGTAAGAATGAAAAAGCCTGCAACGATTTCTTACAAGATTTGAAAATCGTGTAATAAGCTGAACCTATGCGATCTATAAGAGCTATTCTATAATAAAACCATCAAATCAATCAACTAACTTTTTGAAGGAGTGTTTCATTATGGCTTTGACAGACAAAGTATTGATGCTCGGCGTTGATGGGTTAGACCCATCTCTGACAAGAAAATTCGTTGACGAAGGTAAGTTGCCTAACATTAAAAAATTTATTGAGAGTGGTGCTCAGAAGCATGATTTGAAGCTCTTATGCACACCACCAACTATTACGCCGCCGCTGTGGACGACTCTGGCTACCGGTGCCCTGCCTGTGACCCATGGGATTACTTGCTTCTGGCGTCAAGATCCGGTACATTTGGATACTGCCGGCTACAATCTTGATAGTCGTCTTTGTCATGCAGAAGCTTTATGGAATGTGACTGCTGAAGCAGGTCTTAAGACCCTCGTATGGCATTGGCCTGGCAGCTCCTGGCCTCCAACCTCCGACAGCCCTAACCTCCACGTTGTCGATGGCACTCAGCCAGCCGCACCAAACAGTGGTGTAGCAAAAATTGAAATGGAAAAGATGACCTATGCAAGCACCCGTTTCAAAGAAGTGCTTTATAAGCCAGGTGCTACCAACAACACTGGTGCAGGTTGCGTCATTGAAGATGTGCCGGAAGCCGATGATACCTTTAATATAGGTGGCGTTATTGCCGGCGATATGAGCATGCGCAACATCATCCTCAAGCAGAGCGATGGGGAAGATGGTGTCGAAGATGTTCCGATCGATCTCTGCAACTCTCCCGTTAAAGAAGCCAAGGGTTGGGCAGATGCTCCGGAAGGCGCTAAAGAGTTTTATGTTGTTACCTCTAATGGTTTGGTACGTCGTCCATGTCTCATTCTTAAAAATGAAGAAGGTAAGTATGACCGTGTCGCTTACTATCATAGCAAGAAGGATTCAGAGCCAATCGTTACTCTGAAAGTTGGCGAATATGTATCTGATGTGGTGGATGAATTCATCCATAAAGACCAAAAGGTTCTTGGTAACCGCAATATGTTGCTTCGGTCCATGAGCGACGATGGGGATGAAATCCATCTCTGGATGAGTAAGGCGTTTGATATTTCCCATGATAACCTCTTCCACCCACGCTCCCTTTATAAACAGGTCGTTGAAAACTGCGGTCATATCCCACCAAACCCATCTTTCGGCGGTAAACAACTGAAAGTCGTCAATAATATCATTTTGCCAACTTGGGATGTACTTTGCCAGTGGCAGGCCGATGCTTTGAACTATCTCATCGACACCAATGGTTATGACGTTGTCTTCAGTCATATTCATAACGTAGACGGCATGGGTCACATGTTCTGGTACTATGGCAAAAACCGTCCAATCATGGATAAAATGGAAGAAGAAGGCTACCAGAAAGCCATCGAAGAAGTTTATCTGCAAACAGACCGCTACCTTGGCCGCTTCCTCCACTATCTGGATGAAGGCTGGACCATCACCATCTTCTCTGACCATGGCCTGCTGACCCCAGAAGAAGAAAAACCACTCATCGGCGATGCCTTTGGCTGCAACGTTGGTGTCATGAGCGAGCTTGGTTTCACTGTTTTGAAGAAAGACGAAAACGGCAACCCAATCAAAGAAATCGATTGGGAAAAGACCCGTGCGGTTGCTACTCGTGGCGGACAGATCTACATCAACCTTAAAGGTAAATACCCAACCGGTATTGTAGACCCAGCCGATAAATATGAATTGGAACGTGAAATCATCGATGCATTGTACAGCTATCGTTTGAATGGCAAACGTGTCATCTCCGTGGCTATGCGTAACAAAGATGCCGTGAACCTCGGCACCGGTGGCCCAGAATGTGGCGACATACTCTATTGGCTCGAAGAAGGCGTTAACCGTCTCCATGGCGATGCACTGCCAGAAGTAGAAGGTTATAAAGATACGTGTGTAACGCCAATCTTCATTGCAGCAGGTAAAGGGTTCAAGAAAGGCTATGAATGCGAACGCATCATTCGCCAGGCTGATATGGCACCAACACTTGCTTATATGCTCGGGGTGCGTATGCCAAAACAATGCGAAGGTGCGGTTGCTTACCAAATCCTTGAAGATTCCGGAATTTGAGTGTAAATACTTTTCATACGCTTCCGTAATTTAAATTTTGCACGGGACATTATCTTGCAGGTGTCCCGTGCATTTTTTTAAATCATTTTATATAAATAAAATTGATTAAATACATATGAGAGAAGGGCTGGCCATGTCAGAAACAATCGTTAAACGCAATCTTTTACCACTGCATATTGTGATAATGTTTACACTGATTATAGGTTTTCATTTCGTACCGCCGGCTGCCGGGATTACTCAGGGCGGAATGAATTTGATTGGCATATTCTTAGCAATGCTTTATGGTTGGACTTTTTGTGATCTTTTATGGGTAAGTATGTTGGGGATTGTGGCTATTGCTTTCAGTGGTGTGGTGACGCTGCCAGAATTTCTCGTGATGGGTTTTGGCAGTGATACCTTGGTATACATCCTGTTTATTTTCTTTTTTACAGGTGTTATCTCTGATGTTGGTTTGATTGACTATATTTCCAATAAGATGATTAGCTTCAAGTTCCTCACAGGACGTCCATGGTTATTTTCTACCTTTATCATCATAGGTTCGTATATTTCCGCTGCATTTATCAATATGTTTGCAGCTATGATTGTATTTTGGGAAATTATTTTTATTGTGTCTGGGCGATTTGGTTTTCAGAAAAAAGATAAGTGGCCAACATTGATGATTTTAGGTGTAGCAATGACCAGCGTTGTTGGTGGTGCTGTTATGCCATATAAACCAGTGCCAATGGTAGTTCTTTCTACATATAGTGAAACGGCTGGCGTACCAATGGATTTTGCAAAATACATTATTTTTGCGCTGCCAATCACATTCTTGATTATGATGTTTTACATGCTGATTTGTCGTTTTATCTTCCGCCCGGATTTGAAGGAGCTTGTGCATATCAGTGTGGATTTTGCTGATCCAAGCAAGATGCATTTGGACAAAAAACAGAAAGTTGCCATTGCTTTTTTACTTATTTTTATTTTTATGATGGTATCGCCTAGTGTTCTTCCAGATGATTTTATTTTGAATACAATCATTTCAGTATTGGGAAATAGTGGGACTATCTTTGTGTTGTTGATTGCAATGTTTTGGATTAAGTTTGATGGTGAACCGATGGCAAATTTTAGTAAGCTGGCGAAGCATGTGAATTATGATATGTGGGTAACAATGTGTTTTGTGATACCATTTGCCAGTGTATTTACCAGTGATGCTACAGGTATTAAAGATACTATTGTTTCTATTATGCACCCGCTTTTGGCAGGAAAAAGTGAAATGGTCTTTATTGTATTGGCGATTGCTATTGCCACTATTTTAACTAATATTGCCAACAATATGGTTGTTGGCGCTGTCTTTGCTACTCTTATTGTCACCATTGGTAGCAGTATGGGGATGGAAGTGGCGCCAATTATTGCCATCTTGGTTGTGGCAGTAAATCTATCTCTAGCAACGCCAGCGGCTTGTCCAAATATGGCTATGACTTTTGCGATGAGGGATTGGGTGCGAGCTACTGACCTTTATAAATATGCAACATTGACCGTATTGTTATGTTTGATTTTTACATTAGTCGTTGCCTTGCCTTGGGCAAATGTGGTGTACTGATGTATAGTTGTTTGATAAATAAGACAAAGCCCTTCGTCAGAAGGGCTTTATTGTATGTGTGTTTATTTTGTGTGGTGTTGTTCTTTGACCAGTTCGACAAAGGTGTTGCTGATGGGATCAAGTTCGGCGTGGAGGTTTGTGGCAAGCATGAGGTCGAGCGTGAGGTCTTCGTCAAAGGGGAGTGCTATGACATCGTTATCGGAGAAAAGAACATTTTCTTCGCGACAACGGCGGCTGGAGATGGCGAGATATTTTCCTGAGATGATGGATTGCGCCAGTAAGCGTGTTGAGGAGGTGGTCAGCGGAATATCTGAGTGGCAGAAACGCTGCATAAGTTGGCGCAGGGGATGATTTTCGTTGGCGTCGGGCAAAATGGTGGTGACAGGGTAGGTGGAAAATTCTTTGAAAGAGATGCTTTTTCGCTCGGACAATGGAGAAGAGGCGCTGACGAGGCAAACGTATTCATCTTGTTCAAGGGGGTAGAGATGTACTTGGTCAAGATAAGGTTGGTAAAAATCGTGAAAGTCGGGGTTGTGCAAAAGTACCACTAAGCCAAGGACATTTTTATGTAGAGAGACGTAACTCAAGATGTCGCTGGTGTTGGCTTCGTTGATTTGATAATGGACGTTCGGATACAATGTTGCATAATCATCTAAAAGTGTTGGTAGCAATGTGTAGGTTGAGAGAGGGACGCCATAGAGGGTGAGCATTCCAGACAAATCTTTGTTGCGATTTCTGTTTTGGATTTCTAATTGTACGCGATGCAAATCCTTAATACAATGTTCAGCTACTGGCAACAACAGAGCACCTTCTTCAGTTAACTCCATGCCTTTGGGACTGCGCGTAAAGAGTGGTGCGCCTATTTCATCTTCAAGTTGACGGATGGCTTTGCTGATGCCCTGATGTGTGGTATAAAACTCCAGACTGGTTTTGTTGATGGATTGGGTGTTAGCGATAGAAATAAAATATTTGAGTTGTTCAAGACGCATGACGAACCCTCCTTTTGGTAGCGTTCATGTGATGGCAATGATTTAGGGTTGCAACTTCTCGTTGCTACTATAAGGTGATCTGGCAATGAACAGAATCTATTCGTTGTATAGAAACCATTTTATAATAAAACCATCAAATCAATCAACTTTATTTATTACAAAGGAGTGTTTTGAACATGGCATTGACCAACAAAGTATTGATGCTTGGTGTAGACGGATTGGACCCAACGTTGACAAGAAAATTTGTTGATGAAGGGAAGCTTCCTAACATCCAGAAATTTATTGAAAGTGGCGCACAAAAGCACGATTTGAAATTACTCTGCACACCACCAACTATTACGCCACCACTGTGGACGACGCTGGCTACCGGTGCCCTGCCTGTGACCCATGGTATCACTTGCTTCTGGCGTCAGGATCCAGAACATTTGGATACTGCCGGCTACAATCTTGACAGCCGTCTCTGCACCGCAGAACCTTTGTGGAATGTTACTGCCGAAGCAGGTCTTAAGACCCTCGTATGGCATTGGCCTGGCAGCTCCTGGCCTCCAACCTCCGACAGCCCTAACCTCCACGTTGTCGATGGCACTCAGCCAGCCGCACCAAACAGTGGTGTAGCAAAAATTGAAATGGAAAAGATGACCTATGCAAGCACCCGTTTCAAAGAAGTGCTTTATAAGCCAGGTGCTACCAACAACACTGGTGCAGGCTGCGTCATCGAAGATATTCCGGAAGATGATTTCAACAACAGTGCTCGTGATGGGATCGTTGGCGGCGCTGGTATGAGTATGCGTAACATTATTCTCAGCCAGGCTGATGGTGAAGACGGTTTGGAAGATATTCCAATCGACCTTTGCAACTCCCCAATCAAAGAAGCCACTGGTTGGGCAGATGCTCCGGAAGGCGCTAAAGAATTCTATGTTATTACGTCTAACGGTCTGGTTCGTCGCCCTTGCCTCATTCTTAAAAACGAAGCAGGCGAGTATGATCGCGTCGCTTATTATCACAGCAAGAAGGATTCCGAACCAATCGCTGTCTTAAAAGTTGGCGAATATGTATCCGATGTTGTGGATGAATTTATTCACAACGATAAAAAAGTTCTTGCCAACCGCAATATGCTTTTGACCGAGATGGATAAGAGCGGCGATGAAGTACACATCTGGATGAGCAAGGCGTATGATATCAGCCACGACACCCTCTTCCATCCAACGAGCCTCTACAAACAAGTCGTTGAAAACTGTGGACACATCCCACCAAACCCATCTTTCGGCGGTAAACAACTGAAAGTTGTCAATAATATCATTTTGCCAACATGGGATGTACTTTGCCAGTGGCAGGCCGATGCGTTGAACTATCTCATCGACACCAATGGTTATGACGTTGTCTTCAGTCATATTCATAACGTAGACGGCATGGGTCACATGTTCTGGTACTATGGCAAAAACCGTCCAATCATGGATAAAATGGAAGAAGAAGGCTACCAGAAAGCCATCGAAGAAGTTTATCTGCAAACAGACCGCTACCTTGGCCGCTTCCTCCACTATCTGGATGAAGGCTGGACCATCACCATCTTCTCTGACCATGGCCTGCTGACCCCAGAAGAAGAAAAACCACTCATCGGCGATGCCTTTGGCTGCAACGTTGGTGTCATGAGCGAGCTTGGTTTCACTGTTTTGAAGAAAGACGAAAACGGCAACCCAATCAAAGAAATCGATTGGGAAAAGACCCGTGCGGTTGCTACTCGTGGCGGACAGATCTACATCAACCTTAAAGGTAAATACCCAACCGGTATTGTAGACCCAGCCGATAAATATGAATTGGAACGTGAAATCATCGATGCATTGTACAGCTATCGTTTGAATGGCAAACGTGTCATCTCCGTGGCTATGCGTAACAAAGATGCCGTGAACCTCGGCACCGGTGGCCCAGAATGTGGCGACATACTCTATTGGCTCGAAGAAGGCGTTAACCGTCTCCATGGCGATGCACTGCCAGAAGTTGATGGCTATTTCGACACCTGCGTAACGCCAATCTTCATTGCAGCAGGTAAAGGGTTCAAGAAAGGCTATGATTGCAAGCGTATCATTCGCCAGGCTGATATGGCACCAACCATTGCCCATATGCTCGATGTGCGTATGCCAAAACAGTGTGAAGGCGCTGTGATTTACCAGATTCTTGAAGATTCCGGTATCTGATTCGAATACCTCTAGTATACTTCTACTACTTTATTACGCGGGGACATCTCCTGTGGGTGTCCCCGCCTTTTTTGAAACCATGCATATAAGAAAAATTGATTGAACGTATTTTAGCAATTGCTTTCATTGATATTTTGATTTGATTGATTCGAAAGGAAGGGTTGTCGTATGTCTGAAGGGAAAAAACGAGATCTGCGACTGATGCATTTGGCTGTGATGGCGCTTTTGATCATCCTCTTTCATTATTTGCCGCCGATCGGACAAATTACAGAAGTGGGCATGAATGTCTTGGGGATTTTTTTAGCAGTGTTGTACGGCTGGACTTTTTGTGATTTGTTATGGGTAAGTCTTTTCGGGATTGTCGCTGTAGGTTTTAGTGGCGCGATCACTTTTCCAGAATTTTTAGCTTCGAGCTTTGGGAGCGATACGGTTCTTTATATGCTCTTTTTGTTCTTCTTTACCGGTATGATTTCTGAAGTGGGACTTATTGATTATATTGCTAATAAAATTATCAGTTTCAAATTTTTGAATGGACGCCCATGGCTCTTTTCCGCATTTATTCTTATTGGCACTTATATTTCTGCAGCTTTCATCAATATGTTTGCAGCAGCCATTGTTTTTTGGGAAGTTTTATTTATTGTTTCTAAACGTTTCGGATTTCAGAAGAAAGACAAATACCCTACTTTGATGATTTTAGGGGTGGCAATGACCTGTGCAATTGCTGGAGCGGTGATGCCATATAAACCGGTACCGCTTGTCATTTTGTCTACTTATAGCGAACTTTCTGGGGTGCCGATGGACTTCCTTAAGTATATTCTCTTTGCCCTACCAATCACTATCTTGATTACACTGTTGTTTATCGTTATTTTCCGCTTTATATTCCGTCCCGACCTGAAAAAGCTGGTGGACATTAGCGTAGATTTTGTTGATCAAAGTAAGATGCATTTGGATACAAGACAAAAAGCCGCTGTCGGTTTTCTGGTGGTATTTATTCTGATGATGGTTGCACCAAGTTTATTGCCTGAAGGTTCCTTCCTTTCCAATGTACTTTCCAATTTAGGCAATACAGGAATTATCATGCTCTTGTTGATTGCAATGTTCTTGCTCAAGTTCCACGGAGAACCGATGATAACGATGAAACAGTTGTTGAAACATGTCAATTATGATGTATGGTTGATGATGGCGTTTGTTGTACCATTCTCCAGTGTTTTCTCTGGAGAAGCAACGGGGATTCGTGAAACGATGGTGGCGGTGATGCAGCCATTGTTGAGTGGAAAAAGCGAGATGTTATTTATCACGATTGCTGCTTGTGTTGCGGTGGTTTTGACCAATATCTGCAACAATATGGTCATTGGTGCCATTTTTACAACGCTTATTGTTACCATTGGCAGCAGCACAGGTATGAATGTGGCTCCTGTTATTGCAATTCTTTCTGTTGCTGTTAACTTATCGTTTGCGACTCCGGCGGCTTGCCCGAATATGGCTATGGCGTTTGGGATGAAAGATTGGTGCAGGGCTGGTGATCTTTATAAATATGGTGTTCTTTCGGCTATATTATGCTTGATCTTTACCCTCGTTATTGCGCTGCCTTGGGCGAATGTGATTTATTAAACAAAAAACTCCGCAACCGGTGATTGGTTGCGGAGTTTTTTGATGTGCTGTTATTCCAGTTCCAGAGCGAAGAGAGCAGCGCCTAGGGCGCCGTTGAGTTGGGCTTTGTCGGAAATATGGAGTTTGACGCCGAGGATTTTTTCGATTTCGGCGACGACGCCACGGTTTTTGGAGACACCGCCGGTCATCATGTAGTTTTCTTCTCCGCCGACGCGTCGGCAAAGGGAACAGGTTTTGGTGGCGACGGAGCGATTGAGGCCGTGGATGATGTCGGCTGGGGTGCGGTTGTCGGCGATGAGGCTGACAACTTCCGATTCGGCGAAGACGGTGCACATGCTGGAGATGGTGATGTCTTCGTTCCAGTCGAGTCCGAGCTGGCTCATTTCATCGAGGGAGAGTTCCAGGGTGCGTGCCATGAGTTCGAGGAAGCGGCCGGTGCCGGCAGCGCATTTGTCGTTCATAACGAAGTTGGTGACGTTGCCCTGGTCGTCCAGGCGAATGACTTTGCTGTCCTGGCCGCCGATGTCGATGATGGTGCGTACGCTTGGGTCGAGGTGGTAGGCACCTTTTGCGTGGCAGGTGATTTCGGTGATGGATTGGTCGCCGAGTTTGATGGCGGTGCGGCCATAGCCGGTGGTGACGGTGGCGTTGATGTCGTCACGTGTGAGGCCGGCCTGAGAGAGTGCATCATCGAGGGCACGGTCTGCGCCCTGGGCAGCACCGGCGCCGGTTGGCAAGATGGATTGGGCGATGATGTTTTTATTGCGGTCGATGATGACGACGTCGGTGGAGGTGGAGCCGCTGTCGATACCGGCGTAAAGTCCTTTTCCGTTCATGTTTTTGTGGTTCTCCTTTCGCAGGGTTTTTTCCGGCGCGATGCTTTCCGCAAAGGCTTCAAGGCGGGTCAAGAGCTGGCCGGAGGATTGAATGGTATAGTCGCTTTCGAGTTTTAGAAGAGGGACGTCCAGGCGTTTACGCAGTTCGGAGTATTCAAAACCGTAGTAGTCGCAGAATTTGACGGTGTGGTAGATGACGCCTTTGAGGTGTGGGTCGTTGTAGAGTATTTTGCGACCGGTGGTGTCGATCATGCGCATGCAAGGAATTTGCCCCAGGAGCACACGGGCGTAGTCGGCCAGGAGGGTATCCATGTCAGAGCCGAGATCTTCCGGCAGAGCAACGGCGCGGTTTTTGACGCAGGTGTCGTTGCGAACAGGCAGGGGCATGGTTTTTTTCATCATGTCAAAAAGTTCGTCGCCAACGCGCGCACCAAGCACGCTGACATAAGGGACGGTTGGGCGTTTGCGGGTTTTGAAGGCTTCGCGGAAACGCGCTTTGTCAAAGTTGGTGCCTTTATAGGCGCCATAGGCGTCGGCCAGGCGGCGCAGCTCGGCAGCAGCGTGTTCGCGGCTGCATGTGCCGCCGGAGTGCATGATGTCGAGCATGAAGAGAAAGTCGAGGTTGCCTTCTTCAAGAAGCACGTCGTAAGCGCTGCGAATGGTGTCGCAGCAGTTGACAAGGACGAGTTCTTTCACCTGACCAGCCATGCAGGCTTCCAGAAGCGATTTGCCAAAGCCGCAGATGTTTGGGTGCGCTACTTGGTCGGCAAGGTCGAAGTTGTCGGGCATATGGTTTAAGATGGCACATTCGCCGCCGAAGGCTTCGAGCAGTTCAACGGGGGTATATTTACAAATGTAGTAGGTGGTGCTCATGCGTTGGCCTCCTTTTCTGCTTCGAGCATTTCGACGAAGGCTTCGATGCGTGTGGCAATTTGACCTTCGCCGCCGTGGCTATGGTCACAGCCATCGCCGTCGAGAATGAGGCAAGGGAACCCAGCTTCTTCAAAATGTTTTTTCGCCAGTTGGGCACCGCCTAGGGTGTGTTTACAGCCCCAGTGGCAAAACCAGACGATGCCGTCAGCGTTCAGGCGACGTGCTTCTTCAATGCCGCGGTTGATGCGATGGCTGACAGGGCCGTTGAAAGCGCTAAAGACAAGGCGACGTGCCATGGCGTCGTAAGGGTCTTGAGGATCGGCATCGACAAACCCTTCAAAGCTCATGTCGCAGCCCACCACCTGCACTTTTGGGTTAAAATCGGTGAGTTTGCGTAATGGCTCCACCCAAAATGGGTTGGTATGCATCCAGAGCAGGCGAATACCCTGAGCGGCGGGTGCTTCTTTGGCAACACGCAGGCAGGCTTCGCTGTAACGTTCTGTTTCTTCGCTGCCAAGAAGGTTGTGGAACATGAAGCCGGTGAACATTTCTCCGGTGAGGGTATCCAAAATTTGTTTGTCGGCACGCAGACGCATATATTCGTGGAAATTGGTCATGCTGCGCTGGCTGCGGGCAACGGCTTGGCGCAGCGCTTCTTCGTCAATGGTTTTGCCGGTGTGCTTTTCAATGAAGTGTTTCATATCGCGAAGCTGTCTGGCGACATCGCGCACGCTTTCTTCTGTCATGGCATAGGGAATGTCCAAGACTAGATGCGGCACCTTGAAATGGTCTGCCAAACGGCGGAAGGTGAGTGTATTGGCATCACAAGCCAGTGTGGTGGAGATGATAAAGCGTGGTTTTGGCATCAGCCCGCGCTCTGCCGCACCGATGAAGGCTTTGTGATAGCTGCAAAATGTTTCCGGCAGGCCTTCGCTTTCGGCGTAGTCGATGAAGGATTTTTCTGCCATGGCGCCAGACAAAAAGCAGCCAAGCCCTTCGCAGCTGTATGGTTTGAGATTTAGTATATGCAGCATTTCGCAAGGCGTGAACAGCGTTACCATGACAGCGTCCTCTGGATGATCCAAAGGTGCCACCATTGCCTGAGTGGTACTTCGTGCAGCCAGACGTGCCGCCTTATTGAGCGGTCCCGGCGCAAATTTGAATTGCAGATTTTTTGCGTGATAGCCCAAACGCAACAGCCGGCGTGCCTTTAGTGGATTTTTGTCACAAGTGTTTTGCACGGCCTGACCGAATGAGCGAACAATATTTGCCATAGAGGACTCCTTTCTTTTTCATAAAAATAGGGAGGCGGTGCCTCCAATGAATACTTACTTGGTCAAGAATACATTGTACAACTGAAAGATGGCTCAGCGCAAGCCTAAAATGACGTCAAGCGCTGGTGTAATGCCGTCGCAGCGCGTATAATAGAAGAAAATCCTTTGAAAGGAGTGTGTCTTATGACTCAAACCGAACGCCGCCACTTTCTCATCGAAGCGTTACTCGCTGAAGATGCGGACGATCGTCGCCTCACGGTGCCGGCTGATGCCGACGACCAGCGCCGCTTGCTGCGTGCGCTTATGAATGTGCGTCAGCCGGCGCCCGTTGCAGATGATGTGCTGCAAGTGCAGGACGAATACCTGCGCCGTGAGCTGGCAGCCAAGGGCATCACCGATATAGACGACCTGCAACCTTGCGCCGAGGACCTTTATCTTTGGCAGGGCGACATCACCACCTTGCGCGTGGACGCCATTGTCAATGCTGCCAACAGCGGCATGACCGGCTGCTACCAACCCAACCACGGCTGTATCGACAACGCCATTCACACCTTTGCCGGTATGCAGCTGCGCTTTGCGTGCGACCGCATCATGAAAGAACAAGGTCATCTCGAACCGACCGGCAGTGCAAAAATTACTTCCGGCTACAACCTTCCTGCCCGCTTTATTCTTCACACCGTTGGCCCTATTGTTGATGGCGCACTCACCGTTCAGCACGAAACTGAACTTGCAAGCTGTTACAAAAGCTGTCTGGCGTTGGCAGCCGAACATCACCTCGAAAGTGTTGCATTCTGCTGCATCTCCACAGGCGTTTTTGGCTTTCCAAATCAGCGTGCCGCTGAGATTGCTGTGGCTACGGTACGCGATTTCCTTGCGCAAGAAACATGCGTGAAACGTGTTGTTTTTAATGTTTTCAAAGATCTCGATTTGGCGATCTATGAAGCCTTGCTTGCAGAATAAAAAACTGGCATTCGTTGCATGATGGTGCAGCGAATGCCAGTTTTTATTTTTTATGCGTGTGTGCGCTCCAGACGCAGAAAAGTGCGATTGAATGTGATGAGTGCCGCGGCGGCAGCGGCAATATGGCTGATGAGCACGGCGCTCCAGATGCCGTTTAGGCCGAATCCCCATGTGGCCAGAAGCCAGGCCAGTGGCATACGCACGATAAGGTAATAGAAAATCATACAGATAAAGCTTTTTCCAGGCTGCCCAAGGCCGTTTAAGCTACCCAGGTAACAGTTGGTAAGGGTATTGAGGACATAGCCAATGCCAACAATGCGGAAGTAGACAGTGACAATGGCGGCGGCTTGGTCGCTGTCGACAAAGAGATGAGACAGCGGGTCAGCGAAAAAGACAACCAGCGCAGAAAGCAGAACCAAGGCAAGAGTGCCATAGCAAAGTGCAACTTTGATATAAGCGGCGGCACGGTCATAGCGACGACCACCGGCACATTGGCCAACGATGCTGGTGAGGGCCATGTTCAATGCCATCGCTGGATAAAAGAGAATGGTTTCAAGTTTACCAGTAATACCATAGGCTGCCAAGGCTGAAATGCCATAGCTGCTGACGAGCGCGGTGAGAACGCTTGTGCTGAGGGCGGGAATACTTTGCTGAAAAGCAGCAGGTACGCCTTTGGCAATAAAACTTTTGATAAGGGTAGCATCAAACTGTGAGAGATGAAGTGTGAATAATGGTTTGCGGCGCAAATAAATCAGCATGAAGCAGAGACAGAGCGTTTGTGAAAGCACAGTGGCAACAGCGGCGCCGCTGAATCCCATGAGGTGAATAAAGAGAGGGTCAAGAGCAGCGTTCAAAATTGTGCAGATGAGCATAGCGACCACTTGGAACAGGCTATTGCCGTAGCTACGCATGACCGCGGCAAAATAGCAGTAGAGAAAAACCATTAGATAACCGAACAAGTAGATCACTAAATATTGGTGCGTCAGCGCAAATACTTCTTGCCGCGTCTGTAAGAGCGCCAACAGTGGATTGAGACACAGTTCTGTTATGAGCGTTAGAATGAGCGGAAAAACCACCGCCAGCACCAGTGACGTTGCGATTAAACGTTCGCTATGCGTGCGATCGCCAGCACCGACAGCTTGTGAGAGCAGAATGGCGACGCCGTTTGTGGCACCCATAGCAATAGCGTTCAGGATGAGAATGAGCGGTGTGGCGTTGGTCAATGCGGCGTAAGCGGTTTCGCCCAATAAGTTGCCAATCCAGAGACTGTCAACAAGGTTGTAGGCCATATTTAATAACATGGCTAAGAGCAGCGGCAGTACCATGGCTGCCAGACTCTTTTTAGTGGCGCCGTGAATAAAATCTTGTGTCATATTCATTTTCATTGTCAAAACCTCCTAATTGAGAAGTGAATGAATAACATTCATTTAATGAGCCAAAGGAACCCCTGCTCGTAAGAGCAGGGTGGAACAGATGTTACTGGTATTTTTCAATCATGTCAAGTAAAAATGCGCGCAGACGGGTGACGCGTTCATTGGCGCTGAGTTTTTGATCGAGTAAAATGCCGAGCTGTCCGTAGACAAAAAACGAAGCAGCGGTGTCTGGGTCTGCAAGACGAATCTCACCGCGTGCAGATGCATGATGCAGAAAGTCAGCTACGATGGGTTGCAATTTAGCACAGATTTTCAGCGAAAGTTGCCAGTGGAATTTGGCATTTCCACTATGGTGATAGAATTTTTGTGCGTAGCTGTCGTCGTTTTCCGTTTCCAGGAAAGAGGGGGCCGTGGCGATCAGTTCTGTTAAAGTCATATCCGGTTGCATATTGGCACAAAGCCGTTTGACTTGAAGCTCGGCATATTGATCAAGCGCAGTATCAAACAGTGCTTCTTTAGATGGAAAATAACGGTAGCATAAACCTTGGGCGACGTGCATTTCACGGGCAATGTCGGAAATAGAGGTTTTTTCGTAGCCTTTCTCGTAAAAAACTCGCATAGCAGTATCTATAATTTCTTGTCGTCGTTCTTCAGGCGGTTTCGTGATGCGTGTCATGATTGTCACCTCTTTTCTTGGCTCTGAGTATAGCACTAGCCATGGCAAAAGTCAATGAATAATATTCATTCAATGCCCTGCAAAAAAATAACCGCCCGTTTCGCTTGTTTGCGAAGCGGGCGGCATTGTTTAGTGGGCGTCGTTGAGATTATTCAGGAGCTTTGTCAAAAGTTGCTGCAAGGTTGCGCTTTCTTCTTCGGAAAGCCCCATCTTTTGCGCGGCTTTTTGTGGTAAGTGGGCGGCTTTGTCTTTGAGTTTGTAGCCTTCGTCGGTGATGGTGATGATGAGGTGACGGCCGTCAAGTTGCCCACGGCTGCGGCGCAGGTAGCCTTTTTGCTCGAGGGCTTTGAGCACAGGTGTTAAGGTGCCACTGTCGAGATAAAGCAGGCGGCCCATGACTTTGCTGTTGGTTTGGCCAAATTCCCACAGTACGGTCATGGCAAGGTACTGGGTGTATGTCAGGTTCAACTGTTCCAGGAGTGGTTTGTAGGCACGAATAAGCTCTTTGGAGCAGGCGTAGAGTGAAAAACTGAGCTGCTTTTCCAGTTTCAGTGTGTCTTTTTGTTCATGCATGGCACTGACCTCCGTTTGTTAAGAATTTGTGCATAAGGCATTGTACGCTCTCAATTTGCAGATTTCAAGCTCTCGACTTGTCTTTTTGCAATTCTTTGGCTGGGCTTGTGGCGGTGGTGATGAATGGGTATAATAAGAAGTATAAAATTGATAGAGAAGGAGGTGTGAAAGATGGTGAATCTTTTTGATACCGCTGATGCCTGGTTGGCAAAAAAGCACTTGGAAAGACCTGGCATTGGTGAAGTTTTGCCTGTTCTTTATGGGGATTCTTGTGGCATTGCGTTTGCCAAAACGCACGGCGCCAAAGGTACGCAAATGGGCGCGCTGGGGTTTTGTGCTGACGTATGTGCCGCTGATGGCGAAGTATGCGTATGTTGTGAAAAAAATGCCACGCTGATGACTGCGGCAGGTGCAGTTGCCGGCTTTATTGGCGAAGAACGTTGAATATGAGAGCGTGTGCGGTTGAGAAAATCGCACACGCTTTATAGTTTGCGGAAAATGTGTCTTTGTCATAGCATTGGTTTGCGGATTGTGCTATGATTATGTCGGCTGGCGTGGTTTTGGCTGGTCACTTTTCAATGAAGAAAGGAATGAACCCCATTGCAAGGGTATCAAAAGAAAGAACGGTTCATTGTCAACGTCATTTTCTATTTCATTATTGCAGGTTTGGTGTTTGCGGTGAGCAAATATCTGCTGCCGGTGCTGGCGCCGTTTTTGGTGGCTCTGGTGGTGACGATGGTGTTAAACCCGCTGATTCGTTTTGTTGGCAAGCATGAACCACGTTTACGCAAACCGTTTGCGATTTTGTTGTGTGCTGCGTTTTACATTATTCTAGCCTATCTATTGCTTAACTTTGGCTGGCAGCTTACACAGAAGGTGGGCGATTTGATTGCACGCATTCCGGCGCTCTTTGAAACGCAGATTGCGCCAGCCTTGTGGATGCTGTATGATCGTATTCAGGATTTAGCCACGCAGGTTGACCCAGGTTTGGCGCAGGAAATTGACGCCATCTTTAATGAAACCATGCAAAATATGCGTGTGTATATCACGGAATTTTCCATGCAGGCAGTAGGGCTTCTTACCGGCACCTTGACAGCACTGCCGGGGCTTTTCCTGAGCGTGTTGATTACCATTATTTCTACCTTCTTTATGATTACGGACTTTGATTTTCTGCTTCGGCAGGCATTTAAGTTGATTCCGTCGGGTCGTCGTGATGCGGCGCAAACCACTGTGGTTTATGCCAAAAACATCCTTGTTAAATATATCAAGTCCTACTCGCTGATTTTCTCAATCACGTTTATCGAGCTGTCGGTTGGGTTTACTATTCTGCACATTCCTAATTCAGTGCTCATAGGTTTTTTGGTGGCCATCTTTGACATTCTTCCGGTTCTTGGTACCGGTGGCATTCTCATTCCGTGGGCCATTATTGTGGCCATTTTGGGCAACGGGGGGCTGGCTTTTGGGCTGATTTTCCTCTACGTCTTTATTTTGGTGGTGCGTAACATCATCGAGCCGCGTATTGTGGGCAAACAAATTGGCCTGCATCCGCTGGTGACGCTGGTGGGAATGTTCATTGGTCTCAAGCTTTTTGGTGTCATTGGGCTGTTCGGTATTCCGATTGCCCTGTCCATTTTGGTCAATATGGATCGTGCTGGCGTGGTGCACATTTTTCCTCGAGATGAAGAAGAGGTGTCAACTGTTTAATGTTTACAGAATGCAGTCGGATAACCGGCTGCATTTTTTTGAAGGGCGGATTTTATGCGTATAACCGATGTTTTTATTGATTTAGACAACACCATTCTCGATTTCTACGCTGCCGAAGAAGCGGTGCTTGGGCGTGCTCTGGCAGCCTGCGGCATTGCACCAACGCCGGAAACATTGGCGCTTTATGCGCGCATCAATCTGGCACAGTGGCAGCTTCTGGAAGAAGGAAAAGTTCACATTGAGGAGATTGGCGAGCGGCGGTTTGCGCTGCTTTGCGAGGCTTTGAGTGTGCAGGTGGAAGCTCACCATCTGGCGCAGACCTACGAAACCATGCTGGGCGCCACCTGCTATTTTATGCCTGGCGCACAGGCGATGCTTGACGCACTCCGCCCGCATTACAGGCTCTATCTTGTCACCAATGGCATGGCGAACGTGCAGTATGCACGCATTGAAACCGCTGGCCTTGCATCGTATTTTGACGCCCTGTTTATTTCCAGCGACTTGGGCGCTGTGAAACCGCAGCAGGCATTCTTTGACGCCTGCTTTGCACAGATTGACGACTTTGCGAAAGAACGTTGTGTCATTTTGGGCGATGGCTTAAACTCGGATATAAAAGGCGGGATTCAGGCGGGCATTGCCACGATATGGTATCATCCGCAAGGCGTGGTCAATCAATCGCCATGGCAGCCTGATGCGGAAGTGAGCGATCTGGCCCAGGTGCCACAACTGCTTGCACACTGGGGCGAAGAGCGTGATGGGCGTTATACATAAAACAAACCAGAAATTGACAGCAAATTTATTATAAAATAAACTTGACAAGTAAGGTCATGTATCGTATAATAAAATCATCAAGAGCAAAGCTCTTGAGAGATATTCAAAATTTGCGTATAATAATAGATGTAAATCATGTAGATGTTTATGTTTGATGATGTAAATTTTTTTAGAGAATAGGAGATTGATAATTATGGCAAAATGGGTTTGCAGCGTATGCGGTTATGTTTATGAAGGCGAAGCAGCACCAGAACAGTGCCCACAGTGCAAGGCACCAGCAGAAAAATTTGTTAAGCAGGAAGGCGAAATGAGCTGGGCTGCTGAACACGTTGTTGGCGTTGCTGCTGATGTTCCAGCAGACATTCGTGCTGATCTTGAAGCCAACTTCACTGGCGAATGCACCGAAGTTGGTATGTACCTCGCTATGGCACGCGTGGCTCATCGTGAAGGTTATCCAGAAATCGGCCTTTACTGGGAAAAAGCTGCTTGGGAAGAAGCTGAACACGCTGCGAAGTTTGCTGAACTTCTTGGTGATGTTGTTACCGCTTCCACCAAGAAAAATCTGGAAATGCGCGTAGAAGCTGAAAACGGTGCTACCGCTGGTAAGACCGATCTCGCTAAACGTGCAAAAGCACTGAACCTTGACGCTGTTCATGACACCGTTCATGAAATGGCACGCGACGAAGCACGTCACGGTAAAGCATTCAAGGGTCTGCTCGAAAGATATTTCGGCTAATTTGCTCTGTTCAAGGCAGGAGGAAACTCCTGCCTTTTTTGTATGGTCTGAAAAAATTGCGACCGCAAAATATCAGAAACATCAGGCAAGGAAACGCTTTTATGAATCGGCACGTGGCAGCTGACTATGAACGCTATGTCATCGAACTGATTAACTTAATAACATCTATGATGCTGCATATAGTAGCAAAGATTTTCGCACCATGCAGTTTCTGGATTGGTTTGCAAAGGAACGAATAAGGCGAAGAAAAAAGAACATCGACAGTCTCATTTTACGGAAAAATCAAAAGGATTGACACCTGTTGAATACAGATGCCAATCCTTAGTAAAACAAACTATTTAAATTTCATAGTGTCCAACTTTTGGGGAATAGCTTTGATGTAATACCAAAACTGGGTTTTCTACAGTTAGCCGCTTGCTTGAAGCAAGCGGTTCTTTTTTTGTAAATGTTATTCACCAATTTTGCCGCCGGTATAGAGTTGCCAGTAGCGGCCGTGTTCACTGATGAGTTCGTCGTGGCTGCCGCGTTCGATGATGCGGCCGCCTTCGAGCACCATAATGCAGTCGGCATTTTTGACGGTGGAGAGGCGGTGGGCGATGACGAAGGTGGTGCGTCCTTGCATGAGGGCGTCCATGCCTTGTTGTACGAGGGCTTCGGTGCGTGTGTCGATGGAGGAGGTGGCTTCATCTAAGATGAGCACCGGTGGATCGCAAACGGCGGCACGGGCGATGGCGAGAAGCTGGCGCTGGCCTTGGCTTAATCCGTCGCCATCTGCGGTGAGCATGGTGTTGTAGCCATCTGGTAAGCGGCGAATGAAGCCGTCGGCATTGGCTAATTTGGCGGCTGCGATACATTCGTCGTCGGTGGCGTCGAGACGGCCATAGCGGATGTTTTCCATGACTGTGCCGGTGAATAGGTGGGTGTCCTGGAGGACGATGCCTAAAGAGCGGCGCAGATCTGCCTTGCGGATGCGGTTGATGTTGACACCGTCGTAACGAATTTTTCCGTCGTTGGTATCGTAGAAGCGGTTGATAAGGTTGGTGATGGTTGTTTTGCCAGCGCCGGTGGAGCCGACAAAGGCGATTTTCTGCCCCGGTGTGGCGTAGAGTTTGATTTCATGAAGCACAATTTTTTCTGGTGTATAACCGAAATCAACATTGTCGAAGGTGATGTCGCCATTAAGCGGTTCATAGCGGGTGCTGCCATCGTCTTGCGGCACTTTCCAGGCCCATTTGCCGGTGCGTTCTGTGCATTCGCTGAGACGATCGTCTGTGTCCTCATGCACGTTGACAAGGGTTACATTGCCCTGGTCTTCTTCAACGGGTTCGTCCATGAGTTTGAAAATACGTTCAGCGCCGGCCATGGCCATGGCGATGCTGTTCATCTGTTGGCTGATCTGGCTCACTGGCATGGTGGCGTTTTTATTAAGCGTTAAAAAGCTTACGAGAGTGCCTAAGGTGAGGCCCCAATAGCCGCTGAGCGCAAAGATGGCACCGACGATGGCACAAAGTACGTAGCTGATGTTGCCGATGTTGGCGTTCACTGGCATGGTGATGTTGGCGAAGGTGTTGGCTTTGTCGGCACTTTCGCGCAGGTGTTGGTTAAGGGCGCGGAACCCTTCCAGAGCGGCGTCTTCATGGCAGAACACTTTGACCACTTTTTGTCCATTCATCATTTCTTCGATATAGCCGTTGACAGCGCCCAGGTCACGTTGTTGCTGACCAAAATAGGCAGCCGAGCGGGTGGCAATTTTCGTTGTTACGAAAAGCATAACACCGACCATTGCCAGGGTGAGTAAGGTCAGTGGCACATCCAGCACGAGCATGCTGATGAAGGTGGTCGCAATGGTGACACAGGAGTTGATGAATTGCGGAATACCCTGGCTGATGAGCTGGCGCAGGGTGTCCACATCGTTGGTGTAGACGCTCATGATGTCGCCGTGGGCGTGGGTATCAAAGTAGCGAATTGGCAGCGCTTCCATGTGACGGAAAAGGCTGATGCGTAAATTACGCAGTGTGCCCTGGCTAATGTTGACCATGATGCGTGTGTAACCATAAGCGCAGAGGATACCAATGGCGTAGGTGGCAGCCACCGAAAGAAGCGCACCTGCCAAGGCTGAATAATCAGGATTGGCAGATTGTGTCAGCGGCAGAATATAATCGTCGATGAGGCGCTGCATAAAGAGTGTCCCGCGCAATGTGGCAAGCACAGAACCGAAGATGCAGACAACCACCATAATAAATGGCAGTTTGTAGTGGTGCATCATGGTGGCGAGCACGCGTTTCATCGCAGCCAGCTGTTGGCGTGGAGTGAGAGTAGGTTTGGCATACATGTGTCGTGGACTCATTGAGCAGTCGCCTCTTTTCCGTCTGGGCTTGGTTCATCAAAATCGCCACCGCCCTGGGTTTGAGCTTCGTAGATGTCGCGGTAGATGGCGTTGGTTTCCAATAAGCGTTCGTGGCTGTCGAAGCCGCTGACGCGTCCTTCATCGAGCACAAGGATGCGATCAGCATCTTGCACGCTGGCAATACGCTGCGCGACGATAAGTTTGGTGGTGCCTGGAATACGCTGGGTGAATGCCTGGCGTATTTTGGCATCGGTTGCGGTATCAACGGCACTGGTACTGTCATCTAAGATGAGAATTTTCGGTTTCTTGAGCAAAGCACGGGCAATACACAGACGTTGCTTTTGACCGCCGGATACATTGCTGCCGCCTTGCTCGATCCAGGTATCGTAGCCTTTTGGAAAGCGCGTGATAAATTCATCAGCGCAGGCCTGACGGCAGGCATCCATACATTCTTCGCGGCTGGCATCGGCATTGCCCCAACGCAGGTTGTCGAGAATCGTGCCGGAAAAGAGGGTGTTCTTTTGCAGCACCACTGCCACTTGCTCGCGCAGCGCTTCCATGTCGTAATCACGCACATCCACGCCACCAACGCGCACGCTGCCGCTGTCAACATCGTAGAGGCGGCTCACCAGATTTACCAGCGTGGATTTGCCGCTGCCGGTGCCGCCGATGATGCCAATGGTTTCACCGGCTTGAATATGCAAGTCGATGTCGTGTAATACCAAATCGCCGCTGCCGTGGCGATAGGCAAAATCTACATGGTCGAAATCAATGCTGCCATTTGCCACGGTGGTGATTGGTTCGTCTGGATTGGTTAAATAAGGCGTTTCCGTCAGCACTTCGGCGATACGGCGACCGCTGGCGGCACTCATCGTAAGCATGACGAACACCATTGAGAGCATCATCAGGCTCATGAGCACACTCATCACATAGCTAAAGAGCGAGGTCAGATTCCCGGTGGTGATATTGCCGATGACAATGAAATGCGCCCCAAACCAGGACAGCGCTAAAATACTGCCATAAACGACGAACATCATGGTTGGATTGTTCAGCGCCAAAAGGCCTTCCGCTTTCACGAAAAGACGATAAAGGTTTTGCGCCGCACGGGTGAATTTATCGTCCTCGTGTTCTTCACGCACAAATGCTTTGACCACGCGAATGGCGGAAATATTTTCCTGTACGCTGGCATTGAGATCATCATAACGGCGAAACACTTCGTTAAAAATTTTCGTCGTTTTCTTCATAATAAAAATAAGTACGCAAGCCAAAATCAAAATGGCGACAAAGAAAATGCTCGAAAGCTGGGGACTGATGACCCAGCACATCACCAAGCTGCAAATGAGCGTGAGCGGAGAGCGCACAGCGATACGCAGAATCATCTGAAAGGCATTCTGCACATTCGTGACATCGGTGGTCATGCGCGTGACAAGACCGGCCGTGCTGTACTTGTCGATATTGGCAAAAGAGAACGTTTGAATATTGGTAAACATACCATCGCGCAAATTACAGGCGAAGCCCGATGAAGCTTTCGCTGCAAAACGACCGGCGAGCGCACCAAAGCACAACGCAAGAAAAGCCAGCACGAGCATCAGCCCGCCATAGCGATAGACTTCGCCAATATTGCCGGCCTCAATGCCCTTGTCAATGAGCGAGGCGATGATGAAAGGTATGAGAATTTCCATCACCACTTCCAACGCTGTGAAAAGCGGCGCCAGAATCGCTGGGCGTTTATAGCTGCCCAACTGGGCAAGCAGGGTTTTCAGCATAGACATTCCTCATTTCATGAATACTGCCTTCATTATACTGGCCCGTGCATTGAATGGGAACGAAGAATATGTTACCATTAGTAAAGGAAACTTACTAATAAGAAAGGAGCCTTTCGCCATGACCACCGATCAACTACGCAGCTTTCTCGCTGTTGCCGAACATCTTAATTTCACCAAAGCTGCTGAAGAACTGCACATCACTCATCCGGCTGTGAGCCAGCAAATCCGTAACCTTGAACGCGAGCTTGATGTGCAGCTTTTTCAGCGCAGCACCCGTTCTGTGCGCCTCACCGATGCCGGCCGTGTGTTTCTCGATGACGCTCGCCAGATGGTGGAAATTGCTGCGCGTGCTAAACGGCGGTTTAGCGGTGTTGGCGAAGCCGGGGTGGAACATCTCAGTATTGGCGCTTACAGCTATCCCTGTCTCTTCCAACTGGCTCCTGTGCTTGAACGGCTGCGCGACAGCCATCCCTCGTTGCATCCGCGGCTGCACGTTGTGCCTTTCCAGCACATCTATCGCCGCCTTTACGATGGCAACCTGGATGTGGTTTTAGCCTTTCAGGAAGAAAAGAACAGCAAAATTCATGCCAATTATCGTGCTTTCAGCGATGTCCCCTTGGTTTGCTTTTGTGCCCCAAGTCATCCACTGGCCTCAGCGACACACCTGTGTTTAGACGATTTACGCGCCTGGCAGCTTGTTCTCATTGCACCATCGCGTGCGGCGCTATCGGTGTCACGTTTGCAGGGGCAGCTTCTTGGCGAACACCACCCGGCAGACTGTTATATTTGTGATTCTGCCGAGGCGGCAATGGTGCTCGTTGAAGCTGGTTACGGCATTGCCATCTTGCCGGCTAGTCTCGTGCCGCCGAGTGCAGCGCATTTGGTGCGTATTGCGCTGGAAGGCGTGGCGCCGGTCTCCTATGGGGCATACTACCGCAGCTTGGAAGGCAACACCCTAGTGAAAGATTTTATTGAGCAGGCAGGTGCTGCTTTTGCCGATTACGATTGGGGCGTGTGATTGTATGCGAAAAGAGAATCGCATTAGACGCTTGCGCCTCTTTAGCAAAAGCGCGTTGATATGCTAACGCCATTTTTGGCAGAGCAACATACAAACAAAGAAAAATTTTTCAAACGCTAAAAACCGCGCCATAAAGGGAATGCAACCGCCAGTTGACAAATTTCCAAGGCGGCTTGGTGGTCTGCCACCGCTGTTTTTGTTAGGATAAAACCATCAAAAAACGTGTGGCCCACGCAAAAAAATAGGAGGGATTCATCATGATCCTCGCAGATAAAATTACCGATTTACGAAAGAAAAACGGCTGGTCGCAAGAAGAGCTGGCAAGCCAGCTCGGCGTCTCCCGACAAAGCGTGTCCAAATGGGAAAGCGGCCAGTCGATCCCAGACCTTGAACGCATTCTTAAGATGAGCACCATTTTCGGCGTTTCCACCGATTACCTTTTGAAAGACGAGGTTGAACCGGAAGAAACCGCACCGCCGCAGATGGATGAACCAGTCGCCAGCGAAGAAAATATTCGTATCATCACCATGGAAGAAGCCTACCAATATATGAACGCCATACAAATGGTGGCAGGGCGCATCGCTCGTGGCGTGAGTTTGTGTATCCTTTCACCGATCCTGCTCATTTTGCTCGGTGTTGGCGGTGATGTTGAAGGCGGCCATCTGGTGCCAGAATGGGCAGCGCCAGCCATTGGCCTGCCGGTGCTCCTGCTCTTTGTGGTGGCAGGCGTATCCCAGTTTATCCTCTATGGCCGCCAGCTTGAGCCTTACGCTTATCTGGAAAAAGAACCCATCGAATTGGCCTATGGTGTGCATGGTGTTGTTGAAAAACGCAAAAACGGCTATGCTATTCAGCACAGCCAACGCCTGATGGTGGGCATTGGGCTTTGCATTCTTGCCGCAGTACCGCTTTTTATCGGTGCAACTCTTGATAATGGCGAAATGGAGATGGCACTTGCAGTTTGCTTCTGCCTGGTGCTTCTCATTGTATCCATCGGTGTTTACTTCATCGTGCTCACCTGCAACATCAATGGCGGTTTCCTGCGCTTGCTTGAAGAAGATGATTTCAGCAGAGAGAGAAAACAAGCCAAAAAACGCAACGAACCCATTGCCGCCATTTACTGGTGCCTCGTCACTGCCATCTTTCTTTTCTGGAGCTTTTGGACCATGGACTGGCACCGTACCTGGATCATCTGGCCAAGCGCCGCTGTGCTTTACGTCGCAGTGCTGGGCGTCAGATGTGATTGGCGGAAAAATTGGCAAGAACAAATGAACAAACACGGCTGTTTCGCTGAGAGACAGCCGTGTTTATTTGATTCTAAAGATTTTCTTTGATAAATTCCAGTATATGGTTATGCAAATCTTCTAGAGCTTCTGCTTCAATAGGATAATGACTTCCATTTCTTAATGTTACTTTCTTAACGGGTACCTTTTTTATTTTGTCAAGTACAATATCACTTAAAAATTCTGGTGTCCAGCGATCGTTTTCTGGTTGCGTTAGCAGAATGGGGCACACATCAAAATCTTCTGGCTCAACATTTGGGCGGTAAGTCATATAGTCTGTCAGGAACTTCATATTAACTTTATTACCTGCTGAGGTTTTGTCGTTTAGCATGGCGTTTAACGCTTTTTCATTATTGCATAAAGCGTTCATTTTAGAACACACGCTCATTTTTATCGTCATTTTTGATAGACCAATGTGGCAGGATAATGAGGCAAGGGCTGTTCCAAAAGTGCCCCAAAACCAATTTCGTGTTGTGGTCATTCTGACGGTTTTTTCTCTTTGATCAAGAAATGTCATTCCGATAATTCCTTTGATCTTTTGGTTTTTGGCTGCTATGAAATACGTTTCCATTCCACCAGCGGATAAACCATATAAGAAAATCGGTCGATTGTCTCTTGAAAGCTCATGATTGACATAATCATTTCCGCACTCGATCCAGTCAGAAAATGTTATTGTCATAGCTTGATTAACAAGGCTTTCTCCATAAAGAGGCATATCAAGGGCTATTACCTCAAATCCATCATCTGCGAGAGGTTTGCCGATGATGGTGGTCATTTGTCTGCCGTTTGTACCGACTCCATGAAATAAAATAATTTTCGCTTTTGCGTTTGGATTGCGATAGGTGTCTAAATGTATTTGGTTTCCCTTCCAATTCCACCATTCTTCTTTGGGCAGTGTTGCATTGGTTAATTGAAATTTTTGCGGTAGAAAATGTTGAATTTCTTTCCAATTGTTTTGATTTTGATAAGGGTTTATTACTGTTTGTTGCTTTTTCATAACGGCATCTCCTAATGATATGTTTAAACCTATAAACGCGTATTTCTGAAAAATAACGCCTCTTAATTAGGCGTTATTTTTAATGTCTGCTTCAAGTGACGATAATAAATTCCTAAGTTGGTTTACTGCTTTTTGAAGACTCAGGTAATATATGCGCTCTTTTCCACTTTTCTTAACGGTGACTAAGCCGGCATCTAAAAGCAGCTTCAAATGATGTGAAATGGCTGGTCGAGAAAGAGCCAGATTTTCTGTTATTTCGTTAACAGTCATTTCCTTATGATCGAATAGTAGTAAAAGAATTTGTTGTCTGTTTTCGTCTTGAAGCATTGAAAAAATAGGAATACATTCCGATAGCATCGTCATTGTTTGTTTGCTCATCTGTACCTCCAAAATACGTTTAAAGGTTTAAACATATAATATAAAATGGCGTGCAAGAAGTCAAGGGGCGAAACTTCTTTGCTCAATCAACGGTTGATGGTTATTCTTTTCTGCATATCTAGCAGAATGGCGCCACATAGGAACCAAGGCAGTTGTTTCATTGCGGGATGGCTGTCTTTTTAAATGAAAAAATTTCATCTACCCATCAATTTTCATTAGAAACCATTGAAACGATTTTGCTATAATGTCTCTATTCTAAAAGAAGGAGCGGTCAATTTATGAAAAGTAAAATAGCGGAAGCGTTGCATCTGAAAAACGAACCGGTGGCGGTCTATCGTACAGACCATTGTCCGGAAGGTGCGCTACAATTCAAAGAAGGTGTGTGGGGTTGTGTCATCGGTATGTTGAATGCAGCAGCTAAAGGACGCACTGCTGCCATGGACGCTACTACTGTGGTTTGTCGTGGCGGTAAAGCAGGGCTGGGATTGCAGCCTTTTCAGTTGGGGACGATAGAGTATTTTCTTTCGGTTGGTGGTCGTGGTGACAAGCCGGGTGAGCACTACAAAAAAACGCCGGAATTGGCGCGCGATTATGTGCTCAGTTTGCCGGAGGTTCACTCGCCGGATTATGTGGTGTTTGCGCCGCTATCGGTGGTGAGCGAGGAAACGCCGGAGCTGATCGTTTTTCTTGTCAATGCCGACCAACTTTCTGGTTTGGCCACCCTTGCCAATTATGACCGTCCAAGCCAGGACAATGTGCAGCTGCGTTTCGGTGCCGGTTGTGCACAGTCCATTCTCTATGGATTGGACGCCGAAACACAGGAAAAGGGCACGTGCTTTATTGGACTTACCGATCCATCAGCGCGCAAAGCCATCGACAAAGATTTGCTTTCTTTCTCTATTCCGATGGCGCGCTTTTTGGAAATGGAAGCCAACGCAGACGGTTGCTTTTTTCACACCGACACGTGGGCTGTCATTGAAAAACGTTTGTGAAAAGAGCGTTGGTAAACGCAGAGCGGTTTTGTATATGCAATAAGAGGCACCTGGCCTTCTGTTTATTTTGGCAGAGGCTGTGGTGTCGTTTTTATTGTTGACACAGTGTCAGCATAGTGATATTCTATGGATAGTGACAGTCTGTCAGAATAGAGAAAGGAGGGAGTGTCATGCCAAAGGGATCCGAGGCCCTCACGAACGCGCGACGTGAGGAAATCATTGATGCCTGCGAGAAGCTCTATGCGCGTTTGAGCTTCAAGGAGGTGACGATCAAGGAAATTGGCAAGGAGACGACGTTCACACGCACCTCAATTTACAATTATTTTCAAACGAAGGAAGAAATCTTTCTGGCTCTGATTACACGTGAATTTACACGTTGGAATGAAGCGTTAGAGAAAGGGCTTGTGATGCAGCCGTTTGACCGCGAAGCGTTGGCCGAGCTTTTGGCGGAATCTCTGGCGGAGCGTGAACTGCTTTTGAAGATTTTGTCTATGAATATGTTTGAGATTGAGGCGCACAGCCGTTTGGAACGGTTGATTGAATTTAAGCAGGCGTTTGCCCGTTCTTTTGCATTGATCGATGCGCTGCTCAAGGCGGCTGATGCGAATTTGAGCGAGGCGGAGCGTGTGGCTTTTGTGTATTCTTTTTTTCCTTTTATGTACGGTATTTATCCGTACACAGCTGTGACCGACAAGCAGCGCGATGCTGTGGCGGCGGTCGGTTTTGATTTTATTGAACATACACCGCGAGCATTGATTGCGCAGACTGTGCGCAAGTTGCTGGCGGTTTGTCCGTAACGATGAGAGGAGAACGTATGATGAGCCATACATTGGTTGCGTATTTTTCAGCCACCGGCACGACGGCGAAGGTGGCTGAACGTTTGGCCGACGTCTTGGGCGCCGACTTGTATGAGATTCAGCCGGCTGTGCCTTATACGGCGGCTGATTTGGACTGGACAGATAAAAAGAGCCGTAGTTCTGTGGAAATGAACGATAAGGCGTTTCGTCCGGCGGTGAAAGGTGAGGTTCAAAATATGGCGCAATATACGACCATTTATTTAGGTTTTCCAATTTGGTGGTATGTAGCGCCAACAATTATCAATACGTTTTTGGAACAGTATGACCTTTTCGGCAAGACGATTGTGCCATTTGCTACGTCTGGTTCCAGTGGCATGGGCAATACCAATCGCGAGCTGGCACCGTCTTGTGCGGGTGCTGTGCTTAAAGATGGCAAGCTTTTCCCAGCACAAGTCAGCGCAGATGTGTTGAAACAATGGGTACAAGAGGGCTGAAAGTGCTCGTAAAATAAGAGCACTTTCGGGGAAAGGAGACAGGTATGGCTGTAAAGCAAACGGCTGGCCGCGACAGCCTGGGCACGTTTGCCCCAAAATTCGCGGAATTGAACGATGATGTGCTGTTTGGCGAGGTATGGAGCCGCGAGGATAAACTTTCGTTGCGTGACCGCTCTCTTGTGACGGTGGTGAGTTTGATGGCGATGGGGCTGGTGGATGAATCGTTCCGCTATCATCTGCAAACCGCTAAGGCAAATGGCATCACGAAGGAAGAAATTGCAGAAATCGTTACGCACGCTGCTTTCTATGTGGGTTGGCCAAAGGCATGGGCAGTGTTCCGTATGGCGAAGGACGTGTGGACGGAAGAGGTTGCGGCGGACGATGCCAAGGCGCAGCATGAAGCCAGCATGGTGTTCCCAATCGGTGCGCCAAACGATGCCTATGCGCAGTATTTCATCGGGCAGAGTTATTTGGCACCGGTGGTGACAGAGCAAGTTCCGATTGCAAACGTGACGTTTGAGCCAGGTTGCCGCAATAACTGGCACATTCACCATGCAGACAAGGGTGGCGGTCAGGTGCTGATTTGCGTTGGCGGCCGCGGTTATTATCAGGAATGGGGCAAGGCGCCGGTGCTGATGACGCCGGGCGATGTTGTCAATATTCCAAGCGGTGTGAAACACTGGCACGGTGCTGCACCGGACAGTTGGTTCAGCCATCTGGCGGTGAAAGTGCCGGGCGAAAACACGTCCAACGAATGGTGTGAAGTGGTTGACGATGCACAGTACAGCCAGTGCAAATAAACGTTTGTAAAAATACAGCCGAGGTTTTCTCGCAAATGCCAAACGGTGTTTGCTGGAAAACCTCGGCTGTTTTATTGCTGGCATTTTTTGCTGCCGATTTCTCAGGGATACGGGTGGCTGGCGATTGTCACCCATCGGGAAATACGCTATACTATGAGGATGGAAACGAACGACAGCCAGACGAATGAGGTGACAACGATGGCAGATTTTGAATTGGTGGCGCCGTTTCAGCCAACGGGCGATCAGCCGGAGGCGATTGATGCGCTTTTTGAAGGGTTGAACCTGGGGTATCATAAGCAGACACTTTTGGGCGTAACGGGCAGCGGCAAAACGTTTACGATGGCGAACATCATTGCCAAAGCCAATCGCCCAGCGCTCATCTTTGAACCGAACAAAACCTTGGCGGCGCAGCTTTACAGCGAGTTCAAGGCATTTTTTCCGAACAACGCTGTCGAATACTTTGTCAGCTATTACGATTATTATCAGCCGGAGGCTTATGTCGCACAGACAGACACCTACATTGAAAAAGACGCGCAAATCAACGAGACGATTGAAAAACTGCGTCACTCAGCCACAGCATCGCTGTTGGAACGGCGTGATGTCATTATTATCGCTTCGGTGAGCTGCATTTATGGCTTGGGCTCGCCGGATTTCTACCGCAACGAGGTGCTGAACCTGCGCCCGGGGCAAGAAGTGGAGCGTGACGATGTGCTGCGAAAGCTCATCGAGATTCAATACGAGCGCAACGATATGGATTTTAAGCGCGGGACGTTCCGTGTGCGTGGCGACTGTGTGGAAGTCATGCCAGCATCGTCGAGTGACCGCGGGATTCGCATTGAATTTTTCGGGGACGAGGTGGACCGCATTGCCGAGTTTGATTATCTCACCGGAAAAATTATCGGCGAGCGTGAGCACGTGTCGATTTATCCGAATACCCACTATGTAACCGATCCAGAGTATTTGGACACGGCGATTGCCAATATTGAGGCAGAGCTGGAGGAGCGTTTGGCCGAGTTTAAGGCAGAAGGCAAGCTCTTAGAAGCGCAACGCTTGGAGCAGCGCACCCGCTACGACTTGGAAATGCTGCGCGAGGTGGGCTATTGCTCAGGCGTGGAAAACTATGCGCGTCCGCTTGCTGGTCGTGAACCAGGGAGCACACCGGATACACTGTTGGACTTCTTTCCACCGGATTTTATCACCTTCATTGATGAAAGCCACGTAGCTGTGCCGCAGATTGGCGGTATGTTCGCTGGCGACCGCTCGCGTAAGGAAAATCTTGTAGAACATGGCTTCCGCCTGCCTTCAGCGTTGGACAACCGTCCGCTGCATTTTGAAGAGTTTGAGGAAAAGGTTCATCAGACGATTTATGTATCGGCTACACCGGGCAATTATGAGCTTGAGCACAGCCAGCAAGTGGTGGAACAGATCATTCGCCCAACAGGGCTTTTAGACCCAACCATTGAAGTGCGGCCGATCGCCGGTCAGATCGATGATCTCATTGATCGTGTGCGTGAGCGTATTGCTCGTGATGAGCGTGTGTTGGTGACAACGCTCACCAAACGTATGGCAGAAGATCTCACTGATTACCTGGTGAATGCTGGTATTGCTGCACGCTATCTACATTCTGAGATTAAGGCGTTGGAACGCATGGAGATTTTGCGTGATTTGCGCCTGGGCGAGTTTGACGTGCTTGTGGGGATCAATCTCCTGCGTGAAGGGTTGGACTTACCGGAAGTGTCTTTGGTGGCGATTATTGATGCCGACAAGGAAGGCTTTTTGCGCAGCGAGCGTTCGATGATTCAGACAGTTGGCCGTGCGGCGCGTAATGCTCATGGTGAGGTCATTATGTATGCCGATGTGATGACTGGCAGTATGCAGCGTACCATCGACGAAACGGCACGCCGCCGTGGGATTCAGGAAGCCTATAATCAGGCGCATGGCATTGTGCCGCAAACGGTACGCAAAGATGTGCGCGCCGATATTTCGCCGCTCAAAGCTGTGGCCGAAGAAGCACCACAGTACCTCAGCCGCGAAGTACCTGCCGATGCCAAGGGGCGCAAGCAGCATTTGATGCTTTTGGAAAAGGCCATGAAAGATGCAGCCAAGAATCTCGAATTCGAGATTGCTGCCGAGCTGCGTGACGAAATTCGCCGTATTGAAGCTATGGATAAGAAATAAGAGGAGCATTATGGCAGAAAATATGATTCGGATTCGCGGTGCGCGAGTCCATAATTTGAAAAATATTGATTTAGACATTCCTCGCGACAAGCTCGTTGTCATGACGGGCTTATCCGGTTCGGGAAAATCCTCGCTGGCCTTCGACACCATCTACGCCGAAGGGCAGCGTCGTTATGTGGAGTCGCTTTCCAGCTATGCGCGTCAATTTCTGGGGCAGATGGATAAGCCTGATGTGGACGAGCTTTCTGGCCTTTCGCCAGCCATCTCTATCGACCAGAAAACCACCAGTCGCAATCCGCGTTCCACCGTCGGTACCGTTACCGAAATTTACGACTATTTGCGTCTGCTCTACGCGCGCATCGGGGTGCCACACTGCCCAAAATGCGGCAAAGAAATTCATCAGCAGTCGATTGACCAGATGGTGGATCAGGTGATGGCGTTGGAAACGGGTACACGGTTGCACATTTTGGCACCGGTGGTGCAAAATCGCAAGGGCGAGTTCAAGCAGTATTTTGAACAGCTCCGTAAAAGCGGTTATGTGCGTGTACGCGTGGATGGCGAAGTGCGCGATCTTGCTGAAGATATTGTGTTGAAAAAGAACAACAAACATTATATTGAAGTGGTTGTTGACCGCATTAAGCTCAAAGATGGCGTGGAAAGCCGCCTTGCCGGCTCCATGCAAGCGGCACTTGACCTTGCCGAAGGGCAGGTTTGGGTGGACGCTGATGGCGAATTGTTGCGTTTTAGCGAGCATTTCGCTTGTTTGGATTGCGGCATTTCCATGCCGGAACTGTCGCCGCAGCTTTTCTCTTTCAACAATCCGCTCGGCGCCTGCGAAACGTGCAGCGGCTTGGGCGAAGTGATGAGCTTTGATCTTGATCTTATTATTCCGGATAAAACCAAAAGCCTGAACGAAGGTGCGCTGGCACCATGGCGCCGTGGTGCGATTTCCAACTACTATGAACAGCTCATGTTCAGCCTTACGGATAAAGTGGGCATCGACCGTGATACGCCATGGAAAGATTTGCCAAAGGAACAGCAGGACCTCATCCTTTATGGCGGCGACCATCCGCAGGTGAATTTTCATTATGTGAATATGTTCGGTGAGGAAAAGGTGTATCGCAAAGCCTATGAAGGGCTGATTCCAAATTTGGAACGTCGCCGTGCAGAGACCCATAGCGAAGCCAGCATGGAGATGCTCGAAGGCTATATGCGTACCGACCGCTGCCCGTCTTGTAAAGGACGCCGCCTGCGCCCAGAAGCGTTGGCGGTTACGGTAGGCGGTAAAGCCATCTGGGAAGTGTGCGATATGACCATTGTGGAAGCGCTCGACTTTTTCGATCACATTGAACTGACAGAACGCCAGCTTTTCATCGGCCGTCTGATTTTGAAAGAAATCTCCGAACGTTTGCGTTTCCTCGTCAACGTTGGTCTTACCTACCTCACCCTCTCTCGTGCTGCCGGCACGCTTTCCGGTGGGGAGGCACAGCGTATTCGTCTGGCCACGCAGATTGGCAGCGGACTGGTGGGTGTGCTCTATATCCTCGATGAACCATCCATCGGGCTGCATCAGCGTGACAATGAAAAACTTATCGGCACCTTAAAACATATGCGTGATTTGGGCAACACCGTGATTGTTGTCGAACACGACGAAGACACCATGCGTGCTGCTGACTTCATTGTTGACATTGGCCCGCGTGCCGGGGCCGGTGGCGGCGAAGTGGTGGCCTATGGCACGCCGGAAGAAGTGGCGGCGAACCCTCATTCCATTACCGGTGCTTATCTTTCCGGCCGCAAACGCATTGCTGTGCCGCAGACACGCCGCCCGATTGATAAAAAACGTATGCTCAAAATTATTGGCGCCCGTGAAAATAACCTGAAAAACCTCACCGTGAGCTTCCCACTTGGCGTGCTCACTTGTGTTACCGGTGTTTCCGGTTCCGGTAAAAGTACGCTTGTTAACGAAATCCTGTACAAAAGTTTGGCGCGTAAGATTTATCCCCAGTACAAAGGCGTGCCTGGCAAACATCGTGCCATCGAAGGCTTTGAACAAATCGATAAAATTATCAACATCGACCAAAGCCCGATTGGCCGCACACCGCGCTCTAACCCAGCTACTTATACTGGTGCTTTCGACCAGATCCGTGCCCTTTTTGCCAAGACCAAAGAAGCACAGTTGCGTGGCTATAAAGCCGGTCGTTTCTCCTTTAACGTGAAAGGCGGCCGCTGCGAAGCTTGCAAAGGGGACGGTATCATCAAAATTGAGATGCATTTCCTGCCGGATGTTTATGCCCCTTGCGAAGTTTGCAAAGGCAAGCGCTACAACCGCGAAACGCTGGAAGCTACCTACCGTGGCAAAAACATTGCTGAGGTTTTAGACATGACTGTTGATGAAGCCGTGGAATTTTTTGAGAATATTCCAAGTGTCTACAACAAAATCAAAACCATTCAAGATGTGGGACTGGGCTACATCAAACTCGGTCAGCCAGCCACCACCCTCTCCGGTGGGGAAGCGCAGCGCGTGAAACTTGCCACCGAGCTTGCCAAACGACCAACTGGTAAAACCCTCTACATTCTTGATGAACCAACCACCGGCCTGCATACCGAGGACATTGCCAGCCTTCTTGGCGTGCTCGGGCGCTTGGTGGACAATGGCGAAAGCATGATTATCATTGAGCACAACCTTGATGTCATCAAATGCGCCGACTATATCATCGACCTTGGGCCGGAAGGCGGCAGCGGCGGCGGACGCATTGTCTGCACCGGCACACCAGAAGATATTGCTGCCTGCGAAGCATCTTACACCGGTCAATTTCTCAAGCCGCTGCTGGAAAAAAATATGTAGAAAAAAGAAAATGTGTGCAAGGACCATAAAAAATGGTCGCATAATGACTGCGTGATGCGGCTTTATAGGTTATAATAAAAATACTCATACAATACTTTCCTATTATACATAAAAATATGTCACTAGAAAGGAGACCTTTGTGATGGCTATTCATGCTGCGTTGTTAGAACCGGCGAGAAGTTGCTCTGCCAACCTTGACGAGCTGATTAAAAAACTCCGTGAAATCAAGGTGAGTGGATGCATCAACATCTTCTCATACGCCTCGGGACAAAACGAACTTAACAAAGAAAAAGGTGTCGAAGTGCGTGCCTTGCTTGAACAAGCCAAAGCTGATTTTGATGAATTTCAGAAAGGCCTGGAAAACGATAAAGAATGGCATGAGTGCTTCAGCAATCCGGCGTTTTATGAACGCTCCATCGCGATTATCGGCGAACGCCTGCACGCTGTTGACCTTTCCAAACACATTCTTACTGTTATTACACAACTGGAAAACATCAGCAATAATATGAATGGCACGCTGGAGACCTTCATTGAGTTTTCTTGCGTAGATGGACCAATTGCGCCAATTCGTAAATGATGGCTGCTGAAAACCAGGCTCTGATTTTTACAACTTGACAGAGCGCGAAAACATCTTTATAATAAATGATGTTTTCTGGAGGGGTGTCCGAGTGGTTTAAGGAGGCGGTCTTGAAAACCGTTGAATCTTTGCGGGTTCCGTGGGTTCGAATCCCACCTCCTCCGTTGCAAAAAAATGTGAAAAATCGCTTGACAGAATCGAGCTGAGGCTCTATAATAGATTCTGTTGTGGCGAGGAGAGATGACCGAGAGGCCGAAGGTGCTCCCCTGCTAAGGGAGTATACGGGTGACCGTATCGGGGGTTCGAATCCCCCTCTCTCCGTGATGTGCGCTGTTAGCTCAGCTGGATAGAGCGTTTGGCTACGGACCAAAAGGTCAGGGGTTCGAATCCCTTACAGCGCGGAACAGACTCGAGGGTTTTCCTCGGGTCTTTTTTTATTGTCTGAGAGTCTGAGAGAAAGAAAGGAAGAACCATTCATGGCGTATTATAAAAGTGCTCATTGTGTTGTTACAGGCGACGTACAGCTGGCCGAGGATGTAAACATCTGGCATTATGCCGTTGTACGTGCTGATGAAGACCGCATCACCATTGGCGTGCGTACCAACGTGCAAGACGGCGCCGTGCTCCATGTTGATGAAGGTTGGCCGTTGGAAATTGGCGCAGGTGTTACCATTGGCCATCGCGCCATCGTTCATGGCTGCACCATTGGCGATGACGTGCTCGTGGGCATGGGCGCCATCATCATGAACGGCGCACAGATTGGGGCAGGCAGCATCATTGCAGCCGGCGCCGTTGTCACAGGCGGTGCTGAGATTCCGCCAAACAGCCTCGTTGTGGGCGTGCCGGGAAAAGTGCGCGGCGCCGTACGTGCCGAACAGCTCGCAGATAGCCGCGACAACGCCGAACGCTATGTACACTTGGCAGAAAAAGCACTGCAACGTGTGGATTAACGCAGGCATACACATCGAAACAAACAAGGGGGAATCGCCATGCTGGGCACCATTGCAAATACCGCCGCCATTCTTTGCGGCAGCATTGTAGGCAGCCTCATCAACAAAGGCATCAAAGAACGTCACAAAACCGTTCTTTTCAACGCCATGGGCTTGGCTGCCCTGGGACTGGGCATCAACTTTATCGTGCAAAATATGCCCAACAGCGCCTATCCCGTGCTTTTTATTGCAAGCCTTGCCATCGGCAGCTTTATTGGAGATCTGCTTGACTTGGACGGACGCTTCAACAGAGCGGCCAGCCGCCTTTCCAAAGGCAACAACGCTGCTCAGGGATTATCAACAGGCATACTTCTTTTCTGCATGGGCACCCTTTCCATACTCGGGCCCATCCAAAGCGCCCTCCATGGCGACAACACCTATCTCTACACCAACGCCATGCTCGACCTCATCACCTCCGCCATTTTAGCCGCCACCTACGGCCCCATCCTCTGCCTGGCGGCTGTCGTCCTCTTCTGCTGGCAGGGCGGCATCTATCTCTGTGCCGACTTCCTCGCACCTTTCCTCACGCAAGACCTGCTCACAGAAATCTCCATCATCGGCGGCTTCCTCATCGCCAGCTCTGGCCTTTCACTGCTCGACATCAAAAAACTCAACACCATGAATATGCTGCCAGCCCTCCTCGTGCCAGTAGCGTGGTTTCTCATCAAAATCCCGCTTGGGCTGTGAGCGACAAAAACAACCGACCGTCCATCGTTCGACACTGAACGATGGACGGTTTTTATCATTGGTAAAAATACTAAATGGGTGATATAATGTGAAAAAGTATGTTTTTTTAGGAATGTCTGCTAAAGGGGTGAAAAGCATGGATTTAGCAGAGGCTGAAAGAATCTTAACTTGTTTGTCGCGGGGAGAACATCCCTTTCATGGGGAAAAGCTGCTTAATGGAGAGGTGTGTGCAGATGAAGAGGTTCAAGCCGCGCTGAGAATGGTGTGTCGCAAGCTCCATGGTGTTATTCGGAAGCAAGAGAAGAAAGTGCTGCGGCAATCACAATTTGAAGCGCCGACGCATCAGGGAAAATATTGGCGACCGGATGAAGATGATTGGTTATTAGAAATGTATGACTGTGGTGTGGAGAAGGAGCGCATATGTCAGTGCCTAGGACGTACAGAAGATGGAGTTGCTGCACGCTTGGTGCGACTGGGGCGCATACAAAATCGGATGGTGTTTATGAAACGGAAATAATCAGGAGGTGCTTTTTGAAACTAGAGGATGCAACAGACCTTCTTTACACCATTGCGAGAGGAATTGATCCACGAAGTGGTGAAGCTTTGGCAATAGAGGATACTTGCAATGATGTTGAAGTTGTACGTGCACTATATTTAGCGCTTGGATTTTTAGCGCATACTGATAAAAAACGCATAGAGGATCCCTATTTTGTTGCCGGCAAGACATTACATATAGGTGGCAATAAGGCGTTTTGGACAGAAGATGATGTAGAAATGCTCATTAGAATGTATAAAGAAGGTTATGAAAAGCAGGCAATCTGTGCTTATTTTGAAAAAGATGTGGATGATATTGCAGCGAAATTGATCGAATTAGCGCTTATTACGCATAGCGCGGAATTCTTTAGGCGGCGATAGGCGTTGTTATCAATGCCATTAAAGTGCTCTTATCCTTGGTCGGATAAGAGCACTTTTTGCATCTATTGACAGGTGGCAGTGATGGTGAGTATGATGGTGGATACAAAGGCGCTAATGAAAGTGCCGAGCGTAAATGAAGGAGTGTGTGACGATGCGGTTTCATGAATTTGGCGATGCGTCGCTGCCGCATGTGATGTTGATTCATGGCGGCGGCAATGCGTGGTGGAATTATTTGCGGCAAGCGCGGGCGCTTGCGGGGCGTTATCATGTCATTTTGCCGACCTTAGATGGCCATGGTGAGGCGGCCGATGTGCCGTATGTGTCCACAGAGGCTTGCGCCGATGCGTTGGAGGCGTATATTGAGCAAGTATTGGGCGGCAAGGTGTTTGCGCTTTGCGGTGTTTCTTTGGGCGGGCAGATTGTTGCAGAGCTGTTGGCGCGCAAACCGGATATTGCCGAGAAAGCCATTATTGATGGTAGCCTTTGTTATCCAAAGCCGATGATGGGGCGTTTTTGTATGGCCACAGTGCGTTTGTGTGGCCCGCTGCTTTTTAGCCGCAGCGCTTGCCGGCTTCAACTTGCTTTGATGGATCATCTGTTGCCAGAGGCGATGCGTTATCCGGCGGAGCTGCGGCGCCATTATCTGCGTGATATGCCGCGCATACCGCGTGACACCCTTCTTACGATGTACCGCACTTATATGATGAGCTATCATCTTAAAGATGGTTTGCGTCACACGCAGGCGCAGGTGCAGTATTGGTATGGTGAGAAGGAGATGCGCTGCGTGAAGCGTTCTGCACGGCTGTTTCAGGCCCTGGTGCCAGGCTGCGAGATTTGCGAGGCCAAAGGCTGCGGGCATGGATACTTAGCGGTGTATTTGCCGGAGGAATGGCTGAAACGTGCGTTGGCATTTTTTGAATGTGATGAGCGCTGAAAAAGAAGCACCCTGCTGGTCGTTTGTTGAGAACGATGGGCAGGGTTTTGTTGTGGCGAAAAACGTTTCTAAGAAATATTAAATGAAAATTAAGAAAAATTTAATAAACCTTCGCTGGGTTTCAGATACACTGGCATCATAGAACAAACAGCTATGTAGAAAGGAGTTGGAAGCAATGAAACGTTGTTGGAAAATGGGCGTGGTGCTGATGGTGTTGGTGCTGGGCGTTTGTGTGCCAAGGGCGGTGGAGGCGGCGACGGTGGACATTAACGGCCATTTGTACGATACGGCTGATAGCGCGGCGGTGTGTGTGAAAGAGGGCACCACGCTGATTTCTGAGCAGGTGCTGAGCGATGCGTTTTATCTGTCGTTGACACGTGACGGTGATGCATACACGCTGACGAATGCCTATGAGGATTTTCGCATTGAAGGGCACCTTGGTGAGCGCACGTTTACGATGGACGGCGAGGAGGTCGCTTTGCCGGTGGCGGCGCAGGAGAAGAAGGGTGTGCTTTATCTGCCGCTGCGTGCTTTGGCGGAGTGTTTTGGGTATGTCAATTGGTATGGCGATGAGGCGCAGACCTTGGTGCGCTTCGATTATAACGACTTGAAGCATCTGCCGGAGGCGGCGCGCAGCGAGGAAGCGCTAACCGGTGATTTTGTGGGCGATGCTGCCATCGAGGTGCCGCAGGGGCATCTCATTGCCGCCGAGACGGCAGAGGGACCGCTGTACCTTACGCTCGACGAGAAGGGTTTTACGGTTGCACTGGGCACTTTGGAGACACCATTCATTCGCACGCAGCATGAGGGCTATCACCTGCACGCCTACTGGTTTGACGAGGATTATTTCTATTGGTGGGAATATCCGCTAAAAGAGGGCGCTACCACAAGCTATCTGTATATGCAGTCTCGTGCCGAGGGTGCTCAGCCGGTTCTTTTGGCGGAATGTGGGCGCAGCTATACGCATCTTTATGGCAAAGACGCCACTGCCTGTTGCAATGGTAATGTGCTTTGGGCGGCGCCGAACGCAGCTGGCGATGAGCTGGCGCTGTGGCTGTATCGTTCCGCCACGGGCGACACTGAAAAACTCGATAGCATGCCGCTTGTAGACGGCTTTGGCGCAACGATACAGGTGGCGTTGGACGATCATCGTGCTGTCTGGAGCACGTGCCGTCATGTGAAACAAAATATTCCACAAGACGATGAGAAGTGGGCGCTGTCTGCATCGTATGGTGACCTCAAGTGTTACGACCTCGCCACAGGCACGACAACGAACCTTTCTCAGGGCTACAACCTGATTGGCCCGGCGTTGGTGGGCGATTATCTGCTTGTGCAGACAGCGCTTCAAGAGGGAGAAAGCGCACAGGACAACGATGCTTTCTGGGTGTATGACCTTGCGAATGAGCGGTGGTGCTACCAACTGGGGCATACTGTGCTGGGGATTGATGCGCCGGCAGGCGAGGAAGCGGGCTATTTGACAGCGCCGATGCGTCTTGATGACAACCACGTTGCGTTTGGTGCCATCGGCCGCCGTACTGCTTATGCGCTGCCTGTGCTGGATCTTACAAGTGGCACGGTTCATCCCGTGCAGCAGAGCGATGGTGCACCGCTTCTGTGCCATCCGGACAATGCACTGCCGGAGGAACTGGACGAAGGTGAACGCTATCTCGATGGCGTGCAGCCGCTGAACGCGCTTGGTCACAACCTTGCCACGGTGCGCATTGTCAAAGATGGAGAACGCAGGGAAGAAGCCTGGCCGCTGCATTTTGAGTGGTAGAGGCTGCATAAAACAAAAAACAGCGTGCTCGCAGGAGTACGCTGTTTTTTTGTTAGGCGTCTTTTTGCCAGAGTTCGCCGCGCAGCCTGCGTAAGATGATGATGGCAAGCAATGCGCTGAGCGTGGCGCTGGCCGGCAGATTGAGCCAGATACCGGTGAGACCGAGCGGCCAGAAAAGCACCAGCATAAGCAGCGGAAAGAGAAAGGCAAAGCAGACAGAAATAAGCGCGGCATAAAAAGGTTTGCCGATGGCACTCATGTAGCTTTGCGTGGCAAAGCTGAACCAGCGTGTGAGGTAAGTAAAGCTGAACAGCCCCAGCGCACTGGTTGCCATGGTAAGCAGTTCTTTGTTGGCATCGGGCACAAAAAGGCGGGTCACCATCTCAGGCATGGTGCGCACAAGCAGCATCATACCGATGGTGCAAACAGCGGCCCCGATGAAGCAGCAGCGTTCAATGGCGCGCACACGGCTGTATTTCCGTGCGCCCCAGTTGTAACCCACAGATGGCTGCAAGGCGTCGCAAATACCGTAGAGCAAAGGCTGGATAAGACCATCAACAAAGAGCAGCACGCCGTAACCCGATACTGCCATGGCTCCGCCCAGCCGCACGAGGATGGCGTTCATGAGAATTTCTGTGATACGGGCAGAGACATTGTTGAGAAAGTTCGGTGTGCCGCAGCTTACAATGCGGCGCAGCAGTTTGAAACTGAAATGCGGGCGCGTGAAACGCAGCACCGACTTTTTGCGCAGAAAAGGAACATAGGCGATGAGCACACAAATGCCCATGCCAAGACTGCCTGCCAGCGCTGCTGCCCATACGCCCCAGCCGAACATACCGAGAAAGAGCAGCTCCAGCCCGCCGCAGAGCACGCTCATGAGAATGTTCAACGCCAGACTGCCGTGAATAAACCCAGAGATGCGCAGGAAATTGTCCATGGCGAACATACAGGTTGTCAGTGGTGAACAGAGCGCATACACGCGCAAATATTGCACAGCCATAGCGGCAAAATCGCCTTCTGCACCCATCAGGTGGATGAGCGCTGGTGCGGCGGCAAAAAGCGCCGTACCAATGAGGATGCCAAGGATGTGGATGAGTAAACAGGCACAGGTGAAGATGTTGTTTGCTTCTTTGTGTTCGCCGCGGCCGAGTGCGATAGAAATTGGCACCGATGCACCAACACCGATCAGATCAGCCAGGGAAAAATTGATAATAACGAAAGGCATCGCCAAGTTGATGGCGGCAAAGGCTGTGGCGCCAATGAACTGCCCCACAAAGACACCATCAAGCGTGTAGTAAAGAGACGAGGCCAGCATACTGATGGCCCCAGGAACGGCGGCCATAAAGAAAAGCCGCACCGGCGGTGTTTTGGAAAACAATGTCGGTGAATCCATGATTCCTCCTTAACGTGTTCTGATTAGCTGTCGATTTCTTGGCGCAAAAGCGCAATGTATTTCTGTGTCAAGGTAAGCAGCGTTTGCTGTTCTTCTGTGCTTAATCCGGCGAAAGCACGTTCTTCACAGGCAATGAGTGGCGCAACAATGCGTGCTGTCAAAGTACGGCCGTGTTCTGTGAGCACCACACGCTTGCTGCGGCGGTCGTCGGGGGCATCTTCCAAGCGCACCGCACCTTCTGATTCCAGGCGTTTGAGGATAGAATTGACCGTTTGCGGTGGATAATGCCAGTTTGTTGCCAGTTGACGCTGCGTAGGCGGCTCGGTATTTTCATAAAGGGTACAGAGCAGGAGCAGCGCAGTTTCTGACAGTTTGTAGCGCTTGGCGTAATTGTGATAGATACCGTCGGCTTCATTCCACAGTTGGTTAAAAGCGGCGGCAGATGGTTCGTTGGTGGCAGTCATGGGCAAAACTCCTTTCGTCCGATTTCGGATGGTTGAAGTATAATCCGTTTTCGGATGATTGTCAAGGCTGGTTTGCCTTGTGGAAAACGTGGAAGCCTGATGCCGGCGTGTTTGTCGGGTGTTCTCCACGTGGGCTGTGGATAAGTCTTAGGAAAAGTCGAGAGTTTTCCACAAAATGCGGTGGAAAAGCTGGGGATAAGCAGGGGAAATCCAGCTTTTGTGTAGCAAAAATGCGATGGTTGGGCGAAAAGAAAAGAATAGGTAAAATGTGATGACAATTTGGGAAAAGTTCTCTGCGCCCGCACCAGGCGACGGTATAGGAAAGAATTATCTAATTTTCGGACTTTTATAGCATTTTATACTTGCAAAGGTTGGCAGAAGAGCCTATGATAGAGATACGCCCATATTTTTGCGGCGAAGTCTCTCATCCGGGATTATGTAGAATTTGTAGAATGGAGGAATTAGGATGAAGATGAAAAAATGGATTGCCGGCATTGCGCTCGGCAGTATGATGTTGTTGGCAGGTTGTGGCGGCGGTAACGCTGACAGCGCAGCAGGAGAAGGTAGTGCCCAGTCGGAGGCAAATGCAGATGCGCTGCAAATTGGTATCATTCAAACCACCGCACACACAGCGCTTGACCGCGCCCGTGAAGGGTTTGAAGATGGCTTGGAAGAAGCCGGTTACACCATCGGCGAAGATGTCGTTATCGATTATCAGAATGCCCAAGGTGACCAGTCTAATCTGAACACCATCACCAGTCAATTCGCCAGCGACAAGAAAGACCTTGTATGCGCCATCGCCACCCAGGCAGCGGTGCAAATGATGAGCGCCAGCTCCGATATTCCAATTGTCGGCACGGCCATTACCGACTATGAAAGCGTTGGCCTTGTCGAATCCAACGATGCCCCTGGCAGCAATGTCACTGGTACCAGCGACATGAACCCAATCGAGGACCAGGTTGCCCTCATGCAAGAGCTGTTGCCTGACCTTAAATCCGTCGGCGTGATGTACTGCTCCGCAGAGGAAAACTCTCGCATCCAGGTTGAACAATTCAAAGAACAATGCGAAGCAGCCGGCATCTCTGTGACAGAGATGACCGTCTCCAACGTGAACGAAATCCAGCAGGCTGCAACGAGCCTGATTGGCGAAGACATCCAGGCCATTTATGTGCCTACTGATAATACCCTGGCATCTGCCATGCCAACGCTCACCGGTGTGACCAATGAATCCAAGATTCCTGTTTTCACAGGTGAAGTAGGTATGCTCTCCGGCGGCGGTTTGGCCACCGTTAGTGTCGATTACTACGAACTCGGCAAACAGACCGGTGCCATGGCTGCTCAAATCCTCAAGGGCGAAGCAGAACCAGCCACCATGCCAATCGAAATGCCAGCCAACACCACCACAGAGATCAACCAGGAAGAAGTTGATCTGCTCGGTATCACGGTGCCGGATGCCTTACAGGAATTTGTTGGCGAATACGCTGCTGAGGAATAAACTTTGTACCCCACCGGCGCTGGCCGGTATGACGAAGGGTCTCCCCTGTGGCGGCCCTTCGTTTTGTTTGTTTATTCCGACTATTGGTTTTTTCGCGGAAGATGTTGGGAGAAACGTCCAGCCTATGCTATAATGTATGACGGACGTTCCGCCCACCGCGTTTTGGATGAAATTGGAGGGCAATTATGGAACTCGTATTATCAACAGTGGCGCAAGGCTTGCTTTGGGCAGTGCTCGCCATTGGTCTTTTTATTTCATTTCGTATCTTAGATGTGGCGGATCTGTCCATTGAAGGGACCTATCCGCTCGGCGGCGCCATTGCCGTCATGACCATTACCGGCGGCGGCTCGCCGCTGTTGGCTGTGCTTTTGGCATTTGTTGGCGGTTGTCTGGCCGGCGCTGTCACAGGCTTTTTACACACCAAACTCAAAATTCCAGCCCTTTTGGCAGGGATTCTTACCATGATTGGGTTGTACTCCATCAACTTGCGTATCATGGGGCGCGCCACCACGTCCATTTTGGGCGAGGACACCGTTTATACCTTCTTTGAAGGCCTCTTGGAAAGCAAAGTAACCGCTACCCTTATTGTTGGTCTTTTGGCCACGTTGGTGGTGTGGTTCTTCTGCTACATCTTCTTCGGCACCGAACTTGGCGCTGCCATTCGTGCTACCGGTGACAATCCGCAGATGATTCGTGCCCAGGGTATTAACACCGATATTACCATTATGCTTGGGCTTATCATTTCTAACGGTTTTGTTGGTGTCACAGGCGCTCTGCTCAGCCAGTCCAATGGCTATGCCGATGTCAACATGGGGACAGGGGTGCTCGTTACGGGGCTGGCCTCCATCATCATCGGTGAAGTGCTCTTTGGCACACGCAGCTTCAAAAACTGGCTCATTAGCGTGGTGCTCGGTTCCATTGTTTATCGTGCCGTGGTCGCCTTCGTGCTCTGGCTGGGCATGAACCCAAACGACCTCAAGCTGCTCACCGCTGTCATCGTTGCTGTTGCGCTGGCGCTGCCGCTCATCAAGAGCAAAATGCAGAAGATGCGCTCAAACGTGTGAGGAGGTGTGTGCCATGTCTATGTTAGATTTGAACGGTATTGAAAAAACATTTTTCCCTGGCAGTGTCAACCAGAAAAAAGCACTGCGCGGCTTGGACTTGCATCTTGAAGAAGGCGACTTTGTCACCGTCATCGGTGGTAACGGCGCCGGCAAATCCACCATGCTTAACGCCATTGCAGGTGTCTTTCCTGTTGACAAAGGCCAGATTCTGATTAACAATGTTGATGTCACAAAGTTGCCTGAGCACAAACGTGCCGCTTTCATTGGCCGTGTTTTTCAGGACCCAATGATGGGCACTTGTGCCAATATGCAGATTGAAGAAAACCTTGCCATCGCTTCTCGCCGTGGCAAGCGCCCGGGGCTGCACTGGAGCTCTCGTGCTAAAGACCGCGCCTTCTTCCAGGAACGCCTGGCCATGCTCGGCCTTGGCCTTGAAGAACGGCTCACTGCGCGTGTCGGCCTTCTTTCCGGCGGTCAGCGTCAGGCGCTGACGCTGCTTATGGCCACTCTCAAGCGGCCTGATCTGCTTCTTTTAGACGAACACACCGCGGCACTTGACCCAAAAACTGCCGCCAAAGTGCTCGACATTACCGACCACATCGTCGCCGAATCGGGACTCACCACCATCATGATTACCCATAATATGCGCGACGCCATCAACCACGGCAACCGCCTTGTCATGCTTTCCGAAGGGCGTGTCGCCGTAGACATCCGCAAAGCGGACTATCCTGATCTCTCCGTGCAGGATCTTTTACAAATGTTTGAGAAGGCCAGCGGCGACGCCATCTTGAGCGATGCGCTGCTCCTTTCTTGATAAAATTTTCAAAATATCTATGAGGTGAAAGAAAACAATGATCGTATTGGTTATGAACAGTGGGAGCTCTTCCCTGAAGTTCCAGCTTATCAACATGGACAATGGCGAAGTCATGTCCAAGGGTCTTGTCGAACGTATCGGCATGGGCGGCGACGCTGGTTTTGAAGTCAAGGCAAAAGGCGAAAAGATCAAGAAAGACGTCACCGCAGACAACCACAAACAGGCTGTTGCCCTTGTCGTTGACGCCCTCACCAAAGGCGACCTCGCCGTTGTTGAAGATCTCAGCCAGATCGACGCCATCGGCCATCGCATTGTGCAGGGGGGTGACTCCTTCCCTAAGGCAGCCGTTGTCGATCAGCGCGTCAAAGACCTCGTTCATTCCTATGGCGCTATGGCTCCGCTGCATAACTACGCTGCACTTGCTGGCATCGAAGCTTGCGAAGAAAATATGCCTGGCATTCCATCTGTCTGCGTATTCGATACGTCCTACCACATGACCATGGACCCAGCACACTATATGTATGCGATCCCTTACGAAGACTACAAAACCCTCAAGGTTCGTCGTTACGGCGCACACGGCACCAGCCACAAATATGTTGCACATGAAGTGGCTAAAGCCCTCGGCCGCCCAATCGAAGACCTCAAAATCATCACCTGCCACCTCGGCAACGGTGCGTCCATCTCTGCCATCAAGGGCGGTAAAATCATCGACACCTCCATGGGCTTCACCCCACTGGAAGGCCTTGTCATGGGTACCCGTACCGGTGACATCGACCCAGCTGCCGTGCTTTACATCATGAAGCACAAAGGCCTCAGCCCAGATGAAATGGACACCTATGTCAACAAAAAATCCGGCCTTCTCGGCGTTAGCGGCATCTCCAACGACTTCCGTGACATCGAAGAAGCCATGGACAACGGCAACGAACGTGCACAGCTCGCTTACGATATGTTCGTTCTCCGTGCAAAGAAATACATCGGTTCTTACTATGCAGAACTGAACGGCTGCGATGCCATCGTCTTCACCGCCGGTATTGGTGAAAACGACGACCGTGTACGCGCTTCCATCTGCGCTGACTTTGACGCTCTCGGCATCAAAGTTGACCCAGCGAAGAACGACGGCTGCCGCGAACAGCGTGACATCAGCGCCGACGATGCCAGCGTACGCACCTTTGTTATCCCAACCAACGAAGAATACGCCATCGCTACTGAAACACTGGAAGCTGTTAAAGAAGCTGGCCTCGTGAAGTAATTCATGAATCCTCGGCTCCGACGCATCATGCGTCGGGGCTTTTTTGTGCGCCAGATTGCTCCAAACAGGGAGTGGTCTGGCGTTTTTTTCGTGTGTACGGCATCTTTCCCCACCATCTGACAAGGGCATAGGCAAAAGTTATCTGTGAGAAAAGCGACAGCGGCATGATAATGATACTTCATACAGGCATCACACCCATAAATTTTCGCGCTGTTCAAAAAAGAGTGAAAATATTGACATTGCTCATCGTTAGGGGTATACTCCTATAAAATATCGGGAATCGACAACCAATCACGAAGGAGGAAAAATCATGGGTGTATATGTTATCACTGGTGGCAGCACCGGTATCGGTGCCGCTGTAAGACAGCAGTTGCTCGACGAAGGACACGACGTGTTCAACATTGACTACAAAGGCGGCGACTTCCAAGCCGACCTTTCCACCGCCGAAGGTGTCGCTGATGCCATTCAATCCGTTATTTGCCGTTATCCAAATGGCGTCGATTGCCTGATATGCAACGCCGGTGTCGGCCCGACCGCACCACCTGAAAAAATCTTTGCACTGAATTTCTACGCTGGCACAGAGATGGCCGAAGGCCTGCGCCCTCTCCTGAAAAAGAAAAAAGGCTGCTGCGTTATGACAGCATCGAACTCCATCACCAATTTCACCGTGCGTCCCGACTGGGTAGAAGTCCTGACCAACATGCGCAACAAAGAACGTGGGCTTGAGCTGGCGCGCATGATTCCGCGCGAACAGGCATCGTCCTGTTACAGCTCCTCCAAACACGCATTGGCACGCTGGGTGCGCCGCACCTCCTCCGCCTGGGCGGTGGAAGGCTTGCGTATCAATGCCGTGGCGCCGGGCAACACCACCACCCCAATGACGCAGAACATGACCGACGCCCAGCGCGAATCAGCGCTTTTAATTCCAATTCCAACCCGCTATGGCACTAAAGAATTTTTGGACGCCGAAGAAATCGCCAATGCGATCACCTTCCTTGGCTCCAAAAAAGCCAGCGGCATCAACGGCGTCATCCTCTTTGTTGACGGCGGCATTGATGCCCTGTTGCGTTCCGAACGTTTCTGATGGGAGGCGACCACCATGACCTTATTAGAACAATACTTTGACTGCATGCAGCGTGCCGATGCCGTGGCTTTGGCAGATCTCTTTAACGATGTTGGCGTTCTTCACGATGCCTCCTGGACAAAAGTAGGCGAAGACACCCTGCACCTTTCCGGAAAAATGGCCATTGAAATGATGTTCCATTTCAAATTTGGCTTCAACGGCGGTCCTTTCAAAATCAGCGGCATCCGCTACATGGAAGAAAACATCGCCTGGTACTTCATCGTCTACCATGGCAAAGCCGTTCCCGTCGTGGCCTACCTCTCCTCGGTAGACCGCAAAGGCAAAATTGACCGCCTGAATATCCTTCCGATGTAACCCCCTTACGATAGGCCACCCTGCCAACAAAACATGGCAGGGTGGCCGCTTTTTTGTGCAGAACAGGAAGCAAATTCATTAGTTATATCGGTGTGATAAAATATCTGAGGGAGAGTCCTTAAAACCTCCTGTACAGGATAAAGTTGGTTTGACAACCACTTCATTCAAATCACAGGAGGTTTTTGCCATGCAAATTTGAAGCATAAATATAGCATTGGTACGCTTGATGCTGAAGATCCGATATAGGTGCAGTAGAAAAGAGCAATTAGAGAATATATAGATAATTAGTTGTGAGATGATAACAAGGAGAAAACAAAAAACACCGCTATCACTGGCCGGAGATATCGGTGTTCTATAAGTAAAAGGATTTTTATAGGGTTGGTGTAAAGCACCCACTCCACAGGGCGTTTTGCTGAAAGTGAATGGCTTTGCTCTTCATTGGAACGTCATCTGGAGGGTAGCCCAACAGTAGAAGATGAGTGTGTGGCATGGGCGTGCAATGAATGACAAGTGTTTTTTGAGAGATGTTCCAATTTCCGTAATTCGCGCAAGCAGAGTATCAGTGAAAGGGTAAAGGCTAACGCATCTGCGACAGGACCAGCAAGAAGAATACCAGTGAGTCCGAAGAAACGAGCAAGAACAATCATCGCAGGAACATAGAAAAGTAGTTGTTTGGAAAGAGAGACGACCGTTGCTTTGACAGGTTGTCCGATGGCTTGGAAGAAAACGCCGGCGCATAATTGCAGACCGTTCAGCATGGTCAACACGAGATAGATATGGAAACACTGCACAGCAAAATCTTCATAAAGTGAAGACTCAGTGCCGAAAATGCGGATGAGTTGCAGTGGAAAGAGTTGGAAAACAAGCCAGGAAAGTGTGGCGATGATGGTTGAAACGCAAACGCTTAATAAAAACGCTTTCTTCACACGGTCAAAATGATGTGCACCGTAGTTGAAACCGATAATAGGTTGACTGCCGCTAGCTACACCAATGGCCAAAGACAAAGCCAACATACTGATTTTCATACAGAGACCGAAAGTTGTGATAGGTATATCTGCCCCATATTCTGAGAGTGCACCATATTGCGTTAAAAGATTGTTGGACACGAAAGCAACGACAGTGGATGTGAGGTTATTAAAGCAGCCGGCAAACCCGAGTGCACAGATATGACCGATAAGACTGAGATGAAAAGCAAAAGCATGCCTGGTCAGGTGTATATTTTTGAAATGAAAAAGATAGATAATATTGCAAAGCATGCCGACCCCTTGGCTAATGATGGTAGCCAGTGCTGCGCCTTCTACACCCCAGTGAAAAATAAAAATGAAAAGTGGATCGAGTAAAATGTTTAACAGCGCACCAATCATCATTGCGAACATGGCATAACGGGGACTGCCATCGGCGCGAATGACAGAATTGATCACAGTACCGATGATGACAAAAGGAAAACCTAAAACGATGATGCTGCCATAACCCAAGGCGTAAGGCATCAGTGTATCGGTAGCGCCAAAAAAGAGACAAAGTGGCTCAAGAAATGAAAAGGCAAGAATCATAAGCAGAATACTTACCACTGAGCTGCCTAACAGTGCATTGCCAACTCCTGATGCAGCTTTTTCCGGTTCACCTTTGCCAAGATGCAGGCTGAAATATGCTGCTAAACCATCACCAAAGAGTGCGGAAAGTGCAATGGCAATAATAGTGATAGGCGCGATGATGTTCGTAGCACCGTTGCCGAGGAAACCAACACCTTGCCCAATAAAAATTTGGTCCACCATATTGTAGAGCGAGTTAATAATGAGTGAGATAACGCTAGGAATAGCAAAGCGTCGCAGTAGGCGACCAATCTGTTCGTAACCAAGTGGGTTGGCGGTTTGAGAAACTGTCATAATATATTCATACCTCCTAAAAAGATAGAATTCTAAGTATTAGGGAGAGCAGACCCCCTAACAGGGGGATGTTTACAGCGTTTATTGTGAAACGTTGTGTGTCATTTGTTGAATCACACCATCAAAAACAGTCAGGTCCTTTTCATCGACCCCAAGAAATATATTGTCGATGTAGCGGTCCATCATCTCCTGCAAATCAGACGCTATTGCACGTGTTTTATCTGTTAGCGCAAGCCGCTTGAAACGGGCATCTTCTGCCAGACATTCGCGGGTAAGATAGCCGTTGTGTTCCAGTGTGTTGAGCAAACTTGTTACAGAAGCGCCCTTGATGTCCAAATAGGCTTCCAGGTCTTTGGAAAAAACATCGTGGTGCGCCGATTCAATGATGATATAATGCAGCGCCATAGCCTGAATGCCAGTCAGCGCTAATTCTGAAAAATAACTGTCAAAAAAACGTCGCATCTTGCGATTGAGTTTATCAAATGCAGCCATGCGTTGTTTTGCGTTCATTATGCCAACCCCAATCCTTAGAATTCTAAGTAATAGGGTATCGTTTTCTCGAAATTTTGTCAAGCGTCACCTTATCTTTCACTTTTTATCTTAAAGAAAATATCATAGCGTTGTTTGTTGGCGTTTAAGTAGGCGAAAATCTATTGTTGCATGGAAAAGAGCATGGTACAATGAACATACATTGTCGCCTGTGGCGGCGAAACGATGAAGAAAGGATTTGCTCGATGAAGAAAAACGAATGGTATTTACTTCCGCTGTGGCTTTTGGCGTTTGTGCTGGTGGCTTTGAAAATGTTTGTGCCGGGGGTGCTGCCTGAGCGCGTGGAATGGCTGCCGTATTTGTTGGTGGCGATTTGTTGTGGGCGCAATTTGGCGGCTGCTGCGCCGGCGTTCAATCCGGATATTCCTGACGAGGAAAAAGAAGAACTGCGCTGGAATAAGTTTTGGATGTACTGGGGCATCTTGGGCTTGGTGCTGGTGGCGCTGTGCTTTGTGTTTTATATGGCAGTGAGCTATGTGCTCATTCTCTGGCTGGCCGCCACCTTCCTCATCACCGGCAAAGCCTACCTGGACAGCCGCAGCGAAACCGGTGAACGCTGAGTGGCTATTGTTGGCGTTTCGGCAAACAACACCACACATCATGCAGAGAAAAATGCGCTTTTGGCGCAAGTAGTAAAAAATGTTGTGTGGGGTATGGTATAATATAATAAATGAAAGAACTTGAGTAAGGAGGTTGACGCATCATGATGAGCAGCGCTACAATGTCTACGCACGCACGCACGCACGCACGCACGCACGCACGCACGCACGCAC
>CAUWHJ010000016.1:0-71024 GCA_963558655.1 uncultured Peptococcaceae bacterium
GAAAGGCGAAACGATCTGGACGCTGTCTCAACAAGGGACTCGGTGAAATTGAAATTCCGGTAAAGATGCCGGATACCTGCGATAGGACAGAAAGACCCCATGGAGCTTTACTGTAGCTTGATATTGGGTTTCGGATATCCATGTACAGGATAGGTGGGAGACAGAGAAGCGAGGACGCCAGTTTTCGCGGAGTCAATGGTGGGATACCACCCTTAGATGTTTGGAATTCTAACAAAAGGTCTTGAAGCAGATCATTGGACAGTGTCAGGTGGGCAGTTTGACTGGGGCGGTCGCCTCCCAAAAGGTAACGGAGGCGCTCAAAGGTTCCCTCAGAACGGATGGAAATCGTTCGCAGAGTGTAAAGGCAGAAGGGAGCTTGACTGCGAGAGCCACAACTCGAGCAGATAGGAAACTAGGACTTAGTGATCCGGCGGTCGCGAGTGGAAGTGCCGTCGCTCAACGGATAAAAGCTACCCTGGGGATAACAGGCTTATCTCCCCCAAGAGTTCACATCGACGGGGAGGTTTGGCACCTCGATGTCGGCTCATCGCATCCTGGGGCTGTAGTAGGTCCCAAGGGTTTGGCTGTTCGCCCATTAAAGCGGTACGCGAGCTGGGTTCAGAACGTCGTGAGACAGTTCGGTCCCTATCCATCGCGGGCGTAGGAAATTTGAAGGGAGCTGACCCTAGTACGAGAGGACCGGGTTGGACAGACCGCTGGTGAACCAGTTGTAGTGCCAACTGCATAGCTGGGTAGCTAAGTCTGGGAGAGATAAACGCTGAAAGCATCTAAGCGTGAAGCAGACCCTAAGATGAGATTTCCCATAGCGCAAGCTAATAAGACACCAGAGAGAATAACTGGTAGATAGGTCAGGAGTGTAAGTGTGGTGACACATTGAGCGGACTGATACTAATAAGTCGAAGGCTTAGCCAGAGAATGGAAAGAAAGACGCGAAGAGTAAGAAAGACGAAGAGAGAAAGTTACTGTGTAATTTTGAGGGAGCGAGAAGCGAACTCAGAGAAATGAATATCCTGGTGACGAAAGCGAAGGGGTCCCACCTGTACCCATACCGAACACAGAAGTTAAGCCCTTCAGCGCCGAAAATACTTGCTACTCTTTTGCTGGGAAGATAGGTCATTGCCAGGATAAAGTGGAACCCCCACCTTGCTGATGCAGGGTGGGGGGTTTGTTGTGTTGGGGGAGATTTTGTGTAAGTGGGATGATGAAAGTCGTAATATAGTGATGGTACATTTGCAGTGGTGGGTAGAGAGTGATTTAATGAAAAGGCGAGCGCTTCAAAACGCTCGCCTTTTCATGAGTTTTTAGTTTTTTCATGAGTTTGTGGTTTTAATCTAAACGATGGGGGATTATGAGTTGTGTGAATTAAGTTTTAGAGTAGGGTTTTTAAGGTGTAAGGTCAATGACAAATGTATTTTGTTGCAGGCATTTCATGGAAGTCTGCATATTTGGCAATAATTCAGAGTTAAAGATAAGGTTAATGTAGGCGCTTAAAGCGGCGAAGCATACATATGTTTGATAACTTATAAAATATATTTTGTATTTATGACGTGGACAAATGCGTGGCATAACGATTAACTGCAAGATAAAAAGTGTTGCATATTCAGATTGCAAGTGAGTACGCTTCGTCGTGCTATGATGAGCAAATATGTTGTGGAAAACCCCTTGAAATAGGCTTTTGTACCATTGAGGAATATTACAGTTTAGACGAAGACGATATAAATACAATCAATATTAACTATTTTTCGTGTTTTCTAGAAGTGGACACAGCGATCTATCCCTAGGATAAGTCTTGTCAATGCAAAAGTTGTGTGCTATCTTAATAGTGTACTAAGTTGCTGATGCACTTCAATCTGGCAACGACCTCATCAAAGTTTTTTGTGCATTTTATTATTAGTAATGTTGAAGCCATTTAAAATGGTGGAACGTTTAATTTTTAAGGAGGCAATACAATGGCAGAAAAACAAAAAATGACCCCAAGTGAAGCTATCGTTGAACAGCTCAGAATGGAAGGCGTTGAATACTGCGCAGGTATCGTAGGTTCCGCTTTCATGGATATGCTTGACTTATTCCCAGCTGCTGGTATTCGTTTCATCGCTTGCCGCGACGAACACACTGCTGGTCACATGATGGACGCTTACAACCGTGTTACTGGTAAAGTTGGTGTTTGCACCGGTCAAAACGGCCCTGGTATCACCAACCTCGTTACCTCCGTTGCTACTGCTTACCAGGCTCACAGCCCAATGCTGATCATCGGTCCTTCCGCTGGTTCTGCATCTGTTGGTTGGGACGGTTTCCAGGAAGTTGATCAGGTTCCTATCTTTAAGCCTATCACCAAGAAAGCATTCCAGATTCCTCATCCAAGCCGTGCTGCTGACTGCGTACGTACTGCATTCCGCACCATGTATGCTGAACGTGGTCCTGTTTACCTCGATGTTCCACGTGACTACTTCTATGGCGAAGTTAACGACTTCATCCTTCCTCCAGAACAGTATCGTTCCACCTCTGGTTTGATTCCAGATCAGGATTCCCTGAAGAAAGCTGCTGAAGTTATCCTCGCTGCTAAGAAGCCAGTTATCATCAACGGTCGTGGTGTTGTTGACTCCGATGCCGTAGATGTTGTTGCTGAAATCGCTGAATACCTCAGCTGCCCAGTTGCTACTTCCTACCTCCACAACGATGCATTCCGTTACAGTGACCCACACTGGGTAGGGCCTATTGGTTACATGGGTTCCAAGGCTGCTATGTACAGCATCAAGGAAGCTGACTGCATCATCGCTATTGGCTGCCGTCTCTCCTACTTCGGTACCCTGCCACAGTACGACATTAAGTACTTCCTGCAGGATGGTTCCCAGAAGATCGTTCAGATCGATGTTAACGCTAACCAGATCGCACGTACCCATCCAGTTGAAGTTGGTATCGTAGGCGATGCTCGCGTTACCGCTGAAGGTCTCCTCGCTCTCTTGAAAGAAGCTGGCGATCGTCCAGTTGACGAAGCTCGTATGGCTGACATCAAAGCTAAGAGAGATGCTTGGGAAGCTGAAATCGAAGAACTCGCTATGGAAGAAGCAGAACCAGGTACCATTCATCCACGTCGTCTGCTCTTTGAAATGTGCAAAGTTAAACCAGAAGATTGCATCGTAACCACCGATATTGGTAACGTTTCTTCTACCGCTAACAGCTACCTGAAGTTCAACGCTCCACGTCTCCATGTTGCTTGCTTGACCAATGGTAACACTGGTTTCGCTCTCCAGGCTGCACTCGGTGCTAAGCTCGGTTGCCCAGATCACCATGTTATGTCTCTCGCTGGTGACGGTGCTTGGGGTATGTCCTTCTATGAAATCATGACTGCTGTTCAGGAAAACCTGCCTGTATTGGCTGTTGTATTCCGTAACAACGCATGGTGCGCTGAAAAGAAAAACCAGGTTGACTTCTACAACAACCGTTTCGTAGGTTGCGACATTCAGGCTCCATCTTGGGCTGAACTCGCTCGCGTTATGGGTGCAGAAGGCTTCTACCTCGATAAGGTTGAAGACATTCAGCCAACCTTCAAGAAGGCTTTCGAAATTTCTATGACCAAGCCAGTTGTCGTTGAAGCTCGTGTTGACGGCACCAAGCTTGCTCCTCCTTTCCGTAAAGACGCTCTGCATCTCCCAACTCGTTTCTTGCCAAGATACGAACACCTCGATGCTAAGCACTTCAACGACTAATCTCGTTGTCAACCAATACAATAGCGTCAGGCCTATAGGGTGACGTCTTCGGCCACCATATTTACTAAAAGGCGTGAATATGGTGGCCGTTATTTTTTACCATGGAGGCATAACGCTTGAAAACAACAAGAAAAAAAGAAAGTATCACAAGGAGCCACAATACAAGCATTCCGAATCCTTTTTCTCCGATTCCAGTACTTTACCGAAATGCAGACAAAAATCAGCTGATTTGGGATGTATTGGGACAAGACAATCTTATTTCTGCACTTGGTGCAGAGTGGGAAAAGGTAGAAGCAAAACTACCAGGCGAATGTGAAAAGTATACATTGCGCTATGCTATTGTTGGCGGTAAAGATAATCATTGCTTTGATGTGTGGGTTGAAGGTGCTGAAGCTGGAAAACATGACATCGAATGGATCTATGTTCGCTCTGTGATGGGTGGGCAGATTAAAATGATTTTGCCGGAGCGCGATGCTCATGTATTGTTTGCAATGGCTGAAGATGATGCTTATATGTTTTGTACGAACGATCCATGTATTATGTGTTCTTTTGGCTGCAAACTGGGCTTTGAATTTTACGCATATTCCAGAAGTGAAGGCTTATTAAAGAACGCTGTACAAATTGTTTATTCGAAACAAAATCCACATAATAATCCACTTATCTGAAAGGAAGTATCCGATATGGCTTACAAACTGCCTACATTTACTCGTGAAGAAGTTCTCGATATGGACCATCGCTATAATATGCACTCTTGGTCTGCTCAGAAAAAACTGACTAAAATTATCCCTGTAGAAAAATCTGAAGGTATCTACTTCTGGGATTACAATGGCAAGAAATACTATGACATGAGCTCCCAGCTCGTTAACATGAACCTTGGTCATGGTAACCAGTACATTATCGATGCTATCAAAGAACAGGCTGAACAGCTCTGCTTCATTGCTCCTGGTCAGTCCGTTGGCATTCGTGCTGCTCTCGCAAAGAGAATTGTAGAAAAGGCTCCAGAAGGCATGAGCCGTGTATTCTTCTGCAACGGTGGTGCAGACTCTAACGAAAACGCTATCAAGATGGCTCGTCTGGCTAGCGGTAAGGGCAAAATCCTGTCCATGTATCGTTCTTACCATGGTGCTACCATCGTAGCTGGTAACGTTTCCGGTGATGGCCGTCGTTTCTCCGCTGAAATCGGTGGTAACGCTCCTGGTGTTGTTCACTTCCATGGCCCATTCCCATATCGTGAAGAAATCAACTTTGCTAGCGAAGCTGAAGAAACCAAGTATCATCTCGCTATGCTCGAAAAGACCATCATCGCTGAAGGTCATGACAAGATTGCTGCCATCATCCTTGAAACTGTTGTTGGTGCAAACGGTGTTATCATGTACCCAGAAGGTTACCTCCAGGGCGTTCGCGATCTCTGCGACAAGTATGGCATCTTCATGATCTGCGACGAAGTTATGGCTGGTTTCGGTCGTACCGGTGAATGGTTCGCTATTCAGAACTGGGGCGTATCCCCTGATATGATCACCTTCGCAAAGGGTGTTAACTCCGGTTATGTACAGCTCGGTGGTATCGTTATGAACGAAAAAGTGGCTAGCCACTTCGATGAAAACGTTCTCGGTTGCGGCTTGACCTATCAGGGTCATCCACTCGCTTGCGCTGCTGGTTATGCTTCTATGGATTACTTCGAAGATCACCACGTTCTCGAAAACGTAAAGAAAGTCGGCAAAGTGCTCGGCGAAATCCTCGAAGAAATGAAGGAAAAACACGCTTGCGTTGGTGACGTTCGTTACATTGGTCTCTTCTCCGCTCTTGACCTCGTTAAGAACAAAGAAACCAAAGAACCAATCGATGCATATGGTCTTGGCAACCCTAACCAGGCAGCTGTTATTGCTAAGCTGAAAGAAAACGGTTTCTATACCTATGGCCGTGACAACGTTGTTCAAGTTTGCCCTCCACTGATCATCACCGAAGAAGAACTCCGCGAAGCTATGAAGATCCTCGACGAAGTTCTGACCTGGGCTGATGAACAGTTCTGCAAATAATTTCACGAGATAAGATAAGTGCACAAGCGTCTCCGCATTGCGGGGGCGCTTTTTTGATGCCTTATCAGCGTGTTGTTAGAAAGTGATGCATATAGAAAACAGTGTTGAATTTTTATAGAAATTGATAGATGGTGTAAAGTTTTTCAAATAATCGTCATAAAACAATAAGCGACCGAATAAAGCTCGGTCGCTTGTTGTTTTATGGATGCTGTATTATGCTGCGGAGTCGTGTGGTGAGTGTTTCTGGGTTGGGGTCTGTCATGCTGGCGCTCATGAGGCAGGCTGCAGCTGGGTTGGCCGGGTACAAGAGGGGGAGTGTGTCTTTGGTGATGCCACCGATGGCGTAGACGGGGATGTTGCAAGCTTGAACGATTTCTTCAAGGGCTGCGATGCCACGTGGTGGAAGGTTGGGTTTACACGGTGATGAAAAGATGTGGCCGTAGGTGACGGAGCTGGCACCAAGTTGCTGTGCTGAGAGGGCTTCTTCGAGGCTGTGCACAGAGATGCCCACGCTGTCAAACTCCTGCGGCAGCGGCGCAGCTATGGCTTCGGCGTAGGAAAGCTGAAGATGTGTGATGCCGATGTGTCGCGCTGCTTCAGATGTGCCACGTAGGATGAGGGGGACACCGTAGTGGCGGGCGATGGGCACGAGGTGGGCTGCGAAAGCATAGAGGGCGTCGGCCGACAGGTCTTTTTCTCGGATGAGTAGAGCATCGGGCTGGCCACTGAGGAGTCGTGTGAGATAGCCGAGCGGATCGCCGGTGATGCGTCGGCGTTCGGTGACATAGATGATTTTCATGGCATTTAACCAACGTGGATATAATCGGTGTAGACTGGTTGCAAACCACGTTGAAGTAGTGCCTGATGCACTTCGCTAACGCTGCGTGGATCACTGATGTCAAATTGGGCATCGGTTTCTGTTTCGTGTGCGGTGGTGTCGGTATGACCGCCAACATCAGTATGCACACCAGCGGAAATTTTGGTAGCACAGATGTCAACAGCGGCATCTCGGAAGCCCTGACGTTCGCGGGTGGAGATGGTCATGCTGATTTGTGGATGGTAAATGCGTTGGGCGCACATGATTTGCAGCAGTTGGGTTTCATGAACAGCGTCACTGATGTGGTTGTGGGCGTCGGATTCTTCTTCGTTGACGAATGGGCGAATCCGTGGCACACTGATGGCAAGATCAGCTTCTGGGAATTTTTGCTGAACCAGTTCAATATGCAGTCCGGTGGCAAAGGCGTCTTTGCGGAAATCGTCGGAAAGACCCAACAATGCGCCAAAACCAGCGCCGCGAAAACCACCCATGAGCGCACGTTCCTGAGCATAGAAGCGGTATGGTAGACTGCGTTTGTTACCGCGCAGGTGAACCTCGGCGTATTTTTGGGGATCATAGGTTTCTTGAAACACGGTGACGAAGTCGGCGCCGCAGTTATGGAGATATTTATAATCTTTGATATTGGCAGGATAAATTTCGATACCAACGGTGGAGAAGCGTTCGGCGGCGAGTTTGATGGCTTCGCCGATCCATTCGATGCTGCTCATGCGTTCGGATTCGCCAGTGAGGATGAGAATATCTTGTAAGCCAGTGGCGGCGATGGTGTCGAGTTCTTTGATGAGTTCATCGTGCGAAAGCGCACCACGCTTGATGTGGTTGGAGCAGTTGAAACCACAATAGATGCAGCCGTTGTCACAGTAGTTGGCAATATAGAGCGGTGTAAAGAGGGAGATGCTGTTACCGAAGCGGGCACGGGTGATGCTGCGCGCTTTTTGCGCCATTTCTTCAATGTAAGCTTCTGCTGCTGGGGAGAGAAGTGCCTTGAAGTCTTCCAGACTGCATTCATCGTGAGTGAGGGCTGCTTCAACATCGGCAGCACTGTAACTGTCAGGGGTATAGTTTTTGGCAGCATTGAGTACGGTGTTCAAAGTGGTTGGATCGAGTTGATCCATACCTTCGCGATAGGTCATTACATCCCAAGTTTCTGCAATCATGATTAGTCCTCCAAAAATCCTGTGAGTGGGCTGGATGCACTGGCTTTGTCGGTGAGAACGCGGCCAGGACCAGCAAGATAAGCGAGACGGCCGGCGCGGGTAGCGAGGCCAAAGGCGCGTGCCATTTTACGTACGTCGCCGGCGGTGGCGATGGCTGTGTTGCACATGATGGCATCAGCACCCATTTCCATGGCTTCTGCGGCTTGGCTTGGTTTGCCGATACCAGCGTCAACGATAATAGGCAAATCAATGTGGGCGATGATTTCGGCAATTTCAGCCTTGTGAACGAGACCGCGATTGGTACCGATTGGTGCTGCAAGTGGCATAACAGCAGCTGCGCCAGCATCGACAAGGGCTTTAGCGGTGTCGAGATCTGGGTACATATATGGGAGCACGACAAAGCCACGGTCGGCAAGCATCTTTGTAGCACGCACGGTTTCAGCGTTATCTGGGAGCAGCCAGCGACTGTCGTTAATGACTTCGACTTTGACCCAGTTGCCACAGCCCATGGCACGAGAAAGCTCAGCGATACGCACGGCTTCCTCAGCGTTACGAGCGCCGGAAGTGTTTGGAAGCAGCGTGATGCCTTCTGGAATATGCGAGAGAATGTCTTCGGCACCATGTGGATTGGCACGGCGTAATGCGAGGGTTATGATTTCACCACCGCCTTCTTCAATAACGGCGTTGATGAGGTCGAGGGAGAATTTCCCGCTTCCTAAGATGAGGCGGCTGGAGAAGGTTTTGCCGCCAAGGTGTAAAAGGTCGTTCATGTTCATCTTCCTTTCATTTGTCATAGTTATGGAGTGATTTCTCCAAGTAATAAACGCATGATTAACGTGGCTTGTGCGGAGGCGCAAAGTCCAACGCGTGGTGCCATTAAACCAATGCCATCTTCGCCTTCACTTTCGCTGTCGCCAACCATATAGAAATGTGGCAAAACCTGCTGACTTATGATGGCGTTGCCGCTGGCATAACCAGCCATGCCACTGCTGCCAACAAGCGTAGCATTTGGTAAGGCGGTGAGGATGGTTTGCGTAAGCAATGCTTTGTTTTCCGGATGATCTAAACATTCGCATATAAGCGGCCAATCTGTAAGCAGCGGTGCTATGTTGTCTTTGTTGAGCCAGACGGTTGCAGTTTCTACTTGTGTGAGAGGCGCAAAATTTGCGAGTGTGGTGGCCAATGCCTGGGTTTTCAGCTGTCCGATTTGGCTGATGGTATAATGTTGTCGTGCCAAATTTGTCGGCTCAACGGTGTCGCCGTCAATGAGCAGAAGCCGGCCAACGCCGAGGCGAGCCAGTTCGATGGCAACGAGGGAACCTAATCCGCCAAGCCCGCAGATGGCTACCTGCCCTATCTGGAGCCGTCTCATGACTTCTTTGCCATAACGGGCTTGGTAGATGGCTTGCCAGAGAGCAGGCGATGGTGTCTGTGCAGCGTTAAACATCAGCGCATGGTCCCCATCAGCAAGAGCGGTTTGCCAACCGCGATGGTGTCCATTGATAAGGAGCGTATCGGCGGTGATGTTGCGCTCGGCACGCAGCGCTGCATAATCCGGTGCGGCAGTGGTGATGAACGCACCATTTAAGTAAAGTTCTATCTTAACCACCTCCTACAAATTGCACCACTTCTAACTTGTCGTTATCGGTGAGCAAAGTTTCGGCAAATTGTTCGCGTGTGATGATGGTGCCATTGCGTTCTACCACCACGCGTTGAACGTTGTATCCATTGTGAACAAGAAAATCGGCGAGTGTTACTGGCGTTTTCAGCGTTGTGTCTTTTCCATTGACACGCATAGTATTCCTCCTTTGCATAAAAAAAGACACAATGAAGAAAACGCCCTTTTGGTGGTGTTCTCCATTGTGTCTTATGTATTCAGTTGTTGTGTTTAGAATAGCATATCATTTATTGATTGACAAGCCCTTGCAATAAATTTCATTGATGGTTTGTATGTTGTAGTGAATCGTTGGAACCTTTGTTGCTATGTGATGTCTATATGCTGCGTTACTGTAAGGAAAATTATTTCATTACGGCAGTTGAAACGGTATAATAAAAGCAAATGAACCGTGCAGGAGGGATTTCTTATGAACGTTTATGGTAATATTACGGAACTCATTGGGCATACACCGGTTGTTGCATTGGAAAAGTTTGAAAAGGAGCAGGGGGTCGGCGCACATCTTTTTGCTAAGCTGGAAGCGTACAATCCAACAGGCAGCATGAAGGACCGTGTGGCGTTGGCCATGATCCGCCAGGCAGAAGAAGATGGTTGCTTGGCACCAGGTGGCACCATTATTGAGCCAACCAGCGGCAATACGGGCATTGGCTTAGCGGCTGTGGGTGCGTATCTGGGCTATAAGGTGATCATCGTGATGCCAGATTCGATGACGGTGGAACGCAGGAAGATCATGCAAATTTACGGAGCAGAACTTGTGCTCACGCCGGGCGCAGAGGGAATGAGTGGCGCCATTGCAAAAGCTGAAGAACTGGTCAAGGAGATGGATAATGCCATCGTTGCCGGACAGTTTGAAAATCCAGCTAATCCACAGGCGCATATCGACACAACGGGACCGGAACTTTGGCAACAAATGGATGGACAGATTGATATTCTTGTAGCAGGCGTTGGCACAGGCGGGAGCATCAGTGGCACTGGCCGCTATTTGAAAAATAAGAAAGCCGATATACAAGTTGTTGCCGTAGAGCCAGCCAGCTCTGCCGTGCTCAGCGGTGGTCAAGCGGGGGCACACGCACTGCAGGGCCTTGGTGCCGGCTTTGTGCCAAAAGCTCTGGATACGGATATTTATGATGAAGTGATTGCGGTGTCCAATGAAGATGCCCTGAAAATGGTGGGCACATTGGCTAAAAGTGAGGGCCTCTTTATGGGGATTTCTTCCGCTGCTGCGCTTATTGGTGCTCTTGAGGTGGCGAAACGTCCAGAGAACACTGGCAAAAACATTGCTGTGCTCCTTCCTGATACCGGTATGCGTTATCTTTCTACAGAAGAAATTTTTGAATAAACGTTAAAACAGCGCATATGCCAGTGTTGATATTGGGCGTACGCGAAAACCGGCTGTTCAAATACAGCGCTTGGCGTTGCTGTGAAAATATTTGCTTAAAAAGAATAGACAAAGAAAGAACGCTGTTCCTTAGAAAAAGGATAGCGTTCTTTTTCTTATGATGGGCGCAGTTTGGTACACTGAAAAAAAGAATGAATAGTGAGAAAAGGAAAGTGCGCTTGACATTTTATCTTGGTATCGCTTATACTGAATGTATAAATGGAAAGTTTACTTTACATTTTGCAGAAGGAGAGAGGTTATGAAAAATCGCCTGGAAGAAATCCGTAAAGCTCGTGGATTACGCCAGGATGAGTTGGCACATGATTTGGCAGTGTCACGTCAAACCATTAGCTCCTTGGAGAAAGGGCGCTATAATCCGTCTATCGTGTTGGCGTTCAAAATCGCTCGCTATTTTAATTTAACGATCGAAGAGATTTTTATTTATGAAGAGGAGGATGAGTCATGAATACCGGAAAAAAAGCGAACTATGTTTGGCTGACGGTTGCCGGCATTGCTATTGTTATAGTAGGATTTATTCTTATGAAAGATTACGCCACCAGCACCGGTGTGATGCAGGTGCTGCCATTTGTTTGTATTGGCGTTGGCTGTGGTTGCTTTGGCTTGGGCGCAGGTGGATTGTTGCGAGCACGTGCGCTGAAAAATGATCCGGAGCTGGCGTTTGAGCTGGAAGTTGAAATGAACGATGAACGTCGCATTGCTATTGCCAATGCAGCCAAGGCACGTGCCTATGACGTGATGAGTTATCTTTTTTCTGCTCTTATTATTTGTTTTGGACTGATGCAGGTGGAATTGGCGGTGATTCTTCTTTTGGTCGCAGCGTTTCTTTTTGTTGAAGGGGTGGCAATTTATCAGATGGTGAAGCTGGAAAAGAAAATGTAAGCTGCGTGGTTTATACGGGAGGGCTTGATGGTGAAATTTGTTATTGAACATTTGTCGAAATGCTTTGAGCATAAGGAAGTATTAAAGGACATCAATTTTACCTTTGATGAAGGCAAGATATATGGTTTACTTGGACGAAACGGAGCCGGTAAGACAACACTTTTTAACTGTATTAACCGTGATCTCAAGATGGATAGTGGCCGTTTTTACTTACAGGAGAATGGTGAGCGCAGGGATGTGGTAGCAGCGGACATAGGCTATGTGCTTTCGACGCCAACTGTGCCAGAGTTTCTCACAGGACGGGAATTTTTGAAATTTTTCTTGGAGATCAACGAAGAAACGCTCGAACAGGTGAAAAGCATTGATGAGTATTTCGATCTCATCAGCATTGCACCGGAGGACAGAGACAGGCTCCTCAAAGATTATTCTCATGGCATGAAAAACAAGATGCAGATGTTGGTTAATATCATTGCAGAACCGGCTGTTCTGCTGCTTGATGAGCCGCTCACTTCGTTAGATGTGGTTGTGGCAGAGGAGATGAAGCAGCTTTTACGCAACTTGAAGCAGGGACGCCTCATCATTCTTTCCACACATATTATGGATTTGGCGCTGAGTTTGTGCGATGAGATTGTGTTGCTCAATCATGGCGAGTTAGAAGTGGTTGAACAGTCCGATTTAGATAACGAAGAATTTAGAGAAAAGATCATTCAAGCGCTGCGGGGTGAAGAGTATGCTTAAAACATTAAAAATCTCGTTCGCTCTGAAAAATACCTATCGTGTCAACAGTATTCTCTATTCCTTGAAGCAGATTCCGCTTTTGAAGCGCGTGCTTCCGGAAGCACTTTATCGGGTGCGTGGTTTTAAGCTGCTTGCCAATGTGCTTTCGGTGTTGTGGGAAATTTTTTCAACGTTTATTGGGAAATTCATCTATCTTTTATGTATCATCGGTGGTGCATCGCTGTTGTATCAGGATTTGCCGAAAGAGCAAGCGATGCTTCATGTGTTATTTTTCTTAACGGTGGTAGGTTGTCTGACGAACACTAAAATGTTTAATCCCTCAAAAGATAAATATTACGCCATGATTCTCATGCGCATGGACGCACGGGCGTATACCTTGGTGAATTATCTCTATGCTATGCTCAAGGTCGTCATTGGGTTCTTGCCATTCACTCTTCTTTTTGGACTAAAGAGTGGGCTGCCGTTGTGGTTTTGTTGTGTGCTGCCGTTTGGCATTGGTGGCATGAAATTGTTTGCCACAGCGCTTCGTTTGTGGCACTATGAGAAAACTGGCAAAGTGTATATGGAAAGCAATCTATCCAAATACGACTTGCTTGCGCTTGCGGCGTTTTTGGCTGTGGCCTTTTTGCTGCCAGCTTTTCACTTGGCGCTGCCGGTGGGTGCTGCCATGGTGCTCTTTCTTCTTTGCGTGCCGCTGGGGATTGTTGGCTTGGTTAAAGTGGTGCGCTTCCGTGCATATCAGGAAGTCAATAAAACTTTATTGCATGGTTTGAGTGATTTAATGGACGCTTCTGCGCGGGCAAAAATTGTTAAACAAGCGAATGAGAACAGAATTTCGGCAGACACCACCATCACCAGCAATCGCCATGGTTTTGAGTATTTGAACGAGCTTTTTATCAAAAGGCATCGCAAAATTCTTTGGCAATCGACCAAGAAAATTTCTTTTGTTTGTTTGGCGCTCGTTGCTCTTGCCCTACTTGCGATGCAGATGCAGCCTGTTCTTAAACCGGTGCTCAATGAAATGATTTTAAGCTGGCTGCCCTATTTCGTATTCATCATGTATGCCATCAATCGAGGCACAAGTTTTACGCAAGCACTCTTTATGAATTGCGACCATAGCCTGTTGACTTATGCGTTCTACAAAGAACCACATCATATCTTGCGGTTATTCCGTATTCGTCTGCGTGAAATTATGAAGATCAATGCTGTTCCGGCCTTGATTATTGGTTGTGGTTTGGCGCTGATTCTTTATGCCAGCGGTGGAACGAGCGAGCTGGGAAACTATGTTGTGCTCATTGTTTCAATTCTTTGCATGAGTCTCTTTTTCTCAATACATTATCTAGTGATCTACTACCTGCTACAACCCTACAATGCTGGTACAGAAATCAAGAGTGGAACGTATCGCCTGGTTGTAAGCTTAACTTATCTTGTTTGCCTTGCTTTTATGCAGCTGCGTATGTCTATTTTACTTTTTGGCATGATGACGATAGCTTTCTGTGTATTATATAGCATTGTTGCGAGTATTCTTGTGTATCGGTTGGCACCGACAACATTTCGCATAAGGAGCTAAGAATGCAAAACGACCACCTTTTTTGAAAGGGTGGTCGTTTTTTGTTGACCTAGTAGTAATAAGTTACTATAATAAAGATGTGGTAACTTATTACTACTAGGGGGCTATATTATGTGGGATACTTTATTTGATGCGTATGCTTGTGACACAGAACATCAAAAACAGGCTATTTTTACGAGCCTTTTCGTATTGCAAAATCGTATGCAGACGGCTGGTGATAAATTGCAAACGGAAATTTCAATGAAGCAGTGGTTGCTTTTAGCGATGGTTGAATGTTGTCCGCCACCGCGCACACTGACACACATTGGCAGGCTGATGGGGTGTTCCCGGCAAAATGTGAAAAAATTGGCGCAGGCTTTGGAACGCAAAGGATTTGTACGACTTGAAAGTAGCAGCAACAATGCAGTAGAGGTGGTGCTTACGGAAGCGGCGCGGCGTTATACTGCCGAAAGTGAGGCGCGCCATGCACAGGCGCTGGCGCTGCTCTTTGCTGATTTTTCAGAGGATGATATTACTATGCTTTTTCAGCTTTATCGCAAACTTTACGCTGGTATGGACCGTGTGGAGCGGTATGTACAGGAGGATGTGTGATGAAACATAAGATAAAGCATGGTTTTATGGTGGGTAGCGTGGTTCTCCTTTTGTTGATGAGTGGTGTTTTAGTATGGTTTCGTGTGTCATACTCACCACTCAAAAAAACGTTTAACCATGATGTGGAATTGGTGAAGCAGACACAAGCGAAAGCACAGGGGGTGTTGAGCCATCAGGATATTGCACATCTGCCAGATGTACTTCAACGTTATCTGGCGCATTGCGGTTATCTGGGTCAGCCAAAGATGTCTTGGCTGACCATTCGTTATGAAGATGTGGCTTTCATACAACATCAAAACGAACCGGCGCTTCGTATTGACTATACGCAAATAAACACAGCTTCTACGCCAACGCGTCTTGCCTTTATTGATAGCAGCCTTTATGGTGTGCCGTTTGAAGGATATGATTACTATTTAGACGGTGAAGGTGGCATGAAGGGTATGCTTGGCAAGGTGGTCACCCTTTTCGACCAACGTGGGGTGGCGATGGACCAGGCTGCGCTTGTGACTTATTTGGCGGAGAGCCTTTTTATACCAAGTGCCCTTTTGAATGAGAACATCATTTTTGACGAAGTGGACGAACATACTGTGCGTGCAAGTATTACCGCCTATGGTCAACAAGCGAGCGGCACGTTTTTGTTTAATGATGATGACGAAATGATTTGCTTTATCACAAAAGATCGTAGCATGACGGAAGAAGATGGCACCATGACCAACACGCCATGGTCGGCTAGATGTGGTGATTATCAGCTTTCAAGTAACGGTTTTCTGCAACCAACCACGTTTAGCGCTACCTGGCATTTGCCAAAGGGTGAGTTTACTTATTTTGATGGTAAAGTGAAAAGCATGACTTATGACACTTAAATTGGCGCAACAGCGTGTTGCTTTGCGGCATCGACAGAGAATGTTACAATGGAGACGAGGTGATATATGATGGAAACCAAAGACATTCTTTTGGCATTACGTACTAAGCATGGTCTTTCACAAGATGAACTGGCAGAAAAAATTCATGTGACCCGCCAAGCTGTATCACGTTGGGAAAACGCCGAAACCGTACCCAACATCGAAACCCTTAAAGCACTCTCTAAGTTGTTTGATGTATCAATCAATACCCTTCTTGGCAGCCCGCGTCAACTTGTTTGCCAATGTTGCGGTATGCCATTAGAAGATGGAACAATGAGTCGCGAGCCAGATAATAGTTTCAATGAAAATTATTGCAAATGGTGCTATGCTGACGGTAAATTTGCTTATGATAGCATGGAAGAACTCATTGCTTTTCTTGAACAGCACATGGCAACAGACGACTGGCCTGCGGAGAAAGTGCGCGCTTATTTAGAGGAGCGACTGCCAAAGCTGGAGCATTGGAAATAGAAAAAAGGAGGTTTTCGTTTGGAAACCTCCTTTTTTCTATTTTGAAATATGAGATCGTGTTTAAGTAAAATTTATTGTGCTCGATATTGTTCAATTTCTTTACTTAAGTAATTTACTATAATTTTTTCGATACGTGTCAGAGATGTGTCACTATGTATCCAACCGATGATATAGGGATGGGAAAAATCAGAAACATGCAGAAAGGTGAGACCAGTGAATTGTTTAATATTGCATATTTCATTAAGTGATGGCATGAGTGTTACAGCGTTGGAGTTGTGTAGTAGGTCTCGATACATATCCCGATCGTCTGTTTGGATTAAATGATAATTTGGATTTTCTTGCAATAGGGAGCGATGATGCGCTTTGGTAAAATCAGTTTTATAGTAATTTAGGAATGGATATTGAAGCACATCTTTTATCGAAATTATAGGTTGTTTTGTTAGTGGATGGTTTTCGTGGACGACAAAGAGCATATTGCCTTCGAAAAGTTTGGAGAAAATTAGATTGTAACGTTCGATTGTTTTTGTAAAGTAGGCTGCGTCAATGTCGGAATAGTGAATGAGGCCAAGATCATGTTGCCCTTGCGCAACATTTCGTACAATGTCAGAACTTTTTTCGTCTGTTCCATTTACGATAATGTCAGGATATGTGGATTGAAGCCGGATAAGCGTGGGCAAAAATAGTGATGCTTTTGTGTGCAATGATACTCCAATAGTGATTTCACCGCTTGTAGAGAAATTTTGATCCAGATGATGTAGCTTTTTTATATTTTCTTCGATTTCATTCATCAGATGAAGTGCTTCTTCACCTTCTTCGGTAAATGTTACACCGTTGTGGTGGCGTATCAATAAAGCGCAGCCAAGTTCTTCTTCCAGGTTTTTTATTGCAATGCTGATAGAGGGTGCTGATACAAAAAGTTTTTCTGCGGCCTGTGTGATGGAACCGTATTGATGAATGGCAAGCATATATTGAATCTGGTTTAAGTTCATGTTTTCCCCTCGCTTTAATTTTTACTCTGATTAGCATATCATAAGGGAACATTTTGTGATAGTTATTTTATAAGAAAAAGGTCCGTCAATTTCAACGGACCTTTTTCTTATAAATTTATTTGTGTTCATTAGAGTATTGGAAGAAAAATTTTTAAAGAAGACTAAATATAAAAGATGAAAAAGGATAACCCAGAAACGTATAGAGTATCCATGCAACGAGACATATTGGTATCGCACAGAGTTCAATTTGCTTAAAACTGATTTTATCTTTTTGACCATGGAGCATAGCAGCATAAGGGGAGCCGGCTGGGGTAGCGTCAGTCACAAAAACAATCATGCAAATACTCATGCAAACGGCAGTCATTGGTACATTTGGGTACATATCTTGAAAAGCAAGTGCAATTGGAATTAGTATACTTGCCATACCAGCGTTGTTAGCAAAGTTGGCAGTAATCAGTGCCGCAAGGAGTAAGATGCCGACAAAGACGAAGGCAGGTTTATTACCGAGTATTGGTGTCATTACTTGAATAATGAATTCTTTTAATCCAGTTTGTGGTTGTGCTACAGAGTTGCAAATGTAGACAGCTGCAGCAACGATGAAAATGATGTCCCAGGAAACGGAGGTTTTGGCAATATCGCGCCAACTTAGCATTGGTTTACCATTAAAACGCAAGATCATTAGCACGATAATGCACATTGATAAAACACCGATAGTACCATAAGCATTGAGGATTTGAGTGATTGTCCAGTCTTTAGGCATAAAACTTGGTGCTAGAAGCAGGATAATGAAGACCAGACAAGCGATGAGTACAGATTTTTGCTGAACATTCATTGGTGGTAAAGGTATTTTTGTAAATTGTTCTGGAGTGACATTTTTCATTTTGGTAATATCGGGACGCAAGATAAATTTTACAAAAAGTAAGAAAAGGAACATCATTATAATAGAAAAACTTAAATTATAAATGATATAACCTGGATAACTTACTGATGTAGATGCTGCACCAGAGAAAACTCCTGTGATAACTAATGCAGCGCCTTTGAAAGGAAACATTGGTTGGCCAAGTGCAGCGGCAAAATAAATCCCAAAGGTAGATACCCAGTAGATTTTATCTTTAGAAGTGTAGCCAAAGGTGGCTAATGCCTCAAACGTTAGTGGCCATAGAATTAACAGAGATGCCACAGGAATTGTGAAGCCAGCGATAAAATAGGCACAGAAGAAGAGTATAAATAAAAATACATAAGGACGACCAGTGATGATCTTTCTCGAAAGGAAGAAACGTGCTAGATATTTTGTGCAACCAGCATATTCAACCGCACCGAACAGAATCATGCTGAGAATAACAGTGATGACAATATCACCACCGATAGCATTAAGAAAAACCGTTTTTACAGCATTATATCCAGTAACATCTGATCCAAGAAAACCAGAATAAAGTGCAAAGAGGAGTAATCCTAAAATACTAGGCCAAATGTTATCGATCGTTGACCAGAGATAAACCATGCCTAGAAGGATACCAGCTACCCACATGCCTGTTTCAGTGATAGGGGCAAAGGGTCCCAGTTGTGGAAAACCGATCATTATCAAAAGACCAATAATAACATGAATCCAATAAGAAGGCTTTATTTTTGCTTCCGAACTCATTATAAACACCTCGTTCATTTTTTATGACTAAATATAAAATAAGATTCTCATAAAGTATAATGTGCTATAAAGAATCATGTGCAGCATCATAAGTTTGTTCAACAATGAGTAGGCTGCACATGTAAAATATTTTGAAAAGAGAAAAATTAGGCTTTTTTGATACGGTCGCGATAAGTTAGAATTGGTTGTCCGTCTTTCAGAGTGATAGTTTGGAATTTATTGTTTAAAAGAGGGTTTGTGAAAGTATAGTCTGATCTTCGCGAAAGACCTCGACTTTCTTTGCGATTATTGCAGCAAAGAAAGGCTGGTATTGCAAGGTCAATAAGATCCATTACTTCCAGTGCACGCATAAGTTCGTGAGAATTTGTTGCAGAAAGCTCTTCTATCGCATATTTTTTCAGATCAGTAAGATATTTATAACCAGCACGCATGAGAGATTCAGAGCGTACACCTTTCACACTGAGATATTTATCCATGATTTGGTTGAGTGTAGAGTTGATTTCTAACCAACTTGCTCCTGTTTCTCTGTTCATGACATTGTTATACCAGTTGTGTTTTTCTTCAAGCATTGGCAAGTCTTGCAGTGCAACCCAATCTTTGTCTTTGCAGTAATCTGCAGCGCTTTCTCCGGCGATCATTCCGAGTACCGCAGCACCAGTGACGAATCCGTTAATATTACCAACCATATCGCCTACTGCGAAGAGGCCTGGAAGTGATGTAGCACCGTTCTCGTCAATATCAGCGCCGCGGCCGACAAAGTTCGCTTCATAGGTACTAAATTCAACCATCTGATGTTTCAAATCTAAACCTTTTTGATCTAAATATTCGTTAATAGAAGAAATGCCTTCGGAAACAAACGCTTGGCGTTGATAAGCAAGATCCTCATCAGATAAACAAGAGCAATTCATATAGACAGGACCAGTACCGTCTTTGATTTTATCTGTGAAAACACCAGGCCAAATATCAGAAGTAATATCACCTTGTGCACGAGTTGGCTTTATATCAAATGGACCTATTGGTTCACCATTAATATCGGTGAGACGGCCCATCCAAGTGCCTTTGCCACCACGTTGAAACATTGCTGGTCCAGCGTGAACAACGGGCATATCCAAATTGACGAGACGAGCACCTGCACGGTAAATAATAGCGGCCCCCGCACCATTGGATGGACAAAGAGCAGCATCACAAGGGAAAGCTGGATTTAGGTTTGGGTACATACGTGCCGCACCACCAGTAGTGAAAACAACGCTCTTAGCTTGAAAAAGTAATAATTCAGGTTGATCATATTTCGTTGATATTCCGATTGCGCCGATAACTTTACCGTTTTTCACAATAAGATCAGAGATGGTTACATGGTTGATGATTTCGACACCTACTTGACGGGCGCGTTTTGAGAGACATTCTTTTTGGCTATGACCATCATATTTAAGGTGATAGTTAGGACGATTAGGCATAGTATGTCCTTCAAAATTCCATTTACCCGTTGGACGCATATTGATTCCGTAAGATTCCCATTTTTGAACGACCTCATAAGAACGTTTTAGCATTTTAGTAAAGATGTTAACATCTTGGTTAGGGCCAACGAGGGTTTCAAGACATTCTTGGATTGCTGCCTGAAAATCTGATCCATGTGCTTCTGGGATATAACACATAAAGTGATCATTGCCGGTTGCCCCACAGCCAGAATGGCGTGTGTTTGCTTTTTCGGCAATAACGACATGTGCACCTTTTTCACCAGCAGCAATAGCGGCTTGCATTCCAGCAACTCCACCGCCGACGACAAGAACATCAGATTGAATAGGATCTTTTATAATTTTAACTTCCATTATTGTTCTCCCCCATTTTCTGTTGGAACATCCATTAAAAACATCATATGCGACAGTGGATAACGCATGCTTATTGCATTTTGTGGACAATCAAAGACACATGCGCGGCAATGCCAACATTCATTTGGATAACGAACGATGATTTCACAAGGTTCAGATTCTGTTTTTTTAAAGACATCCATGCAACAACTTTCTACGCACGTTCCACATTTGATACATTTATTTTTGTCAATAATAGGAGGCATAATGCCACACCTCTTTCGTTCAATTTTTATCTTGCAAGATTGATCACACGTTTATTATAAGATTTATTTTATGGAATGTATAATATATGGTTTTTAATATTGGTGTTAGTTTGAAACTAATACGTACATATAAACTTAGGAAAAATTTAATTATGAAAAAAATTTAGGCATGAGAAAGTGGAAAGTATTCTTTAAAAGTTTTAGTATTTATTCAATAAATTGAAGCGGTTAATGTCAATAGCTATTTTGATAAAGTTCAAAATAGCTATTGACATTGATAGAATGAATCTGTAAGATTCTATTTAGAAAAACATCGAAATAGAAATGGCCGTTTCAATTTGGAGGTGTTATTGTGGGATTACAAGAAACGTTGAAAGCGCTCTCAGATCCTATTAGAAGAGATATTTTGAACCTGTTAAAAGATGGACGCTTATCAGCGGGGGATATTGCCAATCATTTTGAGCTGTCACAGGCAACGGTATCCCATCATTTAAGTTTGTTGAAAAAAGCAGGGTTGATTGTCGAATCGAAATACAAAAACTATCGTTATTACGATATTAATGTGAGCGTTTTTGAAGAAGTGATGTTGTGGATCTCTCAGTTTACAGGAGGAGAAAGCAATGAAAGCGAAAGTGTTGAATAAAAGATTGGTTGTGTCGTCGATTTTATGTTTGTTGCCGATTGTGATTGGCTTTGTGCTGTATGACAGGATTCCCGAGCAGATGCCAATTCACTGGGCGTCTTCTGGTGCAGCTGATGGTTTTATTGCAAAATCTATTGGTGTTTGGTTGGTACCGTTGTTTTTGCTGGCGATTCATCTTTTGGTGTCTGTTGGTACGATGGCCAAAAGTGAGTCGCAGCAAATGGCTAAAATGACGCTTTTGATTAGTTATTGGGCAGTGCCCATTGTGGCTGTGATTGTTGAACCAATGGCATTGTTAAAAGCAGCAGGGTATGCGATTGATATTGTACGCCTTGTGCTGACTGTGGTTGGGATTCTTTTGGTCGTTGCGGGCAATTATATGCCAAAAAATCAACCGAATACCACAGCGGGCTACCGGCTGCCATGGACGGTGGGTGATGTGAATAATTGGAAGCGAACGCATCTATTGGCTGGTAAGCTGTGGATTTTGGTTGGCTTGGCGATGTTATTTTGTGGTTGGACAAACATTGGCGATACGTGGCTCTTGATTGTATTCATGGTGGTTGCACTTGTTGTGCCGATGTTCTATTCTTTTGCCGTTCGTTCTAGGCATTGAGGAGCGTTAAGAGTAGGAGGCGTTCAATATGGCTGGAGTGGTAGCAGCAGTATTTAATGTGCTGATTTGTATAGGCATTCCTTTAACCGTATGCATTGTCTTATGGCGGAAAGATAAATTTGCGCTGAAGGTGTTTTTCTTTGGCGTTTGCGGATATTTTGTATCACAGCTTTTGTTGCGGCAACCGGTGCTGGCTTTGTTGCAGGGGATAGATAAATATCGTGTGTTTGCAGCGTTGCATCCACTGGGGCTTATGTTCTTTTTGGCCGTGACGGCGGCGTTGTTTGAAGAAACTGCGCGCTTTTTGATTTACCGCTTGGCGGTTAAAACGCCGACAAATAAGGCTGTACCTGTATATTATGGGCTTGGTCATGGTGGTTTGGAGGCTTTTACGGTTGGCCTCAACAATGTGGCGTTGCTATTGATGGCTGGCAGTTATCTCATGAATACAGGGTGGATGGTAGCGTTGGCTGGTTTCGAGCGTATTTCGGTGATGATTGTACAAGTTGCTTTGTCGATGATCGTGTATACGGGGAAACGTGGACTTTTGGTGGCTATTTTATTGCATACGCTGTATGATTTTGTGATTGTCTTATTAAATTATGGTTGGTCGCAGATAGCTTTAGAAGGTTTATTGTTTGTTATGTCTCTGGCAGTATTGGCAATAGCTGTTAAAATGCAGAAAAGGAGTGCTCAAAAATGAGAAAATGGCTTATCGGTGTTGTATGTATCGTGGTTTTATTTGGTATGGTGGGCTGTGGTGGCAATTCGGCGCCGGAATGGGCCGATGAGGACGCATTGGTTGCGAAAGCACAAACGATGATTGATGCGTTGAATGCACAGGATATAGATAAAGTTGTTGCCATTTATAATCATCCGGAAGTTACGGCGGAAAGTTTTGCGGAAAGCAGCCAACTTGTTAAAGACATGGGCGCTTTTGAGAACTATGGTGAATATAGTTTGGAAGGCGGCGCAACCGACGATGGTCAGGAGTATGCGCGTCTCATTCAAACGGCAACTTATGAAGGTGGTACACTGATTTACACAATAAGTTTCTTTGAAGATGGATCGGTTGCAGGTTTTTATGTGACACAATAATATTAAAAAAGCTCGCATCATGAAACATGATCGTTTCATGATACGAGCTTTTTGTTTATTTATTACATATTTTTGAAATCTACCAAGGTGGTGTTGTGTTGATTGTAGTTACTGGTGATGCTGTCGATCAGGGCGCCGGCTGTGTCGATAGCAGTCATAGTTGGAATGCCGAGAGTGACAGCTTTGCGGCGGAAGATAACGGAGTCGCGCTGTGGATCACGACCTTTTTTGGAGGTTGAGATGATGTAGTCGACTTTACCGCTTTCAATGAGATCGGCAGCATTATAGCCTTCGCTTTCGTAGATTTTGTTGAGTTCAACAACGTCGATGTTAGGATCGGCAGCTTCAATGGTTTTCGCGGTGCCTTTGGTGGCAAACACTTCAAAGCCTTGGTAGTAGAACTTTTTGGCGATGTCGGCAATTTCGGCCTTATCCTGGTCACGCACGGAGATGAAAACACCACCTTCGCGTTTGATGGTGTAGCCGGCAGCCACAAGACCTTTATAGAGGGCTTCGAGGAAGGTTTCCCCAATGCCAAGCACTTCGCCGGTGGATTTCATTTCAGGCCCGAGCTGGGTATCAACATTGGCAAGCTTTTCAAAAGAGAACACAGGCACTTTAACAGCAACGTACTTGCTAGCAGGATAGATGCCGGTGCCATAGCCGAGATCGGAAAGTTGTTCGCCGAAGCTGACACGGGTAGCGAGGTCAATCATTGGCACACCGGTTACTTTGCTGATGTAAGGCACGGTACGAGAAGCGCGAGGGTTTACCTCGATGACATAGAGGTCATCGCCATGCACGATGTACTGAATGTTAGTCAGCCCCACAGCGCCGAGGCCACGGCAAAGGGCTTTGGTGTGGTTGATGATTTTTTCTTCCATGCGTTTGGTGATGTGTGGCGCAGGATAGATAGCGATGGAGTCGCCGGAATGAATACCGGTGCGTTCGATGTGTTCGAGAATACCAGGAATGAGCACGTCTTCACCATCGGTAATGGCGTCGATTTCAATTTCGATGCCATTGAGGTATTTGTCGATGAGAATTGGATTTTCGGCTTCGCCTGCAGCAATGATGACCTTCATATATTCCTGAATGTCGTCATCTCCGAAAGCGATAATCATGTTCTGCCCGCCAAGCACGTAGCTAGGGCGCATGAGCACCGGATAGCCGATGTCATTAGCAACGCGCAGCGCTTCTTCTTCAGTGAAGACAGTACGGCCGGCAGGACGCTTGATTTTGAGCTTGGAGAGGAGAGCGTCAAAACGTTCACGGTCTTCGGCAGCGTCAATACCATCGGCAGAGGTGCCAATGATTTTTATACCGTATGCAGCAAGATCGGCAGTGAGCTTGATGGCAGTTTGACCGCCATAGGCTACAACAACGCCGACAGGCTGTTCGAGGTCGATGATTGGCTTCACATCTTCCCAGGTGACAGGCTCAAAATAAAGACGGTCAGCGGTGTCAAAGTCGGTGGAGACGGTTTCTGGGTTGTTGTTGATGATGATAACTTCGTAGCCAAGTTCTTTCAATGCCCAAACAGAGTGTACACTGGAATAGTCAAACTCAATCCCCTGGCCAATACGAATTGGGCCGGAACCAAATACGATGACACGTTTTTTCGTGGATTTTTCAATAGATTCCAGGGCTTCATTTTCGGCACCCTCTTCAGGTGTATTGAACACAGAGTAGAAGTAAGGCGTTTCTGCGGAAAATTCACCGGCGCAGGTATCTACCATTTTGTAGATTGGCGCAATGTGTGTTGGCATTGGCTGGCCGTTCAAACGTTCCATGATTTTGTCGGTGAAACCGAGTTTTTTACCATGCACATATTCTTCTTCAGTGAGTGGTGCATGGTTATCCACAAGGCGATGTTCAAAATCTGCAATGCGGCAGAGCTTGTAGAGGAACCATTCATCAATCATAGTGAGGGCGTGCATATCGTCAACACTCATGCCACGATAAAGCCCTTCGTAAACGGCAAAGAGACGCAGATCGGTGGCATGGGCCATAAGTGGCTTCAGGTCGTCAAGGCTCATATCAGCAAAATCAGCATAGCGTAGGGTGTCTTGCTTGATTTCTGCGCCGCGCACCGCTTTCATAAGCCCCATTTCAAAGCTGTCGGCGATGGACATCACCTCGCCGGTGGCTTTCATCTGCGTGCCGAGCTCACGTTTGGCGTAGACAAATTTGTCAAATGGCCATTTTGGGAACTTAACAGCCACATAGTCAAGGGCTGGTTCAAAGGAAGCAAACGTTTTGCCGGTGACGACATTTGGAATTTCATCGAGCGTATAGCCAAGTGCAATTTTGGTGGCAATCTTAGCGATTGGATAACCTGTTGCCTTAGAAGCCAGTGCCGAGGAGCGGGATACACGAGGGTTTACTTCGATAACGGCATATTCAAAGCTTTCTGGATGCAGGGCAAACTGCACGTTGCAACCGCCTTCCACACCAAGGGAGTTGATGATCTTAAGCGCTGCGGAACGTAACATTTGGTATTCTTTATCAGCCAATGTGACAGCAGGTGCAATGACGATGGAGTCACCAGTATGGACACCGACAGGGTCAAAGTTTTCCATCGAGCAGACGGTGATGGCGTTGCCTTTGGCGTCACGAATGACTTCAAATTCGATTTCTTTCCAACCGCTGATGCACTTTTCCACAAGAATCTGATGAATTGGTGAAGCTTGCAAACCATTGTGGGCAATCTGGTTCAGTTCGTCAACATTTTCGCAGATGCCGCCGCCTGAGCCACCAAGGGTGAAAGCAGGACGCACGATAACTGGATAGCCGATTTCATCAGCGTATTGCAGGGCGCTGACAACATCGGTCACTACTTTTGAAGCAATGGTTGGCTGGCCGATGGCGTCCATGGTATCTTTGAACATTTGGCGGTCTTCGGCTTTATCAATGGTTTCTGGATTTGCTCCAAGCAATTTCACGTTGTGACGTGACAGGAACCCTTCTTTGGCGAGCTGCATGGAGAGCGTTAAGCCGGTCTGCCCGCCGAGCGTGGAAAGAATGGCATCAGGACGTTCTTTTTTGATGACACGCTTGACGGTTTCCAGTGTCAGCGGTTCGATGTAGATATGGTTGGCCATGGCTTCATCGGTCATGATTGTTGCTGGGTTGGAATTGATGAGAACAATATCAATATTGTTTTCTTTCAGTGCCCGACAGGCCTGAGTGCCGGCGTAGTCAAATTCGGCAGCCTGGCCGATAACGATTGGACCGGAGCCGATAACAAGTACTTTTTTGATCTCTGGATTGAGTGGCATAGTTTATTTTACCTCCATCATGTCAAAGAATCGGTCGAAGAGGAATGCAGTATCTTTTGGGCCGCCGCAGGCTTCCGGATGATATTGCACGCTGAAGGTTGGTTCGTTCAGATAGTCGATGCCCTCGCAGGTGCCATCATTGGAATTGATGAAACGCTTGCTGGCCACTTTTGGGTCGATGGTGTCGTTGTCAACCGCATAGCCGTGGTTTTGGCTGGTGATGAAGATGCGGTCGGTGACAAGGTCACGAACTGGTTGGTTGGCGCCACGATGACCGTATTTAAGTTTGAAGGTAGAAAAACCATGGGCAAGTGCCAAAAGCTGGTGCCCCAGGCAGATGCCGAAAGTTGGCAGTTTATCGGCGCTGAGTTTACGCAGCTCGGCAATGATGTCTTGGGCTTCTGCTGGGTCCCCAGGGCCGTTAGACAGCATGAGCGCATCTGGCTGTTGAGCAAGAATGTCCTCGCGTGTGCTTGATGCAGGCATACGAATGACAGTGGCGCCGCGCTTTACAAGTTCACGTTCAATATTGTCCTTGGCGCCAAAGTCCCAAAGAACAACGCGTGGGCCGTTTGTTTCAGATGGAATGGTTTTTGTGGCAGCGGTCGTTACCGAAGGTACTGCATTGGTAATAGCGAAAGTGCTTAATCCATCGGCCACAGCTTTTTCTGGCTCAGTGGTAAGCACGGCGTTCATTACCCCATGTTCACGAATACGCTTGGTTAAAGCGCGGGTGTCGATGCCATAGAGGCCAACAATCCCTTCTTTTTTCAGATAGGCGTCAAGCGTGGAACTGCCGCGGAAATTGGAAGGATGCTCGCAAGGGTCTTTGACAATGTAGCCGCGCAATGCTGGCCCTACCGATTCAAAATCCTCAGGAATAATGCCATAGTTACCAATTAAAGGAAAGGTCTGGAGAACGATTTGCCCATAATAGCTAGGATCGGTGAGCGTTTCCAGATAGCCAGTCATGGCTGTGGTAAAGACCAGCTCTGCCACAACGGTTCCTTCGGCGCCGAAAGATTTTCCCTGGAGAACGGTGCCGTCCTCAAGGCACAAATATGCTTTTTTACTCAAATGATTCGCGCTCCTTTGCTAAATTTTATTCATAATCGCTGAACTTTTTTTCATCCTTCCAATTATATAGCAAAAGCGGTTCAAAGCAAACAAAAAATTTCTCTGAACCGCTTTTTTTTGCGTTGATGGTCAACCAACACCAAAATCCGTATTGTTTAATAAAATGTCAACACGCGCATTGTCTTTGAGACGTGGATAAAGATGTTGCATGAATAAAGTTACAATCTCATCACTGCGCTTCACCGCTGAGCCGTTGTCAATCATGATGTTGATGCAGATGCGTGAAAAATACTGAAGACCGATAGCGACATCGTGCTCCATCTGTTCCAGCGTTTCACCTTCCACGCCGAAAAGCAGGCAACATTCGTCAAAAAAAGATGCCAGCATATCAGGCGTTGTTTCAGGCGGAATGCCCTTATCAAAGACACGCTCGCGAAATTCGCCATCGAACGTTTCAATGCCGCCTTTAACGACGAGCGTTATTCCATGCTCAGCAAGATGCGCGCGAAATGGTGCAATGGCAGCGCGGTCTTGCCAGTGACATTCAACATGAAGACGGCGAATCTGTTTTTCCTCGCAGACTTGCACAATGTTGGCGAGCGTTTTTTCACTAAGATCGCAGAAGCTACCAGAGTTGATCATTTCAAGCACGCCTGTTTTTCCTTCTACATGGGCAAGCACACTGGCGTTGAGCACATCGTTGGCATTTTGGTCGTGAGAAAAATCCAGGTGATAATTGCAGAAACGGCAGCGCCGCCATTTACAGCCGCTGCCGCGCAGAAGCACGATTTCGCGCGGATTTTTGTCAGCAATGAAACTGTAACGCTCAGATGGGTGTGGATCTGTCATGTAAAGACCTCCAAACTGTGGATATTCTTCTGTCACTATAACAAATAGTTTGCGTCATCTGCAAGAGATGACCTTTGGATAGATTTGTTTTTTGTAAGTAATAACTGCAAGAAGGGAAAAGTTTCGTTATTTACCGATGACGATTCGTGATATTTGTGGTATATTAGTGGAAATAAATCTATTAGACAAAGATTTAGGATTAGTTAAAAACTTAGGAGGAATATAGTTATGAAAATTAGAAATCTTGTTGTTGGTGCAGCTGTGGCTGCTGCTGGTGTTGCTGCTTATCAGAATCGCGATCTGCTCAATGCAGCGCTGAAACTTGAAAAAGTACATGGTGATCTTTTTACCCGTATTGAAAACACCCCAGGGACCCATGCTGTTTATCTGAGCAAAAATGATAACCAATCTGAAGAACTGTTCAAAGATTGGGTACTTTACAACGGTTGGCATCCAGCTGAAAGCATTGGCGAAGGTTACTTCTTCATCAATGACGAAGGTGAAACATTGACTGTTGAACGTGAAGCTGCTTGTGGTGGCCGCTATATTGTTTGGACGGCATCGGCAGCCATTGAATAAGACGGCGGAGTGAATCATGAGCACTTTATTGCCTTGTGAAGAAAAAAGATTTGTTATTGTCACTGGTTTGTCTGGAGCGGGAAAAAGCTTGGCCAGCAATTATCTGGAAGATATGGGCTATTTCTGCGTTGATAATCTGCCGGCGCCACTGATTACGCGTCTGGCTGAATTGGTGTTGCAGACAGAAAACAACATTCATAAGATTTGTTTGGTTATTGATATGCGTGGTGGCAAGTTTATCCAATCTCTTGATGAGCAGTTGGAAAAACTGCAGGAGATGGGGATTGATTACACCATTCTTTATCTTGAAGCAAGTAATGAAGTGCTGGTTAATCGGTTCAAAGAAACAAGACGTCAACATCCTTTGAGCGAGGATGGTTCTATTCTCGGAGGTATTGAGCGAGAAAGAGAGGCGTTGGCTCGTATTCGAGAGCTGGCTTCCATCACGCTGGATACCTCTGATTTATCAAAGTCGGCATTAAAAGGCGAACTGTTGAAGCTGTGGGAATCGGAAAAAGAGGATATGCAGGTCAACATTCAATCGTTTGGGTACAAAAATGGCATTCCTATTGATGCTGACATTGTTATGGACGTGCGTTTTTTGAAGAATCCTTTCTACGAGCCTGAGTTGCGCCCACTTACCGGGCGCGATCAGGTCGTGCGTGACTATGTGTTCGCGAGTGATGAAGCCAAGCATTTTCTTGCTAGTTTTTGCAATTTAATGAAAGAAATCTTACCACAATATGCTGCCAGTGGGCGTTTGGATCTCAATATTGCTATTGGCTGCACAGGTGGGCAACATCGCAGTATTTCTGTGGCAGTGGAATTGGCCGATCACTTAAAGAAAGCCGGTTACACGGTGAATCTTAAACACCGCGACCATTGATGGGAGAACAGTTCATTGAAATTGAGACCTAACACGCGACGTTGGTACACCCCTGGCTTGGGTTTGAAACGTTGGGCAGCATTGGTCGGCGTGGCCATCGCGCTCATCATTATCGGGCTATGGTCGATGGTCAATAACCAAACCGCGAAAATGCTGGTCATTCGATTTGTTAATTTTTTACAGAGAAGTATTCCGGACCTGTCCGTAGGGCAAGGTCTTATTTGTGTTGCTCTGGGAATTGTTGTTGCTTTTTTTGCGGTGCGGCATTTTAATGACCAATATCGCAAAATCACGAAAGGGCATTCGCAGGTAGACGCATACTTGCAAGATGCCATGTTGGCGACAGGGCCAAAAATTGTCGTGATTGGCGGTGGCACAGGCTTATCAGTTATCTTAAAAGGGCTTAAACATTACACATCGAACCTCACTGCTGTTGTTTCGGTTGGGGATGATGGCGGGAGCAGCGGGCGTTTACGCAAGGAGTTTGGTGTTATTCCGGTTGGCGACATTCGCTCCTGTATTGTCGCGCTGGCAGACGAAGAGGACATTATGGAACAGCTCTTCAACTACCGTTTTTCACGCGGGGAAGGGCTGAAAGGGCACAGCTTAGGGAATTTGATGATGGTGGCGTTGAGCAACATCAACGGCAATTTCCAAGAGGCCATCGGCAGTGTGGACCAGATTCTCCATCTCGGCGGCCGTGTGATGCCTGTGACAATGGAACCGCTGGAACTTGAGGCAGAGCTGGTTGACGGTACTGTTCTGACCGGCGAATGTAACATTGGCGAAACAGAGGTGCCGATTCGCCACCTTACGGTGAATCCGCCTTATGCCGAAGTGTTGCCTGGCGTGTTGGAAGCCATTGATGAAGCCGATGCTGTCATTTTGGGACCGGGGAGTTTATATACTTCCGTGATTCCAAATCTGTGTGTGCATCAGATTGTTGATGCCATTAAAGACAGTCAATGTAAGACATTTTACATTTGTAATGTAACCACACAACCGGGTGAAACAACAGATTATACGGCAGCAGACCATTTGCAGGCCATTTATGATCATAGTTGTCCGGAAATGATTGATTATATGCTGGTTGACGATGGTAAGACAGAGACCAACATTGAGTTGGCAGATATTCTCTTGCAAGCCAGTGTGCGTGTTAAAGTGGATTATGAGAAGTTGGATCAAATGGATACCAAGGTTATCGAAACCTCTTTGGTCAGCGATACCAACCCGTATCATCACGATTCACGCAAGTTGGCAGAAGCTGTTTTGCGTACACTTTATTCGGATAAGAGCTTTAAGCTGCGTAATGGCTTATTGAAGCACCATCAAAATGTGAAACGTTTTCGAGAAATGGAGGAGCGCCTATGAGTTTTTCCAACGAGATAAAAAATGAACTGCTACGCATGGAATACAGCGATGACAGCGAGCGTGTGTCGCTGTTGGCAGGGCTTACGCGCATGGACGGGACCATACTCATTGGCGCTGGCCGACAAATCAGTTTGCAGTTGGTCAGCGAAAATGCAGCTGTGGCACGCTTGGCGCTTTCCTGGCTGAAAGAATTGTTTCATGTGGAAGCCAATGTAACCATTCAGCGCCGCACTCGTCTAAAAAAGAACGTGCTCTATGTGGTGACAGTGCCCAGCCAAACACGAATGCCAGCCTTGTTGAACACCTTAGGCATGGTGGACAGAGATGGGCTGTTGTTTCGCCCGGGTATTGCCAGCGAACTGGTGGCAGGTGACAGCCTGCGGCGTGCTTATTTGCGCGGCGTTTTCCTGGGCAGTGGCTCAATGACAGACCCTCAGCGCAGCTATCATTTGGAAATTGTTACACAGAGTGAAGAGTATGCAGACAATTTGATTACGCTGATTGAAAACTACAACATTTATCCGCGCATGAGCTACCGCAAAGAAAGTATTGTGGTGTATTTGAAGGAAAGTGAGCAGATTAGTGATTTTCTTGCCTTGATTGGTGCGTATGAAGCGGTGATGGCTTTAGAAAATACGCGTATTCAAAAGAATATGCGAAATCAGGTAAATCGCCTTGTCAACTGTGAAACAGCCAATCTGAATAAATCCATCAATGCAGCACAACGGCAGATTCAGAACATTACGCTTATTGCAGAACGCATGGGCCTGGAACGATTGCCGGAGTCGCTCAGACAGGCGGCAGAAGCCAGACTCAATCATCCAGAGGAGAGCTTAAAAGAGTTGGGCGAACTCTTGGACCCACCGGTGGGAAAATCTGGCATGAACCATCGTATGCGTCGTTTAGAAGAACTGGCGGAACAATTATTGGCGGAAAATGCGAACAAAGAACGTGATGAAAAAGGAGAATGACTGTGAAAAGAAAATGGACCCTTATCCTCGCGCTCATGATGGCAGGCGGATTGCTCTTGACCGGTTGCAATAATGAGGCATCAGAAACGGCAGCCACGGAAACCGTTGAAGAAATTAAAATCACCAATGAAAAAGAGGTGCCATCAAGTTACGATTGTATTGTCGTTGATGGCAGTCCGGAAGGGGTTACTGCGGCTATTTCCGCAGCACGCAATGGCTTGGAAACCCTTTTGATTTGTCAAGATGAGGCACTGGGCGGGCTTTACACCTTGGGGGAACTGAACTACATTGATGTTCCGCAATCCAGAGACGGTACAGTGCTGGTTGAAGGGATTTTCAAGGAATTTAGTGATGCAGTTGGTGGCTCTGGCTTTGATGTGACCACAGCTAAAAATACCTTCTATAATATGGTGGAAGCAGAAGAAAACATTACGCTGCGTGTCAACAGCCATTTTGAAGCGCCCATCATGGATGGGCAAACAGTGACCGGTGTGGAAGTAGAAGAAGATGGCAAGACCGTGCGCTATACGGCACCAGTGGTGATTGATGCAACCCCAGATGGTGATGTCTGCGCTGCTGCCGGTGCGCCATACACCTTTGCTGGCGAAGACATTGGTGAACGTGACCGTGAAATGGGGGTTACGTTGGTATTCCGTCTTTCCGGTGTTGATTGGGAAGCAGTGTCAGAGCACGTATCAACACCTGCCGAAGGTGAAACGACCGCTGAAGGTGGTGTCAATGGCAATCTGGCGTGGGGATATAGCGATGAAGGCTATGCGTATGAACCAAAAGACGAAAATATGCGCTTGCGTGGGTTTAACCTTGCGCGTCAAGCCAATGGAGATGTGCTCATCAATTCGTTGATTATTTTTGACGTTGATGCTTTAGACGCTGAAAGTCGTGCTGAAGGCATCGAACGTGGCAAAAAAGAATTACCTTCTATTGTCGAGTATATGCGAGAACATTGCGTGGGCTTTGAAAATGCCGAATTGGTGGACACCGCAGAGCAGCTTTACGTGCGAGAAACGCGGCACATTCTCTGCGAAGATACGCTGACCATTGATGATGTACTGGAAAATCGTTCGCAGGAAGCGGCTATTGCTGTAACAAACTATCCGGTGGACGTGCAGGCGACGAAAACGCAAACATATGGTACGGTTGTGGGCTTTCCGGATCAGTACGAAATTGGCTTGGGCAGTTTAATTCCGCAGAACGTTGATGGGCTGATGATTGTTGGCCGTGCTGCTGGCTATACCTCCATGGCGGCTGGTTCAGCGCGCATTGTACCAACTGGCATGGCCTGTGCACAGGCAGCTGGCGTGGCAGCGCGTGTCGCATTGGAAGATGAGGGCATCACTGCATTGCGTGAGCTTCTCGCAAATGAAGCGGATATTACGACAATACAACATCTGCTTACTGAGCAAGGGGCACGCTTGGAACATACGGAAGTGCATGAGGCGGTCATGGATCATTGGGCGTATCCTGGTTTGAAAGTGATTCGCAGCATGGGGTTTGCAGATGGCGGCTATGACAATGATTATCGTTTGGACATTGCTGTGACAGGTCCGCGTTTTGCCAACATGACCAATACGGTAGTGAAAAAATCCGGATTGGCATTGGAACCACGCATCGCCGTCAACGAAGAAACGAATAACGAAGAAATGCTCACAGCATTGGCGAAAAAGGTGGCTGCGTTAGACGGCAGCGCAGCGCCGACAGATTTTGCCGCAAGCACAGCTTTTCTGCAAGCACGCGGTATTCTTGATGCAACGCTTAGTGCAAAATTTGCTGATGCGTCACAAACAGCCGATGCAGGTAGCTGCTATATGCTCTCGGCACGGTTGTATGAGTACCTGTTAACGCTTCCGGAAGCCACAGCACCATCAGCGGTGGATCGTCTGAGCAGCAATTAAGCGGTCTGTACTTTCAGAATGGAGATTGGAATGTTAGCAGAAAAACTGAAAAATATACGTTGGCTTATCCTGTTGGTACAAGGCGCAATCATTGGTACCGGTGCGATTTTGCCAGGTGTCAGTGGCGGTGTGCTGTGTGTGGCATTTGGCATTTATGAACCGATGATGAACTTTTTTGAGCATCCGATTCGTACCTTTAAGAAGCAAAGTGGTCTTTTTATCCCGATTATTGTAGGTGGGTTGCTGGGCTTTGTGCTCTTAGCAAAACTGGTGGAAATCTTTTTCAGCGCGTATGCGTCTATTGCTATGGCGCTGTTTTCTGGGTTAATTTGTGGTACCATGCCGAACCTTTTCAAAAACACCGTGAAAAGTCACCCAACCAAGGGCTGGAGCGGTTTTGTCATCACGCTGGCTTTTTCCTATGTGTTTTTTTGTATCATGGAAAGCGGCATGGGAGCAAGTGGTTTGGAACCAAATGTTGGTTGGTATCTTTTCTGTGGTTTCATCTGGGGCTTGAGTATGATTGTACCAGGGCTTAGTTCGTCCTCGCTGCTGCTTTTCATGGGCCTTTATCAGCCGATGGCTGCGGGCATTGGCAACTTAGATATGGCTGTATGTATTCCTTTGGGGCTTGGCTTTTTGATAACGGTGCTTCTTTTGGCGCGTGTCATGAATCGTTTGTTGGCCAATCATTATGCTGTTGTCACCAAGCTGATTTTGGGCTTTGTTGTGTCTTCTATCATTATGATTTTGCCAACATCGTTCAGCGGTGTTGCAGATGTGTTCATTAGCATCGTTTGTTTTGTGGTTGGCTTCTGGTTTGCCAACTGGATGGATAATCTCAAGTTGGAATCGGTGATTGATGCGTGAAAAGAGACCATAATAAAAGCGGGTAAGAACCAACTCAGTGTGCTGGTTCTTACCCGCTTTTTTATGAACATTTTGCGAAAAAAGAAAAATGGCATGGCTTTTCAGCGATGCCATTTTTTGATGTTACAGTGCCATTTCAATGTGCTTGCGAATGGCGGTGAGTGTCATGATACCCATGATGTCAATTTTTCCGTTGAAGGTGTAGTGTGGAACAAGGTCAATGTCGCGCTCATCGGCTTCTTCAAAATCCTCAAAGAGCTGGTCGCGGTAGGCGCCGGCATCGTTTAAGACAGCGAGTGCTTGATTGCGGTCCAGCCCACATTCGGCGGCAAGGTCAGTGAGCAGGTTAAAGTTGGAAATATCCTGACATTCTTCAAAATAGGCTTTGAAAATGCGGGTGTTCAGCGCAATGTGTTTGCCTTCTTCCTGCGCCCAAAGTGTGAGGCGATGTGCATCTTCGGTGGCAATGTCTGGAATGTTCGCCATGTCGTAATGCAGCCCCACTTTGGCAGCCATGTCGTTAATGGACTGGAGTTTTTTTTCTACACCAGCACGTTCGCTTGGCGCAAGACCAAGCCCGTCAACGAAGGTGCGTTCTGGATGGCTTTCTTTGCCGGCATCAAGCAAATAAACACGATGCGTGATCTTGTAGTCATCGATGCCCATTTCTTTTAACACCTGAAAGAGTTGAGTTTTACCAATGTAGCAGTAGGGGCAAGTGTAGTCGGACCAAATTTCAATATCTAGCATATAATGATGTCTCCTTATTTATGGTATTTTTGACCGCTGTTGATGCGCGCACAACGATAGAGCTGCTCGCAAAAGATGACGCGCATCAGCTGATGCGGAAAAGTAAGCTTGGAAAATGAGAGCGCATAGTCGCTGCGGCGCAGCACACTGTCGCCAAGACCGTAGCTGCCGCCAATGACAAAGATGAGATGCGTGTGGCCGGTGCTTTCCCAAGTTCTGAGTTGGGCAGCGAGCGCCAGCGTATCGGGTGCTTTGCCGTTGATTTCTAAAGTAATGACAAAGTCGTCGACTTTGATATGGTTCAGTAAGCGTTCGGCTTCTTTATCTTTGAGGGCGTTGATGGCTTTTTCGCTTTCTTGCGCCGGGTCTTTTTCGTCGGCAACAGCAACAATTTTGAAACTGTGATATTTGCTCAAACGTTTGCTGTATTCGTCAATGGCTTGCTGCCAGTATTTTTCTTTGATTTTGCCTACGCAAAGAAGGGTGATGTACATAATGCTTACTGCGCCTCCGTTTGCGTGAGCAGTGTTTCCACCTGGTGTTCATCTGGTGTGACAAAAACGGTTTGTTGGTCGGTGTAAATAACCATGCCCGGTTTGGCGCCTGATGGTTTGTGAACATTTTTACGTAGGGTAACGTCAACAGGCACCTTGGCAGAATAACGGGCTTTAGAGAACCAGGCAGCCAGGGTAGCAGCCTTTTCAATAATTTCTGGCGTAAAACCATCGTAACTGCGGTGTGCCTTAATGATGATATGAGTGCCGTGTATGTCTTTGGTGTGGAGCCAGAGGTCGGCATTGCGCCCGATTTTTTGCGTTACATAGTCGTTTTGATGATTGTTTTTGCCAATATAGAGTTCGTAGCCGTCAATGAAAAGATGGGTAGGTTGTGGTTTGTGCACAGCTTTTTTGTTGCGCGACTGTGCATGGCGTTTCGCATAGCCGGCTTCTTCCAGCTCAAGCCGTACATCAATGAGGTCCTCGGTGTTTTGCGCTTGCTCCAGACTGTCCTCGATGGTACGAAGATACTCCAGCTCTTCGCCGGTGCGTTCTGCCTGCACGGCAGCTTTTTCAGCACTGACCTTGGCTTTGTTGTATTTCTTGAAAAAGGCTTGTGCATTTTCATTTGGCGTCTTGCTTGGATTCATTTCAATGCGTTCCAGGGCGCCATTTTTATAGAAGTTTTCCACCTCAGCTACCGGCCCTTGCTTGATGCGATACAGGTTGGCGGTGATAAGTTCGCCTTTGATGCGCCAATCGTCGGCGTATTCAAGCGCATCGACTTTTTCCAGCTGCAAGGCCAACTTTTTCTCGCAACGTTCTTTTTCATGACGCACAATGCGTTCCAAGCTGCTGCGGCGCTGTTGAAAAAGTTCCTGCTGCTCTTTGATGGCATAGTAATCTTCCAGCATGGTTGTCATGGTTGGACGCGTTTCCTGATGGAAACTGTCAAACTGCACCAGAGAGAACGGTGCAAAAGCGAAAATTTCTCGCCCTTGATAAACCAGCGTTGGCTGCCAATCGGCATGGGTGCAGCGCGCAAGCAATTTGTCGCATTGTTGCCAGAGACGGCTGTAATCAATGTCGCCCAGGTATTCGATGCGTGTGTCTGGGGCGATGCCGGCGCAAATGAGCAACTCGGTAACGGTTTGTGGCCCTAAACCGGCAATTGTTGCGAGAAGTGCTTTGGCTGCTGTTTTTTGCAGACCAGCGTCAAGCAGGGCAGAGGTGAGTGTTGTTTCGTTGAGCGTATCAAGTGGCAGTTTATGTTGAGCCGGCGGCATTTGGTAAGGAATCCCCGGCTGAAACTGGCGATAATTATTCGTTCCCATGCCCACACGTTTAATGGCATCAAGAATGGTGCCGTGGTCGTCAAGCAATATGATGTTGCTGTTTTTTCCCATAAGCTCAAAAAGCAGTGTGAAAGTTGTTACCTCGCCAATCTCGTTACGACCACGTAAGTCGAAGGCAATCATACGTTCCCAGTCAATTTGATGAACGTCTTCAATCACAGCACCTTGAATATGTTTACGTAACACCATGCAAAACTGCGGCGGCGTTAAAGGGCTGTCGAATGTTTGCTTGGTCAGTGAAACGCGTGCGCTTTGCGGATTGATGGTGGCGAAGCATTTATGATTGCTGCCAGCGGCACGCACTGTCATGGTCATGGTGGTGGCGCTGGGTTGGGCAATTTTGTCGATGAGACCGCCCAAAAGCTGATTTTTTAGATCCTGCGCGAGCGCGCGCATCGCAATTCCATCTAAAGACATAGGCATCCTCCTTTGTGTCTGCCCTCTATTATAGCATAGTTGTTTGATTTGGCGATAGCAGGGAGTGCGCGGAAACCATTATTTTTTGTGACGCACGCTGGTTCATACGCTGCCGCGGCGCTTTGGCTATTGGTGAAACCTGGTGAGAAAAATAGATGACTTGCGTAGGTAGCTATGCTATAATATCATCTAGTATGATGGAGAGGAGAATGCACATGGATGAGGTGAATACTTATCCATTGGAGCTCTTGGGACAAACCTATCAGGTGCGTACCACAGACGACAAAGACACCGTCATGGCGGTTTTTGAGCGTCTGCTTAGTGAGGTAGCAGCGGTTGGTGAAAGTCAGCATGGTTTGACACAGCGGGAGCAGCTGCTCATCGCAGCCTTAAATTTAACGCAAACTCTTCTTGATCTTGAAGAAGAAAACGCATTACTATTAGAATTGTTGAATGCAGAATGATTAACGAATAGGATGGTGCATTGAATGTTAAAAGATCAACTGATCGCATTTATGAAATCGTTTGAAAAAGACCACGATGACTTCCAGCTCTATGTGAAATTCGAGCACGTGCTCTTACACGCTGGCGATTTTACGGCTGTGAATTACAGTGATGAACAAGGGATTCGTGATTTGTTAGAATATATGTGCCGTGCTGGTTGGGAAAGAATTGAAAAAGACGGCATGATTGTTGGCGCTAAAAAAGAGCAGCAGACGGTAACGTTGGGTGTTGGCGGCCAGATTTGCTGGAAGTATGGTCCATTCATGGAAATGAAGGACGTTGACCAGGCATATTTGGGCTTCATTGAAGAGCTTTTTGAAGAACTGCGCCGCCGCGGCATGACACTTCTTGCAACAGGCCATCAGCCTGTGAGCGGCGTGGACGATATTGAAATTGTTCCAACAGAAGAAAATAAATGCCTGGTGGCTTATGCCAAAGATAACGAGCGTCTCATGGACGCACTGACTTGCAGCGCAAAAACGAGCATCAGTATGCAGTATGCTCATGTGGATAACTTTGAAAAACGTTATCAGGCAGCGATGATTATTCAACCTGCACTGGCTGCGCTCTTTGACAACACCGCTTGGGTGGGCGGCAAGGAAAATACCGATGTGCTTTATAACATCAACAATATCCTGAGCGCCGATTCCAGTTTCTATCATGTGGAAGACGCCATGAGCGAAAGTTTCAAATACAGCGACTTCGCCGACTTTATGCTTTATGCGCCGGCCGTTGCTAAAAAAGTTGATGGCAAGCTTACTGCTGTTGGCGACCAAAAAGTGGAAGAAGTGTTTGCTGATGGCATCACCGATGAAGATATTTTGCGTACTCTTTCTTATGTGAAGCCAATGGTTTCTTTTGACGAAAATGGTATGACACTGACCAACGTGGACAGCGTGCCATATCCGCTGAATATGGCTTATGTGCTGATGGTCAAAGGCTTGATGTATAACCCAGACCACATCACTGCCTTGCAGAAACTGATTGAAGAAATGAAAGAAGAAAACCTTGTTACCGCGCATCAGGAAATTTTGCGCCAGGGTTTGGCTGCACCAATGCGTGAGGGAACAGCCTTTGATTTGATTAAAGACCTGTACTTTATGATTACTTTAACCACAGGACCAAAAGAACAACATTATTTGCAGCCATTGAACGCGCTGCTCTTCAAGGGCGTGGCCACCAAGGGTGTCAGCGCCAAACAATTTGCCAATATGATGGCAAACGCGTAAGATTCGCGATTCTTGAGCGACAGCTTGATGTTCAAGCTGTCGCTTCGTGTTCTTGAAAGGAAGTGAGACCATGAAACCAGTTGTTGCGATTGTTGGGCGAGCCAATGTGGGAAAATCAACATTGTTCAATCGTCTGACGCACACCAGACGTGCGATTGTTGATGACTTCGCCGGTGTGACACGCGATCGTTTGTATGAGGACGTGACCTGGAATGGAAAAACTTTTACGCTGATTGATACGGGCGGTATTGAGCTTAAAAGTAATGATGAAATATTAAAAAACGTGCGCTTTCAGGCAGAAATTGCCATTGAAGAAGCTGATGTTATTCTTTATGTGGTCGATGTGACCACAGGGGTAACGACTGATGACCAGGAAGTGGCACAAATGCTTCGCAAAAGCGGCAAGGACGTTATTCTTGTTGTCAATAAAGTAGAACAGTTTGATGATTTAACAGATGTGTATGAGTTTTACAGCCTTGGTATGGACGACCTCATTCCGATTGCTGCTTCTCATGGGACCAATACTGGTGATTTGCTTGATTTGGTGCATGAACACCTTGCTAACCTTCCTGCAACTGTTGAGGAGGACGACGAACGTGTTCATATTGCCGTTGTTGGTCGTCCGAACGTCGGCAAATCATCGTTGACAAACGCCATTATCGGGGAAGACCGCTCCATAGTCAGTGATGTGGCAGGGACTACGCGCGATGCTATTGATTCAACCTTTGTTCACAATGGTGAAGAAATGGTCATTGTCGATACGGCTGGTATGCGTAAACGTGGCAAAATTGACATGGCCACCGAGCGATACAGCGTCATGCGTGCGTTGCGCGCTGTTGACCGCTGTGATGTGGCGCTCTTTGTCATCAATGCAGAAGAGGGGCTTATTGAGCAAGATAAAAAAGTGGCTGGCTATGTGCATGAACAGGGCAAGGGACTTATCATTGTTGTCAATAAATGGGACCTTATTGACAAAGACGATAAAACCATGAAGCTCTATACAGAGAAAATTAAAAGCCAGTTGCTGTTTATGAGCTATGCGCCGATCATTTTTGTTTCCGCATTGACGGGGCAACGCGTAGGGCGTATTATTGACATCGTTAAGGCTGTGGCAGAAACGCGTCTCATGCGCCTGCCAACCAGTTTGGTCAACGAAATTGTGCGAGATGCGGTGCTGAAAAATCCGCCACCAACCGATAAAGGCAAGCGCTTGAAAATCTTCTATGCAACGCAGGTCGATGTTGCTCCGCCAACTTTCGCACTTTTTGTCAACGATGCTGAATTGATGCATTTTTCCTATTTGCGTTACTTGGAAAATTGTATTCGTAAGCATTTTGCTTTTGAAGGTACGACCATTCGTTTAGAACTACGCAATAAAAAAGAGGGATGAACCGTGGAGCAAGTCTCCTTTATGAACATTGTCATTATTGTCATTGTTGCTTACTTGTTAGGCTCATTGTCTTTTGGCTGGCTGATTGGTCGCTTGCGCGGGGTGAACATTCTCGAAGAAGGCAGCGGCAATCCCGGCTTCACCAACGCATGGCGCACACTTGGCATCAAATGGGCCATCATTGTGCTTTTCTTAGATGGCTTAAAAGGCTATTTAGCCACCTTTATCGGCGCCCATCTTGGCGGCGAAGTGGGCATGATGATAGGCTTTGTTGTTGCTATTTTTGGACATTCTAAGAGCTGGATGATTCATTTCAAAGGCGGTAAAGGCATTGCCACAGCTGGCGGCGCCTTGCTTTATGTGTCGCCTGGTACGCTGGCGATTTTGCTTGTCATTTTGGCCATCATTGTTGGTATCACCAGATATATGTCCCTTGGCTCACTCACCGTTGTCATTATTGCGCCTTTCCTTCTTTATTTGGAAGGGCAGCCGCCGCTTGTCATCGGTGTCATTGTCTGTGGTGTGGTCTATGTGATCTGGCTGCATCGGGGAAACATCAAACGCTTATTAAAAGGAACAGAAAATAAAATCGGCCAGAAAAGGAGTTGAGTGTTATGGCAAAAGTAGCGGTTTACGGCGCAGGCAGCTGGGGCACAGCACTGGCGCAGGTATTGGCTTGCAATGGACACGATGTGGTGCTTTGGGGACGCAATGAAGAACAGATGCAGCAAATGGCTGATACGCATGAAAATAAAAAATATTTGCCAGGCGTTACCCTGCATCCACAGTTAATGGTGACAAGCCAATGGCCGGATGCACGAAACTATGACTATTTGCTTATCGGCGTGCCAACGCAGAACCAACGTCACCTTTTAAGTGAACACAGCGACGAATTTGCCGCAGCGCATGGCGTGCTCATCAATGTTGCAAAAGGGATAGAAACGAGCACGGGAAAATGCGTGCACGATGTGTATAAAGACGTTCTCGGCGAAGATGTAATGCGCCGTTACGTTGTTCTTTATGGACCAAGCCATGCGGAAGAATTTGGCCGCAATATGCCAACGGCCTTAGTGGCTGCTTCGGAAAATCCTGATGCGGCACAAGGTGTGCAGAACATTTTCATGAACGATAACGTGCGTGTGTATACCGGAAAAGATGTGGTTGGTGTTGAATTGGGTGGTGCGCTGAAAAACATCATTGCTTTAGCCATTGGTATGACGATTGGCTTGGGCTATGGCGACAATGCGCGTGCTGCGTTAATGACTCGTGGCCTGGCAGAAATTACCCGCCTTGGTGTGGCCTTAGGCGCAGAACCCTATACCTTCTTAGGGTTGACCGGTGTGGGTGATTTGTTTGTTACCTGCACCTCGGAACATAGCCGCAACCGCAGAGCCGGCATAATGCTTGGGCAGGGCCAGGCTCTGGATGACGTGCTTGCCAACATGGGCATGGTGGTTGAAGGCGTCAGCACGACAAAGGCAGCTTACGCACTGGCAAAAGAAAAACAAATTGAAATGCCAATTCTTGAACAAATTTATCATGTGCTTTTTGAAGGCGGTGATGTTAAAACGTGCACCCGTGCACTGATGACACGTTCAAAAAAAGGCGAACATGATGATTTTGAGAAAAAAGATAGCGTGGGTGAGGATTAAGCGATGGAAGAAATCATTAGTCTGGACAACGTATCATACATTCGCAACGGCCAATACATTTTGAAAAATGTGAACTGGCACGTGCAGCGTGGCGAACATTGGGTCATTCTTGGGCCGAATGGTTCCGGAAAAACCACCACGTTAAACATGGTGAACGGTTACATTTTCCCTTCTGAGGGTCATGTGAAAGTGTTGGAATTTGAGTTTGGCCGCTCTTCCATCGTTGAGTTGCGTAAACGCATTGGCTGGGTCAGCTCGGCACTTTCTCAGTTTATTCCGAGCAATGATTATCCGCTGCACATTGTGCTTAGCGGTAAATTTGCTTCGCTTGGATTGTGGGAAAAGGTTGATGATGCCGACGTTGAACGGGCGAATACCATCTTGGAGCAGCTAAACATTCGCCATTTGTCGGAACGCAAGTATGGTATGCTCAGCCAGGGCGAGAAACAAAAAGTGCTCATTGGCCGCGCGCTGATGAACAATCCGGACATCATTATTTTCGATGAAGCGTTCAATGGTCTTGATATTTTCGCACGCCGTGATATGGAAATAGCGATTGACGAATTGGCTGCCGGCGATATTACGTTCATTCTGGTCACCCATAATACCGATGAAATTCTTCCTGTGTTCAACAAAGCGTTATTATTGCGCGATGGACAGGTTCATTCACAGGGCAATATAGAGGACATGATTCAATACGATAATTTGTCTGATTTCTATGGCGCTGAGGTGGATGTGTTCAAGCATAAAGAGCGTTTCTATCTTTCGTTGGCCGACACAAACAAGTAAAGGTTTGTATTAGGCATTTCATATGCTATAATAAAAATGATTATCAATCGTAGGAGGCAGCGAGTTTGCAAACCCTCGAATTTCATTTGGATCATTTCGATGGCCCAATGGATTTATTGATGCATTTATTGGAAAAAAATAAAATTGACGTTTATGACATTCCTATCAACACACTGACAGACCAGTATTTGATGTATTTGGAAGATGCTCAGAGCATGAACCTTGACATTGCAAGTCATTTCCTGCTTTTTGCGGCACAGTTGGTGAGAATTAAAGTGAAAATGCTTTTGCCTAAACGGCGTCATGAAGAAGCAGAGGAAGATCCGCGTCAGAGCTTGGTGGATCAAATTGTAGCCTATCGCTTTTTCAAAACGCTGGCTGGCGATCTTGAAGAATTGCAAGAGCACTCTGCCTGCTATCATCAGCGGCAGGTGGACATGAAAGCATTGAGTGAAAAATATAAAAAAATTGAACCACCAAAAGGATTGGATGCGAATATGCTTTTAACAGCGTTTCAAGTGCTGGAAGCATATTCGGAAGAAAAATCCAGCGTGTTGGTGGTCGAGAAAATGAGTTTTTCCATTGAGGAGCTAAAAAAAGATTTGTTGTCTTTTTGTCGGGAATCGGTATGCCCAACGTTCCAAAATGTATTGAAAAACTGTACAACAACCGATGAGATGATAACATTTTTCCTCGCACTTTTGGAATGTATCAGACGTAATGAAATTGTGGCTGTACAGCATGAACTTTTTGGTGACATCTGGCTCACAGCACAAGCAGGTTAAGGAGTTATTATGCTCATTGACAATTCTTATAAAGCGATTGCAGAAGGGTTGCTTTTTATAGCAGAATCTCCTATGCGCGTTGATGAACTGGCAAAAATCATGGAGATTGATGAACGCGCTGTGCGCGAAGTGATGACCTTATTGATGGAGGAGTATGCGTCCTCAGAGCGTGGCATTGTGCTGCGCGAAATTGGTGGTGGTTATCAGTTTTCGACTGCGCCAATGGTAGCACCCTATATTGATAAGATTTTTTCAGAGAAAAAGACTAAACTTTCTCATGCCGCCTATGAGACATTGGCCATTATTGCATATAAACAACCGGTCACTCGCAGCCAAATTGAATATATTCGTGGTGTGAAATCCGATGGTCCACTGCAACAATTACAGGCGCGTGGCCTGGTGGAAGAAAAAGGGCGGTTGGAGCAACCAGGACGCCCTGTTGTTTTTGGAACAACAACAGCGTTTTTGGTGGCGTTTGGTCTTAATAAGCTGGAAGATTTGCCGAAGTATGATGAATGTCAGAATTTTGATTTTGAACTAAAGGATGCGTTTCCTGAGGAAGCCGCCGTTGACCAAGAAAAGAAAGAGTAAGTAGGAGGAGTTCATATGTGCGGAATTGTTGGATACATTGGACCCAGAGAAGCACAAGACGTTCTGTTGAACGGTTTGGAAAAATTAGAATATCGTGGCTATGATTCTGCTGGCATTGCAGTATTAGAGCAAGGTGCGATTAAAATAGAAAAGCATAAAGGCGAGCTTGCCAACTTAAAACGCGCTTTGGATAAAAAGCCGATGCGTGGTCATATTGGCATTGGCCATACACGTTGGGCTACCCATGGACAGCCATCGGACCGCAATGCACATCCGCACATGGGGCCACAGGGAAAAATTGTCGTTGTGCATAACGGCATCATTGAAAACTATCAGTATTTGAAAGAAACCTATCTCAAAGACCATACTTTTTTGTCGGATACAGACACAGAAGTGGTTGCTCATTTGATTGAACTGTTTTACGAAGGTGACTTGTTTGCCGCTGTACAGCGTGCCCTGGCTGTGATTACCGGCTCCTATGCGTTGGTGGTTATGTCTACCGACGAACCGGAACGCTTGATTGCAACCCGCAAAAACAGCCCGTTGGTTATTGGCTTGGGCGACGACGAAACCATCATTGCCTCGGATGTGCCTGCCATGTTGGCCTATACCCGCCGCTGCATTTATCTGGAATCTGGCGAAATTGCTCAGGTGTATGCCGATCATGTAATCATTACCGACTTGGCTGGTGTTGAGCATCCTGTTCTGGTAGACGACATCAAGTGGGACGCACAGTCTGCCGAAAAAGGTGGCTACCCACACTTCATGATTAAAGAGATTTACGAACAGGTGGAAACCTTCAAAAACGTACTCAGTGGACGTGTTCAAGATGGGCGTGCTGTGATTGAAGATATTGACATAGACCGTGCAGCCATTGAAAAATGGCGCCAAATTTATATTGTGGCCTGCGGCACCGCTTACCATGCCGGATTGGTTGGTAAAACCATTTTGGAAAAAACCTTGAAAATTCCGGTGTTTGTCGAAGTGGCATCGGAATTCCGCTATCGTGAACCAATGCTTGATGACAATACCCTGGTTATTGTTATCAGCCAGTCTGGTGAAACTGCGGATACCCTGGAAGGGGCACGCGAAGCAAAAGCAGCAGGTGCCACAGTGTTGGCAATTACCAACGTTGTTGGCAGCTCCATTGCCCGTGAATCAGATATGGTGGTGTATCTCTGGGCTGGGCCGGAAATTTCGGTGGCTTCTACCAAAGCCTATACCTCCATGTTGATTGCACTGTATCTCATAGGTTTCTATTTTGGCGACATTGCCGGACGAACTGATGCAGCTGAAAGCGCAGCCATGGTAGCGGCATTGGAAAAACTGCCGGAACAGGCAGAGATGATGCTTGCCGATGACCGCATCAAACAAATTCAGTCCATTGCCAAAGAATACATTGATGCCAAAGACCTTTTCTATATTGGTCGCGGCATGGACTGGGCTGTTGCTCAAGAAGGTGCCTTAAAGCTCAAAGAAATTTCCTACATTCATGCCGAAGCCTATGCTGCCGGCGAACTCAAGCATGGCACCCTTGCGCTCATCAGTGATGAAACACCGGTTATCTCTGTTGCCTTACAGCAAAAAACGTTCGAGAAAACCATGAGCAACACCGAAGAAATGATTTCGCGCATGGTTGATGACAATGGCAACATTGCCGGCGCAAAAGTGCTGGCGGTTGTACATGAAGGCCAGAAAAACATCAGCGAAAAGATTGACCATGTGATAGAAATTCCGGCTTGTCCAGATTTCATCTCGCCGGTGCTTGCCGCCATTCCACTGCAACTGATTGCCTACTTTACAGCACTTGAACGTGGCTGCAACATTGATAAGCCACGCAACCTTGCCAAGAGTGTTACCGTAGAATAATAAATAGCCCCTCAATCATTTGTACAAAATGATTGGGGGGCTATTCGTTTGAGACTGCCGCACAGGCGGTCTTTTTCTTTTTGGGGAGGAAATGGTACATTGGTAGCATCTTACAGAAAATAGAAAATGGAGGCTTTCACAAATGACCATCACCCCCGAACAGCTCGATGCCTTTAGATGCACCTTACAACAAGAAGAACGCAGCCCTGGCACCATTGATAACTACCTACGCCATGTGCACGCCTTTGCAGCCTGGCTTTCTGAACCCCCCGTAGATAAGAACGTCGTTTGTGAGTGGCGCACCCATCTTTTGGCGCAAGGCTATGCACCCGTGAGCATCAACGCCATGCTTGCTGCGCTGCACAGCTATTTTCGCCATCGTGGCTGGAACCACTGCCGCGTGCGCTACTTGCGTGTGCAGCGGCGCATCTTTCGTGACGACAGCCGCACCCTCAACCGACAGGACTATCAGCAGCTTTTGCACACAGCGCGTGCCACCGGCAAAAAGCGCCTGGCACTTGTTGTTGAAACCCTCGGCGCCACCGGTATGCGCGTTTCAGAACTATCGGCCATCACGCTTGACGCCGTGCAGCGTGGGCGAGTGGACATTCACCTCAAAGGCAAAATTCGCACCATTCTTATACCACGTAAACTCTGCAAAAAACTGCACGCCTACGCGCGCATACAAAAAATCACCTGCGGCGCGCTCTTTCGCACCGCAGGTGGAAAAATTTTATCACGTTATCAAATCTGGGCAGACATGAAAGCCCTCGCCAAAGCCAGCGGCGTGCCACCAAGCAAAGTCTTTCCGCACAACCTGCGCCATCTTTTTGCCGTGGTGTTTTATGAACAACATCATGACCTGGCACGGCTTGCCGACCTTTTAGGCCATTCCTCCATTGAAACCACCCGCATTTACCTTCTGGCACCCGACAGCGTTTGCCGTCAACAACTGGAATGTATGCAGCTTGTGGAGTGAACCCTACAAAATTAACATTTTGTTTAGCAAATAGCGGCACAAAATGTCCTTCACTTCGATAAACCATAGCCATTATAGCATATGGCAGTAATGGCGGTAAAGAAAAAATCAGAATATTATGCACAGGCAAAACTTTTCCGCAGAAATTTTCTGCATAACAAAGAAGGGTCACCAAAATCAAATGTCATGACCCTTGGTTTCATGCGCCTAAAAATGAGCAAGATGGTTCTTTTTATAAAAGCATTTCTTCTTTTATCAGTAAAATCCTCCAGCGTAGTTCACAAAATGTTAATGTTGTGGGCTGTGCTTTTTTTATAGGCATCGAAGCGTGCTGCCGCGCACTCATTGACCGATGAGACAGGCACACAATGCCCATAAAGAAAACCCAGCTTAACGCAGCCACAGAGCGCGAAGCTGTTTAATATAAACGATGAAAAAAATAAGGAGGCAACGAAAATGCACACGTTAAAACGAAAAACGACAGCCCTCTTGCTCGTAGTCGCCATGCTCTTTAGCCTGCTGCCAGCATTTCCGCAGACGGCAGAAGCGAGTGAGCCAACAGAACATCAGTATGTGACATTGGATTATGAGAGCGGTGGGCTTGTTGATGACAAAATCATCAATGTCAATGTGTATATTGATGATGCAAGCACACCGGTGCAAACCATTAGTGTGGGTGATGCCAATATGGCAGATAATCGCATTACAGTGACAGTAGTGGATCCTAACTATGAAATCGCAGGTCAAAATGGCGTTAGTTATGTGTTTGATAGTGGTGCTACTTTTGGAGATATTAAGTTAAGCTCTGATCTAAAAGAATACTCTGGTCTTTGGAATGCAGGCATTGGAAAATCCATCACGATTGATGTTCATTTACGCACACCTAAAGGAACGCCTGAAACACCAAACGGGATTTATGATGGTGTTTTGACTGTTGAATTTAGAGCCTATACACCGGAAATATTGAAGATATTGTACAGTCAAGGCGTTGATGTCAATGGCAATACGAAAATCAATAATGTTACTATGAATTTCCGAGCAGAGGTTCCTGCATATGGGTTGGATGAACCCATTAGCACTCTACCACCTAATCTGAGTTTGGATTATCGTTACGCTTCGCTGAGTAATGCTTCTCAAAAAGCTGTGCCTGGTAATGTAGATAGTCTTACGATTGACTATGACGATGGGCAATCCATCACAGTGCCTGGCGGTGAGCTCAAGTTTGTATTGGACAAAGAAGATGCCATAAACTATTATTCTATCGAAGCGGCATCTGCGTATGATAATATACATATTGTAACCTTCTATAATGAAACAAATGGTCAAGCTGCTAATCATTATGACCGTTACGATGTGCGCTTTGTTGAACACGGGCAAGCAATCGGAGCGGAAAATATGCCGGCTGACCCAACCTATGGTGCAGGTTCTCAGTATGTATTTATTAACTGGGCAAGTGGCTCCTTTAACACTGCATCACAATTTGTTGATGGCAAAGTGTTCTTAGGTACATCTGTTGTTAATAGTGACCTTAATGTGTATGCACAGAAACTTTCTTCCTCTAAAGATGGTGGAACTGAGATTCATGTCATGAATACGGACAACCAGCTTTTGGAACGATTGGTAGAAAAATATAATGAAGCTAATGATTCGAATATTACCGTAGGCGATATTGATAAAGATACTTTGAAAGTGCGTGTGACCGATACAGATGGTCTGCAAACCAACGAAGCATATTATGAAAACAAGTGGAAAGACGACTACGGTTATTATTATGTTTCAAACTTATAATGTTCCAGATAACACACACGTCAGTTTTGACAAAATAAATGGTGCATATTTCTATTTTGAATTAGCAGGCAGTGATGAAAAAGAGACTGTCTGGCTTCCTGTTGGCGAAAATACAGGTGACTTGGCAAAGATGTCATTAGATGCTTATAATAGAGAACATATCTTGGAATTGCAGGTTATCCAGCCAGGCGAAGTGATTGATAAACCGGTTGAACCTGTAACGCCGCCGGAAGAACCTACACGGGACGAAATCAATGCACTGTTAGATGTCAAAGTGGATTGTGATAAAGATGAACATCAGGAAAAAAACTATGATATAGTTGCTTGTGACATCGGTGAGGTAACCGGAAATGAAGAAGCTGGTTATACCGTTGATGTGACAGTCAAGAGCAACCGCTATGTGAACGATTACAATAATTCTGTTGCTGATGGGCATAAGATTGTTGGCGATGCCGAAAAAACTGTGACCTTAGAAAACAAGGGGAATGGTTGGGTACTGCCGGATGGTGTATCTAATGTGGTTGTATTTACCGTGACCTGCGATGGTGGCGCTGCGGCTGATAATTTTACACTGACTTATGACGCCACCCTTGGTGCCTTTGGCAAACCTGGTGGCGAATCGCAGGCGGTTGTAAAAAATCTCGCTGCGGATACGTATAAACTGTGGGTAAAAGACCCAGAAGTGACAGATGATGTGCAGCCGGAAAATGAAACCAAATGGCCAGCATTTTATCAGTCTCAAGGTATTGCTGTTGTCATGATTGGTTGGACGGCTGAAGAAGATAACAAAATCTACGGAAAAAGCGACAAGATGCCAGCCCTGATTGACGAAGTAACCATTAAAGATAAAGATGTCACAGTCTACGCTGTTTGGGGCTATGACGAAAATGGTAATGGCACACCAGATGTAGAAGAAGATTTCCATACGCTGACTTATGATGCGAGCGGTGGTGCTTTTGGCGACAAAACCACTGCTGTTACCGATGGTTTAGCGGCAAATGACTATCCATTGTGGGATAAGGAAGCCGGCACTATTCCGGATGAAGGTACAGCAGAGCTGCCAACGCACGCACAGGCAGAGCCACCGGAAGGCACGGTCATTTCGGATGCAGAGCTTGTAGACGTTGTTTTGCTTGGCTGGACAACGAAACAACCAACGGCACCAGGAACGATTTATGCAGCCGGTGAGAAGTATCCAACGCTTGCAAATACTGTAACCATTAAAGATGCTGATGCTACCGTTTATGCTGTTTGGGGCTATGATGAAAACGCTGACGGCGTAGCCGATGCACAGCAGATTGTCATTACACCTGCGGACATCACCATCTATGAAGGTGGCACAGGGTACGAAGGTGTATTGGATGGCGATGATGTGATTGGCACAAACGAAAACGGTTTGCCAGAACCTGGCTACTATTTCATTTTGCCTTACCAGTTGGACGATGAACTTGGCGGTGCAGGCAACATCATTGATTTGAGTGATAAGCTGCATCTTGCTTATGACAATGCAAATGACCCAACAGACAAACGTGGTTGGAATGTAGAGCTGTACAATAAAGACCATCCAGAACAGAGCATGGCTTATGGAAAATATGTTTATCGCTTAGTACCAGAAACCGAGGGTTATCCTGTTCGGTTGGAAATCAGAGATGATGAAGGAAATCTTCAAACCAGCGATGAATTTAACATTAGCTTGGATTCTCTCTATCAAACCTATTCCATGAAACTGTACACAGCACCGGAAGTAGATCGTGTTCAGGTCACTGCACAGGTTCGTGATGACAGTGGAAACTGGGTTGATGTCAACGATAAACTTCAGGCAGATGTTGTACAAGGTATTGCGCGAGGCACTGCTTCTCTGACGATTCGTGGTACAACGGATGAAAATCCTGTTTCTACCATTCAGGATGATGTAACCGATGAAGTCGATACCATTACAGCGGTGCAGCCAGACGGTGTAACCTACTATGTGAACGACAGTGATATTCCTGTTGTGATGAATCAGGATGAGAACAATGTGAAGCTGTTGAATGATACGATTGTTGATGAAAACGGTTCACAAGCAGCGATGGAAAATGCGATTGTCGATGCAGCGGCTAAAGATGCAGATATTGACATTGATGAAAATGACACCTTCGATTTCCGTTATCTGGACCTCGTAGACACCGATAACGGTGATGCCTATGTCACCTTGGGAGATGGGCAGGAAATGACCATTTATTGGCCATATCCGGAAGGTATGGATGCCAATGATACGTTCTATGTAGCGCATTTCGATGGCTTAGACCGCGATTTTGCTGCCGGTGATTTGGGCACAGCCATTGCTGATGCAGACTTGAAACTTTATCATGAAGGCGATGACACGTATAAACTTGAAAAAACCAAAAACGGTATCAAGTTTACCACCAGCAGCTTCTCACCATTCGCGCTTGTTTACGACAATGAGGGCTGCGGCACGATTGACCCACCTCCAGTAGACCCAGGCGAACCTGGTGGCGGTGGCGACAACCCACCAGCCCTCAACACCGAAGACCATTTCTCCTATGTGGTTGGCTATGAAGATGGCATGGTGAAACCACAGCGCAACATTACCCGCGCCGAAGTCTCCTCCATCTTCTATCGCTTGTTAGAAGATGAGGTGCGTGACGATAACACCACCGATGTGTCCGATTTTAGCGACGTGAGCGCAAGCGACTGGTATGGTACCACCGTAGCCACCCTCTCCAAAATGGGCATTGTCAAAGGCTACGAAGACGGCACCTTCCGACCAAATGCACCAATCACCCGTGCAGAATTTGCAGCCATCGCCACCCGCTTCTTTGAAGAAACCGGCGCAGAGTATGAACCGGGCACCTTCACCGATGTAAGTGGTGACGAATGGTTCGCTGGCGCTATTCAGGATGCTGTGAACCTTGGCTTAATTGGTGGCTATGAAGACGGCAGCGTGCGACCAAACAACAACATCACGCGTGCCGAAGCCTGTGCCATCGTCAACCGCACCTTGGGCCGCGTGCCGGATGCAGACCATCTCCTGCCAACGGACGAAATGAAGACTTGGCCGGACAACCAGCCAAGCGATTGGTTCTATGCCGATATGCAGGAAGCCACGAACGGCCATGAGTACGAGTGGATTACTGAAGACGGCAACAAGGTGGAAGAGTGGACAAAGATCATGTTGGATAACGATTGGGAAGATCGTTAAAGGTTTGAATCTCGAATAAAAATTCAAATGGTGAAACAATGCAGCATCAGTGATTGGTGCTGCATCGTTTTTTATAACACGATGCTGTGTTGTATAATGCACTGTTAATTTTGCAATCTGTACTATAATTCTTCTTGACAACATAGGGGGATTGTGATTAAAATAATAGCAGTGAGAATATTATGAGATAAACGATGACAAGGAGTAGTAAGAAAAGCGTTGTCAGAGAGAAGCACTGGCTGGTGAAAAGTGCGGACAATCAATTTCTGAACTCGCCTTTGAGTTTTGCACGTTTGTGCCGGGTCATGCCCGTTAATAATGTGAGTGGTCGCGCATTGGCGCGGCAATTAGAGTGGTACCGCGGAATTGATGCCCTTTTCGTCTCTAAATTTTAGAGATGAAAAGGGCATTTTTATTGAGCAGAAAGGATGCTAACCATGAGCAAAGACAGAGTCATCATTTTTGATACCACCTTGCGCGATGGGGAACAATCCCCAGGATGCAGCATGAATTTGCAGGAAAAACTGGCGGTGGCGCGTCAGCTGGAAAAACTCGGTGTTGATGTTATTGAAGCTGGTTTTCCAATTTCTTCGCCTGGCGATTTTGAGTCGGTGAAGCAGATTGCGGATACCATTACCGATTCCACGGTTTGTGGGCTGGCACGTTGCGCCAAAAAGGATATTGAAGCGTGCGGCGAAGCGCTGAAAGGTGCGAAAAAATCACGTATTCATGTTTTTATTGCAACCAGCCCTATTCACATGGAATACAAACTTAAGATGACACCGGAGCAGGTGATTGAAAAAGCTGTGGAGGGTGTTCGTCTTGCTAAGACGTATACCGATGATGTAGAGTTTTCTTGCGAAGATGCGTCACGCAGCGAAATTCCGTTCCTGTGCCGTATTGTGGAAGCGGTAATTGATGCTGGTGCGACCACCATCAATTTGCCGGATACGGTTGGCTATGCGGTGCCTTGGGAATATGGTGATTTCATTAAGGCGGTTATTGATGGCACGCCAAATGCTGATAAAGCCATTTTCAGCGTGCATTGTCATAACGACCTCGGCCTGGCGGTTGCCAATTCTCTTGCTGCTGTGTACAAGGGGGCGCGCCAGATTGAGGTGGCATTGAATGGCATTGGTGAACGTGCTGGCAATACATCGCTGGAAGAAGTGGTGATGGGGATTGAAACCCGTAAAGATGCCATGCAGTGTGAAACCGGCATTAAGACCAAAGAAATTTATCGCAGCTGCCGCCTGGTTAGCCAAACCACCAATATGCCAATTCCGGCCAATAAAGCCATTGTTGGTAAAAATGCGTTCTTGCATGAATCTGGTATTCATCAAGATGGTGTGCTGAAGAAACGCGAAACCTACGAAATCATGAGTCCGGAATCCATCGGTATTACGGCGGATAACCTTGTTTTGGGCAAACATTCCGGACGGCACGCTTTTCAGGTGCACATGGCAGACCTTGGTTTTTATCTTGAAGGCGATGAATTGCAGGAAGCCTTCGCTGAGTTTAAGAAACTCTGTGACCGCAAGAAAGAAGTGCTGGACGATGACTTGATTGCACTCATTGATGCGAAGGTGGCGACTGCTGACGATTCCTACATCTTTGACCATCTTTATGTCTTTACCGGCACAGACCTGACATCGACAGCCACGCTTGGTGTTAAGATTGACAATGAAATTAAAGAAATTGCCACGCTGTCTGATGGTCCGGTTGATGCTGCCTGCAAGGCGTGTGAAGAAATTCTTGGGCCACAGTATGAAGGCGCTTTTGATATGCAGTCTTACCGCATTGAAGCCATCACCGGCGGCACCGATGCACAGGCTGATGTGAACATTAAAGTGGAATATAAAAACAAAGTTTTCAATGGGCACGGGCTTAGCACCAGCGTGCTTGAGGCCTCTGCCAAGAGTTATTTGAACGCTATCAACAAAGCGTTGCATTGGGAACAGATGAATCATTAACGATAAAGGGGAACAACGATTATGGGTATGACAATGACACAGAAGATCATCGCAGCGCACGCTGGTCTATCTGAAGTACACGCGGGTCAGCTTGTTACGGCCAAAGTGGACATGGTATTGTCCAACGATATTACCGGGCCGGTGGCGATTCGTGAGATGCGTAAAGTGGGAATGGATACGGTTTTTGATAACACAAAGATTGCGATGATTCCCGATCATTTTTCACCTGCGAAAGATATTAAGAGTGCGGAACAGTGCAAAGCCATTCGTGATTTTGCCAAGGAGCATCAGATTAAGCATTATTACGAAGTTGGTAAGATGGGCGTGGAACATTGCCTTTTGCCGGAGCAGGGCATTGTTGGCGCTGGCCAGCTCATCATTGGCGCTGACAGCCACACGTGCACCTATGGTGCGGTGGGGGCGTTTTCTACCGGTATGGGCAGCACCGATATTGCCGCAGCAATGATTAGTGGCGAAACGTGGCTCAAAGTGCCGGAAGCTATTAAAGTGACGGTGACAGGCGCACCAACGAATCGGTTTGTATCTGGTAAAGATGTGATTCTTTACTTGATTGGCATGATTGGAGTGGATGGCGCACTGTACCAAAGTCTTGAATTTACCGGTGATGGGCTTGCCCATCTTTCGATGGACAGTCGTCTTACGATTGCCAATATGGCTATTGAATGTGGTGCAAAGAACGGCATTTTCCCTGTCGATGATATTTGCAAGGCTTATCTTGCAGAACGTTTCGATGGCGAAGTGATAGCGTATGAAGCCGATGCCGATGCGGAATACAGCCGTGAAATCACCATCAATCTGGCGGACCTCAAGCCACAGGTGGCTTTTCCACATCTGCCAAGTAACACCCATGCAGTTGACGCCATCGACAAAATTGCCATTGACCAGGTGGTTATTGGCAGCTGCACCAACGGGCGTCTCGAAGATATGCGTGTGGCTGGCGAGATTCTCAAAGGCAAAAAGGTGGCACCGTATTTGCGCCTTATTGTTATTCCAGGCACGCAGGAAGTTTATGAAGCCTGCATGAAAGAGGGCATCACACAAACCATTCTTGATGCTGGCGGCGTTGTTTCTACACCAACGTGCGGTCCATGCCTGGGTGGGTACATGGGGATTCTCGCCAAAGGCGAACGTGCGCTTTCTACTACCAACCGCAACTTTGTCGGTCGCATGGGCGATCCGGAGAGCGAAGTGTATCTTTGCAATCCAGCTGTTGCAGCCGCCAGTGCCATTACCGGCTATATCACCAATCCAGAGGAGGTATAATCAACCATGAGCAGTAAAGCATGGAAAGTTGGCAATAATATTGACACCGATCTTATTATCGCTGCACGTTATCTCAACGATGCCAGTGATGAAAATATGCGCGCCCATTGCATGGAGGATGTGATTCCCGATTATGCAAACACCATTGCACCTGGCGATGTGTTGGTGGCTGGCAGCAACTTTGGCTGCGGCAGTTCTCGTGAACACGCGCCGATTGCGATTAAGGTGGCTGGCACCAAGTGTGTCATTGCCGAAAGTTTTGCCCGCATTTTTTATCGCAATGCCATCAATATTGGCTTGCCAATTATTGAATCACCGGAAGCGGCACAGGCGATTGACTCGGGCGATGAGTTAGAGGTTCATTTTGAAGAAGGCGTTATTAACAACCTGACAAAAAATGAAACCTATCATTTTGAAAAATTCCCTGAATTTATCCAGAAGATTGTTGAAGCAGGCAACCTCTTGAATTATGTGAAAGCGAAGGTGGGCCAATGAGAAGAAAAGTAGCCGTATTGCGTGGCGATGGCATCGGTCCTGAAATTGTTGATGCAGCTGTTGATGTGTTAAAGGCGGTAGACGCCAACTACCATCTTGGTTTGGAATTTGTGGATGCCTTTTTTGGCGGCGCTGCCATTGATGAATATGGCGAACCTTTTCCGGAAGCCACCAAAGCCATTGTGAAAGACGTGGACGCAGTGCTCCTCGGCTCTGTGGGGGGACCAAAATATGATGCACTGCCACGAGAACAGCGTCCGGAAACAGGGTTGCTTGCGATTCGCAAAGAATTGGGGCTTTATTGTAACATTCGTCCGGCGAAGTATTATGATTTTCTTGCTGACCGTTTGGTGTTTAAGAAAGAGGTTGTCGAGGGTGTAGATATTGTTATCTATCGCGAACTCACCAGCGGCATCTACTTTGGTGAAAAGAAACGTGAAGGTGATCGCGCCTATGATGTGATGGCTTATACCCGTGAAGAAATTGAACGCATTGTGCGCGATGCTTTCGTGCTTGCCAACCAGCGTCCAAAGAAACATCTCACCTCGGTAGATAAAGCCAATGTGCTTGAAACCTCTCGCTTATGGCGTGAAATTGTTAATGAAGTGGCGAAAGAATATCCGGAAGTGACTGTTGACCATATGTATGTTGACAATGCAGCGGTACAGTTGGTGCTCAATCCTAAGCAGTTTGATGTCATTGTCACGGAAAACAGCTTTGGTGATATTTTAAGTGATGAATCCGCTGCACTCGCCGGCTCTCTTGGCATGGTTCCATCGGCTAGCCTTGGCGGTAGCGTTGGCCTTTATGAGCCAGCCCATGGCTCGGCGCCAGACATTGCAGGCCAGGGCATCGCCAATCCAATCGCCACTATTCTTTCTGCCGCCTATATGCTGCGCCTTTCGCTGGCAGCACCAGAAGCCGCTGCGGCAATTGAAAATGCTGTGCAAAAGGTCATTGATGATGGCTACCGCACAGTGGATATTGCTGCCGATGCTGCGGCGGCTGTTGGCACAAAAGAACTGACTCAGGCGATTATTGAACGTTTATAAATTCAAAAGCCAGTGTCCAAGATGGACGCTGGCTTTTTATAATGGTATGATATTATACAGGAGGCGTGTTTGGCTGGGCACATTGACTTTTAAGGAGTGTGGGATGGGATGATATTATTTGATGAAACGATAAGATGGTAAGTTGTTTGAACAATGAAAGTGTTTACGGCTCTAATGTCTATCTTTGGGTAAGCTTTGAATAATTTTAAGGTCTATTTTAGCGAAAGATATTGTATGATGCGTGTCAATAAAACCTTTGAAAAGGAAGTGTAGCACATGGATTATAGAGAAAAAGCCATTCAGTGCGTTAAAGATACCGTGTTGCCGATACAGGCTCAACAATTTCATGCTTGCGGCGGTAGTCTTGATGTACAGTATGAAAAATATGGTAATACAGAGGCCTTTTTCGCTAAGGTGATTGAACCTGGGCATGTGTATGAGCTTGGTTATCCAAAATGTGTTTGTCCAGAGGTGCTGTCAGGGAAAACGATAGATGTGGCCCATTGTGAATGCTCCAGACAGAGTGTGTTGTATATTCTTGAACAGTTATTGCCGGATAAGATGATTACTGTGGAAATCATTGAAACGGTATTGACCGGGGCTAAAAACTGTCGCTTTTATGTGACTGTTGAGTGAAGAGGTTGGCTAAGAATGAGTTGTTTTCGCTCTCGTCGAATAGAGCGTTTTATACTATAATAGAGTTAACGTATAACGTAAAATGAAAGGATGAGCAAAATGGCACATTTATTCAGAACACCTCAGTACACCTTTATTGGTGATCATGCTCTTGAAGATGCAGCACCGTTGTTTGCGCGATTTGGCAAAAAAGCGCTTATTGTTACCGGGCAGTCTATGCTGCATCAGGGCTATGTGGCACAGCTTGAAGCGTTGCTTGATGCCCAGGGCGTGGGGTATGCGCTTTTCAGCGGCATCAGCGGTGAGCCGACCAATGTGATGATTGATGAAGGCTTTGCTGTGTATCAGCAAGAGGGATGCGATTTTGCCATCGGTTTTGGCAGTGGTAGTGCTCTTGATGCGGCGAAGGCCATTGCTGTGGTAGGTGAGACGGGCGAAGATATTGTTGCTTTTAAGAGTCGTGCTATCAATGATATGGCAACGCCGGTGGTGGCCATTCCGTCAACAGCCGGCACAGGCTCGGAGGCAACCAAGTTTACGGTCATTACCGATACAAAGAACGAGGAAAAGCTGCTTATTGGCGGCGATGGCTTGATGCCAACATTGGCTATTGTTGATCCACAATTTTCTATGCAAATGCCGCCGAGCGTTACCGTGGCAACTGGAATGGATGCGCTGACGCACGCCATTGAAGCCTATACGTCGCGCAAGGCTTTTTCTGAAAGCGACCTCTTTTGTCTTTCTGCCGTAAAGCGCATTTTTGCCAATCTGCCTGATGTATTGGCAGATGAAAGCAACAGACAGGCACGTGAACAAATGGCCATTGCTGCTTACGAGGCAGGCATTGGTATTGCAAATTCATCGGTAACGGTGGTGCATGGTATGAGCCGGCCAATCGGTGCGCTTTTCCATGTGGCGCACGGCATTTCCAATGCGATGTTATTAACAACTTGTTTGGATTATATTGTTGATGGTGCTTATGATCGCTTTGCAGATTTAGGGCGTGCGATTGGCGTGGTGTCTGACGAGGCAGACGACATACAGGCGAGTGCACAATTTCTTGCTGCGGTTGAATCGCTTTGCACAACTTGCCAAGTGCCAACGCTGGCTGAGTATGGTATCGAGAAAGAGAAATTCTTTTCGTTCATGGATAAAATGGCCAGCGATGCCATGGCCAGCGGCAGTCCGGCGAATACACGGAAAACGCTTACAAAAGAGGATTTATTGCAGATATATCAAAATCTGTGGCAATAATATGTAAGGAGGAGCGGAGACGATGGATTTTACAAACGTAGAAAAGAATTTGCGTGCAGCGGGGTATGCCGTGTCTGCTTTTGACACAGCGGCTGATGCGGTGGCGTATTTGGATGCACAGATAGACGGAAAAAGCGTTGGTTTTGGTGGCTCGGTAACTTTAGAACAGATGCGCTTGTATGAAACACTCGGCAAGCATAATCATGTGGTATGGCACTGGCGGCCGGAAGAAGGAAAAAGCGTTGATGCGCTGCGTGCTGAAGCGGCAGGGGCAGAAATTTATTTTTCTTCTGTGAATGGCTTGGCTGAAACTGGCGAAGTTATTAACATAGACGGTGCTTGCAATCGCATTGCTTCCATTTTTTATGGTCATCAGAAGGTGTATCTGGTGGTGGGGGAAAATAAACTTGCAGCGGATTGTGCCAAAGCGTTAGAGCGTGCGCGTCATGTGGCTGCGCCACGCAACGCCAAACGTCTCGGCGTCGCCACTCCGTGTGCAGCCAAGGGCGACCGTTGTTATGACTGTCAAAGCCCAGACCGCATCTGTCGCGGTCTTTCGGTGCTCTGGCGTTGTCCAACTGGCAGCCAGATTGAAGTGGTTTTGATTCATGAAACATTAGGGTATTAAATCTCAGAATGTAAAGCTCATCTGCAAATAGCAGGTGGGCTTGTTTTTGTGCAAGATTTCTAAAAAACACGACAGGGGATTTTGCTAGAATACACTGGAGAGGAGGAATGAACGATGAACAATCATCGAACGGTTGTTCAAGATGCGTTGACTTATATTGAAGCACATCTTGATGAAAAATTGACCCTCGAACAGATTGCCCGTGTCGGGTATTATTCAAAATATCATGTACATCGGCTGTTTTCCGAGCAGCTTGGCATGACGGTTGGCGGGTACGTGAAGCGTCGTCAACTGACTGAGGCTGCAAAGAAACTGGTGTTTTCTGAACGTTCGGTGCTGGAAATTGCACTTGGTTGTGGCTATGAAAGCCAACAGGCGTTTACAGCTGCCTTTTCTGAGTATTATAAAGTGCCGCCAGCTGCTTATCGCCAGTTGGGACGCTACTATCCATTGCAGTTGCCTTTTTGTGCGAACGAATGTCCTACAACGCCGCATGAGGCGCTTGCATCTATTCGTTTGGCGAACATAGAAGATGTTTCGGCGTGGATGGCGTTGATGCGGTTGGTTGTTGATGGTTATCCAGGCATGGAAGAGGCAACGTATCTTTTGAAGCTGGTCGCCAGCATTCATGCAGGGCGAGCGCTGGTGCTCTACGAAGGAAAGACGCTTGTGGCGGCGTTGGCGTTCTCTGAATCTCCGGCAATGATTGATTTTTTTGGCGTGCATCCGGCATGGCGACGCTTGGGGGTGGAAAAACTCTTTTTACAGGCGCTTGTAGAGGTGTACTTGCCGCATCAGGCAATCAGTATGACCACCTATCGCAGCAACGATAAAGCCGATACGGGGCAGCGTGCAATGCTATTGGCACTGGGTTTTCGTGAGCGGGAATTGTTGATAGAGTACGGCTATCCGACACAGCGCATGGAATGGTCGCCTGTTTTTGGGAAGGGGTGCGCCGATGCGTGAGCAGGATTTTTTGTGGAAACGTCGCACGGCGTGGTTTCTCGTGAGCCAATGTATCACACTTTTTGGCTCCACCTTGGTGCAGATGGCGATTGTGTGGTATGCAACGCTTGAAACTGCCAAAGGATTTTGGGTGGCTGCTTTCTCCATAGCGGCCTATTTACCGCAATTTCTTATGTCCTTCATTGGTGGCGCTTGGGCAGACCGTTACGCCAGAAAAAAGCTCATCATCATTGCCGATGCGTTGATTGCGGGTGTGACCTTGCTGATGGTGGTGTTGTTTCCTTGCTTCAAAGATGAACGACTTCTTTTGAGTGTCCTATTGCTGTTGACCTTATTGCGCTCTTTGGGTGCAGGGGTGCAAACACCGGCGGTGAATGCGACGCTGCCAGACCTTGTGCCAACATCAAAACTTTTGCGTGTTAATGGAATCAATGCCAGTATGCAGGCAGTGGTGAATTTTGCCGCACCGGCAGCAGCTGGTGCGGTGATGGTTCACAGCTCGTTGCGGGCAATTTTAATGATTGATGTGCTAACTGCGGTTCTGGGCATAGGGCTTTTGTTGTTGATTGCGTTGCCGTGTCAGAAAACGGTTTCACAAACGAAGGTTTTTCAGAGCATTGGCCATGGTCTGTGCGGTGCGTTTGGCACACCACAAATTCGGAGCGTTCTTTTTAGCTATGGTTGTTTTACTTTTTTGTGTGTACCAGCAGGATTTTTAGCAGGACTTTATGTGCGCCGTGTTTTTGGTGACACCTATTGGTACTTAACGTTGGTGGAGCTGGTCGGCTTTGCTGGTATGTGTGCAGGCGGACTTGTTATGAGCCTTTGGGGTGGTTTTCAAAAATGCCAGCGGACACTGAGCGTTGGCTTGACGTTTTTTGGCGTGTGCGCCATCATGATGGGCGTGGTGGATGTGTTTGCGCTGTATCTTTTCTCGATGCTTTGCTATGGCGTTGCAATGACAATGGTGCAAACAAGTCTTACAACCCTGCTTCAGGAAACAGCGCCCCAAGCGCTGCAAGGGCGTGTGTTTGGCTTTATGAGCAGTATGTATGCGGGTGCCTTGCCGCTGGGAATGGCAGTGTTTGGGCCGTTGGCTGATTATTATTCGCTGTCTGGTCTGATGATTCTTTCCGGGATAGCGGCCTTGATGATGGTGTTTGCCAACCGTGGTGTTCGCCTATGAAACAATGATTTTTACCTAAGCGCTCGTGGCTTAGGTTTTTTTATGTCAATATTTGGTATGTTTTTTTATTTTCCTCTCGAAAATCTGGAATACATCGTATATAATAGTCTATGATTCCTGTCTTTGAGAGGATACTATGAAACTAAAAAAAATCATTCAAAAACTTAGAACAATGTCGCTCCATCAGAAAGTGATTCTTGGTTTGTTTATTGTGAGTCTCCTCATTGTTGCGGCCAACAGTGCTTATAGTGTGATTCATCAATATCTGATTAAGACCATGACGGTGGGCGCCGCCTATACGGACGTTGTTTACAGTGACTATGGCTTTATACAAGCGGAAGAATCGCTGATAACGCCGACCAATTCTGGTTCTGCTGCTTTGAAAGTGGAAGAAGGAAAACGTGTGCCGAAAAATCACGAGGTATTTTCGGTGACGTCTAGCGGTGAAGACGGCAAAGAGCACACCGAGCGCTACTATGCGCCAATTTCTGGTATTGTCAGTTATCATATTGACGGCTATGAAAATATGTCGGATATGGACAAGATTAAAGGGCTTGATTTTCGCAAGATTTATGAGGACACTTTTAATAGTGACGGCAACAATCATGCCGATAAAGAAGCTGTTTCCGGCGAGGTTTATGCCAAGGTCATTGATAATTTGAAAGCAGCATATATTTATATGTTTTATAATCCGGAGGACAACCATCTTTTGGAAGAAGAAGGCGATACCTTCCGTATTCGCTTCCCTGAGCTGAACGAATCAACAACAGGAACCGTTGAAGATATTGTGGACAACGGCGATGGGCGAATGTTTTGTAAAATCGCACTTGGTCCTGTAAGTGAAACATTCTTGACAAATCGCGTGGTTCAGGCTGAGATTTATCAGATTGAAACAGCAACACTTGATCTTGATAAGGAAGCCCTTGTCTATAACGACGGCGACCCAGGGGTGTATATTGTTTCGGGTGGTACCGTGCAATGGCAAAAAGTGACCGTGCTTCATGAAAGTGAAAATCGTGTAGAGTGCGAAAACTTACCGGAAGGAACCGTTGTTGTGCTGACGCCAAATCGAGTATCACCTGGAGATGTTGTGAAAGGATCGTAAAACTATGTCTATTGCACAAAATCTTAAAACCATTCATCAACATATTGCCAACGATTGTGCCGCACGCAGCACCGATCATGGTGCGGTTAAGCTCATTGCAGTCAGCAAATATCATACTGTTGATGAAATTAAAGAAGCGTATAAAGATGGGCAGCGTGCGTTTGGCGAAAATCGTGTACAGGAATTATTACCGAAAATTGATGCTTTAGCAGAAGCAGGTGCGACAGATATTGAATGGCACCTGATTGGGCATCTGCAAAAAAACAAAGTGCGACAGGTTGTTGGCAAGGTGGCGTTGATTCAGTCGGTTGACAGCATCGGCCTTCTTGAAGAGATTGAAAAACGTGCAGCGCAGCACGATTGCAATGTTGATATTTTGCTGCAAGTCAATGTTGCCCAAGAAGAACAAAAATCTGGCATTGCTTATGAAGATATTGATGCTTTTGTAGCAGAAATGCCAAAAATGTCTCATGTTTTTTTGAAGGGGCTTATGTTTATTGCGCCAAATTTGGAAAACAAAGAGGACCTGCGGCCGTTCTTTAGAACAATGAACGACAAATTTCAGGAATTGAAGCAGCAGTCAATAGACCATGTGGATATGCAATGGCTCTCAATGGGGATGAGCGGTGACTATGATGTTGCTGTGTCAGAAGGTGCCAACATGGTGCGTATTGGTAGTGCTGTGTTTAACGTAAAGTAACGGAGGTATATCATGGGGCTTAAAGATTCACTCATGCATTCACTGGGATTCCAGGATCAAAATGACGAAGAGTATCAGTATGAAGACAATTATGACTATGACGAACAGGCATATGAAGAAGAACCAAGACAGCAGCAGAAAGGCTTCTCTGGTTTAGGTTTTTCTCGTTCTTCTAACGAGAATACGGAGAATGATTATACAAACGATTATTCTTCTGGAATGAGAATTGTTTTGCTGCAGCCAAATCGTTTTGAAGAAGCTCAAAACATTGCGGGCTATTTGCTGGACAACAAAGTGGTCGTGTTTGATTTGCAGGAATGTGATGTAGAAACAGCGATCAACATTGTTAATTTTGTCAGCGGTGCTATCTATGCGTTGAATGGGTCCATTCAAAAAATCAACGATCGCGGCGCTATTTTTGTGGCAGTTCCACCAAGCGTTTCGATGGACAATGAATTGCGCGTGGGCTTGGGTGAAGAAGATTATGGCTTAAACATTGCCGATTGGGTCAATCGCACGCATAGTAAATCTGAATTCCAGGTTTGATAGGAGGACAGTGAATGCTAAGTGCTGGCGCTGTTTATACCCTTTATCGTGCTGTTCGCCTTGCTTTTAGACTGTATGAAGTCATTCTTTTTGTGCGCATCTTCTTGTCGTGGACCAATCTTAATCCCTACAACAGTAAGATTGTACGTTTCTTGAGTGATCTCACAGATCCCCTGTTGGCACAAATTGAACGATTTATGCCGCAGGCGCTTTTGATGCCGCTCAACTTTTCACCAATCGTAGCCATTTTGTTATTGAGCGTGGTGGAAAGTGTCGTTCTTCGTTTGCTGATGTTCTTGATGTAGGGCAATGCTATGTTGACTTTTGAAAAATATTTATCGGATCTTATCCGTCAGGTCACCGTCGAATGGCGGGATGTCCTGACGGATTTTATGCCACGGGAGCAAATTGCCGGCGAACTGGGCATATTGCAGCAAGCTGGTGTGCATTATCGTATTGATGGCGGTTATGATGAAGCGGAACGCGTGCGTTTGTATATGACCATGTTTGATGAAACGCCTACCCGTGCAGATATGAATATTAGCGTTCTTACGTTTACTGGTAATACCAAGTTTATTGATTTTTCGCACCGTGATTGCTTAGGGGCGTTGATGAGCCTTGGATTTGAACGCAAGTGCATTGGCGATATTATTGTGCGGGAAAACGGGTTTGATGTGCTGACCAATTCTGAAATTGATGATTATCTTTTGCTGAACGCGCTTTCTATTAAACGAGTGCCAATGCGCGCAAAAAAGAACACGCTTGAAAATTGGCAGGCACCGGAGCGTGTGCTTAAAATGTGTCAGATTCAGGTTGCGCAGCCACGGCTTGATGCTGTTATTGCGAAGGTGTTTAACCTTTTGCGGGCACAGGCGGTCGAGCATATTCGTGCAGGGCTTGTGCAGCTGGACCATCAAGTGGTGCTCAACCCTAATCGTAATTGCGATGCAGGGCAGGTGCTCACCGTGCGTGGTAAAGGCAAGTGTGTTGTTGATGAAGTGCAAGGTGTGAGCAAGAAAGGTAAGATCAAGTTAAACGTAGGTAAATATGTATAAGATGTCTTGACAAAAAAACGCAAGACGCTTACTATAAATAGATAAAGAGGCTATGAACGGAACCGTTAGCAGCGCCCTGTTTTTCAGCGAATCCATGTTGGTGCGAGATGGAGAAAACGAACTGCTATGTATCATCCGTGAGCTGCAACCTGAAATAGAGTAGGGAAGCCGTTTGATCCGCGTTAAGGATCTCTGAGTGTCCATGTTTGTGCCATGGATATGAGGGTGGTACCGCGATTAAAACTCGTCCCTTAGGGATGAGTTTTTTTATTTTTTATGTGAGGTGTGACTATGTCCAACAAAGATGAAAAAGAAAAAGAGTATGGCGAAACACTGAATTTGCCAAAAACTGATTTCCCGATGCGTGGCAACTTGCCAAACAAAGAACCAGACATTCTTGCTTTTTGGGATAGTATTGATATTTATGACAAAATCCAGAAAAAGAATGCTGGTCACCAGAAATTTGTGCTTCACGATGGTCCTCCATACGCTAACGGCGAGATTCATCTCGGCCACACCATGAACAAGGTGCTCAAAGATATTATCGTAAAATCTAAATCTTTGCAGGGCTATGATGCACCATACGTTCCGGGCTGGGATACGCACGGGCTGCCTATTGAACTTAAAGCCATTGAAAACACCGGCCTTGATGCAAAGTCTGATGATGTTGTAGGTTTCCGTAATGCCTGTGCAGACTACGCCATGAAATATGTTGATATTCAGCGTGAAGGTTTCAAACGTTTGGGTGTGCGCGGAGATTGGGAACATCCATATCTGACGCTGAAACCAGAATTTGAAGCGCGTGAAATTGGTATTTTTGGTGAAATGGCCAAGAAGGGGTATATTTATAAAGGAACAAAACCTGTATATTGGTGCCCACATTGCCACACGGCTCTGGCCGAAGCGGAAATTGAGTATGGTGAAGAAAAATCCCCATCTATTTATGTGCGTTTCAAGGTGAGCGATGCCAAAGGTAAGTTCTCGGAAGAAAATGCTTACTTTGTCATTTGGACCACCACGCCTTGGACCCTGCCAGCGAACGAAGGTATCTGTCTGAATCCGGAATTTGTATATCAACTGTTGAATTTTGATGGCCAACGTTATGTCTTGGCTAAAGAATTGGTTGAAACCGTTGTGAAAGAAATTGGCTTGCCAGAAAACTACACTGTTGAGGGCGAATGGCTGGGGAAAGAGCTTGAATACATCGTTTGTCGTCATCCATTCTTAGATCGCGATTCTCTAGTTATCAATGGCACCCATGTTACCCTTGATGCCGGTACTGGTTGCGTTCATACTGCGCCTGGTCATGGGGTTGAAGACTATGTTGTTGGCAGCCGTTACCATTTGCCAATTCTTTCGCCGCTTGATGACGATGGGGTTTTAACTGCGGAAGCAGGCCCATTTGCAGGCATGAAAACTGAAGATGCTAATAAAGCCATTTGCCAACACATGGAAGAAAGCGGCGCTCTGTTAAAGCTCAGCTTCTTCAAGCACCAATATCCACATTGCTGGCGCTGCGGCACTCCAACTCTTTTCCGTGCAACCAATCAGTGGTTTGCGTCCATCGACGGTTTCCGTGAAAAAGCGTTGGATCAAATCGAAAATCATATCACTTTCACGCCTGAATGGGGGAAAGAACGTCTCTATAACATGATTCGTGATCGCGGCGACTGGTGCATTTCCCGTCAACGTGTTTGGGGTGTGCCAATTCCGGTATTCTACTGCGAAGATTGCGGCGAAACCATTCTTGATGATGCTACCATTGCAAGTGTTCAGGAAAAAGTTCGTGAGCACGGTACAAATTGCTGGTTTGCCATGAGTGCAGAAGAACTCATGCCAGCGGGTTACAAGTGCCCTAAATGTGGCGGCACCCATTTCCGCAAAGAAACGGACATCATGGATGTGTGGTTTGATTCTGGTTCCAGTCATGAAGGCGTACTGCGTGCAGAATCTGAAGATCTTTGGCCAGCAGACCTTTACCTTGAAGGCAGCGACCAGCATCGCGGTTGGTTCAACTCCTCCTTGTGCACCTCGGTGGCAGTCTATGGCCAGGCGCCATACAAAGGCTTGTTGACGCATGGTTTCCTTGTTGACGAAAAAGGCAACAAGATGAGCAAGTCTAAGGGGAATGGCGTTGATCCAAAAGACGTTATCAAACAAAATGGTGCGGATATTTTGCGCCTTTGGGTTGCAAGCTCTGACTATCGCAGTGATGTATCTGTTAGCCCTGGCATCATTAAACAGGTCGCTGACGCTTATCGTAAGATTCGTAACACCTTCCGTTTCATGCTGGGGAATATTTCTGATTTTGATGTACGCAAAGACCGCGTACCTTATGCTCAACTTCCGGAACTTGACCGTTGGATGATGAGCCGCTTTATTGACCTGGTTGCAAAGGCGAAAGAAAGCTACAACGCATATGATTTCCATGTGATTTATCGCAGCATCTTTAATTTCTGCAATACAGATTTGAGCGCTGTTTACTTTAGCATTATCAAAGATCGCCTTTATTCTAACAAAGTGGACGATACCGCACGCCGTGCTTGTCAGACTGTGCTCTATGATATGTGTGTAGGTTTAGACATCATCCTTTCGCCAATCCTTTCCTTCACCACCGAAGAAGTATTCCGCTATATTGACATGGACAATAAGCCGGAATCCGTACAGCTGTGCGATTGGCCTGAATTTGCTGCTTGCGATGTGGATGCAGCCACCGACAAAAAATGGCACACGCTTATGAGCTTCCGCAATGAAGTAATGAAACCACTGGAAACAGCGCGAAAAGATAAAAAGATTGGGAATGCGCTGGATGCAAAAGTGACACTTTATCTTGGGGAAAGTCTCAGCGATGTTAAAGAAGCGATGGCTTCTATGGACATGGCTGTTGAAGATTTCTTCATCGTTAGCCAGCTTGTCATCGACGACCTTGCTCATGCGCCTGCTGATGCAGAAAAGAGCGAAGCCTATCCAGAGCTTGCAGTGAAAATTGATCAAGCAAGTGGTCATAAATGTGCGCGTTGCTGGAAATATTCTGAAAGCGTTGGCAGTGATGCAGCGCACCCAGATGTCTGCGAACGTTGTGCACAGGTTCTTGCTTAAAATACAATTTCTAAAAAGACTGAGAAGTGATTTCTCAGTCTTTTTTTGTGCCTGCGACCACGTATCGCGCACAATCGTCCGCTATGGATAAAAAACGATCTTAATGGTGTATTAAAATATTCAATGCGTGGACGATTGTTTTGTCTGGAAAAACACGAGAAAATGTGTCATAATTGTCACTATCAGGTGAAAATTTAACTGAAATCTAATCAAAAAGGGGGAAGCAGAGGCATACGCCATCTGCGAAATTGTAGTATGAGTATGAAAGAAGCATTTCACAAATGGAACAGCATCAGCCTGGTTAAACGAATTCTTTGCGGTCTGATTATTGGTATTATTCTTGGGCTGGTTGTTCCACAGGCAACAGGTATTTCCATTCTTGGTGACCTGTTTGTCGGTGCACTTAAAGGGATTGCACCAGTCTTGGTTTTTTTCCTTGTTATGAGTGCACTGTCCAACATGGCAGACGGACAGCGCACCAATATGAAAGCCATTGTTGTCCTTTACATTCTGGGTAACCTAACAGCGGCTTTTGTAGCGGTTGTTGCACATTATCTCTTCCCAGTGACGATGACCTTCGCATCTGGTGCTGAAGCCGGCGATGTGGCCCCACCAAGCGGTGTGGTTGAAGTTTTGACCAACCTGCTGATGAACTTGGTGGACAATCCTGTTAACGCCGTTGTCAATGCCAATTACATTGGGATTCTTTTCTGGGCCGTCATCTTTGGGATTGCCTTAAAAAAAGCCAGCGATGGCACAAAAAATATACTTGGGAATATTTCTGATGCCACTTCTATTGCGGTACAATGGGTGATTAGCTTCGCTCCACTGGGGATTCTTGGCTTGATCTTCACCACCATTTCCGAACAGGGATTGGGTGCATTGATTGATTATGGTAAACTAATTCTTGTACTGGTTGGCGCAATGGCAGTCGTAGCCTTTGTCGTTAACCCGCTGATTGTCTTTGTGTGCATTCGCAAAAATCCGTACCCACTTGTTCTTACCTGTCTCAAAGAAAGTTTTGTAACAGCGTTCTTTACCCGCAGCTCTGCTGCAAACATTCCTGTCAACATGGAACTGTGCAAAAAACTGCAGCTTGATGAAGACACCTATTCGATTTCCATACCATTAGGTTCTACCATCAATATGGCAGGTGCAGCTATCACCATTTCGACCATGGCATTGGCGGCTGCAACGACCCTTGGTATTGAAGTATCCTTTGGCACTGCACTGATTATGTGCGTGCTTGCCGCAGCCAGTGCAGCCGGTGCGTCCGGTGTGGCGGGCGGTTCACTGCTTTTGATTCCATTAGCTTGCAGCCTTTTTAACATTCCAAATGATATTGCGATGCAGGTTGTTGGTGTTGGCTTCATCATCGGTGTTATCCAAGACTCCTGTGAAACCGGTCTCAACTCTTCTACTGACGTACTCTTTACCGCTTGTGCGGAAATGCGTGACAGACGTCTCCATCCTGAACGTTATGCCGGCAAGCCAGAAGCGCTTATGAAAGTACCACAGATAGAACGATAAATCAGAAAAATAAAGAGTAAAAAGCGTTCGCTTTCTCTATGAAGAGATGGGCGAACGCTTTTTGTATTCATGATGAATGTTGTAAATCAAAATAGGAAAGCCATCTAATAGAACGCGTATTGGTAACAACATGGTAAGAGATCATAAGCTGGTCAAAAACTGTTTGAAAAGAATAAGATATAAGTTGCATTTTGCAATAAACAGCTACAAGCTTAAGGTTGAGAAAGAATAATCCTAAAAAAACAAGGAAATAAAAGAAAAAGTGTTAAATTTACGCTTGCAATCGGTTAATAAAAGTGATAGTATATACCCATCGCCAAGCGAGAGATGAGTAAGTCACAGAGAAATTTTGAGAAAATCAAAAATAACTGTTGACAAAAAAACTTGAGCATGGTAATATAAACGAGCTGTCGCCGAGAGCGACGGTGTTCTTTGAAAATTAAACAGCCAAGCGAAAAAACCAGTGCTTTGAAAAAAGCAACCGAACAATGAAATTAAGAAGAGCTAGAGAAGCTTTTCGTAAAAGAATATTTACGGAGAGTTTGATCCTGGCTCAGGACAAACGCTGGCGGCATGCCTAACACATGCAAGTCGAACGGACGGAGGCGAGGAATTCTTCGGAAGGAATCGCCCGAGTTAGTGGCGGATGGGTGAGTAACGCGTGGGGAACCTACCTTTTAGTGGGGAATAATCGTTGGAAACGACGACTAATACCGTATACGGTGTTTGGTTCGCATGAACCAGATAAGAAAGGCGGCCTTCGAGCTGTCGCTAAGAGATGGACCCGCGTCTGATTAGCTAGTTGGTAAGGTAACGGCTTACCAAGGCAACGATCAGTAGCCGGCCTGAGAGGGTGAACGGCCACATTGGGACTGAGACACGGC
>CAUWHJ010000017.1:0-62916 GCA_963558655.1 uncultured Peptococcaceae bacterium
CAGATAAACCAATGGCGATTGCCATACTCAGTGCGATCAATCCAGTTGCATCCATAAAGAAAAATCCTCCTTAAATAAACCTCTCTGTGCTACGCTTTGAAACCTCCAACAATTAGTGTCCGGAGACACCTTCCTCGATATAAACTGTTGCCAGCATCATGAACACATACGCCTGAATAGCCCCAAACAGGATACTCAATGCATACATTGGCAGTGGCAGGAAGAGTGGAAGCATCCCAAAAAGGAAGCTGATAACCATTTCTTCACCGTAAATGTTCCCGTAAAGACGGACTGCCAACGACAGTGGACGGGTGACCATGTCAAGCAAGTTCAGCGGAAGCATTGGTGAAAAGAAGAACTTTGCGAACTTCTTTGGACTACTTTTAATACCATAATAGAAGAAAGCCAAAATGGTAATAATAGCCAATGCTGCCGTTACACTCAAATTACTCGTTGGTGGCTTGTAGCCATATTCTACATGACCAGCCAAAGGCAAAAGGCCAACATAATTCGAGCAAATAATCAGGAAGAAAATGGTGAGCAAAAACGGTGCATATTTGCGGCCATTTTCTTTTCCCATGATGCCTTCAATGGTATCCATTAAAAAGTCAATAATGACACCAAAAATGTTTTGCAAACTCCATGTTTTTGGTTTCATTTCCATCTTCCGCGTTGCGAAATACGACAACAAGACGAGCACAATCATGACACCCCACATGGTCGTAATTTCGTTTGTCAGAACAAAATTGCCTTTTTGAAAGATAATATTGGAGACTTCTTCACTTGCAAGCATTGCTTGTGCGAACAAAAATATCACCTCTTTCTCTCTACGCTCACAGCTTTTTTCGGAACGCCTTCACAATGAGCACCACCATGTACACGGACAATCCCGCCGCTGCACCAAGCAGCGCCGGAATAGAGATCAAAAACGTCCCCACCAGTACAACGGCGTCAATAAGCAAACGCATCCAAAAAAGCAGTGCCGCTAAAAATTTGCTGCCTATAAGGACAAAACGCTGAAAAAGGAATTCCTTCCCCAGGCAGACCACAGCGCCTATCACAAAACCAATCACAAACTCTACCACAACTTGAGCCATCATTTTTTCTCCGTCCTTTGCGAATCCTCTTCCTCCAAGCGTAGCACTTCTCTGTAAAGGGTTCGGAAGCCCGCAACGATCGCGATCAACACACAGGCAAAACTGCCGTAGGGTGCAATCTGAAAATGCTGGTCAAGCCATGCGCCGACTTTGATCATGATAAACAAGGAAACTGCCAGCGAAATGCCAAAACTCGTAGCTACGTTGAACGCACGATACAACGGCTTTTGAGACTTGTCCTCAATCTCCTGGTCTTTATTCAACCGCCGTTTATAATGCATCGACATTCCACCGCCTCCTTGTGAGACATTTCTCAAACTGACAAGATAAGTATAACAAAAAGAAAATGTTATCTCCACAGAATGTTACTATTTACACATAAGACTTGTTTATTTTAGTGACTAGCCGCAATTCTCTGACATATGCTCAATACTCATATTGCTGCGATTTCTTCAGCACCAATCAAGCGGACGTTCCTCTGTCAGCCCAAAGTAATAGCGCAGCGCATGGATAATGCGTTCGCACGCCTTCCCATCACCGTAAGGATTCACAGCGTGCTCCATCTCGGCATAAGCCGCTTCATCTGTGAAAAGCTGCGTCACCGTTTCCACAATGCGCTCCGTATCACAGCCCACGAGCTTCACCGTGCCTGCCGTCACCGCTTCCGGACGCTCCGTGGTATCACGCAGCACAAGCACCGGTTTGCCAAGCGCCGGCGCCTCTTCCTGCATCCCGCCGCTGTCTGTAAGCACCAAATCCATGCGTTCCATCAGATTGGCAAACGGCGCATAATCGAGCGGCTCAAAAAGATGCACACGTTCAAGCTCTTCCAAAGCCTCTTTTGCCAGCGCACGCACACGAGGATTTTTGTGCATTGGAAAATAATAATGCACATCAGGGAAACGCTCGTGCAAAGCACGAATTGCGCGGAAAATCTGCACCATTGGCTGCCCCAGATTTTCGCGACGATGCGTCGTTAAAAGCACCTTGCGCCCAGGCACATCAAGCATCTGAGCAAGCTCCGCATCAAACGCATAGTCTTCCTTCACCGTCATCTTAAGCGCATCAATCACCGTATTGCCCGTGGTAAAAATCGTCTCCGGATTCACCCCTTCGCGCAAAAGATTTTCACGCGCCTGCGGCGTTGGTGCAAAATGCACCGTCGCCATCGCACCAGTCAGCTTGCGGTTGGCTTCTTCCGGAAACGGCGAATACATATTGCCGCTGCGTAAACCAGCCTCCACATGCCCCACTGGCACCTGCTGATAAAAACTAGCCAGCGTGCCACCAAAAGTCGTCGTCGTATCCCCGTGCACCAGCACCATATCTGGCTTTTCCTTAATAACAACACGCTCCACACCGCGCAACACACCAACCGTAATATCCGTCAGCGTCTGATTCGCCTTCATTAAATTAAGGTCATAGCTTGGTATCACATCAAAAAGCTCCAGCACCTGATCGAGCATCTCACGATGCTGCGCCGTAACAAGCACCATCGGCTCAAGATCTTCCGCCTGCTCCATCGCCTTCACAAGCGGCGCCATCTTAATCGCCTCGGGACGCGTCCCGAATACAAACATAATCTTTTTCATTCATACACCTCTTTTATATAATAGCCTTCTTTTTTATCCTATCATTATGATTCATTTTCACGAATCGACCTCATTATAACATAAGCCCACAACGCACTCCACCTTCGCATGACATTTTCCACCAAGCATTGCATCCTGCCTACACACGTGCTACCATGAGAGACAACAACCAGCACACACGAAAAGGAGGAACTCTCATGCTCAACCGCCCAGACTGGGACACTTATTTCATGGAAATCACCCACATTATTGCCAAGCGCTCCAACTGCCTGCGTCGTCAGGTGGGCGCCATCTTGGTTAAAGACCACCGCATCATCACCACCGGCTACAACGGTGCCCCTCCAGGCATGGCGCACTGCTCCGAGCTGGGTGGCTGCACTCGTGAGCGCATGGGTTTTCGCTCCGGCGAAGGCCACGAATACTGCCGCGCCCTCCACGCTGAGCAAAATGCCGTTATCCAGGCAGCCATCATGGGCGTTTCTATCGCCGGTGCCACCCTCTACTGCACCCACAGCCCATGCAGCCTCTGCGCGCGTATCCTCATCGGCGCCGGCATCACACGCATCGTCTACTGCGGCGACTATCCCGATGGTCTCTCCAAAGAACTTTTCGCCGAAGCCGGCATTCCGCTGGTGCAAATGGAAAAACCAGCCAATGTATGATGCTGTGTTTCCATACAAAAAGGACAGTCACTTGCGACTGTCCTTTTTGTGCTATATAAAGCAATAATCACCTCTCTTTGAGCCCGTCTCTTTCTTGACATTCCACAGTGGCACGCTATACTAAAGAACGGATTATTTTTGGCTTGCTCAAATCAGAAAGGAAGCGTTGTTATGGATTCAAGCAACATTCGTGCCAATCACATGGATATTCAATGGCAGGAACATTTGGCCTCAGCCGGGGCCTGTCCGGTATTGGAGGCGCCCTTTGCGTCACGAGCGGCACTGGTGGGACGTGTCGGCTTGTCACTATTGGCGTGCGGCACCGGCGCCTGGCGCGTGCGTAGTGCAATGAACACCATCGCGGATGTGTTGGGTTTACGTTGTAGTGCCAATATTGGGCTGACCTCGTTGGATTACAGTTGTTTCAATCATGCAGAGAGCTGCACCCATTCCCTGGCACTCAAAAACACCGGCGTCAATACATCAAAGCTGCACCGGTTGGAAGCCTTTGTTGGTGATTTTGCACAAACAGCCGCCACGCACACGTTGGCAGAGGTGCATCAAATGTTGGACGCCATCGACCATGAACGCGGGCACTACACACCGCTTTTGCTTGGTCTGGCAGCCGCTTTTGCCTGCTGTGCTTTCACGTTTTTGCTTGGCGGCGGGCCGGTGGAAATGATTTGTGCCTTTTTGGGCGCCGGTGCCGGCAATTATCTTCGCTGTAAACTGTTGGCGCGGCAATTCACCCTTTTTCTCTGTGTGGCAGTGTCGGTGGCTTTAGCGTGTCTTGTGTACAGTGGCATTCTGTTCTTAGCAGAAACCTGTTTTAACATTTCCGTCGCCCACGAAGCTGGCTATGTGTGCGCCATGCTTTTCATTATTCCCGGTTTTCCTTTTATTACCAGCGGCATTGACATGGCGAAGCTGGATATGCGCTCAGGCTTGGAGCGTTTGGCGTATGCACTGATGATCATTGGCGTAGCGTCGTTGACAGCGTGGCTCTTGGCGTTGCTGCTGCATTTACAGCCGGAGAATTTTCCACCATTTGCGCTATCGCCGCTCACGCAGAGTTTTCTGCGATTGATAGCGAGCTTTGTAGGGGTGTTCGGCTTTTCCATGATGTTCAACAGCTCGCCACGCATGGCAGCCTCGGCAGCCAGCATCGGCATGGTCGCCAACACTCTGCGCCTGGAATTGGTCGATTTCACCGCTTTACCACCGGCAGCAGCAGCGTTTATCGGCGCCTTGGTCGCAGGGCTTTTGGCATCTCTCGTCAACCGCCGCCTTGGCTATCCGCGCATCGCCCTGACTGTCCCTTCCATCGTCATCATGGTGCCCGGACTTTATCTCTACCGCGGCATCTATTATTTCGGCGTGCTGGCCCTCGGCGATGCAGCCTATTGGCTGACATCCGCTTTCCTCATCATCGCCGCATTGCCACTTGGACTCATCACCGCCCGCATCATCAGCGACCCCGCCTTCCGCCACTGCAATTAAACATCGCATTGTTCTGAACACCATACATTCTAAAAACAAAAAGAGATTGTCTCACCAACGAAACATCGTTGGTATGACAACCTCTTTTTCTATACAAACTTCACAGCTGTACCCCAGCCGATGACTTCCGTGCCATATTCTGTAACGTTGGAGGTGGTGTAGCCGATAGCGATGACGGCGTCGGCGCCGAGTACTTCAGCTTTCATTTCCAGCTTGGCTGTAACCGCTTCTACGGTGGCTTCCAAAAGGTCGGTGTAGCCTTTGAGTTCACCGCCAACCACGGATTTCAGTGATTGGCCGATGTCTTTGGCAATGTTTTTGCTATGCACTGAAGCAGCACGGACAAGTCCCAGTTCTTCATAGGCACACTGCGAAATCGTTTGCGTGCTTGTCATTAGCAATGGTCAGCCCTCCACTCACATTAGTTTCACTGCTGTACCGCTTGCAACAACGGCAGCAGCACCGTCAGCCATGCTCATGGCGGCATAGTTCACGGCGATGATGGCATCTGCGCCAAGATCTTCGGCTTGGCGTTCCATTTTGTCGGTCGCTGTGGTGCTGGCCATTTCCAGCAAATCGGAGTAGCTTTTCAGTTCACCGCCGGCGATGGATTTAAGGGCCTGGCCCAAGTCCTTCACGGCGTTTTTGCTATAAGCGGCACTGCCGCGCACAAGCCCCAGCACTTGATAGCGTTCGTCATGTATGCTGGGCGTTGTCGTTATCATCATAAGAATTCATCCTTTCTTAATCGTTCAATCATGCTTCGTTGTTGATTTGATTTTTCTTTTCTCGCCCCGCTTTACGCACGGCATCGGTCAATAAAAATTCAATCTGCCCGTTGATGGAACGAAATTCATCTTCTGCCCAATGAACCAGCGCATCATAGAGTTCCGGTGAAAGACGCAGCACAATTTGCTTGCGTTCTTTCTTTGCGGGTTGTGACATCGCTGCGCCTCCTCTCTCAGTTGTTGCTTAAGCACGCCAAAGCCAGAAAAAGTAGATTAGGCACACCATAATGAGCGCACCAATAAAAGCAAACACCACGGCGTTGGAAAGTCCCACCGCTGCCCCCACAGCCACTTGCATGGTGACTTCTATCATATACCAGAAAAGCGCAGCACAGAGAATCGCCGTTACGTGCATGAGCACGCGTGTGCCGCGCACAATCTCATCGGCAGGACGTTTCATTAAAAATACCGGCACGTTGATGAACTGTGGGAAAAAGTTAAACACCACAATCACCGCCCAGCAAAGCAGGTCCACCCCAGCCAGCACGAGCAGTTCACTCTTGCCGCCGGTTGCGTCTGCCTCACCATTCAGACCAAAATGTGTTGGAATGGTGTCCGGCAAGGTGCCATAAACCATGGCAAGCCGCACTAAGGTCAACACGACCACGAGTACCGAAAGACCAAAGAGCACCTTATCCAACAACGAGAAAGGCAGACGCTCCGGCCATTTGCGCATCACTTTGCTGCGAGCAATAGCCTCTTTTCCCTGCACCTTGCCTTTCGGTGCGCTGTGTGCATCGCCACGCCAGAGCCAATAACAAAATAATCCTATGGTGGCAAAAACAACTACAACAAAGGCTGCGGTCGCCCAACCACTTATCGTCATCGGCGTGCCCTGCGCTGTATAGATAAACGTTTCCAGCATATAGCCAAAAAAGAGGGCACACGCAATGGAAGTGATATAGAGAACGAAGCGTGTGCCACGAATGATCTGCTCCGCAGGCCGCTTTAAGAGCACCGGCGGCAAGTTAATGGCGCGTGGGAAAAAGGCACACACAAGCACGCTCAACGTGCAGAGAACATCGGAAAAAGCCAGAATGAAAAGAAACCATTTTGGCTCGCTTTCCACCACCGCATCGCCCGCATACTCGGTGGCAATCTCTGCCGGCAGGCTGCCGTAAATCAGCAAAAGATGCACCACCGGCAAAAGCATCGCCACAAGCGCAAACACAATGAGCACTCTGTCAAGCAACGAAAAAGGCAGGCGCTTTGGCCATTCGCTAATGACCTCAGCGCTGCGTTTGTTATCGTAACGCATACGCGTCACCTTCTTTCATCATTCGTGTTATTTTTATCATCGGGCGTATGCCTCAGCCAGCGAATAAAAACGAGTAATTCAAGGAGAAGTACAGCAATGGCAACAACACACACGCCTGTACTTAAATCTACGCCCAGCAAGGTGGTTTCCAGGGCGTAGCCAAAGAACAACGCCAGCGTTACGCCACTGATGCCACCAGAAAGCCTCAGCCCCTTGATAAGTTCTTCTGCCGGACGCCGAAGCAATTCATCAGCCAAAAAGTTGGGACTTGGAAAGGCAATTTGCGCTGCCATAGCACCAAGACAAATCACATCACAAAAAGCAATCACAAGAGCCATCCATTTGGGGTCGCTCTCTCGCAAGCCACCAAGTGCCGGGATTTCTGGCGGCAGGCTGCTGTAACAAAGCAGCAGATGCCCCACGGGCACCAACACCAGCACCGCCAGCAACACAATAAACACTTTGTCCCGCAGCGCAAGAGGTGTTTTCTCCGGCCACGATTCTTTAATCGCGTTCGCACGTTTGTAGTCGTTGTAGTCAGTTTTCATGGCGCCCACCACTTTTTGTTAATACAAGCTGCCGCTGTTGACGACAGGCTGAGGGTCGTGGTTGGCGCAGAGCACCACGAGAAGGTTAGAAATCATAGCTGCTTTGCGTTCGTCATCAAGCGAAACCATATCGCTCTTATCCAGTTCTTTAAGCGCCATTTCAACCATGCCTACGGCGCCGTCAACAATCATGGAGCGCGCATCAATGATGGCCGCTGCCTGCTGACGCTGCAACATGGCAGACGCAATCTCAGGTGCATAGGCCAGATGGGTGATGCGTGCTTCGAGAATTTCCAAACCGGCAATGCCCACCTTGGACTGAATTTCATCCTTGAGACGATCAGCCACTTCCTGGCTGGAGCCTTGCAGCGATTTTTCAGCATCGTTATTAAACCCATCGTATGGATACTGGCGCACAATGGCACGCAGTGCCGCATCGCTCTGGGTGGAGAGATAATCTTCGTAGTCGTCCACATCAAACACTGCTTTGGCGGTGTTTGTCACGCGCCAAATAACGACAATCCCGATCATTACAGGATTACCAAGTTCGTCGTTGATTTTCTGCTGGCCACTTTCCAAGGTCATTGCTTTCAGACTGATCTTGTTGTGTTTGCCATAACGCACAGGGCTGCAAAATGGGTTATACCAATAAAAACCTTCGCCTTTGATGGTGCCGGAATACTTCCCGAAAAGCGTCAGCACCATGGCTTCATTTGGTCGAATCACCGCAAAACCACCAAGCACAAAACAATCTATAATAACGAGAATCACACAGAGCACGATGCCTAAGCCGCCGCCAACCACAAAAAATGCAGCCGCAGCCAGCACAAGCAGCACCAGCGCCACAAAAAGCATGATGAAGCCATTGATGGTCGTCATTTTCCGTTCTTCCATACCGGCTTGTTGCACATTGTTTGTCATAATTTTTCATTCCTTTCTTTCAAAGCGATGTGCTATCATTTTGATATCACGATTGTATCACGATATCAAAATGATAGCAAGTAAAAACATTTGCACATTTGTGGAAAACTTTCTATACTAAAAGCAGTATGAATACATCATTAAGGAGTGACTTATCATGAATGAAATTTTTCATCGCATCAGTGTCCGTAAGTATCAGGAAACACCTGTCGCACGCGAACAAATTTTAGACATTCTGCGCGCCGGTATGCAGGCGCCATCTGCTGTGAACCAGCAACCATGGGAATTTTACGTTGTTGAAGACAAACCAACGCTGGCACAGCTCGCCACCGTCAGCCCTTACGCCGGCATGACGGCAAGCGCACCTGTGTGCATTGTAGCTTGTTATCGCCGCGATTGCCTGCGTCCGGAATATGCACAAATTGACCTTTCCATTGCTATGGAAAACATTTGGCTGGAAACAGACCATCTTGGGCTTGGCGGTGTGTGGCTCGGCATCGCACCAATCGAAGAACGGATGCAAGCTGTGGAAAAAATCTTGAACCTTCCAGAAAATCTTCGTGCCTTCGCTCTTTTCCCATTCGGTCATCCGGCTGAAACACGGCCACAAGCCAACCGCTTTGATGAAAGCCGTATTCACTGGTGGCAAGCGTGACAGATTATCTTTCTCCTCATTACTCACAAAGCGCACTCATCATTATTGACTTCCAAAACGATTGCGTGCTGCCCGGCGGCGCTATGGAAATTTCCGGCAGCTTTGATGTGCTGCCTCCATTAGCAACCCTTTGCCGTGCGATGCGCGAAGCCAGCCGACCGATTGTGCACGTTGTGCGTAGCTATCTGCCTGATGGCAGCAATGTTGACCTTTGCCGCCGCAGCACTGTGGAAGAAGGCGCACAACTGCTTGCACCTTTTAGCGAAGGCGCCGATTTTCCCGACGCCCTCAAACCCGCCAGCGCGCCTGCGCTTGACTGGCACGCGCTCCTTGACGGACAGCTTCAAGCCCTCGGCGCTAACGACTGGGTGCTTTACAAACCACGCTGGGGCGCCTTTTACCAAACATCGCTCGAAGAATTTCTCCGCCAGCACGGTATCGACACATTGATTTTCGGCGGTTGCAATTTTCCCAACTGCCCACGCGCATCAATCTATGAAGCAAGCGAGCGTGACTTTCGTCTCGTCCTGGCGTGCGATGCTATGTCTGCGCTCTACGAACAAGGCATCAGAGAGCTGAAAAACATCGGTGTGTACATCCAAAACAGCGCCGAAATCATCGCCGCACTGGAAAATTGCTAAAAGCTGAATCCCGCTCTGGAAACGGCTTTGCGCCTTTGCAAAAGATCTTTGACAAGGCAGAAACACGTCTTGTCCAGCCCTTTTGATGGCACATCCACGCCTACTCTGCCATAATGAGCTCACAACACAAAGGAGGCATGAACTTATGGAACTTGGACAACGACTTAAAGAACATCGCAAGGAACTCGGCATCTCTCAGGACGAATTGGCGGAACGCATCTTTGTCTCACGACAATCCATTTCAAACTGGGAAACCGGCAAAACCTATCCCGATATTCATACGTTGTTGCTCCTGGCTGAAACGTTCAATGTTTCCTTAGATGAACTCATTAAAGGAGACGTGGAAGAAATGAAAGAAGAGATCAATGCACAGGAACGCACCGGATTCAATCGTGACTCTGTCTGCTTCGCCGTATGCAGCATCGCAGCACTGCTTAGTATCGCACCGCTTTATGCCTTTCTCGATTACATCGGCTGCCTGCTTTGGGCATTCATTGTCGGCATAACAGGTTACTTCTGTGGACGTGTAGAACTATATAAAACGATGTTTGACATCCAAACCTACAAAGAAATTCTCGCTTTCAACCAGGGCGCCAGCCTCGACGAACTTGCCGTTATCCGTGCTGAGCGACAGCCAAAGAAGATGCGAATCAACACCCTAATAACGATAATCATTGCTGCATTCATCGGCGGGCTTTGCGCTTACGGCGGTATGTGTCTCTTGGACACATTGGGCGTTTTCTAAAAAATAAGAGCACTTTTCTCAACACAAGAAAAGTGCTCTTATTTTTATTTGCTTGTTAAATGTTCAATCCCCCGTATGGTGATGGTCGTGGTGCCATCTTGCTCCATGCGAATATCAAGCCGCTCCGGATCATCGTACCAATCGGCTGGCAGAGTGATGGTAACATCGCCATCAGCCACCAGTTTATAGCTAGTGGCTTGCTTAGCGGCAAATTCACGCTCAAGGACAAGGGTTTCAGGCAGATTCGCATAGCTAACTTCGCCCATAAAGGCACTCTGCATCTGCACAGAGTTCGGAAACGCCTTTTCAGAAAGGGTGCGAGTATCTACTATATCACTTTCCAAGGCATTTTCAGCAAGGAAGTGTTTGGCACGCGCGAGCGCTTCAACACCGTCCTGCGAATATTCATCTGCAACCGCCAACGTCATCTGGCGAATGTGTTTATAGCTGTCGCGGCTTGATGGCTCTGGAATACAGCCGAGAACAATTTCCTCAAAAAGATGCACGCTTTCTTTTTCATGCTTGAGCTTGATGTCGCAAAGGCGGATGCCGCCATCTTCAAGGTTGATGAACGCATAGCCTTTCACACGCTGCGTTGGCTGCGGCATAATGGAACGATGCAGCGCAATGCTGGCACTGACACGGCCTTCATCATCGCTTTCCACCTGGTGCGTGTAGGCGAGCTTGTCGCAAAGTGCCAAAATGGCAAGATAAGGGGTGCCCAGCTCGCTTGTAAAGCGTGCCACAATAAGATGGTAATTGTCCTCCACCGCCATCTCGCGCAGTTCACCAAAAAAGAGCCCCGCCACCCATTTCGAGAACGCTACAAAATCCTCCTCGCCATTTTTATAGGCACGCAGACGTGCCGGCACCGCACTGGTTTCCACAAACTGTGCATGACTTGCCGCCGGATCGTTCAAACCACGCTCAATGTGATGCTCGAGATAATCCACCATAACAACATGGTGCGGATTAAGGCGGGTATCGCTGAGAATCTCCTGTACGCCGACAGCATCAAAAATATGCAGAATGGCTTCTTGAATCTGTATCATAAAACGCCTTCTTTCTTATGAATTTTTATATAATTGGTCGTGGTCTACACAGTATAACCGAAGGACCGTCTTAGAAGCAAGAGCATCTATTACAAGGAATTATAGATCATAAGTCGATTTGTGGTTGCATCTTTGCCATTTTCTTCGTATAATAGCTGTTATAGTACAGCGACATTTTTCAGTGTCATATTTTAAAGGGGGATTACATGAAATGAATCGTAAAATGACTGACCTGATTGTAGTCGGGTTTGCCCTGTTCTCGATGTTCCTCGGAGCCGGCAACTTGATCTTTCCACCGTACCTCGGCCTGCACTCTGGCGAAACCTGGGCACCTGCGCTCATTGGTTTTCTGCTCACCGGCGTGGGGCTGCCACTTTTGACGGTTTATGCTACGCTGCGTAGCGGCGGCACCATCATGACATTGGCACGTTATGCTGGCCGTCCTTTCGGTCGCCTGCTCGGGCTGGTTGTGGTGCTCTCCATCGGGCCAATGTTCGCCATTCCACGTACCGCTGCCACCACTTACGAAGTTGGTATTGCAACGATTGTACCAAGCGCACCGATTGAAGTTAGCTCCATTATCTTCTTTGTGATTGTTTGGCTGCTCACCATCAACCGTTCCAAAGTTGTTGACCGTCTCGGCAAGTTTCTCACACCATTCCTGCTGCTGACGCTTTTTGCCATCGTTATTGCTGCCATCGTTAACCCAATCGGCACACCAGGCGCGCCAGCCGAACCATCTTACACCTTTGCTGGCGGTTTCACCGAAGGGTATCAAACCATGGACGCTCTGGCTGCTTCCATGTTTGCCGGCGTGGCACTTTCCAATATTGTTGCACGCGGCTACAACAACCGTGAAGAACAGCTCTCTATGAGTATCCGCTGCGGCGTCATCGCAGCTGTGCTGCTCGGTTTAGTGTACTGCGGCCTCACCATCGGCGGTGCTGGTGCCACCGGCGCCTTCCCTGCCGATATCGACCGTTCTGCTCTGCTTATCGGCATGACCAACGGTCTTCTTGGCAACATTGGTACTTACTGCCTGTCTGTTGCTGTTATCCTCGCCTGCCTGACCACCGCCGTTGGGCTGACCGTCACCACGGGCGAATACTTCAACGAACTTTCCGGCGGCAAGCTGTCCTATAAGCTCGTTGTCACCCTCTGTGTCATCGCAGCTACGTTGATTTCCGTGCTCGGCGTAACCACCATCATCAACCTCGCCGTGCCATTCCTCAACATGGTTTATCCAGTGCTCATGGCGCTTGTTGTCTGCAACTGCCTGGACCGTTTCATTCCTAACAAAAACGCCTACATCGGCGCATTGATCGGTGCCTTCCTTGTGAGCTTCATCGATGGCCTCTCCGCCGTTGGTTCCCTTGGCATCTCCGCAGGTTGGATCGACAGCCTTCTCGCATTCAAAGCCAACCTGCCACTGGCCAGCTTTGGCCTGGCATGGGTCATCCCATCGCTCATTCTCGCCGTCATCTTCTCCTTTATTCCACGTAAGAAGCAAAATGAAGAAATCGTTTACGAAATCTATGACGAAGGCAAAGATGACTAATAGCATAGCAAACAAAAAACCAGGCCCGCAAAAGGGTCTGGTTTTTGTTCATTGTAAATCTCTACAATAAGTACGCATATTTTACATAGACTTTTCTATTTTGTCGTTAATTCCTCGGAATTCTCATAAAAACTTATGCTATAATAATCTTATAGCACTGTTTCTTTATGCGCGCGTAAAGGATTTGATAAGCCATGTTTAAAAAAATGGAATTTGCACAAGATGATCCGTTGTTGTCATTAAAGATTTCCGAACTTGGCAGCCAACTGGCTTCATTGCAACGTGTCCTGAAAGACACTGATCGCAGCCTTTTGATTCTGCTTTCCGGTTGGGAAGCCACTGGCAAGGGGCAGATTTTGAATGATCTTGTCCGTGAATTGGACCCACGCTATTACCATCTCACGCAATTTGATGATGCCACTGATGTAGATAAGAAACATCCCATGCTTTGGCGTTTTTTCCAAGCCTTTCCCGTTCATGGGCGAGTGGGCATTTTCGACCATAGTTTCTACCGCGAGCTGATGCGCCACCCAGATGTGTCAGAGATGGAATTTCTCCATGCGGTGCGCGACATTCGCTTTACCGAGCGTTTGCTTACCAACGATGGTTGTTTGGTGGTCAAGTTTTTCTTAGATCAATCAAAAGCAGAGATGTCCGATGCGCTTGATGCACTGGCAAAGGATAAAAGCCGAAGTTTCCTTTTGGAAGACTTCGACAAATACCAACTAAAACATTACGATACGTTCCGTGATCATTTTGAACGTATCATCAATGCCACGACCAGCCTCAACTGTCCGTGGCGCGTGTTGGACGCCTCCGACAAAAAGATGGTCTCCAAAAAAATCCTTGCCACGCTGATTCGTTGTCTCCAATGGCATCTCGACAAGCCACCTGCTACTTGTGCAGAGCCGCTGCCACCGGTGGTGTGTGAGCCTTTAGCTACGGTGGATCTTTCAAAAAGCATCTCAGAAGAAGCGTACCACGCCAAGTTGCGCCCTCTGCAAAAAGAAGCGGCGGATTTGCTCTATCAGCTTTACTTACACAAGGTGCCGGCAATTGTTGTGTTTGAAGGCACCGATGCCTCCGGTAAAGGCGGCTGCATCAAGCGTTTGACACGGCAGATAGACCCACGTAGTTACAGCGTTGCTACCACAGCGGCACCCACCAAGTTTGAGCTGGAACACCACTATCTGTGGCGTTTCTACCAAACGTTTCCAACGCCTGGTCATCTGACCATCTACGACCGCAGTTGGTATGGACGTGTGATGGTGGAACGTATTGAAGGCTTCGCTTCAACACAAAGGTGGCAAGACGCTTATGCCGAAATCAACGAAATGGAAGCCAGTTTAGTTGAAGACGGGTACCTCTTGCTCAAGTTCTTGTTGATTATCAACAAAGAAGAACAGTTAGCGCGTTTCAAAGACCGCGAAAACACACCGGAAAAGCACTACAAAATCACCGATGAGGACTGGCGCAATCACGACAAGTTTGACGACTATGTAGAAGCCATGAACGATATGGTGGTGCGAACATCAACCAATGTCGCACCATGGATTGTTCTGCCAAGCATGGATAAACGCTATGCGCGTATTCATGTGCTCGAACATTTCGTACAGGCTGCACGCCAAGCACTGACGCAACGAGATATCAGCGTGACTGTGCCACGCGCTTTAGCCGAACCGTTACGTGACGATCTCAAAAAAGAAACAAGCAACGACCATAAGGACAGCAAAAAAGACAAGCACACAGAAAAGGGGTAAACACACATGAAAAATCTGGACGAAAAAATTCTGCCGCAAGATGATGCACCTGAACAAGACTTTGAAAATCGCGTACTCCTCGTAGAAGGCAGTAAAGACGCGATTATTCGTGAAGAAGAGGATGTTAAAATCTCTACCGAAGAAATCAACGAAACGCTCTTCGCTGAAGAAGCAGACAGCGATTTCACCCCGGAAGAAATTGTTTTAGACAACAAAGAAGACACCGTAGCCAACGAAGGAAAATCCAAGAAAAAAAGCAAAAAGAAAAAGTCTAAAAAAGACAAGAAAGACAAAAACAAAAAGAACAAGAAGAAAAAAGATAAGAAAAAGAAGAACGATAAAAAAGCAAAGAAAGACAAAAAGAAGAAAAAGAAAGCGAAAAAAAGTAAAAAATAATAGCATCTATCGTCTTATCCCCTGCCAGCCAGCAACCAACGTTGCTGGCTGGTACTTTTTTGCCAACATTCGGCAGCCGTTGTCCTCTTCTAATCCGCTATTTCTGAGTCATTCCCGAGGATTAAAAATAAGACAATCCTTTCAACAGCCGTTACAATCTTCCACAACATTCACACCCTATCAAAAAGACCACCACTCATAACGAGCAGTGGTCTTTTTATTATGCAAAGATTTTCATTATCGAATCGATTCCAGCCATTCTTCCACTGCACAAGCCAACGCCATCTGCTGCTTCAGCACCGCCCATCCTGTTGCAGGAATCGACGAATCGTCCTTTTTAGCCGCCATATTCTCTTCAAGCAAGGTCTTTACTTGGCTTAATTGCTCGGCAATATGATCCAGACATTGTTGACGCACTTCATCTGATACATTGTCCAAATGAACAATGACCGCATTAAAGTCCAGAAAAAAGCGAATGGGTTGGGCGGACGTTTCCAACATTAGACGCTGAAAAGCTTCCTCCCCAGCATCCGTGAGCGTATACACCACTTTCTCAGGCATCTTTCCCTTGCGTACGCTGTTGCCTTTAATCAACCCCTTCTCCTCAAGTTGAATCACCTTCTTATAGATAGATGGTGTACTGATCTTCACCCATTTTGATATCTGACGGTACTCTACCAGTTTTTGAATATCATAGGCACTCAAAGGTTCTTTTTTCAACATTCCAAGTACCACCAAATCAATTGTTGCCATGCAACCACTCCTTTTCCACTTGACGAATACTATAATTTATAGTAGCATGTATTCCGTCGTTCTTACTATAAATTATAGTATTATCTTTAGTGCTTGTTGTCAACAGAAAGGAGTTCAACATGACCACACACAACAACTTCTATTTACTGGGGAAGGCCCCTATCCCTGTCGCCTTGCTTTCCTTGGGCTTACCAACCATGCTGGGAATGCTTATCAATGCTCTCTACAATTTAGCAGATACTTATTTTGTCAGCGGTTTAGGCACCACACCAATGGCTGCCGTCTCTGTTGTTTATCCGCTGGGACAGATTGTGGTTGGCCTGGGGTTATTGTTCGGAAATGGTGCTGCCGCCTACCTTTCACGTCTGCTCGGAAAAGGCGACCACACCACTGCCAATACCGTCGCCAGTACCGCTCTTTATGGCAGCATCGGTATTGGCGTCCTTACCATTTGCTGCACCCTGCTCTTTTTAACACCCATCTTGCAACAGTTAGGCGCATTGCCCGCTATGCTGTCGGACGCCCAAGCCTACGCTACCATTTACGTTGCTTTCTCTATTTTTAACATCTTTAACGTCGCAATGAATAACATCGTTTCCAGCGAAGGCGCTGCCAAAACAGCAATGAGCGTGTTAGCGATAGGTGCTCTTCTCAACGTAGCGCTAGATCCTCTTTTTATCTACACATTCAAGCTCGGCGTTACAGGCGCAGCCCTTGCCACGGCTTTCTCACAGATGGTGTCAAGCATACTCTATATCATCTACATCCTGCGTAAGAAAAGCACCTTTCATTTTCATCTCAAAGACTGTCGTTTTACCACGCCCATTCTTTCTGAGATTTTGAAAATAGGCGTTCCCACGCTGCTCTTCCAGTTACTGACCAGCCTCTCCATTGCCATGACCAATGACGCTGCTAAAATCTATGGAGACTCTGCAGTGGCCGCTCTAGGACCAGTAACCAAAATTTTGGCAATGGGCACCTTGATGGTATACGGTTTTCTCAAAGGGTTCCAACCCATTGCTGGCTTTAGCTACGGCGCCAAAAACTATGCTCGTCTGTGCAAAGCTGTGCAAATCGCCCTCCTTTGGTCTACATTATTTTGCGTTGTCTTTGGCGGCCTTTCCTTGCTCTTTTCAAAACAACTACTCTCTCTTTTTACCGCAACAGACGCCACCATGCTGCATATCGGTCAACGCGCGTTACAGCTGAATGCGCTCTCCTTCATGCTTTTCGGCATCTACACCGTATATTCTTTTCTTTTTCTCGTGCTCGGGAAAGCTAAAGAAGGCTGCTTTCTCGGCGCCTGTCGCCAGGGCTTGTGTTTTGTCCCTCTCATTTGGCTCTTGCCCAACTGCTTCGGCTTGTACGGCGTACTTCTCGCACAACCCATTGCCGATGTTCTCTCCTTCATCATCACGCTCTGCATGGCTGAACGCCTACATCGCAACCTACGTGCCGAAGAAAAAGCACAACCTCTCAAAACGCCACCCCATCTATAACAAACGCCCCCTCTTTAATGCCATCTTTTTTGCACAATATATGTCTCAACAAACAAAAAGGACATCGCACAAACGATGTCCTTTTAATATGAAAGTCGAATAACAAGCAAAATCCTTAATTGCCCGCTCATTCAAGCACCACGACATTTTCAACATGGCACGAGAGGTCAGAATGTAAGCCATTTGCCGAACGGTTCGTCCGACTTAATCCACCGCTGTTTTTAGTGTTGTGGTCGTAGGAGGGAAAATATCTGTATTCCATACCTCTGTCAACTTATCTTCATTTCAAGTGTGTCACTTAGATTGCCTGAAGAATACTTTGAGTGAATTTGATAATCAGCTACAACTTTTCCATCAACCGGTCTGATTAACATCCCGCAACATAGCCATTTACATTCACCAGGACGTAGACTTGTAACGTTGAATTCATAGTATCCACGTCCATCTGTTGATGCAATAAACTCTTCTAATTCCTGTTTATAATCTTCTGTTGTCTTATCTGGCTGAGAAAATCCATTGGCAGTCAATATTGGTGTCTTTGGAATATACCTTGATGGATCATAGGGGACATCTTCTATACAAATAACCCCATCTTCGCTTAAAGCAAACAACTCACAAATTATCCCCACATCGGTTTCATCTTCTTCATTCCTGCATAAATGGCCTTGCACCCCCTCAATCTCCTCCCATATGAGATGCTCTTCCGGTTCTACGATTTCTCCGGTTTTAACCTTTACAACCACACGGATATCCTCATCCTGCATAGACGAAATATTTTGTATCGCAAGTGGCACAAAATACATCCCTTCAAAGGTTTTAAGATAATTCGTTCTAACTTCGAGTAAAACCAAATAATAAGATAATTTCTGTAATTTTTCGTATTTTGTTTTTTCATCATCTGTTCCATTAAGAGAAGAATTAGGAAATTGCACCATACGTTTTAATCCACCTAGATCAAAAAAATCATCTGGAACATCAATATCAAGCCATCGTTTAATCCGAGTCTGATCCTCTTCCGCGTCCTTCCACTCCACAGTAATTTCAGTAGCCTTATTAGAAAAAAACATAGAAAGTTGCGATTGACATCCAGCAGATGGCTCTGGCTGTTCTGATACAGTCTCTTGGAGGTTTTCATTATCTTCGCTAACTGTCTTAATCCTACTTGTTAGTTCCTGTATCTCCGGAATCAATTTTCTTGATTCTTCTAAAATTTCTTTATTATGAAGAACATATCCCTCTTGTTTACTTATTTCGATTGGTACTAGAGTATTGATGACTTTCTGACTTTCAAAGTCATATGCTCCAATAATATGAGTAGCCGATCCGTCCTTAGCTCTCGGTGGTTGTTTTCTAATATCGCGGATATTAGTAAATATGATTTTAGCTATATCATCCTTAACCTCTTTCTTGCTTTTACCCTCTAACGAGAAATTAGTAATTCTGTTGTGGGCAATATCGAAGGGATACTTATCTCCGTAATCAATATTACAAAGGCAGATTACACGTTCCCACCCCAAAGTCTTTACTGCATAACCAAGTTCTAACAACACATTCGGATTCGGACTTTTCTTTTCATTCTGCCGATCTTCGATGAAGCACAAACTTAAATCAGCAATAAAAAGATCGCAATTATCAATCTTAGAAAACAGAGTAGTCACAATGTTGGGAGAACCGGTTGTTCTCATAGTTGCCTCATCCCTCTCGGCTTCAACTGCTTCTGATTCCTGTGCAAGATCTATTGCTTCATCAATGCACTCTCGTATAAAGTTCCTAGTTTTGTTTCCTGGCAAATCTGACTGCCAAGAATAAAATATTTTAAATTTCTGCATATCTTACCTACCAATCACATTATTGCCCTATCAGTTCTGGATGCGCCAAATCCTTAGATTTTGGTTCAAACAACTTATCAAACAAAGCTCTATTGCGCTGTTTAGCGTCCTTAAGCAACTTATCATAAGAAATAACTTCTATATAAGTCCCAACAGTTGGATTATATCCGAAGTAACCTTCACCATCTTGAGTTTGAACTAGTCCTGCTCTTGCTGCACTTTTTCTGAGAGTAGGAGTAATGTCCGCTATGACATAGCAATAGAAAGCAACTTGCTGAACATTTCCAAATCCACGCCCATTTGATTTCTTGACTTTGCCTTCCTTAATATCCGTTACATAGTCATAAACCTGCGTAATGGGATCTGTTTCTTCTGTCGCAAGGTCATTCCTCTGGGGTCGCTTTAGTTCTACAATTGTGATAGAATTAATGTCCTCTGGATCAGCAGTATAAGATAATGCCGCATCAAAGATAGCTAAATCCATCCGCTTATCTACGTCACTATCCAAAACCGGAATAGTATTTATTTTTTTATCCGATGCCAAAAAATGATGATATGCCAGTCGGTCATCAATCAACCACAAGTTCATATCATCGAGTTTTATCTCATCTGATGTAGTCTGCATTGGACAGATTATGCTGTGAATCCGTGATTCTTTGCTATATTTTCCATTTTCATCTGCTTCTAAAGCATGCTCAAAAAGATCTATGACCGCTTTCCTACGCACCACATACTCTGCTAAGCTTGCGCGACTCAGTTCCGTAATGTTTTCACAGTATTCATCAAATAATTTCTGAAAACTTGGCTCAGAAGTTGCATCCTGCTTAACTTTTTCCTCAATGTCATGCTTTTTCTTAGCAGTATCAAATTCCCATTGTTGTTGCTGCTTATAAAGCTCCAAGTCCAGCTTGTCTTCTGGCAAACCTGCAGGAATTCTGTCATAAACTTCTGGGTATCGATTTAGAAGCAGCCGATATTGTGGTCGTTTTGTTTTGACTAACATATCAATCTGAGTTTTCTTCTCCTCGGCTACTTTTGTTAGCTCATCACTCAAATAGGCACGAATATACCCGACTGCTGTCTCAACAATTTCCGGTTCTCTTGTATCGCCAAACAGCGGACCGTCTGAAAAATTAAAATCCGATCTTTCTGTATTAACAGCTTCATCCAAATAATCACCAGCCAGATAGCCAACATAGTAATATGCATCTTCACCATTAACCAGTTTTTTCTTCATATCCGGGATATAGCTTGAAAGTGCATACGATTTAACTTCACGATTGTTAGCACACAAGTGAAGTTCGTGCTTATCCGCACCTTCTGTCAGAAGCATATGATATAGCGTGTAGTGTTTTCCTCTCAGTTCCATAGGATCTTGATGAAGAGAATCTTTATATGTTTTCTCATAATAATTGTTAAGATTAAAACGCTCCCCACGATTATCTTCTAGTATAATTTGAGGACATTTTCCAGTGATAAAATAAGGAAGACAATGTTCGATTATCTTTTTTGCTAAACTCTCCAAAGAGTATGCCACAGAATCACGATATGGTTTTTTAAATCCATACAAGCTAACAATCGTCTGCTGTACCATCGAATCGTCTAACTCAAGTATACTGTCATTTTGCTCTGGATTCACACCTGTGAGGGTAAAATCAAATGATCTGAGATGCCAGTGACCATCCTCAAAATAGGTACTTTTGATGGCAACTTTATCAAATGCTTTCAGCCACAAGAACCGTCCAATACCCTTACAGCCTTTCCGCACTTTCAGTTGAGAGTATGCTTCCAAGAAAGATGTGTAATTCTCACTGTTAAAGCCATTACCATTGTCTGTTACAACAAATGCCTCAAAATGGGTGGATTCTTCAATTGTTTTACCTTGTCCATCAGTCCTAAGTTGAACGTGTTCTGGACGCAAGGCATCAATAACAATCTTCTTTTCTTCTACATCACTGTCTTCAAGTGACTGAATGGAATTAATGACCGTTTCAAAAAGCGGCCACAACGCTTTAGTAGTTGATAACTTTATCTGTCCAACCTGGCCAGCAACATTTACTATTATAGGCATAGCACTTTCAATCCTTTCTTAGACAAACCAACTTATGTATATGTTGGTTTATGATGGTATTCTATTTTTCACTAAATTCCGTATCAGGGAACATTTCGTAAAATAGCTTTCTGAAAGGTAAATTCAAAGTAGCTGAAACTAGCGAACTCCATATTCCCACATCTATAGATTCTCCTTCAACGCACCATATTTTGTAATGAACATCTGCATATTTGTTTATTGTAAGATGCATCTGCATACTTCAGTTTATATATATCTGTTTTATACTGATTTACTGAGAAATCAATATGAGAAAAAGCTTGTTTATTTGGAAAATATTTTGCATGAATAAAATTCACAATAATTATATTATCATTATCGATTATTTTTTCAAGATTCCATAATTCTTCTATGCCAATATGGAAAAATGTAGCTCCTTCTTCTTGATCGCGCGAAATAGTGAGCAACAATTTATGCAAGCTTTCTGGATCACCATGTACTACTCCCATATATGAGATTATCTATGTCACCCCATACAAGCTGTACCCCACGAAATTTTTGAGAATCCCATGTTGCAGTCACAATTTTCTGTTCGCAAGGAACCGAAAGGTGTTCATCACATCGCATTTTAATTTTAACATCAGACAGCATTGACAAGATTTCAATCTTCAGAAGCATTGTAGAAAAAGCTCTTCCTATACTTATGTCCAAAAAGAGACTATACAAATAATATTTTCCGTCTATTTCAAATCCTTGGCATCCAAACTTTGCATCTGTCACGTCACTCAACCCATACTTATCAGGTTCTCGCTCTAAACACTCATATTTCAACAAATCGTCAAGGCATCGAATAGATATCATTTTTTCTTGTACTAAATAGCAACTAAACGCATATAAAATTTCACGAATATTGTCCAATTCAAAATAATCGTTAAAATTCAAATAGTTACTTACTACATTCCATAATATTGTAGCATCAAGTTTCTCAGAGTATTTAGGTTTTAATACTCTAAACCCAGCATACCAGAAATCTCCTCCGAAGCATAACGATAATAGTTCTTCTATATTGACCTCACACTCTTTCCATATAGTAAGTTCTTCGTTAATCAGATTTGTTAAAAAGGCAGGTATCGTTCCATCATAATGGCAAAATAGATTCCATGTCCCCGATGGTCTGTGCTTTAAATAAAAATTTGGCTAATACACATACTCTACTCCACCATTCGGTGCTTTTTTCATACAACGCAAATAGTAATTAGCATACCAAAATGAATCTAATGCTGTAACTCTATCAATAAAATATAATAAATCTTTTGCCATGTTAGTGTTTTATACTCCTATCTTATTACCATCCGGTAATACAAACGCCTGTTCATATCCTACACCCAGTGCCGCTGCAATCTTCGCCATTTCCTCAGAGGATACGGTACCACGCTGCAGCTTCTTATTAAAATTCTGAGGAGTCTGTCCAATTCGTCTGCAAAGTTCCGCAAGGCTGATATTCATTCTGTCACACAATTCCCTTATCATATCCGATGTTGTCATTTTCCACCTCCATCAGCATAGATCAATTATAAACCCTATGGTTGATAAACACAAGCTGCCTTCTTTAAAATTAACAGCCTATTAAAAAAGCGCCTTGCCGCCATTTCAAAAGCCACAAGGCACTCCCTCCTGTTATTTACCTCTCCACATCCACCTTCGCACCAGATTTGAACTCCACCTCAAACCGCTCATCGTAAACTGTGACTTTCTCTATCAGCCGCCGTACCAGCAATTCATCATACTCTGTGACCTCTGTGGACTGCTGCTCCAGAAATTCCCGCATCTCCCTGATCCGTTGTTTCAGTCCTTCCCGCTCAGCGCTCTCCACCAGAGCGTTCTGCTTCAATTCCGCAGCCTGTCAATCTCATCTGCAACACTGCTATAATCCTTTTTTGAATTCGCCAGTTTCAGAAGTTCCTTTTGCAGTTCCAACAGCTTGGCCTCAATCCCTTCCAATGAGGATTCATCCCCTTGCAGATCCAGCTCCTGAATAGTCGGTACGTCACAGACACTTGGCCCATGCTCCACACGGGTACAGCACCGCCACACGGTGGAATGCTTTCCCGGATTATTCCATACGCTCCGCTGATAAATTTCGCCACACTTCGAGCAGTAAACAATGCTGGATAAGGCATACCTGCTGCTGTAAACCCGCTTTTTCTGCCCGCTCCGCTTTGGAGGTTCGCCCACCGAATCATCTCTTTCTGCACCTACATATAAAGGTCACGGGGAATAATGGCCTCATGGCTGTTTCCTACATAATACCGTGGAACAATACCCTTGTTTTGTACCCGCTTTTTATTGAGTAAATCAACAGTATAAGTCTTCTGCAAAAGGGCGTCTCCGATGTACTTTTCATTCTGCAGGATCTTTTTAAGGGTTTCCGGACGTCACTTCGTTTTCCCAGCCCCGGTAAGAATCCCGTCTGCTTCCAGGCCACGCCCGATCTAGAGCAGGCTTGCCCCTTCCAAGTACTCCCGGTAAATCCACTTTACCACTTCCGCTTCGGAAGGCTCGATTACCAGATCTCCTTCCTCATCTTTTGTGTATTCAAGGAGCCAGCTGTAGTTGACCCACACCTCTCTGTTCTGGAAACGGTACTGCAGGCCGAGTTTGATGTTCTGGCTCATGGACTGGCTTTCCTGCTGTGCCAGGCTCGCCATGATAACCTCACCCTTGGAATTCATGGTGTTGATATTCTCTTTTTCCTTGAATTGTCAAGTCAAGTGCAACACAACCGAATAGTAGATCTCGTAAGGAGTTTGATACCCTAATATTTTCCTTGGTCGTTTATTAAGTTTATCAACCTTAGATTGAATCTCTTCATCTGATAGATCAGTAACGTCATATTTCTTTGGAAAATACTCTCTCAACAGTCCATTGGTATTTTCATTCGCGCCTCTCTGCCATGGTTGATGTGGCTCCGACTCCACCTCTAATTCTTTAACCACTTTTTCATCATGTTTAAATTCAATGCCTCTGTCTGGCGTGATTGTATAGCATAGTTCATCTTTATGTTCTATGGATCATTTTATTTGTTGCACTTAGATTGTAAATTCAAGCCATTAAAAAAGCCCCTGCCACCAATATGTAAATTTGAAATGCAGCCATTCACGCAATTTAGGTGCATTGTATCAATTTATGGTACGCAAGCCAATAAGAGAGTATGCCAATGACTACCTATACATTTCTGAAAACATCTTCGTACAAACAGATCCTCATATCCATCCAGGATGCCGTTTCCCTTATTTTTCTTCAAATATCAATCCTGTCAACTCAACACCCCTAATATCTAAATCAACCACTTAACTCTCCACCTTTTTTCACAGTAGTCCAATTCCCACTTACCCGTAAAATGAAAAAATCCGGGAATCAAAACCTGTCCTCTGCCAAGCCCCGACTCCCGGAAATCCCTTGTTTTCTACACTTTTTCAATATCCTATTCTTTAACTTTTGACATCAAGACAACATTCTCCACATGGCTGGTTTGCGGAAAGAGGTCCACGGGCAGCACTGGACCAAGGTGGTAATGTTTGGCAAGGGTGGCAAGGTCGCGGGCGAGGGTGGCTGGGTTACAGCTAATGTAGAGAATGTGTGGCATGTTGGCGCCAATGAGGGCGTCGAGAAGTTTAGCGTCGCAGCCTTTGCGTGGCGGGTCAATGATGGCGATGTCGGCATGGTTGCCTTTTTGCAGCCATTTTGGCAGCCATGTTTCGGCTTTTGCGGTGGTGAAGTGTGCGTTGGTGAAGCCGTTTTTACGAGCAGCTTCTTTAGCATCGTTGATGGCTTGGCTGACGCTGTCAACGCCGTAAAGCGGCTGCTTGCGGCCGGCAATAAAACTGCCGATGGTGCCGATGCCGCAATAAAGGTCGAGAATGGTCGCATCTGGCGCAAGGGTGCCGAGCATCTCTTTACCGGTTTGATAGAGCACGTCTGCCTGAGCGGTGTTCACCTGAAAGAAGGAGGCTGGCGAAAGTTCGTAGGCAAGGTCTCCCAATTTCTCAGAGATGTTGGCAGCACCGGCAAGGTGGGTGTAGGCACGCCCAAGCATGAGCCGTGGATTGGTGTTGACGTTGTGCCAGATGCTTGTAACCTGTGGCCATTCTTCTTGAAGGCGTTCCACTAAGCGCATCTGGCGGAATTTCTGCTGGGCGGTGACAAAGACGACCATCATATTGCCGTTTGCGTGACTTTCTCGAATCATCACTTTGTCAATGTCAGGAAGGCCCGTGGCGGTGATGGCCTCTTCAAGCCAGGCCGCCAGTTGGTTCACCTGCGTGCTAAAAAGCAGGCATCCGGTGGCAGGCACAAGGTCGTGGCTGCCTTTTTCATAGAAGCCCAGGCGAGTGGTGCCACTGCTGTAATCGGCATGAAAGATGCCTTTGTTGCGATAGCGCCAAGGCTCTGCCATGGTTTTTACGGGCAGCACGGTGGCGTCAAGTTTACCGATACGCTGCAAGGCGTCACGCACTTGCTGCGTTTTCAGCTCGGCTTGCAAAGTGTCATCGGCATTCATAAGCGCACAGCCGCCGCAATGGCCAGCGTGAGGGCAAGGTGGCGTGCGGCGATGCGGATTGGCGATACACACTTTGTCAAGGGTGGCGTGGGTGATGCCTTTTTTACTTTCGCCCAGGGTGACGCACACGGTTTCGTTTGGCAAAGCGTCGGGAACAAAAACGACCTTTCCATCTGTTGTGCGGCCAACGCCGCAGCCATCGTGGGAAAGGCCGGTGATTTGAAGTTCAGTGGTCATAGAATCTCCTCTCTGACTAAATGGCACAATAGTACAAAATCATCATCACGATGTTCCACACACCATGGCTGATGGCGCTGGCAAATACCGACTGATAACGCACCGCAACCACATTCAGCAGATAGCCGCCCAGCGCCAATGGCACCATACGCTGCCAGTCAAGGTGCGCTGCGCCAAAAATGATTGCCGTAAAAAGCATGGCCATGTTCGGTGTCATTCTGCCAAGCAGGCTGTGGAACAAGTAGCCACGAAAAATCAATTCTTCAACAATCGGCACAAACACACCCATGGTGAAAATAACAAAGAGTTTAATGCCCAGGCTGTCGTCAGGCTGCATATAGCTCTGCACGTTCTGATCGGCAAGTCCATTTGGCAAGATGGCGTTCACCAACTGAACCATGACAGCCATGAGCACATAAAGCAACAGCCCCGCCAGCACGGCCCCCAACACAGGCCGTCTTCCCTGCGGACGGCAGGCACCAAGCGCGCGTCCATTAGCATGGCGAACACGCAAACAAAGTAGCAATATGAGTAGCATGATGCCATCTTGCAGCCAAAGCCCGCTGATGAGTCGGCCTGCGGTGCTTTCTGTCAATGTCGGCACACTCTGATACAAAAGCATTTGCAGCCAACCAGCAAGAAGCGCACCGCCGATATAAATAATGATAAAATCCACTGGTTGAAGGCATGATTTTTGCTGGCTCATGGTGGCTCCTTTCTAAATGGTTCAAATATGGAAAATTAAAATAGCAATCATAGAATAATTAAACAAACCAATGACGTCCAAGGTCGTGGTAATAAACGGTGCCGACGCCACCGCCGGATCGATATGGATACGCTCAAGGGTCAGCGGTACAACAGTGCCCAAAAGCGCTGCCATGATATTGTTGATGATGAGCGTGGTGCCAACCGTCATGCCAAGCTGCACGCTATGCTGCCAGAAAGAGGCCACCAAACACACAATGGTGCCCACGGTAAGCCCGAGCACAAACCCCAGAAAGGCTTCACGCAAAATGGTACGCAGTGCTTCTTTGGTGGTGACATTGCCGGTGGCCAGCCCACGCACAGTAACGGTGCAGGACTGGGTACCCACATTACCGGCAATCCCTGTCATCATCGGTATAAACATGACAAGAGCAGCCACCTGCTGCAAGGTCAGTTCAAAATGATTAAGCACCGTGCCGGAGCAAATGCCGCCAAAGATGGTAATGAGCAGCCACGGCAAGCGTGAGGTATAGGCGGTAACCACACCGGCGCCTTCTTCCATTTCGGCTTCGGTGGTACCAGCCATACGATAAATGTCCTCACTGGCTTCATCTTGAATAACGTCCACAATATCGTCGTAGGTGATAATGCCCAAAATGTGCTCTTCATCGTCAACAACCGGCAGTGCCAAAAAACCGTACTTGGTCATAATGTCAGCAACTTCTTCCTGGTCGTCACGCACATTCACGCTGGTGACATTCTGGCGCATGATGTCGCCAACAAGGGTTTCCGGCCCGGCAATAATCAGTTCACGCAAAGAAAGAATGCCCACCAAATGGTTCAAGCCGTCAATAACGTACACATAGTAGATGGTTTCGGCGTCCGGCGCATACAGGCGAATGATTTCGATGGCCTTTTCTGCTTTGACAAAAACCGGCACAACCACAAATTCGGTGGTCATCAAACCACCGGCAGTATCACTCTCATACGTTAAAAGGTCGGTGATATCACTGGCTGCTTCGTCCTCAAAGAAGGAGAGAATACGGCTGCGTTCGCTTTCATCAAGATCTTCGAGCATATCCGCTGCTTCGTCGCTCGGAATCTCATTGGCGATGGCCGATGCCATGTTATGCGGAAGTTCCAAAAGCAGCTCAATCATCAGCGCTTTATCGTCAAATGCAAAAAGCACTTCGGCCGCATCTTCCGGTTCCATCACACGAATCAACGCCACTTGTGTGTCACGGTCTTCCAATTCTTCAAGATATTCGGCAATGTCTTCTGGATGCTGCTCTTCAAGATATTCTCGGAGCCGCTCTTCTTCCTGTTCATTGGTGGGGACTTTCAGCGCATCAATCATTCTCTCACTTCCTTTCTTTAATTTGCAGGTCTTAATGTGTAAGCAGACTGTTTAGCTGAAATCGTCCATATCAAAGCCCAAATCGTGCAACACACCTTCACGGTCACGCCAGTTTTCTTTAACACGCACCCAAAGCTTGAGATAGATTTTTTCGCCCAAAAGCATCTCAATATCATGGCGGGCTGCTTTACCGATGCGTTTAATCATCGTGCCCTGCTTGCCGATGATGATGGCTTTCTGCCCCTGCCGTTCCACATAAATAGCGGCATGAACAATGAGCTTATCGTCCTGGTCGTCACGTTCCATGTGCTCAATAACCACCGCCACGCTGTGCGGCACTTCTTCTTCCGTGAAGCGCAAAATCTTTTCACGAATCAGCTCTGCCATGACAACACGTTCCGGTTGGTCGGTGACTGCATCTTCCGGATAAAAGCTTGGCCCTTCTATGAGATAGCTTTTCGTGGTTTCAATGAGACGGTCCACATTGTCGCCACGTTCCGCCGAAAGCGGAAAAATCTCGGCAAAATCACGGCGGCTTTGCCATTTGACAATAGAACGCATGATTTCTTCCGGCGACATCATATCAATTTTATTGAGCAATAAAAAGACTGGCGCCTCAATCTTTTCCAGCTGATCGAGAATAAATTGTTCGCCGCCGCCAAAAGGCACCGAGGCATCAACAACGTAATAAATCACGTCGCCATCGTAAATGGACGAGGTGGCTGCTTCCTGCATATATTGATCCAGCCGGTGTTTTGGTTTATGAATCCCCGGCGTATCAACAAACACCATCTGCGCGTCCGGTGTGGTAAAGATGCCTGTAATACGGGTGCGGGTGGTTTGTGGTTTGGCAGACACAATGGCAATCTTGCGTTCGAGAATTTGATTAAGCAAGGTGCTTTTGCCGGCATTCGGCCGACCAATCAGGGAAATAAAACCTGTTTTCATGGCGCATCCTCCTTAGCTAGTGCAAACTGTGCAGGCAAAAGCGCCTGCACGCTGGTAGTAATAATGTCTTTGCCGTCAGCGCTGCCCAAAAACAGCGTCATCTCCGGCGCAAATTCCGCCATCACCTGCAAGCAAGCACCGCAAGGAAAAACGGGGTTCGTGCCGTTGCCTGCGATGGCGAGGGCTTTGAACGCACGTTTGCCTTGCGCCACAGCCTGAAAGATGGCGTTGCGTTCAGCGCAGAGGGTGAGCCCATAACTGGCGTTTTCCACGTTGCAGCCACGAATAATGCTGCCATCGTCACACAGCAAGGCGGCACCCACGGCAAAATGCGAATAGGGCGAATACGACGCCAACCGTGCCTGACGCGCTTCTGCCATCAGTTGTTCTTTCACGCGCGCGTCACCCCAACCTTCTCCAAAAGGGCTTCTTCGGCAGCGCGCATCTCAACCTTGTCCTCCGGCTCAATATGGTCATAGCCAGCCAAATGCATCAGCCCATGCACAATCAAATAGCACACTTCACGCTCCACACTGTGGCCATATTCTTCTGCCTGCGCTTTGGCGTGCGGCACAGAAAGCACAATATCGCCGAAAGGCGCCAGCTCGTCCTCAAACAATTCAATTTCGTCGTCACGCTCATACAGCGGAAAGCTAAGCACATCGGTGGCACGGTCAATCCCTCGGTACTCTTTGTTGAGCGCACGAATGGTGTCGTCATCACAAAACGTAAGACCAATAGAGAGATCTTCCGGCAAGCCTTCCTGCTCAGCGTACAGGGGCAGGATTTCTTCGAGACGTTCCAGCCATTCCGGCGCCAGTTCGCCCCATTCGTTGACAATATCAAATTGCATACGGGTTCCTCCTTTTTATTTAAGCAGGCTTTTTTTATCCGGATAAGCCACACGTTTATGGTACATACTGTTAATCATACGAATCATTTCATCGGTGATTTCGTTGATGTCACGATAGGTAAGGTTACATTCCGTGAACTGTTTGTCGTTCATCTTGTCGTTGATGAGCACACGCACAAACCCAGCCACCTGAGCATGGTTCAACTTATTGATGCTGGAGCGCACCGCCGCTTCAACCGTATCGGCAATCATGAGAATCGCCGCTTCACGGGTTTGTGGCCGCTTAGACGGATAGCGGAAATCGTCTGCCTTCACCGAAGGGTCCAGCTTTTTCGCTTTGTGATAGAAATAGCCCACAACGGTGTTGCCGTGATGCTGTCCAATCAAATCGGTAATGCTTTTTGGCAAGCGAGCTTCTTTCGCAAGCGCCACACCGTCTTTGACATGGTTGGTGATAATGAGATAGGACAGGTTTGGCGAAATCTTATCATGCGGGTTGAAATCGCTCATCTGATTTTCAGAGAAAAATTCCGGCCGCTTGATTTTGCCAATATCATGGTAATAGGCCGCAGTGCGTACAAGCTGTGCATCGGCGCCGATGCGTAGAGCCGCTGCCTCTGCCAGATTAGCAACCATGAGCGAATGTTGATAGGTGCCTGCCGCTTTTTGCATGAGTGCACGCTGAAGCGGCGTGTTCGGGTCGCAAAGTTCCATCAAGGTCAACGAGGTGGTGATGTTGAAGGCACTTTCAATGTATGGCAAAAGCCCCACCGTCAGCACCAGCGTCAGGAACCCATTGCCTACGCAAAAGAGCAGCAAGGTCACAAGGTCGCCCAGTTCAAGTCCGGTGATGAGATAATAAATGAGCGCCACCATTGCCATGGCACCCGTTGCGTAAACGGCAGACATGGTGAGATCGGTGCGGCGATGCAGCACCTTCACCTGTCCCAGCGCCATTAGCGAACCAGCCACGCTGGCAAAGCCCACATAAACATCGTTGGTATAGAGTGCCACAATCACGCCCATCAATAAGGTCACAAAGACGCCTTCTTCATTATCCAGAAGAATCGCCACCATCACCGACGCCGCCGGCAATGGAATCATGAAGTTGATGAGGTCATCTGCCGAGTGTACAGGGCCTATCTGAATCGCCGAAATAATCGGGAAGAGAATCATAATCCCAGACATCACCACAAGCATAACAGACGCATTGCGCTGCCAGTTGACATTCGGCTTTTTGCGGCTACGCATCTCCGAAAACTTAGACACCGCCACAGCCACCAACATCATTGATAAGATGACACCAAGAATGATTTTATACGGTGAACGGTCGTTGCTGTTGGACAACGCCTGAATAGCAGCGTAATCGTTTTCGCTAATGGTGTCGCCCTTATTCACGATGACTTCATCTTTTTGCACCGTTCGTACAACCGGCTCCACGCTTTCAATGAGTTCACGGCGTTTGGCTTCGCTGTCTTTCTGGTTAATCACGCTGGTGGCATAAAAGTCCGTGTTTTTCAACACGTCACGCACTATTTTGCGGTCAAGACTGCTGAAGGCACGTGAGGTTTCCACTTCCTCCAACAGCTCTTGCTTGGCGTTGGCCAAATCGGCTTCTTTCACACCTTTGCCCATCACATTGGATGCAATCGCCACGGTTTGTTGGTGCAGCAGCTCCACATGGTCTGCGCTGTAAGCAGAAAGCTCCGCCCAGCTTTCATCATCCACTTCCGATTCCAGCAGGTCGTTCAGTTCCTTGTGGCGTTTTTCATAATTTGCGTCCTCGGCACCGGCGGCACGCACGTCATCGCTCACAACGAGGATTTCTTTCATGCGGTCAAACGAACGGTCCAGCGACACCAGAGTAAGATTGTTGAATTGTTCAAGATTAATCTCGTAAACATCTTCGAACTGGTCCAACACTTCCTGTTGCTTTTCCGCCGTTGCTTTTTCGTCCTCGTAAATGAACGACCGGTCCGCCGTAATGGTGCGTGTGGCAACGTCTCCCACCGACCAAAACAACTGTGTTGACACCATGCCTTGCAGCATCACCAGTGTCATAATCACAAAAGTCACCACCACAACGACCTTATAAGGAAAGGTACGTCGTTCTAAAAAACCACTAAAGGGTCTCCAACGTGGTGATTTCTTCTGCTCGCCGTGATGCGGCGGGTGCGGTTGTGTCTGATTTGTCTCTGAGCTCATGTTGACTCATCTCCCTAGCTTGAAAGCGGTCATAGGCACGAATAATTTTTGCCACGACAGGATGACGAACGACATCCTCGGCTTTCAGTGTGTAAAACCCAATTTCTTCGATATTTTGCAAGATACGGCACGCCTGACGCAGACCAGATTGGTTGGCGTTTGGCAGGTCAATCTGCGTAATGTCGCCTGTGACAACCGCCTTAGAACCAAAACCGATACGTGTTAAAAACATCTTCATCTGCTCCGGCGTGGTGTTCTGCGCCTCATCAAGAATGATAAACGCATCGTCCAGCGTTCTTCCTCGCATATACGCCAAAGGCGCAATCTCGATGATGCCTTTTTCAAGATGGCGCTGCGCTGTATCGGCACCAAGGGTGTCATACAAGCCATCGTAAAGCGGGCGCAGGTAAGGGTCTATTTTTTCCTGCAAATCGCCAGGCAAAAAACCCAACTTTTCACCGGCTTCCACTGCCGGTCGTGTTAAGATAATGCGCTCCACTTCACGGCGCTTCAACGCCTGCACAGCCATCACAACGGCAAGATAGGTTTTGCCGGTACCGGCTGGGCCAATGCCAAAAGTAATGGTTTTTTTACGAATTAACTCAATATAATCCTTTTGCCCTTTCGTTTTAGGCCGTATCTGCTTGCCCCGTGGCGTAACCATCAACACTTCGTTGAGGCCTTCCACTTCCACATTCGCCATTTCTCGGGCAGCGTTGGTCAGCGCGTAATGAATATCGTTTTCTTCTAGGTCACGCTCACGTGCCAAAGTCATCAAATACTTAAAAAGCGAGCGTCCGGCTGCCACGCTTTCCGGCGAACCATTCAGCGTCAACACATTGCCACGCGCTGCTACATTGCACAACAGGTTCGATGTAATCAGCCGCAGCCAGTGGTCTGCCGGGCCAAAAATGCGTGGCGCCACTGTATCTTCCATGATAATTGTTTCTCTCAAGAGTTTGTGCTCCTTCTTTCTGTATGTCAGATTGCATACCTGTTCTATCTTATTATAAGCGATTCACTTCTATTCCACAATCTCGAAAATAACACGGAATAAAGCCTTGCAATCGTAATTTCTAACAGGTATCATTAAAAGAAATCCACAGTTACAAAATCTCAAAGGAGGACCCATGTTTCGAGTCATCAGAAACTTTAACCGCAACATTCACGAAAACATTCGAGAAAATCGACGCATCTTCATTCTTTATTCCGTGCTGCGCGTTCTTGTCATCTTGACGATGGTGCGCGCCATCATGAATGGCAACTACAACGGCGCCTTCTTCTGCCTGCTCTCGCTGTTGCTCTTTCTTGTGCCGTCATTGCTTGAGCAGGGATTCAAGATTCACATTCCACCACTTTTGGAAGGCATCATCTATCTTTTCATCTTCTCGGCGGAAATTCTCGGTGAAGTCAACCACTTTTATGTCTCTATTCCTTACTGGGATACCATTCTCCACACCTTAAACGGTTTTCTTGCCGCAGCGATTGGCTTCTCCATGATTGACCTTCTCAATCGCAACAGCAGACACATCAAACTGTCACCGTTTTATCTGTGCATGGTGGCATTTTGCTTCTCAATGACCATTGGCATCATGTGGGAATTCTTTGAATACGCTGCCGATGCGCTGTTCAACATTGATATGCAAAAGGACATGATTTTACAGAACATCAACAGTGTCACCCTCGACCCAGAGCAAGCACAGAATGTGAGCCATGTTGAAAACATTGTGCAAACACAAATCACCACCGCCGACGGCAATGTGTTTGTCATTGACGGTGGTTATCTCGACACAGGGTTGGCCGATACCATGGGCGACCTCTTCGTTAATTTCATTGGTGCACTTACCTTCTGCATCTTTGGATTTATCGGCTTGCGTCATTCCAATCTGTACAAGAACAATCTTGTTTCCGGCTTGATTCCAATTCGTGAACATGACGAATCCAACGATGACAACTATGCCTTCGATATGGACGGTTTCACCGATGGGTTTGATGAAAACGGCAATCCAACATAAACCAAAAGCCTTCTGCCCACACGGACAGAAGGCTTTTTTTGTAAAAAACGCCGCTCCGTCATTTTTCGGAGCGGCGTTGTACATTGACTTATCTTCACTTCGTATATTTTTTCAGCGCCAGATAATAGAATCCAGCAAGCATGATGCTGCCACCAATGATATTGCCAATAGTAACAGGCAGCAGATTGTCTAAAAGAATGGACGGCACCGTAAGGCTGTCCATCTGTGCCTGTGTGATACCGAAAAGCTCCGTAGCCGCAGCCGCATAGTCCGCGTTGCCCTTCGCCAAAAGGCCCAATGGCAAATAAAACATATTGGCCACGCTATGCTCAAAACCGCAGGAAACAAACACCCAGATCGGGAAGAAAATGCCAGCAATCTTGCCCACCGTATCTTTAGCAGTTGCTGCCAAAAAAACCGCCAGACAAACCAAAAAGTTACACCAAATGCCGCTCAAAAGTGCAGGCGCAAAGCCAAGGCCAACTTTGCCCACGGCAGTTTTAATGGCATAAGCCCCCATACGCGCACTCGACAAGTCAAGCTGCCCCATGGCATACACCGTCACTGCCAAAAGCACAGCGCCAATGGCATTGGCAATGGCAACATAGAGCAAATTTTTTGCCACACCGCCGAAATGAATCTTGCCTGTTGACACACCGAGAACATTGAGACAGCTTCCGGTCAAAAGTTCAGAACTGGTAAGTATAATCGAGATAAGCCCCACAGGAAAGATTGCACCGCTCACAAGACGCCCCACACTCATGTTATCAATGGCATGACCGGCAATCAGCGCTGCATCAGCGCCAAAAGCAATCATCAATCCCGCCATAATCCCCAATAGCAGCGTCTTCATAAACGGATAAGACACCTTATTGATGCTGTTTTGTGTGAGAATATCCACAACTTCCACCGGTGTGTTGTAACCTTGACCCACCATCATCGCCCCTTTTGTTTAAATTTTGTTGATTCTACAAACATTATAAGCCATTTTCCCAGTAACACGCTATCCATATTTTGTTCAGCACGTTCACGGATTATCACAATCATTTATGCCAGCCTTTAGGCACGGCATTTGCGTCAAGCTCCCTCATGTGCTACACTGAAGCCAATCTTTCAGTCGTCGATACCGCTCAAGGAAAGGACAAAAGCTCATGATGAACGAAACATTTTTATCCGCCGATCACCACACCCACATTCACTACCACGTTTGGCAGCCGGAAACACCACCACGCGCGGTGCTTGTGCTCTTTCACGGTATGTTAGAACACAGCGGCCGTTACGCCGAATTTGCCGAAACCCTGGCAGCAAACGGCATCGCCTGTTACGCTCAGGACCATCTCGGCCATGGCGAAAGCGTGCATCCAAAAAGTGTCCACGGGCATTTTTCCAACACAAACGGCAACGTCTGCGTGATACGAGATTGCCTCTCTATGCTAGAAATTGCACACAGCGCTCACCCTAAGGCGCCGCTCTTTCTCATGGGCCACAGTATGGGCTCCTTTTTGGCACGACAGCTCCTGCACCAGTTCACCCTGCCACCACTTTCCGGCGTCATTCTCATGGGCAGCGGCCACCAGCCACGCCTGCTCGTGCAGCTGGGCGCTCGTCTCAGCGCTGCCGTTGCACACCACAAAGGCGCCTTATACAAAAGCGCCCTTCTCTATCGGCTCGTCCTTGGCGCCAACAACCGCAAATGCCGCCCACGCCACAGCGCCTTCGACTGGCTAAGCCGTGACACCGCACGTTCCTCTGCCTTTGCCGCAGACCCTCTGAACATAGATAACTTCACCGCTCAAGCCTACGCCGATATGCTATGCGGTATGCTCACCAACTACGACCCACGCCGCCTGGCCACCTTAGACACCAGCATTCCTCTCCTATTGCTCTCTGGCAGCGGCGACCCCATCGGCAACTACGGCAAAGACATTCGCCACCTCTTATCCGAATACGAAGCACTTGGCTATACAGACGCCAGCCTCATCCTCTACCCAGGCGCCCGCCATGAACTGTTAAACGAAACCAACCGCGATGAAGTCACCGATGACATTCTCACCTGGCTTAACGCCAAGCTCGCCTAAACAAAAAAGCTTGCCACGCAACCGTGACAAGCTTTTTTATTACGTTCAAATCAAACCATCAGCATCTTCGCGAGTGGATAACCGATAAAGATATACATCACCAAAGCAAGGATGCAAACTGGGAAACCAATCGTAAGAATTTCCTTGGTTGTGTAAATGTTCTTCATCCCATGCATCAACCCAGCATGTGGAGAAGCAGCAGGCGTCAGCATGGCAACAAAGACCATGAGGATAACACCCGTTGCAACCGGCATTGGATTGATACCGATTTGATTGGAGAAGTTCAGAACAACCGGCATAAGCACAACGGCCATAGCAGCATTGTTCGCAAAGTTTGTAAGAATCAACGCAATGGTAAACATAATCGCAACAAAGGCGGTTTCGCTACGTCCACCGAGAACAGGCGTCAAGGTGTTGACAAGGAAATCTGGCACGCCGGTAGCTGCATCAGAAAGCGTATTCGCACCATAAACAGCGGCAGCGATCATGAAGAAAATACCCCAGTTGAACTGACGATAAGCAGTTTCTTTGAAATCAAGGAGAGGTTTGCCATTCCAACGAACGATCAGGAAGAGGCATACCCAGAGAACAGTCACACCAAGAGGCCCAAGGAAGGTCAGCGCCCGACCCACAATGTTATCAGGGAAGAAGCTTGGGAAGAGAATCATGATCAGATAAATAGGAATCATAATCAAATAAAGCTTCTGCTGCAAATTCATTGGAGGCAATGGCATCTGTTCTTCAATCATCTTAGGATCAATGGCTTTGATTTTACTAATGTCCACACGAATGATGAACTTCATCACAATAATATAAATGGTCATAATAAGTGCAGTCATGATCATGCACACTGCCATGTAAGGACCCATAGGAATGGTCATTGGGTTCCCCATAGCTGCGGTCATACTCTGAAATGCCGCATAAGGAATAAGCTGTGCACCAATGAATGGGAACAAAGGCTGAGACAAGGTACTAGCAGCAAACATCCCAACAAAGAAATATTTCCAGAAAGGCTCATCGCGTTTCACACCCAAGGTATCCATCAGGCTGAGAGAAATCGGCCAGAGAATAATCAGTGCTGTAATTGGACTGCAAACAGCAGACAATGCAAAAACGCAAGCATAAAAGACTGCCCAGAAAACAATAGGACGTCCTTTGAAAATTTTTCTGGTCAAAAACCATTTGGCAATGTATTTTGTATCACCAACAGAATCCATAGCCCCAAAGAGAACCATCGCAAACAATGTCAGCAATACAGTGTAGTTACCAACAGCATTCATCCACAGGCCGTTGAAACCACCATCACCACCATAACCAGAAATCCCCAACATAAACAGCCCAACCAAACTTGGCCAGAGCGTGTCACAAGCACTCCATAAATACACCATTCCCAAGAATGCCCCTATGCAGCGCATACCCAACGGCGTAATCGTGCTAAATGGCGGCATGAGCCAGAACAGAGCCATAATGCCAAAGCCGATGATCAGGTGCAATGGATACAAATTGCGTTTTTTCTTTGCTTCACTCATTTTCTCTCATCCTTTCCTTTTTCGAACGAATGACCAAAACGTATGCATAATCAATAATTTTTATCAATTCAATATCACTCGTTCTTATGGATGTATTATAACACCGACTTATCAGAACGATTAGTAGTCTGGGCTTCACATCTTAAGAAAGCATAAACAATTCTTCATCAAATCCACATATTGTTCACAATTCTCTGCTGCTACGCAAAAATGCACCTGCCACACAAAATGGCAGGTGCTGATGCACGATAAGTAAAAACAAGTGTCATTTTCCCGCAATTTCTTTTTCCATCATTTTATACAGGCACTGAAACAAGTCCACAATTTCCGGTGTTTCCTCAAGATTTTTGCGCCACATGACACCGGTTAATACCGTAATCGGTTCTTTAACCGGTCGCACCACCAACTCATTTGCCATAACGCTCGCCGTGCTTCTTCGTCGGTTCAGATAAAAAGCTATACAACCCTTTTCCCTCACAACACTGGAAAGATAGCTCACACTATTGGTGCGAATCGCTTTTCCTGTATAATGATGTCTTTCCAAAAACAGATCATGCCAACACCTGTCCTCAGAAGAATTATAGATGACCAAAGGACATTTTAACACATCATGAAGGCTAACCGCCTTCTTTTCAGCCAATGCTGAGTTCTTGTCCAAAACCACACGCAGCTGATCTGTTTCCAATGTTTTGCACTGCACGTTGCTTTCCTTGAGCAAATTTTGTATGTAATCGCTCGTAAAAACTTCCTCGATGATGCAATAAATACCAATATCATAGCGCGCACGTCCCACCGAGCGCACCATGTCAATGAAATCATATTCTTTCAGTGAAAACATACTGTTTGGATATTGATGAGAATACATTTGCAGCAATTCTTTCACGATGGAATTGTTACATTCTATCGTTGCACACAGCTTCAGCAAGACCTCTTCTTCGTGAATCGCCTGTGTCTGATAAGGCACCAGGGCTTTTTCAAGCTCCGCCAACACGTCCGCCATCTTTTCAAAATAGTCTTTTGCTGTTTTCCCCGCTTCTGTAAGCACAATTCCCTGACGAGAGCGCACTAACAATTGCACACCCAGTTCTTTTTCCAAATTAGAAATGGCCAAACTCACAGCCGGCTGTGATAAATAGTGATGTTCCGCCACTTTAAGCATCGAGCCCAATTCTGCTGCTTCGAGAAAATATTCCACTTGTTCACGTTTCACGTTGATCTTCGCCTCCCTATTATCAGTATACCAGAAAAGTGCAACCACTAAAGCTGCACTTTTTTGATATCAATGGAAGAGGAATTGCGCCAACGGAATGCCCACGCCAATCAACACAACATACGCTATAAGAATGTAGCTCACATTATATCGCAACGCTATTTTATTAGATACCCATTCTGTATTACCATAGATCATCGCCGCCTGCGACGAAGAACCCGGCATCAAAAATGCAGATTGCGCCGACAGATGAATCAAATTCGCTATAACAAACGGATGGATACCATATTCTAAACCGAGCTTTGAAAGCATCGGAATAAAAATGGTCATCAAGAGCATGTTGTTGGCAAACTGTGTCACTGTTAAGAACAGAAGCACCACGACCACCAACAGCATCGTGCCGCTGAAACCGCTTAATGTACTGCTCAACCAGCCCAAAATCGTATCCATGATCCCTGTTTGTTCAGATTCCAGGGCGTTGCTGATAGGAATAATCGCACCAAGCAAAACAACAATGTCCCAGTTGGTTCCTTTGCTGATCAATTTGCCAATATCAACATAGGGTTTACCATCTTCTTTGTGCCACATAGAAAGGAAAATCATGCACAGCGATACCCCACCCAGTATCGCCCAATCTTGCATTAAAGCAACAACCGACCAAGAAGTCGGAAGAAAACTTGGCAGCACTTGAATGAGGATAAAGACGACAAGCACACCCATTGCCACTTTTTGCTCGTGATTCATCTTCTCATCACGCAGATAAGCAAAATGTTCACCCGCTTTTTTCACAGCTTCCATATCCGGACGAAGAATGAACCGTGCAACAAGGAAAAACAAAGCCAGTAACAGTATGCTGATAATAAAGTTAAATAACGTCCAATTTAAGAAATCAATCTCATACTTTGTTCCCGTTGCATTGACAATCAACCCATACGACACTTGGCTAAACACTTTGAACGGAAAAAGCATCCCTGTGATCGAACTGATGATAACAACAAGACCAATCACCATGGTCGCATAACTGCTTTTACGCTCCACGTGAATGCTTTCGCAAATCCGATAAAATATTGCCCAAATGATAACAATTGTTGCATACAAGCTTACAAACGCAGATAAAATATACGCGGCTGCACAAATCAGAAACGTAAAAACCCATGGGCGCCCTTCACCAATTTTACGACTGATGAACCAGTTGGCAATATATTGGCTTAGACCACTTTCTTCTAAATAAGCCGCCAAAACAAAAACACTGATCAAAATTAACGGTGTTGTATTGCCAAATGCCTGAGAAAACGCCTCAGATACAGTACACACTTCCGTACTACCAAGCATGACCAACGCATATAAACTTGGCCACAACAAGCCAAGCGTGCACCAACCATAGATTGTCCCAATAAAAATACCTAACACTTGCATACCAAGTGGCGTAATGTTCCCAAATTCCGGCAAAAATCCAATGCCAAATGTCAGCACCAACATCACCGCACAGTTGATATAGTGTTTCTTCATATTGCCACGCGTCATCATGTTCACCCCTTTTAAAAAAGGGCTGTCGCACAAGTATGTTGTGCAACAACCCCAGAGACTTGCTTTTTGCTTAGTCTTCTTTCAATGCCTGATAGAGGACGCCGCCTTCAACACCATTTGGCATATCAATAGCCGCGAGATGGCAGAAGGTTGGCGTAACATCAACTTCCTGCACGTCACGAGGAATGATGTAGTTTTCTTTAATTCCAGGGCCTGCCATCATGAAGAGACACTTAAGAGACGTGCCCATGATTTCACAGTTGCTGAAAGAATTGCCCTGATCGCGGGTGAATTTTGGTTCAAGAATGAAGAAAATATCCCCCAGATTTTCAGCGCTCGCATCGTTCAAACCAAGCACCGCCATTTCACTGCGACGCATTGCAATGCTGAATACACGTTCACCATGTTCATGATCACGATATGCATACAGATCGCTGATGATCTTGGTAATCAGTTCATCGGCATCTTTTGGATCAACAATACCGTGCGGATCGCGGCCTTTGAGGTTCAGATAAATGTAGCTGCTGCGCTGTGCAATAGCAGTGGTATGTTCCCAGTCAATTTCCATCTGACCATTGACCATTTTCGTCTTAGTGTAACCAAGCTCTTGCATCAAGCCAACATTCAAGCCCCATGCATCGCCGATTTGTGGCGTTTCATAACCAGGATATTTAATCAGGCCACCATGGTCAGAAACGACAATAATTGGCACCCCTTGATCCAGCCATTTCAACGCACGGCCAACGTATTCATCGGCAATGTCATAGAAACGGTTGAGACAAGCCTTATTCAGTTCTGCATGTGGATTATCTGGCAGCGTGTTGTCCAAATAGAGATGGTTAGCAAAGTCAATGATGTGCAGCCCATGGAAGCAAATATCCCATTCACGCGTTTCCATCAGATAATCAATCGTATCCATGCTCCATTTGAAAGCACGTTCGCCAGCATCAGCCATGATTTCACAATGAAGTGGATCATCATGGGAAAGGTTAGAAAGCATCACAGGCGTGCCAAACTTTTCAAAGAGTTCCTGCTGCAAGCTGGCCGGAGACATACGGTTGCAAATATCCCAGGAAGTTGCATAGTTGTAGTACAGTTTAAGAGCACTGCCATCTTCAGCAAGGCTTACCACCTTAATATGGTAGCCAACTTTTTGTTCGCTGTTACCCAAGGTGAAGTGGTCGATGATGTTTTCCATCCAACCGCCAACAGTGGCTTCGCCTAAAAGCTTCATGGATTTTTTATCACTATACAGCTGAACACGATCATAGATGCCCTGTTCATTTTTAAGAATCAAAAGCTGACGACGTGTACGACCGGTGTTGATGAGAATGGTAGCTTCTTTAGCGCCTTCTGGTGCATTCGCCCAACCATGAGCAGCCTTAATTGGCGAATTAACCTGGTCAAACTTACCACCGATGTTGTCATCTTCGCCACCTTTGTCACCAATCAACGCATTGGTTTCAGATGGCATACGAGGCTTAAATTCAAGGTCATCGACTTCTTCGGTAACAAAGCATTCTGCGCCACTGTCGTTATTATCGTGGTTGATGAACTGCAGTGGGAAATCACCTTCAGTGCAATCAATGATCTTTTCAAAATCTACCTTGCTGGCAAGCAATGGATGAACGCCGGAACCATCCACCATCGTCAGATTTTCGGTGCTACGTGGAGGCCAGCTCGTTGGCCAACCATAAACAAGCACTTTTTTCCCCTGTTCGGCAGCCTTATCCCAAGCATATTCCACCTTGCACAACTCAGAATTAAAACCAAGACGCAGCTTGCTCAGTGGATCGCCCGCAGTATGTGTCCAGAAATCCGTGATGCCGTGAGTGCCAGGCCATGCACCGGTAGCCAGTGTGCACCAGCTTGGTGGCGTATAAGCAGGTAATACCCCCATCATCCCCATGTCCTTCGTGGTCGTCCCACGTTTTACAAATTCTGCAATGTGTGGCAGCTTTCCTTCTGCCAGTAATTGTTTGGTATAAAGCGGGTCCATACCGTCGATACCAATCATAATTGCTTTGTCAGCAATGCCATAGCTCTTTTGCATGATGTTCGCTCCTTCGTTTATATGATTTCAAGACTCAACGTCCTTTCGATGGTTTTATCTTACTGCCAAAGCACAATTTATTGTAGATACCAGTTTCTTTTATACATCGTTCCTCGTTCAAAGTTTTTCTTTCAACTATATTCTTTGCACAAAAAAACATCTGCTACGCAACGTAGCAGATGTTTGACGTTGATATACTATTGACGCTTAGACACCCATGAGCATTTTGCAGAGAGGATAGCCTACAAAGATATAGAGCACCAGTGCAACAATGCAGATTGGGAAACCTACGGTGAGAATTTCCTTGGTGGTATAGATCGACTTCATACCATGCATCATACCAGCATGAGGAGAAGCAGCAGGCGTCAGCATAGCAACAAAGACCATGAGGATAACGCCGGTTGCAACTGGCATTGGGTTAATATCCATCTGAGCGGAGAAGTTAAGGAGAACCGGCATAAGCGTAACAGCCATGGCAGCGTTGTTCGCAAAGTTGGTAACAATGAGTGCCACAGTGAACATAATGGCCACGAATACCATTTCGCTGCGACCACCAAGAATTGGGGTCAGTGCCTGAATGAGGAAGTCAGGAATACCTGTCTGTTCAGCAGAAAGGGTATTAGCCCCATAAACGGCAGCAGCGATCATGAAGAAAATGCCCCAGTTAAACTGATGATAAGCAACTTCTTTGAAGTTGAGAAGTGGCTTGCCATCAATATGAATGATAAGGAAAAGCATGATCCAAATCAATGCAATACCCATTGGCCCAATGAAGTTCAGGGCACGGCAGATGGTGAAATCTGGGAAGAAACTTGGTACGAGCATCATGACGAGGAAGCATGGTACCATGATGAGATAAATCTTCTGTGGCAGATTCATTGGAGGCAGTGGCATTTGCTTTTCAATCATTTCTGGGTCAACAGCTTTGAGCTTGCTCATGTCGACACGCAAAATGGTTTTCATTGCAAGAATATAGACAGCCATAATGAGCGCCGTCATAACAATATCAACAACCATGTATGGTCCCATTGGGATGGTCATTGGATTGCCCATTGCCGCGGTCATGCTCTGGAATGCAGAGTATGGAATAAGCTGAGCACCCATGAATGGGAAAAGTGGCTGTGCAAGCGTAGCCACAGCAAACATACCAACGAAGAAGTAACGCCAGAATTTTTCTTCACGCCCAATATTCAAGGTCTGCATGAGCGTAGTGCCGATTGGCCAGAGAATAATCAATGCGGTCATTGGCTGGCAAACAGCACTGACAACGAAAACGCAGATGTAGAATACAGCCAGGAACACCACAGGGCGACCCTTAAAGATTTTTCTTGTCAGGAACCACTTAGCGATGTACTTGGTGTCGCCCACTTCGTCCATGGCACCAAAGAGCACCATTGCAAAGAGGGTCAGAAGTACGGTGTACACACCAACTGCATTCATCCAGGTGCTGTTGAAGCCTGCTTCATCATACCCGGAAATTGCCAACATAAACAGACCTACCAAACTAGGCCACAACGTATCACAAGCGCTCCAAAGGTAAACCATCCCTAAGAAAGCACCTGCGCAGCGCATCCCCAGCGGTGTGATTGGGTCGATTGGTGGCATAATCCAGAACAAGGCCATAAGACCAAACCCGATCACAAGGTGGAGTGGATACAAGCTGCGTTTTTTCTTTGCTTCACTCACTTTTTCTTCATCCTTTCCTTTTTCGTGAGTCGATATGGGAATTGTTCAATAAATCATCAGCATGATTTATTCATAAAATCCCATTCTTATTTATCGCATCTATTTTACGCGTTTTTTCGTCCAAAAAATAGTAGTCCAGACTACAAGTGTTCGTTTTTTTACTAACATCAGTGCGTATTTTCTGGTATCATTATAACAGTAGCAAGAACGGAACTGCCTTGGGGCAGAATTAGGAGGTCTTTATGGATCAACAAGCTATCAACGAATTAACATCATTCCCTGTCGTTCATTTTCGCAAAGGCGACAGCATCTTTGACTATGAAAAAAATGCTGGGGAGCTCGTCTATTATTTAACAAGCGGTTATGCAATGCGTCAGATTACAACCATCGCCGGCGAGGACATTTTCTTTGAAGAATACCACCCGGGAAAAACCGTTTATGCGCTCTTAGGGCCTTTCATTCTTTACTCAACAATCACCCCCATTAGCGGCAATACAATGATCGCCCAAACAGACATCACAGCGCACCGTTTAACTGCTATTGAATTTGATGCTTTTCTCGACCACCACCCAGAGGTTATGAAAGAATTGCTGCGCCGTCTCACCGGCGAATACACCATGCTCATGAACAATTTCATTGCCAAACAAAAAGGACAGGCTGCTCCACGTGTTGCCAGTTTTATTCTTGAACGTGCCAAAGAGATGGACGGCCAGCTTATCATCACTCGCAACAGCACGGTATCGGACATTGCACGGTTTCTCGGTATGCACCGCATTACCGCCAATAAAATCATCCTCGCCTTACGCAATGCCGGTGCCATCAGCTATAACGACAACAACGATTTAATTATCACCAATCCTCAGCTTTTGAACGAATTTGCTCAGGGTTTACGCAAAATCGACTACAAAAAATAAACCTGTCTATAACATGAAACGACGCCAAAACGACCATAAGGAGGGTTGTTTTGGCGCCATTTCATGATAAGCAGAAAATAAAACGAAGAAGGATTGATGAAGAAGAAATTTACTAGAATCAACGACATGATAGACCCCTTGGTCTATGCGTTATTGTTTGTTCCATTACTTTTCTTCATGTTTATTATAAGCCATCTTTTTCCATTTTACAAGACTTCTCTGCAATATTTTTGCCTGCAATCGCAAGTTTTTCGCAAAAATCTGCTACAATAAAGCAAACCCTATAAAGGAGGCTGCATCATGTTTACCACCAACGGCCTGCTCGTTGTCATTGATATGCAAAACGATTTCATTGACGGCGCACTTGGCACCAAGGAAGCACAAGCCATTACCGCTGCTGTTGCCGAGCGTATCCGCCGCCATCAGGGATCTGTTTACTATACCCTGGATACCCACACTGAGGATTATCTCACCACGCAGGAAGGTCACTATCTACCGGTAGCGCATTGCCAAAAAGGCAGCGATGGCTGGGCACTTCAAGATGAGGTTGCCCGTGCGCTGCGTATGCAGAATGCACGTGCTTTTGAAAAACCAACCTTCGGCTCTACGGCGCTCATGGAAGCAGCACGCAGTGCCCACGCTGAAAAACCATGGACGTCCATCACGCTTGTGGGTGTCTGCACCGATATTTGTGTGATTTCCAATGCCCTGCTGCTCAAGGCAGCGCTGCCAAATGTGCCGCTTTACGTTGACGCCGCACTCTGTGCCGGTGTAACGCCGGAAAGCCACGCGACAGCGCTGGCTGCAATGGAAACTTGTCAGGTGGCGATTCTCCATGCTTGAGCAGGTGCAGCACACTCTCTCGCCCTGGATAGCGCCAGACAGCCGTGTGCTTGTGCTGGGCACCATGCCTTCGCCAAAATCACGCGCCCGTGGTATGTATTATGGGCATCCGCAAAACCGTTTTTGGCCCACGTTAGCCGCACTCTGGCAAGAGCCACGTCCGCAATCACCCGAAGAAGCACGTGCTTTTGCACTGCGCCACCACTTAGCACTCTGGGACGTGCTCGCCAGCTGCACCATCGACGGCGCTGCCGATAGCTCCATCACCGAACCCGTGCCCAACGATGTGCCCGCACTTTTAGCCAGCACACCAAGCATTCACTACATTGTCACCACCGGCAAGAAAGCCGCTGAGCTTTATCACCGCCACTTAGAGCCACTGACCGGGCTGCGGGCAATCACGCTCCCTTCCACATCGGCAGCCAACCGTGGCTGGTGGCCCGATGACAAGCTCCTAAGTGCTTACCGCACGCTCTATGAATTGATTGAAGGAGGTTCGTCCGATGGACATAGCCAATCTTTTTGATGCCGGTGAACAAACGCCGGAAGAAACCACCGTTGTGCTTTATGAAAATGCCACCACACGCATTGAGCGCATCGTCAGCTGGGGACAAACAAGTCCGGAAGATTTCTGGTACGATCAAGACGAGGACGAATGGCTGGTGCTGCTAAAAGGCCGTGCCATTCTGCGTTTTGACGACGGCCAGCTGCAGCCGCTCTATAAAGGCAAACCGTTTCTTATTCCCGCCCATGTGCGCCATCAAGTTGCAGCCACCACCTCGCCCACCATTTGGCTCTGTGTGTTTGGCCGCTTGCCACAGTAACAAAGCGCCTGTCTGCGTCATTGCAGGCAGGCGCTTTGTGTTTAGAAAGCAAGCCAAAACATATACAGGCCAATCGCCAAAATAAGAAGTCCCATCACAACTTTACTTACGGTGGCAAAATGTTGGTAGTGGGTGCTCGTTTTAAGACGCTGCACAAAGCCCACGGATGTGCCAGCAAGAAGCACCAGCACGCTATGGCCACAAGCGTAAAACAGCATGAGCACGACGCCCCAGAGGAGATTGCCTTCGCCGGCGATGATCGCTAAAAGCGCCACCAAAATCGGCGTTGAACAAGGGCTGGCGAAAATGCCCGCCAAAATGCCTGTGAAAAAGGCGCCGAGAAAACCACGGCGAGCGTTTTTGCTGAGAATGGTGGTTTCCGGAATGATTTGGAAAATATCCCAAATTTGCAGCGCCATCAACACCATCAGCACACCAAGGAGCGCGTACCACCATGAGGACGAGGTGCCCATCAGACGGCCGGCATACGTGGCAATAAGCCCCAGACAAACAAAGGTGAACGCTGTTCCGCCGGCAAAAGTGAGCGAATACAAAAAGGCACGTTTGGTGGTTTTTTCGCCAATTCCGCCAATATAGCCAATAATGAGGGGAATACTGGACAAACAACATGGCGTAAACGCCGCCAACACACCGGCCAAAAGCGCCAACAACGGTGCCAGCCACGGCAGCTGACCAATCAATTGTATAATTTGATTGACCCAACCATCAATTATGGCGTCCACGCTGCATCAACTCCCATTTCTGTTAAAATTTCCTGCATCTGTGCTGCTGTCAACGCCCCCTGATGGGTGGTGTAGGCAAGCGCACCGCTCTCTTTATCGGTATACATGGCAAAATGATATTTTTCCTGCAATTCTGCACTTGGCTCAAACGGCGTGCCATCGGCATTCACGAAAATTTGTGTGGGATAAACCAACACCGGCACATCTTTGGCGGCTTCCGGATAAGCGTCCAGATTCACCACTTTCACAAAGGCTTTTCCATAAACATCGCTGTTCACGGCTTGCAATTCCGGCGCCATACGCTGGCAAGGTGCACAGCGTTCGCTGCTGTAATCAATCAAAAGCGGCAAGCCATAGGCACTGAGCGCCGCATAGTCGATGGCGCCTTCCGCTGTAAGAGAAAAATCCGCCGTCTGTAAATGTTCCGGCAACGCTGCCTTATCTGCAGCGGTAAATACAGGATCTGCCGTTGCTTGATGATTTTCCACAAACCACAGCCCCACCACCAGTGCCACAATCAGAAGCGGCACCACTATTTGCAGGTGTCGTTTTGTCATAGAAGCACTCCTTTCCATAAAACCCTTGGCTCATTGTACACCATTCGCACCAAGATTGCACAACAAAATGAAGAAGCCCTTTTCCATGGCCCGTCACAGGCCCACAGAAAAGGGCTTCTTTCAAACACGAGAAAGTTCTTCTATCCATTCCGGCGACAAGGTATGCGCCGGTTGTGCGCTGCGGCCACATTCCAGCGCATCTAAAGCAGCACATTCTTCGGCAGAAAGTGCAAAATCAAAGATGGCACGATTTTCTTCCAGCTGTTCATATGTCGTGGCTGTTGGCACCACCGCCACATCACGTTCTATTTGCCATCGCACCAACACCTGACATGGCGTTTTGCCATGTGCACGAGCGATGGCACAAACGACAGCATGATGTTCCAGCCCCATCTTACAGGCAGCAAACGGGTCTCTTGCCAGCGGTTGAATGTCCTGTTTGTGCAGATAATCCATTAGCTGCGGTCGTTGATAATACGGGTGCCGCTCAAACTGCACCACCTGCGGCCGCTCTTTCACATGAAACACCAAATCTGCCAGGCGGTCGGCAGCAAAATTGCATACCCCAATGGCCGACACCAAGCCTTCTTCACGCAGTTCCACCAAAGCGCGCCAGGCACCAAAGACATCGTTATAAGGATAGTGCAAAAGCAAAAGGTCAGCATAGCCCACGCCCAGACGATCCAGTGAACGCTTACAGCTTTCCTTTGCCTTTTCGTAGGTGGTGTTGGCTACCATCAGTTTGGTGGCAATAAATAGATCCTTGCGCGAAACACCGCTTCTGCGTACCGCACGACCCACAGCACTCTCATTGCGATAGCTCTGCGCTGTATCAATGAACCGATAGCCTATCTCCAAGGCAGAACGCACCATGGTTTCACACGTATCCTCGTCCATCATGCTCGTGCCAACACCTATAAGCGGCATTTCTACACCGTTGTTCAAAATAACGGTATCCATCTCTATGACAACTCCCTCTGTCTGTTTTAGCCGTATAGAATCTTGCCCTTATTCTACCACGCTCTTCCGACAAATGAAATGACCAAGAGAAAAATTTTTCTGAAAAGTTCTACATTGCATAACTCTGCACCGCACGAAAACACTTCATCAAACAGACAAACGACTGCTAGACAGCATCAGCTAACAACGCCTGTATCGCCTGCGCTGTACGCATGGTGGTGTCTTGAAAATGGTTGCCCGGGTGAAGCACAAACGTCACCGCAATGCCCTGCTGCCTGAAATGTGCCACCAGATTTTCTGTCGCTGTCTGCACCTCACGAAGTTGGGGATTGCGTGTGCGACATTCTTTATCGCCCAGCGAAAAATAAAGGCACTCCGGCTGCACGCACAGCGGCCGACTTTCAACAAAAGCCTGCACCTTCGGATACCATAATGAGCCAGACACACTCGCCATGCGGCTGAACGCTGCACTTTTGTACAGCGCATAAACGGCAAAAAGCCCTGCCAGCGAATAGCCACAAAGACCACGCCAGCACGGCTCGCCCAAAAGCAAGCGCTCCGCCTGAGGCATGATGTCTTTTAAGAGCACCTCAAGATAAGCGTCTGCCTCGCCGCCAAACGGCGCATCGTTTTTTCTGATGGGCGCACTCGCCCATGGTGACATCTCATCGTTCCAGCGCAAACCGCTCACTGCCACCAAATTAAAATCCCTTGCCCCCATGTTTTTCACTGCCTGCCACACCGCTGCACCTTCGCTGTCGTGCGTATGCAGATAAATCACCGGACAATGCGCCGTCTCCGCTGGAAAAACGCGAACACATTTATCCCGAATCATCATGCTATACATCTGCTCTGCCATACCGCTTCCCCTTTTCTTGACGCTTCATTCTATAAAAATTATACTATACCCAAAGAATGTTGCAAATGCACCAACGTGCAGAAACCATACATCAAAGGAGCAACCACCATGAACACCAACGATTTCTTTTCTTATCTCGACACAGGGCTTACCCCCTATCATGCTGCGCGCAAAAGCCAAGGTATGCTAGCAGCCAAAATGATTCCTTGCCTTGAGGAATACGCCGATTGGGCACTCACACCCGGCAGCCGTTATTTCGTCATGACCAAAAATGGCACCACCATTGCTTTTGCGCTGCCTGAAGGACGTCCTCGCGGTTTTCATATTGTCGCCACGCACAACGACTCTCCGGCACTACGCATAAAACCCGAGCCGGAAATCATGCGTGAGGGGTTATCGATGCTCAACATCGAAGTGTATGGCGGCCCCATCCTCTCCACCTGGTTCGACCGTCCGCTGACTGTTGCCGGTCGTGTATTCATTCACGGCGAAACATGGACAGAACCGCTCAGTGCTCTTGTCGAACTGCCAGAAGCAGTGACCATTCCTTCGCTGGCAGCGCACATGAAACGCGGCGACGATCCCATCAATCCGCAAAAAGAGCTGCTCGCTCTCTGGGACAGTACCGAAGCGCCAAGCCTCGCCGAGCGCTTGAGTGCCGAAAGTCGAGGCCTTTTCACGGCTGACGACATTCTCGCCCACGAGCTTTATCTCGTGAGTGCCGAAAAAGCGCAAACGCTTGGCGCAGAAGGCACGCTCTACGCGAGCTCACGCATTGACAACCTTGCCAACGCCTATGCCGCCACCTGCGCCCTCCGTGATTGCCAACCAAAAGAGCACATTGCCGTCTTTATCAGCTATCAACACGAAGAAATCGGCAGCCACACCCGTCAGGGTGCCGCCTCAATGCAGCTAATGCAGGTGCTTGAGCGCATCGCCCGTGCCACAGGCGCCAACCTCGATGCGCTTCTTGCCGAAAGCTGTATCCTTAGCTGCGACCAAGCCCACGCCGCCCATCCGAACTATCCGGAAAAAGCCGACCCTGTGCTGCGCCCTCGTCTCGGCGGCGGGCCGGTTCTCAAGCTCGCAGCCAATCACAGCTACGCCACCACACCACGCGGCGAAGCCATGCTGCGCGCCCTCTGCACCGAAGAAAACATTCCGCTGCAAACCTTTGTCAACCGTGCCGATATGCGCGGCGGTTCCACCATTGGCCCTATCGCTGAAGTGACCACAGGCATCGAAGCCATCGACATCGGTAGTCCGATGCTCGCCATGCACTCCATTCGTGAACTTGCCGACCTCCGCGACCAGGACGCCATGGAACGTCTCATGACCGCTTTCCTCAGCGCCTGATACAAGCCCCAATACAAAAAGCCGATGACCAAAAGGCCATCGGCTTTTTTATGAACAGAATGTCTAAATTGTCTTTTCATCAAGCGGCTCAGTCGTCCACAATGATGTAGGTGATGTTCACAGGACCATGCACCCCAACAACACGAACGAGTTCGATGTCGGAGGTGGAAGATGGGCCGGAGATGTGCACAATCGCACTTGGGAAACCAGCTGGATCTTTCTGATACTGCTTACGCAGTTCAACCATGGTATCGCCCATACGACGACGGATGGTGCTGCGGCGCAGAACAGCCACGTGGGTGATTGGCAAAAGACCAACGCTGCGGCCAGAACCAGATGTCATTGGCTGAACGAGGGTAGCGGTTTCAGCAATCGCCATGGTTGGGAACGTGATACCAATGTTGGCGTCCTGAGCATTGTTGATGTTGTATTCACGACCCTTGGAAGCGTCCCACTTCACGAAGGTCAGACCATCTTTGCCGTTGGCTTCTTCAAAGGTCTTGTTAAGGCCATATTCTTCCATTTCTGGAACCATAGGGCAAACAACCTTGCCACCACCATAATTTTTGATAACATCCAGAATGACGTTCTTCACATCTTTTGGCGCACATTCGGTATACTGAATGGAAAGCTTTTCACATTCCACCTTGAAACGTTCCAGCATTTCTTCTGGGGTCTGCACTTCACTCATGACATGGTGCTGTGGCCCTTTGCTGAAATCATAAGGTTCGATGGATTTTGGCACTTCGTTACGGCCGAGGGCGAGAGAAACGTTGTGCAAAAATGCTTGTTTATGCTGTTCGTTTAACATCTATTACTTCCCGCCTTTCTTTTCTGCTTCGTGTTTCTTGAACCAATCGCGGAATTTTTCTTTGGACAAGGTATCCATATCACGGGACTGGGTCCAGTTTTTAAGCACAGGAATCTTAATGTCTTCTTTGAGGGACTTGCGGTCCTTCGCCAGGAATGGCATCACGCGTGCGCCCACTTTGGTACCAAGGTCAAAGAGCTTTTCGTGTGCAAGCGCAGTACCAGCTGCGGAGAAGACAAAGTCCTGCATCCCTTTGCCATAGCCTTTTTCTTCAACGAGAATCTGGCGATGACGCAAGATGAGTTCATGCAGAGGAATCTTCACTGGGCAGTGGTCGCTGCAAGCGCCGCAAAGGGTGGATGCCCAAGGCAGAGAGCCTGCTTTATCATAACCAACGAGCAGTGGAGTAAGCACAACGCCCATTGGACCTGGATAGATGGAGCCATAGCCATGACCGGTGATGTGGCGATATACAGGGCAGATGTTGAGGCAGGCACCGCAACGAATGCAACGCAGCATATCACGGAATTCGCTGGCCAAAATCTTGGAACGGCCGTTATCAATGATGATGATGTGCTGTTCTGCTGGACCGTCCACTTCATTGTCCTTACGAGGACCGGTGGTCATGGAGAAGTAAGAGGTAAGCTTAGAACCAACGGAGCTGCGTACCAAGAGGGACATCATCACATCCAATGCTTCAAAGCTAGGAACGATACGTTCCATACCCATGAGGATAATCTGGATATTTGGTACGGACGTGGTCATACGGCCGTTCCCTTCGTTGGTAACGAGGGTGCAGGTACCGGTTTCGGCAACACCAAAGTTGCAGCCGGTCATACCAACATCAGCATTGAGGAATTTTTCACGAATGAAGCCACGAATGAACTTGGTTTCACGGGTTGGATCTTCATCGCCAGTGTAGCCATAGCGATGGAATACGTCGCGGATAGCCACACGGTCAAGATGCAGTGCAGGCACAACGATATGGCTTGGTGGGTTCCAGTCGTTCAGCTGGAGGATGATTTCAGCCAAGTCCGTTTCGAACACTTCAACGCCATGGTCAATGAGGGCATGGTTGATGTCGATTTCTTCACTCACCATGGATTTACTCTTAACCATCTTTTTAGCGCCGCTGTTTTCAAAGATTTCGATAACCTGCTGTACAGCTTCTTTGTCGGTCTGTGCGAAATATACTTTGGAACCGGCTTTTTCTGCATTTTCAGCAAACTGAGCCAGATAGTAGTCGAGATTGTCGAGCACATGGTTACGGATGCGGCGAGCTTCTTCACGAAGGTCTTCCCATTCAGGCACTTCATCAACAAGCGCAGCACGCTTGCTGTAAAAAACGTCAGTTGCAGTGGTGATCGCATTATGTTTGAAATCATCACTGATGCAGTCTTTAACGCGTTCCTGGAAAGTTTGCTCTTTGCCGTCCAATTTGTAGAGAATTGCCATAGTCTTTCCCCCTATTCTTTAGCGGCAGTTGAGGATTTCAGCGATGTGCATGACTTTGATGTCACGGGTCAGTTCGCCTCTGTCACGCATACGGTCAAGACGACCTGCGATGTTCATAAGGCAAGCCTGGTCTGCACCGCAGAGAATATCAGCACCGCTGTCAACAACAGTCTGAGCCTTTTCAGCAACAATCTGTTCAGAAATGTCAGGCTGTTTTACAGAGAACGTACCACCGAAACCGCAGCAACGGTCAGCCTTTTCCATTTCTACATATTCAAGGCCGTGAACATTCTGCAAGAGAATCAGTGGTGGTTCTTTCACGCCGAGCAAACGGGTCGCATGGCAGGATTTGTGGAACGTCACCTTTTTGTTAAGGGTTGCGCCAACATCGGTCACACCGAGAACATTAACGATAAAATCAGTAAATTCATAGAGACGGTCAGCCACACGCTGTGCGCGGATTGCCCACTGTGATTCGTCAGCAAGAATCTTCATGTATTCATGCTTCATAGCGAATGCACAAGAGCCGGAAAGGCTGACGATGGTTTCTGCATCTTCAAACGCTTCGATGGTGTTCTTAATAGAAGCCTTCGATGCTTTGACATAGCCAGAGTTAATCAATGGCTGGCCGCAGCAAACCTGTTTCTTTGGCACAACAATGTCACAGCCGAGTCTTTCCAACACTTCAACTGCAGCGATGCCGACCTGTGGATAGAACATATCCACCATACACTGAGTAAACAAATGAATTTTCATATGACACCTTCCTTTTAAAATTCTTTTGCAAGCAGAACAGGCAGGCCTCCCTTGCTAAGCGCCTGTCACTGTGTCCTACAAATCAACATGACACAACTTCCTGTCTATCAATTTAGTATAGCAAATATGCGTGCAAATCTCAAATAATGCCTTTTATGATTACAATAAATTTTTCACAAAGACCTTTCATAAAATCCATCGCCAGTAGCTGCCCGCATCAAACGAAACATGCTATACTAAACATAAATCCTAACGAATGAAAGAAAGAGGGAATCATCATGCGACTCATTTTCATCCGTCACGGCCAGGCAGAGGACGCTGCACCTGACCAAAGCGACTTTCATCGTCCGCTCACAGCAGCCGGCAGAGAACGGCTCGAACGTGCCTATCCATCGCTGGCACGCTATCTCAACACGAAAAGCCAATGTGCTGTGTGGACATCGCCAAAAATCCGCGCCCTGCAAACCGCCGAGGTGCTCTGCCGCTATATGCCGGCTGTTTCGCCGGAAATTCAGCCCTTCCTTGAAGAAGGCGACTTTGACGCTTTTTGTGATGCCTTAAAAACGCACCATCATGGCGAAACACTGGTCGTCATCGGCCATGAACCATACCTCAGCGACTGGGTGCGTGAAATGACCGGTCTTGATGTGCATTTCAAAAAAGGCTGCGGCGAAATGCTTTATCTGCCGCCAACGGCGCCTGAGCGTGCCATTCGTATCAACAACATCGACTTCGACCAACTGAAAACGCTCGACCTTTTCAGCGTGCCGCTTGGCGTTGGTATTGCCACGCTCATCGAACGCCAGCACAAACACATCACCAGTGCGCGCGACACCTTTCTTGACGATCCCGACGACAGCGATGCGCTGAGCACACTGCGTGTGGCACTACGCAGCCAGTATGCACTGTTGGAATTTATTGAACCCTACTGCAAACAAAAGCCGTTCAAAAAAGCCGAACAACGCTATCTTTCTCTGTACGATGATCTGGAAGAACTGCGTGCCACAGGCGCCGTACTTAAAACCATTCACAATTCACGTAAGCTGGAATTGATTTCTCTGGCCGACGCCATGGTGATTGAGCAAAATGATGCCATCATTGAACTCTGTGACCATCTCAGCCGCGAAGACAGCGAAGAAGATTATAATGAAGCCTTGCACCAAACCATCGCTGCGCTCATGACCGCCACAGAAACAGCACCGCTTGAGGTGCTTGTGCGTGAGCAGCTCACCCAGCGTTATCGTCTTGTGTTGGACGCCATCTGCACCACCAATTTCACCGACCTTACCGCCATCGAACACCTACGCAGCCTATGCAAAACCAGCCGCTATCTCTTTGAATTTTTCAGCCCTCTGGCCAATTATCAGCTTGCACAGCAGTATCTGCGTATTCGCCGTCTCAACCAGCGCCTGAGCATCTATTGTGACAGCTTCTATAATGTGGAGCAGCTCACAGAATGTCTCGGCGAGGACGACAATCCCGCCACCCTGCGCGCCATGCGCCTCTATACACAGATGATGCACGAAACTGGTCAAACGCAAATGAAAGTGGTACAGCGTCTGATTGATGAATTTGGCTGCAACGACGACATTGACGATGTTCCTATCGCAAAAAAGAAAGACAAGAAAAAGAAAAAGCATAAAAAAGGCAACGACAAAAATAAGAAAAAAAGCAAGAAAAAGAAGAAATAAACAAAGAACCGGCGGTTCTGCTGCTTGTGGCAGAACCGCCGGTTCTTTGTTGTATAGATTATAAGCTGGTTATTGCTGCGTTTCCTTAGCGAAAGCATCGGCTTCTTCAAGCGTATAGCGTGCACGCACACCGCCAATCAGGCGTGGTCTGGAAAAGCTTGGGTTGGCGCGTGCTTCGCCAATGCTGCGATGCGCCAAACGCATTGGCACCGCAACCGGACGCATATGCATACCTATCATCGTCTCACCAATGTCCAGCCCATAACCTGCCTGAACGCCTTCCACCAGCACAGGGTTGGTAAAATGGCGATAAGCATGGCTCGCCATGGAGCCACCGGCACGCACATGAGGCACAGCGCATACCTCTGTTAAACCAAAGCGACGCATGGTTTCACGCTCAACAACGAGTGATCGGTTCAAATGTTCGCAGCATTGGAACGCCAAATGCAAATGATGCTCGGCAGCAAACCGACGCAATACCGGAAAAAGCAGTGCCGCCACATCCGGACTGCCCGCCTTGCCAATGCGCTGGCCAATCACTTCGCTGGTACTGCAACCAATGACAAAAATGTCATCGTCCTGCGGCGCTTGACGTTCCACCATTTCTGCCAGAATAATCTCCAATTCTTCTGCAATATGTTGAATCTCAGCCATCACAAACCTCCTTTTTATTCCTTCAAGAAACGCCGGACTTTCGCCCGACGTTTAGAAAACTATGCCTCATCAATCGTCACTGGTGCCAAAAGGCTATCAATGATCTGATTATTTTCAGTGGTAATAACCATGCTCTGAGCCTCATTATCCCAAGCTACCCCAAAGCCCAGGATAGTGCCCAAATCACGCAGTTTGAAATAAGTGAAACCATCAATGTTATACGCTGTCGGTGCTACATAGTAACCGTCAACCATCACCGTCATAGTGTTTGGCACAGCAATATCCGTGCGTGACAGCTGAATCAAACTTCCGGCACCCGTCAACGGCGTATTCTTTTGTACGGTAATCAGACGCTGACTGTCATCATAGCCAACATCAAAGCAGGCATTTGTATCCGCAAGAATCGTTGCCAAATCACGCAAGCGGAAATAGTTATTTCCACCGATGTTATAGCTGGCAACTTTAGAATAGTGCCCATCAACCTCCAAATTGTTATCGCTGGCACCAATCGCCATCTGACGACCACCGGAAGCATCTGTCTGCACAGCACCAAGGTATTCTTCAAGCGTCAGGCCGCTGGCTTGAATATCCTTCGCTGCTTCTACGCCTACATAGCGAAAATGCCATGGTTCATACTGATAGCCGGTAATATTTTCTTTTCCCTCTGGATAACGCAAAATAAAACCATAATCCGCACAATGCTGCATCATCCATTGCACACCAGGAAACTGATCGATGCTCGTTTCCAAATTGTAGCCGCTGTGCTGTGCATCCCCAACATCAAAAGCCAAACCCGTTTGATGTTCACTCTGACCGGCACGTGCCGAAAAACGATTGGCTGCTTCTTCACCATGAATGGCGGCATAGTTGGCAAAAAGATCAGCCTGCACATCATAGCTGCGATAACCGGAAAGAATGTACATACTGTTGCCTTGTGCGTTACAATCAGCTAAAAAAGCCTGAGCAGCAGCATCAGCCTCGCCTTGCAAACTGTTGCTCTGACCAGCTCCGGCAGTGTAGCTTGGCGCATAATCCGCAGGCAGTGGATGCGTTTTATTCACGAGCAAAATACCACTGACAACACTAACACCATCGGCTTCCTGGTGGCTGTCATGATAAGCCGGCTCCGTCACAGTAATAATAGGATCACCCGGCTCATTATCCCCCGGCACCTCTTCGCCAGGCGTCTGATCACCGGGTTCTTCCACTTCTGGCGGCTCTATTGGATTGGCGTTTTCTTCTGCCAAAGCTGGCGTCATACTCATCATGAGAAGCGCCGCCGAAAGAAACGCACAGATGAGCTTCGGATGCTTCTTCATAAACGATCACACTCCCTATATCACAGACCTACCATCATACGCTTATTCTTTCTTTAGATTATAACACCTTTCAAAAATAATGAAAGACTTGTTGCACAACACGATGCAATTAAAGTACAATAAAGTCAAAATCTTAACATGACTAAAAGGAGTCTTGCATCGATGGAAAAAATTAAAATGACCACGCCACTCGTTGAAATGGATGGCGACGAAATGACCCGCATCCTCTGGGCATGGATCAAAGACAAACTGATTTTGCCTTATGTGGACCTCAAAAGCGAATACTACGACCTCGGTTTGGAACATCGCGATGCGACCAACGACCAAGTCACCGTAGATGCTGCAGAAGCCATCAAAAAATATGGTGTTGGCGTAAAATGTGCAACCATCACGCCAAATGCAGCACGTGTGGAAGAATACAATCTCAAAGAAATGTGGAAAAGCCCGAACGGCACCATCCGTGCCCTGTTGGACGGCACCGTTTTCCGTGCGCCAATCCTGGTGAAAGGTATTCAGCCATTTGTCCGCACCTGGAAAGCACCAATCACTGTCGCTCGTCACGCCTATGGGGACGTCTACAAAAACAGCGAATTGCGCGTTGACGCACCTGCCACCGCCAGCCTGAAAGTAGCTTACGAAGATGGCCGCGTAGAAGAAAAAGACATCTTTACCTTCAGCGAACCTGGTGTCATTCAAGGGATGCACAACCGTGACGCTTCCATCGCCAGCTTCGCCAACGCCGTATTCACCTATGCGCTGGATACCAAGCAAGACGTTTGGTTTGCTACCAAAGACACCATCTCCAAAATCTACGATCATCGTTTCAAAGACATCTTCCAGGAAATCTTTGACCGCGATTACAAAGCACGCTTTGAAGAAGCCGGCATCACCTACTTCTACACCCTCATCGACGACGCTGTGGCTCGTGTTGTACGCAGCGAAGGCGGCTTCATCTGGGCCTGCAAGAACTACGATGGTGACGTCATGAGTGACCTTGTTGCCACCGCTTTCGGCAGCCTTGCTATGATGACCTCCGTTCTCGTATCTCCACAAGGCTACTACGAATACGAAGCCGCACACGGCACCGTACAGCGCCACTATTATAAACACCTCGAAGGCGAACAAACATCTACCAACTCCGTAGCCACCATCTTTGCCTGGAGCGGCGCTCTGCGTAAACGCGGTGAAATGGACGGCAACGCCGACCTCATGCGCTACGCCGATGCGCTTGAAGCAGCCACCATCGAAACCATTGAAAGCGGCACCATGACCAAAGACCTCGTGGCACTCTCCACCATCGAAAACAAACACACCGTCAACAGCGAAGAATTTCTCGACGCCATCGCCGCTCGTCTGGACGCCAAACTGGCATAAACTTCATACCATAACCACGTTGCGAGGGAACGGAAACGTTGAAAAAGGCTCTGCGCCTGACCTCTTGACCCGTCGGTTCATACCGGCGTAAGGAAGCAATTTCTTACGCCGGATTGCATAAGAAAGCGCTTCTCATGATAGGGAAGCGCTTTCTTCTTTGCCAGCACCCTTGAACTATGCTTCTGGCACGTGGCAAACCAACCGTTACGCATTAAAAACGTGTATAAAAAAGTACACAGAGAAACGCCTTTTTGCATATCTCTGTGTACTTTTTACACTTTTATAAAATGGCTCCCAACTTTTGTACGTGAAAAGCCATCTTTGGCATTTAACTTAAGATTCTCTGCATTTATTAAACACCCATTAACATCTTCGCAAGTGGATAACCAATAAAGATATATCCCAATAAAGTTATGATACACATTGGGAACCCAATCGTCAAAATGTCTTTGGTGGTATAAATGCTCTTCATCCCGTGCATCATACTTGCATGAGGAGAAGCTGCAGGTGTCAACATCGCAACAAAGACCATGAGAATAACACCCGTTGCTACTGGCATTGGGTTAATCCCCAACTCAGCAGAGAAGTTAAGAATAACCGGCATGAGAACAACAGCCATTGCTGCATTGTTCGCAAAGTTGGTAAGGATCAATGCTATAGTAAACATGATGGCTACAAATGCCATTTCACCACGACCACCTAAAATTGGGGTCAACGCCTGAATGAGAAAATCAGGTACACCTGTTGCATCATTGGACAACGTATTTGCCGCATAAACCGCCGCAGCAATCATAAAGAAAATGCCCCAATTGAAACGATGATATGCCGCTTCTTTGAAGTCCAAAAGTGGTTTTCCATCATAACGAACAATTAAAAATACAATGGTCCAAAATACTGTTGTTCCCAAAGGCCCAATCAAATTCAAAGCATCTGAAATCGGATTGCCTGGTAAGAAACTTGGTAAAAGCATCATAATAATATACAATGGCAACATGATCAAATAAGCCCACTGCTGGAAATTCATCTTTGGCAAAGACATTTGTTTTTCTACCATTGCTGGATCAATTGCTTTTAATTTACTAACATCCACACGTACAATAAAACGCATAATCAATAAGTAAACTGCTGCAACAATCACAGTCATTATAATATTGACCGCCATATATTGACCCATAGGAATGGTCATTGGATTACCCATAGCTGCAGTCATACTCTGAAACGCAGAATAAGGAATCAATTCTGCACCCTTAAATGGGAACAACGGTTGAGAAAGTGTCGAAACAAGGAACATCCCAACAAAGAAATATTTCCATAAACGATCTTGTCTAGTGATATTAATAGAAGCCATCAAACTGGTTGCAATTGGCCAGAGAATGATCAAGCCTGTCACTGGTGAAGCTAATGCAGACAAAGCAAAGCATGTTGCAAAAAATACCGCAAGGAATGTATATGGACGACCCTTAAAAATCTTGCGCGTCAAAAACCATTTTGCAATGTATTTGGTATCTCCAACGAGATCCATTGCACCAAACAGAACCATTGCAAAAAGCGTTAACAGAACTGTATAGACACCTACTGCCTGCATCCATACACCATTAAAACCGCCTTCGCCGCCATAGCCGGAAATTGCTAACGCAAACAAACCAACCATACTTGGCCACATTGTATCAACGAAACTCCAAAGATATACCATCCCAATAAATACACCTACACAGCGCATTCCCAGCGGGGTAATAGGATCAATCGGTGGCATGAACCAGAATAATGCCATTAGTCCAAAGCCAATAACAACATGCAGTGGATACAAACTTCTCTTTTTCTTTGCTTCGCTCATTTTCCCCATCCTTTCTCAATATCTTAATCATGCCAGCGTGGTGCTATACACACCACGCTAACACACTTCATCATTTCAATTAGTCTTCTTCAATCGTCAAACAGAAACCAGAAACATCCCCATAGCCTTCGGTACCTTCAACTTGAACCATGTGGCGGAATTCTTTACTTTTCGCCCCTGGCAAACGGAAATCTTCATTATCAACAGGTGCAATTGCCACTTCCTCTGGTTTTTCAACCTGTGGAACATAATCGTATGGATAGCGGTATGCACGATATACCATGTTTGTCGTAATGTGTGTGCCAAAGTATGGGCTAATGTATTCCCAAACGATTTCGTGGTCTGGCGTTACTTCAATCAAACGTCCATCTGCCCCTTCGGTAATCAGCGTATTTCCGTTTGGCAAACGTTGCGCGCTGGAAATGTAGCAGCTATAAAAATGATCTGCAATAAATGGCTGCATATAACCAAGGTCCATTGGACGGCACTGCCATACAATTTCCATCGTTGTTGGATCAATTTCCAAAACACGAGAATAATCACGATGAGCATTATTCACACCCGTTGGTGAAACAGGATTTGGTGCACCATAACCAGCCCAACCCCCATTATCATAAATAAGGATATTGCCTGCGCCAGGAAGCCCTTTAGGAATCATATGTGTATGATGCTGGCCAATAATCTGACCAATTTCTTTGGCCTTTCCAGTAGTATAATCCGGACCTAATTTCCACACAATTTTGCCGGTTTTCTTATCAATGATGGCAATGATGTTAGTCTGACGACCATCCCAAATAATATTATCCGGATGGAAACGTTCATCGCCAGCATCATACCATTTATTTGGCCCAAGATAGCTCATGGAGTTAATATGCATCCAGTCACCAAGACCATTTTTTACAATATTAGGATTACGTGCCAATGCGTTTTTTGCATTTTCATCAAATCCTAACTCATCAAAATGATCATGCACACACCAATCCCATACAATATTGCCTTCCCAATCGACTTCAATCATGCGATCACTAATAAGAGGATGCATTGAAATTTCTGGAATCGTTACATCAATATGTGTAAGAATCAAGGTGTTACCACCATCAACTTTAGCATCCATATCTGGCACATAATAACCCACAGGATTTCCTTCACGCTGATAATCGTGATGCTGACGTGCCATCCACTGCGCTTCATACCCAGGATCTTCAACATATTGGTTTTGGTCAAATTTCCAAACAATTTTCCCTTCCCAATCAACTTGAACCAGATCCTTATAATCTTGCCAACCATAAGTATTGTTACGTTCTCCACGACAGCCAAAAACATAGCCGCCTTTTAGCAACTTATTTGGAAACCCTTCTAAATTCTGCCAATGATTTACCACACCACCATTCATATCAATCAGTGTTGCACCGTGTTCATTAGCTTGAAATAATGTGTACCCATTAAAACATTTCTCAGGTTTGTAAATGATCGTTCCCATTGGATGTACTGATGGTTTTCCCATAACAAATTCCTCCTTAATAGTTTGCATCAATTCTTGATGTATGCATTGTATCATTAAAATTTATCATTCGTTTCCCCATAAAAAATGATACCCTATCGCCAATCTCCGATAAGGTATCACAGCTTGTCGAAAAAGGTCACCAATAGGTGGCCTTTTTCTCGCCATACCACCCCACATGCATTAAAATGTATGTG